>DAHUYM010000009.1 GCA_027315205.1 Leptospirillum sp. | reverse complement strand
CTGCAACCAACATGATGAGGCGTTCATGACTCCTGTCTTATTCCTGTTCCCCTCTTGTGAACCTTATAGGATGTCTTCCGTGGAGAGGGATCCCTGACACGTTGTTGTCCAGAATGACGGTGGGTTCCGGTCCGATCCGCCTGAATCCTTGAGCGCAGAAACGGTCTTTCCCTTACAGGGCTGATGGGGGAACCGTTTCCGCTCGGTCGACGCGAAAGAGACAACACGCCTTCGGTTTCCGGATTAAGTGGGATCCCGGGGCCATCCATAGTCATCCGTCTTTAGAACGGGCCCTTAACCCCGAAATGGCTTCCGTCACTCCGGGGAAACAGGAGAAAGTGGGCCATGCGGGGACATTGGAGGAACGGTAGAGACCAACGGCTGTATAACACTGGAAAAACAGACACATGAGTGGAAAGGGGGATCGGTCGGCGGCGAGCCGAAGAGAGTGTGGCATATAAAGGGATCTCACGGCAGCCAGGAAAAAATCTCTTCATTCGAAAGCCCGCTTTTAGAAAAAATCCGGAGGAATCGTTCGGGATCCCGGGGGAAAAACGCATCCATCCCAATAACAATCGTTTCATCCCGGGGACGCTCGCCGGGCCACTCACGTTCAGTCTCCCCTTGATGTTCTCATGGTGTCACTTTAGCACCATCTTGATGACTGTCAAGTCAAAACTCTGTTCAGAAGCGCACCCTCTTCCGAACGTGACCGTCATGGGGAACCCTTACAGGGGGAGATCTTTTCCCCATCCCGAATCTTTGATAGATTTAGAGAAACGAGAGCAGGCTGATCTTGATGTGCCCGCGTAACGCCCATGACGATCCTAGAGGAGGTCTGCGTGCCCAAATCCTATCGAAGCCGAATCATAACCGAAGGCGTCCAACGCTCCCCCAACCGGGCAATGCTCAGAGCCATGGGGTTCCAGGACGACGACTTCGAAAAACCCATCGTCGGCGTCGCAAACGGATACAGCACCATCACCCCCTGCAACATGGGGCTCAACGCTCTGGCAAAGCGGGCGGAAGAGGCGCTCTTCCTTTCAGGTGCGATGCCCCAGACGTTCGGCACGATCACTGTCTCAGACGGCATTTCCATGGGAACGGAGGGCATGAAGTACTCCCTGGTGTCCCGCGAAGTCATCGCAGACTCGATCGAAACGGTCGCCAATGCACAGAGCCTGGACGGTCTCATCGCGATCGGAGGGTGCGACAAAAACATGCCCGGGGCCCTGATCGCCATGGGGCGCCTGAACATCCCCTCCATCTTCGTGTACGGCGGAACGATCAAGGCAGGTCACTACGATGGCATGGACCTGACGATCGTCAGCGCCTTCGAAGCGGTGGGCGCCTATACGGCCGGCAAGATGGACGCGCATACCTTAGTCGAGATCGAGCGCCATGCCTGTCCTGGCGCCGGAGCCTGCGGGGGAATGTACACGGCGAACACCATGTCCTCGGCCATCGAGGCTTTGGGAATGAGTCTTCCTTACACATCGACCATGGCGGCCGAGGACATGGAGAAACTCGAAAGCACCGGCCGGTCTTCAGAGGTGTTGGTCCGGGCCGTCAAGGCGGGGATCCGTCCGCGGGATATCCTGACCCGAAAGGCGTTCGAAAACGCGATCGCGGTCGTGATGGCGATCGGAGGCTCGACCAATGCTGTCCTCCACCTCCTGGCCATCGCCCATTCGGTGGAGGTCCCCCTTTCCATCGACGATTTCGAGGCGGTACGGCACAAGGTGCCTGTCCTCTGCGATCTGAAGCCTTCGGGAAAATACGTCGCGACACAGCTCCACGAAGCCGGGGGCATACCCCTTGTCATGCGGATGCTCCTCGACCGTGGACTCCTGCACGGCGACGTCCTGACGATCACCGGTGAAAAGTTTTCCGACGTCCTGAAATCCGTTCCTGCGGCCCCTTCGGCGAACCAGGACGTCATCCGGCCCTTTGACCGCCCGGTCTACAAGGAAGGGCACTTGGCGATCCTGAAGGGCAATCTGGCCCCCGAAGGCTCGGTGGCCAAGATCTCCGGGATACGGCACCGGAAAATCACGGGACCTGCACGGGTGTTCGATTCGGAAGAGTCCTGCATGGAAGCGATTCTCGACCGGAAAATTCATCCCGGGGACGTCGTCGTCATCCGGTACGAGGGTCCCAAGGGGGGACCGGGAATGAGAGAGATGCTCTCTCCCACCTCCGCTTTGATCGGGGAAGGGCTGGGGGACAGCGTCGGACTGATCACCGACGGACGGTTCTCGGGGGGGACTTATGGTCTCGTCGTGGGGCACGTGTCCCCCGAAGCGGCGGTCGGAGGCCAGATCGCGTTCGTGAAGGAAGGGGACAGCATCACGATCGACGCCGATCGAAACCGGATCGACCTTGAGGTTCCCGCTGAGGAACTCGCGTCCCGGCGGAAAGCCTGGACTCCCCCGGCACCCCGCTATACGAGGGGGGTCATGGCGAAGTACCGACAACTCGTGAAGAGCGCCTCGCTCGGCGCAATTACCGACTGAGATCCACGGATTTCCGCCCGAGACAAATCGACACAATGGTCACCTTGATCGCATTCGCAAGTTGCCCGGAAGCGCCCCGCATCGTTCGACTCCTTGAGGAAGCGGGGATCGCCTTCGATTATGTCGATCCGGAACGGCTCCCGTCCGGGCATCCGTTCGGGAACTATACCTCCCCCACCCTTCTGTGGAACCAAGACATACTTCTCGGAAGCCGGACGGACGGTGCCGTTGGGTGCGCCCTAGGCCTCCCGACCGACGATGCGATCAGATCCCTCCTTAAAATCATGCAATCCTGATCCACTCCGGCTTTTTCATCGATCTGTGTTTAGGCCACCTTTCGATCGGCCAAGAGGATCGAACCCCCGCAGTTTTCTTCCTCAGGACATAAGCGATCTCATCGCGATCAGATCCCGACGGATTCCTTTTCCAATGTCAATGGGTTCATTGAGATGATCGGGGCCTGACGGAGAAGAAGACATCCGATCGGATTGGCAACCGACCAAGATTCAAAGACGAAATCCGGATCCTTGGAACAAGGGACGATATCACCGAAATGCCCGATGAAACGATACTCAGGAAGGGCAGTCGACGGGAAGAAAGTCCTCAATGTGACCGTTCGACAGATCCTTGGCCCACATATTAACCGGCTCAAAAGATCTTGAGGGTTCCGCTTGCCAGATAGCCTCCATCCGGTTCCGGTCATTATCCGCATGTTTGGGAGACACATGACAGAATTTTGGAGCCGGGAGAACGAATTGGACTTTAATGGTAATCGGGGACACCGAATCGGAATGGTCAATGTCTATGCGAGACACGATCAACTTGTAATGGGCCATCAGATTCCGTATACCCAACGTATGATTCGGTCCCGGCAAAATATCCAGAACAGCCGAATTGTCGTGCCCCAAGGTTTTGTTTCCATCGTCCCCAAAGCTTTTTCCAGAAAAAAAGAAACCTGCGATACATACCGCAACGATCCTGACAATGAATAGGGACCAGGATTGGGGTCTTCCTTTCATGACGTTTTCCTCACATATTTTGGATCCGATACCGGAAATTCAACTGGAACTGTCCTTCGACGGGTTTTCCCTGATACGTCGCTGCCTGAAACCTAAGCGTCTTCATCACATCGATCGAGGACTTGTTGATATCGTCATAGACGGATGGAATGAGGATTTTGTAACGGGTGAGATACCCTCTCTTATCGATCCAGGCTTTGATGACGACATCCCCTTCTTCATCCGAATCCTTCATTTTCTGCGTATATAGGCGTGACGTATCCACTTTGCTCAAGAGGCGGGGGGGAGCATAGTCCGAAGGAGTCCCTTCGACTGGAAGGCTTTCGCTCCACCCCAAAGAAACCCTCTGTCCAGAAGCCGCCGCCAGCACGTTTTCCGAGGACGACATTTCTGGTGGCAGCGTCGGGGGAACCATCCGCTTGGGACGAACGCTTTTTTTCACGACCTTTTTGACCATTTTCGAAACGGGCTTTGGAGGAGGCGGCACGGGGGCCGCTTTCGGGGGTTGGGGATAAACAAGGGCAATCTTGAGCGGCTCATGATCCTTTTCGAACAGTCCCTGCTCTTTTTGTATATGAATCATGCGCAGGGTGATCCATTCTATCGACAGAACGACGACCAGAAGTCCATAAAGCAGGGTCTTCGGTCTTTTCAGTGCCTCGTCCGCCGTCATGGCTGAGTCCGAATCGAAACATTGGAAAACCCAAGGGAATTGCAAAGATTCATGACATCGACCAGCTTTTGGAGGTGGGAATCCTTGTCTCCGCTGATAATGATCTCATCCTGGACGGAAGGGTCCTTGGGAATCGCCTCAAGACCGCTTTTAAGCTGCATTTGGGTCACCGGCGTCGTTCCCATAAAAAGGGAACCGTCTTCCCGAATCGAGATATTGATGGTCTTCTCTTTTTTCTGGAGCGGCTGGGACGCCGCTTTCGGGAGATTCAGCATGATGCCGTTCAATTTGACCAGTGATATGGAAATGAAAATAAAGACGACCAGGAGAAAGAACATGATGTCGATCATCGGAATCAATTCAATCCGCGCTCTTTCTTCCTCTCCGTGGTCCGAGAACAACCTCATCGCATCTCCCTAAAAATGTGCTTCACATCGTCATCTCATCTGATATGCGGGTTCACCCGGCACCGCTCCCTTGTTCTCCTTGGCGACGGATGGAGCTGCTGTCATCTCCGGAACCTCTTCCAAGTGATCCCGAAGTGAGAAGAGGAGCCTGGAAGCGGATTCGATCGAATTGCGGATTTCCCGTATCATCGTGTTCAAAAGATTGAAAATTCCAAGGGAAAGAATCGCGATGACAAGCCCGGTCGCCGTGGCGATCAGGGCTTCCGCCACGCCTCCCGTGATCTGCGCCGGTTTTCCAAGGCCAGAAATGGACATGACATGGAAAGATCTGATAATCCCCATGATGGTTCCCAAGAGTCCCAAGAGGGGAGCCATCGTAACGGTCGTGTCCAGAAACCACATGCGCTCCTTG
Organism: Leptospirillum sp.; assembly: GCA_027315205.1. Lineage (GTDB taxonomy): Bacteria > Nitrospirota > Leptospirillia > Leptospirillales > Leptospirillaceae > DAHUYM01. The sequence continues at coordinate 54,138 of DAHUYM010000009.1, read as the reverse complement.
AGCCTTTTTTCCTCAAACAGGGCTCTGGCGGCCACCATATGCTCAAGATCGTCTCCGGACAATTTATGGTCGAGAAAGGGCGACAAAATCTTACCCACAATGAGGTGGCCCTTCTGGCTTTCCTCGAGAACCCGGCGGATTTCGTTCGGCTTTGTCTCTCGTTTTGTGCTTTTCCACAGAACGTCCAAAATCCTGAGGACGCCCTCCCTTTCCTTCCGAAGATACACGTAGCGTTCGATGATGACGGTGATCGCGAGCGCAGACATCGGAAGAAGGATGTACATGATCGGTCCGCCTTTAAGAAGGTATTCGAGGCCATCCATCTGGATCTCTCCTTGATTTGAAATGAAAAACTGAAACGCATTCTTCATGCACGATATCCGGACACATTAAAAAATTCGGTGAAGACAAGGTGAAGATCGTGTGACAGGGAATCCCGAACATCCTTCGGGACATTAAAAAGGGGGCCAAGAAAAGCCCCCTTTTTAATGAGGATCTGGTTCCTTTACGAAATCAGAAGGTCATCGTGACCCCACCGAAGACGTTGATCGGCTCCCCGGGGTAGACGAACATGGTTTCGGCGTTACCCGCTCCCGGAGCGAGGAAGGCGGGTTCATAGTAGTTGGTGTTCAGAAGATTGAAAGCGTTGAAGAAGAGCTGGGCGCTCTTGTACCAAGACACCTTCGGAAGATCGTAAGCGACGAGAATATTGGTCGCCCAGTATCCAGGGGCGTTCTCCTGAATGTTGCCTGTTCCCGTCGGTCCACCGCTCGTATCGATGACGTTCATCATCCCGGTGTACCGCTCATTGATAGTCACGTGCCAGTCTCCCTTGGCATAGTTCAGATCAAGGTTCCCCAGCATGTTGGGCACGAACGGAAGCGGGTCTCCGGAGTTGCTTAGAATTGAGGTGGTCCCCAAACCGTATTCGGCACTGACAAAGTAGGCGTCGACGACGGAAAAGTTTCCATCGACGCTGAAGCCGGCCGGAAGATCCCGCTTGAATTCGGCTTCGAAGCCGCGCATCTCGGCGATCCCTGCGGACGACGGGATCGTATTGGTCACCCCGCCGGGAAGGATCTGGAGGGTAGTGGTGAACATATTGTTGATGTAGTCGTTATAAACGTCGAAGGCCACAAAGCCTTTCTCCGTCGAATAACGGGTCCCGATTTCGACGTCGTTGACGATTTCAGGCTTGATGTTCGTGGCATTCGACGGTGTTCCTGGAGCCAGCTCGAAGAACTGAAGGCTGGGAGCCGAGTAAGACTGCCCCGCGTTGACGTAAACCTTCCAGTGATCGGTGGGGTACCAGTTGACGCCTACATGCGGAAGAGGCACGACGAAGCTCTGCCCGGCGACTGCGGCGTAGGCGGCATTTCCGCCCTGCGCCAAGTTAAGGCTGGTCTGAGCCCCGGACATGAGGGAGTTCACGTACTGCTGGCTCACCGCCATCACACGGACCCCGGCAGAGAGGAACCATTCGTCGGTCGGCCGATAGTGATCTTCGATGTAGCCCCCGATCGTGGTCATCAGGTTCGATCCCCCGGCATTGCCCGTGATCTTGTTCGTCCCGATGGGGACATTGCCGTACAAAGTGTTGTTGTAGGACAAACGCGTCCCCATGTGGACCTTGTTTGTCTTGTTGGTGGTGATGGCCGTTTCGGCGATGTCTCCCACCTTGTACCCCTCGCCCTGGATGTAGGTGAAGTTGAAGGGCGTAGCGCAGGCCGCCGGGGTTCCTCCGCACACCCCTCCATAGGAGGGAGAGACTTGCTGGAAGCCCGTCCCGTCTGGTCCGGATACGGCCGATCCGACCATCCCGACCGGAACCAAGATGATACCTTCGGGCATCACGAGCGCAAATGCATTGTTTTTGACCCAGACGGTGCTGTTTAGCTGGTCGTCTCCCTGAAGAGTGACCATGTAGCGCTGGGAGAGCCAATCCTTGTAATAGGGAGAATCGGGCACGGCGGTTCCCGACGGATAGGAGGTGTTCTCTCCGTTCGGCAGACCGTTGTAGCTGGGGCCGAATTGCTGGAAGTTCTGGAGCGAGGTCGAGGATCCCCGGTCATAGTTCTTGTAGGCCCCGGTGAACATGAGGCTGATCTTACCGTTTTCTAGGTATTTCGAGACGTTTGCGTAGTCCTGGTATTCCTGGAGGCCGGTATATTCCTGGAATCCCTGCTGATTGAGGATTGAAAGAGCATTGTAGGCACCGATACCGGTATTTTCGTTGATCCCGGTGTTGGTGATGTAGGAGGAGTAGATCTGATCATAGGACCCGTAACCGGCAGTCAACTGGGAATAGGCGTCCTTGGTCGGCTGCATCAGGTGAATATCCACCGAACACCCGGACGCGTAGTTGTAAAGCTTGCTTGCGGTGGTCACCCCCCGCTCGATGTCGACCGAGGCGATGTTGATGTTGAAGAGGTTCAGATCGTAGACCATGCCTCCGTCCTGGTTTTCGTTGAAGGGAACCCCTTCGACGGTGAACTCGATGTTCGATCCCCCGGACGGGGCCGTGTTCGAACCTCCGGTCGAATATCCCCGGCAGGTGAAGTAGTTCATACCGCCGGTCACCCCGTTGGCTCCCGAACGGGAATAGTAGTTGATGCCGGGCTGATTCGACAGGGCAAAACCGATGCCCGTGGTCTGCCAAGTCTCAAACGTCTTTCGTCCGACAACCGCGATGGCACCGGTCGTGTCCTTGATTTTCTTATCCGCGTTGGCGTTGATGTTCGCCTCGGCCATACGGTTCACATCCACCTTGATATCGTGAACCGTCTTCCCGTTGACGGCGACGGTCTCCACAACAGGCAGGTACCCTTTCTTGACCACCTGGACACGGTATTCCCCTGCGGGGACCTTGTTCAGAGAGAACGTTCCCGCCGTATTGGACGATATCGTGTAGATCTCACCCGTTTTAACGTTTTTGATCGCCATTTGGGCCACAATGGGAATCCGATGGGTGCCATGCTCTTCGTAAATCGTCCCCAAAAGGTCCGAGTGGCCATGCGACAACGGAGTGACCTGGAAGTTCATCTCACCGACCATGCCCGCTTTCAAGATCCCTTCTTTCTTTTGAATGGAAAAACTTCCGCCCCCCACTAAAATTTTATAGCTTCCCGGAGAGAGGGACGAAAAAATAAACGACCCCTGGCCGTCGGACACCTTGGTAATCAGGTGCCCGGTATCCTCGTTTTCCAGAACAATCGAAACTTGTGAAAGAGGCTTTTTGTCTTTTGACGACGTCACGGTCCCATAAATGACGGATGAGGCTTGAGTCTGGCCTCCGGATCCGTCCTTCCCGCCGAGACTGTTTTCGCTCGCCGGGGACGCCGGAGTCTGCCCCCAGGACAGACTCCCCGTCCAATCGAAACACATGAGAATTCCCGCTAAAACGACAATCTGTCTGGCGCCTTTGTTCTTTCGAAACATTCCCTTCCTCCTCTTCTCTGAACGCAGTAAAGACATCCGATCAACCCACGGAAAAAGTGTTCATTTAAAAACGAGGAAAAAAATCTGATTCGAGAATAGGAGGGTTTTGAAAATGTCAAGTGAACTGTCGGTGAAGCAGGTGTCATGGATCCTTGATTCATAAATTCTTGAGGTCCATTTGAAAAAAGGATCGGCTAGAAGACAGGGAAATCACTTTTTTCCGGATTATGGAAGGCGGCCGAAGAGGTTTTCACATTTGAAAGGAACGGAAGAAACGAATCGCCGTCAGAGTTCCCAGAGGGCCTTGAACCGATACCCGAACCCTCTCATCGTTTCGATGAATAGAGGACGCTCGGGATGGTCTTTGAGTTTTTTCCGGAGGGCATAGATGTGGGTTTTCAGGTTATCGTCTCCAACCGGTTCTTTCCCGTCCCAAAGGAAATCGATCAATTCGTCCTTTTCGACAATTTTCCCCTGTTGGAGGATCAGATAATGGAGGATGGAAAATTCGAGCCTCGTCAGGAATATTTCATGACCGTTTAGGAGCACCTCCAATTTTTCCGTGTTGACCGACAGGGGACCGAACGAGAATCGGACCGGACTCAGGGTCCTCTTTTCCTCTTTCATACAACGGCGTATCAGGGCTCCAACTCGCGCCAACAACTCCCGATTGCTGAACGGCTTGGCCATGAAATCATCGGCCCCGTCATCCAAAATATTCACGCGGATATCGGCTCCAGACTTTGCCGAAACAACGAGGATAGGGATATCGCTCAAGGCGGCGTTCGACCGGATGAATCGGCAAATTTCAAGACCGGAACGGCCCGGCAGGACGAGATCGAGGATGACCAGGACCGGTTTTCCACTTCCCGAGACCCGTCGCAAAACCCAGATGGCTTCTTCGCCGTCCCGTGCCGATACAAACTCGTATCCTTCTCGTTCGAACACCGTTCTCAGGATGTCGATCTGATCGGGTTCATCCTCAATGACGCAGATCAGGGGCTTGGTCGCCGGTCGATCACAGAGGGCTTCGATCGTGGTTCTGTTTCCGGAAAGCTCGAACCGCGCCTCGGCGGCTTGGGAATACCCCCGGTCCATCCCTAAATAGGGCTGACGCTTGATTGGAGACATGGCTTCTTCACCTTGGAGCCTGTTTGGATAACGACTCGCTAAAGTCTAAGGTCGATCAGTTTCCACATAAAACACATCTTAGGGTAGCGAATTGATCCGTACAGGTTTCTGACCGGAAGATGACAATGCCGTCATGTTGGGGAAGTCGGGTCGAAGGGGAAGCGGAGAAGGACTTCCGTGCCGTGTCCGAAGGTGCTCCGGATCCCCACGGAACCGCCGTGAAGCGCCATGATGGAACGCACCAAGGACAGCCCGAGCCCGGCCCCCCTGTCGGAGCGTTCCCGCGCCGGATCGACCCTGTAGAAACGGTCGAAAACCTTCGGCAAATGCTCGGGGGCGATCCCCTGTCCCGTGTCGACGACGGCGATTTCGACCAGACCTGAGCCGGACCGGACGGTCAAAACGACCTTGCCTCCCGAGGGAGTGTAGTTCAAGGCGTTTTCGAGCACATTACCCATGGCTCTCCGGAAGAGTTCCCTGTCCGCCCGGAGCGACGCGGAACCGCGAACTTCGACAAAGACCCCCTTTTCTTCGGCGTACGCTTCGAAGAAGCTAGTGATCTTTTCGATTTCCTGTCGCGCCTCGAAGACGATCAAGTTCACGAGGCTCCGGTCCGATTCCGATCGAGCCAGGAACAGAAGACTGTCGATCATCCTCGAGAGGCGGCCGAGTTCTTCGAGGCTGGATTCGAGGGTATGCCGATACTCCTTATCGCTTCGGTGCCTGAGGAGCGTCACTTCGGCCTCGCCCCGCAGATTGTTGATCGGGGTCCGAAGCTCGTGCGCCAGGTCGGCGGAAAACTGGGAAAGGCGTTCGAACGACTCCCTGAGGCGATCGAGCATATTGTTGAATGCGTCGACCAGGGGCACGAGCTCCCAGGGCTGGTCGTCTCCAACGATACGGGGATAATGTTGGGGGGACCGGATCCGCTCGATGGCGCCGATCATTCTCGTCAAGGGCGACATACCCATACGGGTCAAAACATATCCCAGAACCGCGGAGCCCAGGATGCCAGCGATTAGGACCAGGGCCATCGTGTATCGGTAGTCTTTAAGAAGGCTCTCTTCCCGGGTCTGGTCGAGGGCGATTTGAAGGATGGCGCGATCTTCACCGTGGGATCCGAATGCGGCCCGGGCGCTGATAACGCAGAACGCGCCTTCGCGGCCGACGCGGACCGGGCTACATATCCGGGGAATGGCCCCGGACGATATGGACACCGGATATTGCACCTTGCGAAGGGAATCGGGTATACCGCGGCTTTCCATGATGACCCGGCCGGAGAGGGTAAGAACCCGCACGTAGATCCTGGGAAAAACCTGCACCGTCCCCTCCCTCTTCAAATCCATGTTCAGATCTTCCTTGAAATCCTCTCTTTGATCTTCGGGGTCCCCGTAACGGTTGGCCAGGATCGAGCGAAACACGAAGACTTTATCCGCAAGGAACTGGGTATCTTCCTTGTTCAGCTTTCGGGAGAGGTCCGCGTAGAGGAATCCGGTGACGAACAAGATGAGGCCGGCACTCGTGAGGGTGTAGAGAAGCGTGAGCCGGAACGCGAGAGATTTGACGCCTTTCAGGCGAAACCGACTTTTTTTCAGGTCAGGAGCGGTCTTCAAGAATGTATCCCATGCCCCGGATCGTGTGAATGAGTTTTTGTGGAAACGGATCGTCCGCTTTTTTCCTGAGGCGTCGGACAGCCACATCCACCGTGTTGGTGTCGCTGTCGAAATTCATGTCCCAAACCCGTTCAGCAATAAAGGTCCGGGACAGCACTTCCTGGGGGTGTTGCAGGAACAGTTCGAGCAGGAGAAATTCCTTGGCGGTGAGATCGAGTCGTTTCGTATCCCGGAAGACCGTCCGGCGCAGAAGATCCATTTCGAGGCCGGCAAAGCGCAGGAATTCGTTGTCTCGTTTTGCGTTTCGGCGAAGGATCGTCCAAATGCGGGCCAAGAGCTCGGAAAAGGCGAAGGGCTTGACGAGATAGTCGTCGGCCCCCGCTTTCAGTCCCCGGACCCGGTCCGGAACGGAATCCCGGGCCGTCAGAAAAAGAACCGGCATGTTCCGGTCGCGTTCGCGCAGCTTTTGAAGGACGTCCCAGCCGTCCCGTTCCGGAAGCAAGACGTCGAGGATGACAAGGTCGTAGGACAGTTCCGTTGCCAGATGAAGACCCGTCTCTCCGTCTTGAGCCACATCGAGGACGAATCCGTTTTCCGAGAGACCCTTTTTGAGGAAGGTCACCGTCTTGGCTTCATCTTCGACAAGCAGGATTTTCATCTTATCCCTACCGGTTTGGGGCACCCGTCTGACAAAAGACACGTATATCTCTCAGACCACAAGATTCTCTCCGAAATCGCAGTATGGGACTTTCGGGGAAATCGATCCTCGTCTCTTTTCCTTGACCGTTCTGCCATCACAATCCTTCACGGACTTATCGCGGCCGACGGTCAGGATTCCGGTGGAGGAGGAGCCGATGCGTCCCGGAACCCGTGGCTGAAGTCGGCCGCATAGAGCCGGCTCCGGGCGATCGACCGGAGTTCGGGGTCGAGAACGCGCCCGACGATCATGAGCGCCTGGCGATGGATCCGGGCCGCCTTGACCATCGGGGGCATGGTTTCGAGATCCCCCCGGACGATGATCTCGTTTTCCCACGAGGCCCGGGCAACGACCGCCGCCGGGGTCGTGGGAGGAAGCACCGTCATGAGGCGGTCGACGAGTTCGTCGATCCGGTCGATGGAAAGAAAAATCACGAGGGTGGCCCCGTGGCGGGCCAGGGATTCGAGGTCTTCCCCGGGCGGCATGGGGGTTCGGGAGCCGGTCCGGGTCAGGATCACCGTCTGGCTCACTTCGGGAAGAGTCAGGTCGCGCCCCAGAGCCGCAGCGCAGGCGAAGACCGAACTGACGCCCGGAACGACCTCCCACGGGATTTCCCGCCGGTCGAGTTCGGTGGTCATTTCCGCCATGGCCCCATACAGGGAGGGATCCCCCGACGCCAGCCTGACGACGACCTCACCTCGGTGAACCCCCTCGGACAGCGCTTCGATGATCGCCTCCCGGGTCAGTCCCGCAGAATCGATCCACTGGGCCTTGGGAGCCAATGCCCCCATGTCCTCCTGGGGAACCAGGGAGCCGGCCACGACGACCCGGCCGGCCCTCTCCAGGATTCGCACTGCCCGTACCGTCAAGAGGTCCGCCGCACCTGGCCCTGCCCCGACAAAATAGACCGTCCCGGTCCGGATATTGAACATGCGTTTCTCGGATGCCAAGGTCATCCACTCCTTTCCGATTTCCAAAGATCAACGGCGCGCTTCCAGAATATGACGCGCGCCAGAAAAAAACCCCCTAAAGCGAAAAAAGCCGACGAAACCGGCGGGAATCCCCGATAGAGGAGGACGGCCAGGCCCACGATCATGAGCAAGGCTCCTCCATAGGCCAGAGGAGCCCAGCCCCTTCCCGGATGGACCACCGGTCGGACATGTGAGGCTCCCTGACGTCCTTTCCACAGTGTCCACCCCTCCTTCGAAAGGCGGGCGAGATCCGCGTAATGGCCGGGGAAACTCTCCAGCAGAAAATACTGGTACCTCGAATGTCCGAGACCCAGAACCCCCCCTGCCAGGCCCAGAGTCAATTCACGCGAGAGCGAGACAAAATCGAAATGCCCTCGTGAAAAATCCAGAAACATAGTCCCGAACGCCCCGGTAAGCCCCGCGAGCGCCCACATCGCGCTTGCCCTCAGGAAGGCGCCTTCTGCGTACTCACGCGCGTCGTTTCTGTCGGAGACGGGAATCACGCTGATTCCGGGCGAAAACCGTTCTTCCGGACGATCAGGAGGGACATGTACGGCAAGGTCCGCCCCTCCAGCTGCCCGATATCCCGGACAATCTCCTGCCGGTCGGTCCCGATTTCCGCCAGATAGACGGTGCGTTCCGCAAGCCCCCGTTTTCGGAGGAGATCGAGAATCTGTGGAAATACGCGATGGATTTTCATGAGGACGACCGTTTCGTGGAGATCGAGAATCGTACCCAGAGTCTCCGGCTGGTAGGTCGCGGGCACCGCGGCGAAACTCTCCGAACCCTGGACGAGAGGCGTCACGAGAAGAGCCGTCGCAGCCGAAATGGAGGTGATGCCGGGCACCACCACGACGGACAGGTCCGGCAGGATCGGCCGGAGGCCCTCGAGAAGGTTCCCGAAGGTCGAGTAGAAAAGGATGTCTCCCACGCTGATGAACGCAACGTCCCCGTACTCCAGCGCCTCTCTTAGCAAGCGGGCGTTTGCGTTTCTGGCCTCCTCGAGAATCACCCTGTCTTTCGTCATGGGAAAGACGAGTTCGATCCTGCCGACCGGAACCGGGCGCTTCGAAAGCACCGGTTCGACGACCGCCAGGGCGAGCGAACCTCCGTCCGAGACGGATTTCGGGAGGGCCAGCGTCGGGACGGACTCCAGGATCCGGACCGCTCCAAGCGTCAGGAGATCGGGGTCTCCGGGGCCGACCCCGATCCCGTAAAGTCTGCCCTTCTTAACGGGGGCCTCAGAACCATTGCCCATTGGCTCAGGGGTCCCGTTCCCCGTCTGAAGTGTCTTCGTCATATCCTTCCGACCTTTCTTCCCGAATGCGGTATTCCTCGTTCAGCCATTTCATGAGATCGATTTCCCGGCAGCGCCGCGAACAGAAAGCCCGCCGCTCGAACCCGGGACCTGCGAGCGGCGTCCCGCAAACCGGACATCGCCTCGGGGAGCCTTCTTCCGAAATGGCCGTCCGTCCCAAGTGTCAACCCCCTCCGAGCCCCGGGATACCGGACAGGCCCGTTTCCTTCGCGCGAAGGATATACTTCCCGACCACATCGTATTCCAGCTGGATCCTGTCCCCGGGCTTACGGTCCGCAAGATTGGTCACCTTCAGTGTATGGGGGATGATCGCAAGCCCGATCCGGCAGCCGGGAGGGGTCTGCGAGTCCACGATCGTATTGACGGTCAGGCTGATGCCTTCAACCGTGATCGACCCCTTCGGGATGACATAGGCCCGGTGGACATAGGGGATCGAAACGGTCATGAACGTCGTATCCCCGTCGGCCTTCCGTTCCTCGAGAATCCCCAGTCCGTCCACATGTCCAAGGACCAGGTGTCCCCCGAGCCGGTCCGATAGTCTGAGGGGCCTTTCGAGGTTCAAGGTTTCCCCGACCTTGTACTCCCCCATCCGGGTCACAGTCAGGGATTCCAGGGAGACGTCGACCGCAAACCAGTCCTTTCCCGTCGCGGTGACCGTCATGCAGGCCCCGTTGACGGATATCGACTCTCCGGGGGCGAGCGCGTCGGCAAACGGGACCTCTCCCACGACAAGGCGCATACCCTTGTTCCGTAACGTGGCTTCGCGGACTTTGGCGGTCACTTCGACGATACCGGAAAACATCAGGCGTTCCTTTCAGGGGACGGGATCTTCGCTGTCCCGCCGGTTTCCGAGAGTCGATCCGCGTCCCACAGATCCACGGATACCAGGAGATCCTCGCCCAGCCTGTTCGTCCGGAGAGGCCGGTTCAACCTCCACGCTTCGGTGAGGAGTTCGGGACAATCCCCCCCCACCCAGCCGATCGCATCGCGACCACCGATGATCATAGGGGCGATGACGAGGCGGATCCGGTCGACCGCCCTCTTCCGGACAAAGGCTGCGGTGATACGCGATCCACCTTCGACCAGAAGGGTCAACACCCTCTCCTCCACGAGACGGGACAACAAATCCCTCAGTTCCACACCGTCGTTCTCTTCCCCGGCCGGCAACCGGAACACCCGGGCACCCTGCTTTTCGAGGGCCCGGACCCGGCTTTTCTGAGCCCGGGGCCCCGTCACGATCCATACCGGGCTTTCCCCCAGGGTCTCGAAGATTCGGGCACCAAGCGGCGTCCGGGCCATGGAATCCAGTATGATCCGGACCGGATGATGGGTCTTGCGGCCGGGGATACGGGTCGTCAGGAGCGGATTATCCTTCAGGACCGTTCCGATGCCGACCAGGATGCCGTCGTGAGTGTCCCTGAGCTGGTGGGCGTATTTGAGCGACGGGGCCCCGGAAATCCATTGGGAATCCCCCGTGAAGGTCGCGATTTTCCCGTCCAGGCTCATGGCACCCTTGAGCGTTACGAACGGTCGTCCGTGGAGCATGAGTGCCAGGAACCCCCGGTTGATCTCGAACGAGCGCCGTTTCAACAGACCCAGGTCGACCGCGATCCCTCCTTTTTCCAGTTCGGAGATTCCCTTGCCCGAGACCTGTGGATTGGGATCCGAAAGCCCGATCACGACCCTCTTGATGCCGGACGCGAGGATCTCCCGCGTGCATGGCGGTGTCCTCTTGTTCAGGTGGCAGCAGGGCTCGAGGTTCACGTAAAGGTCTGCACCCTTCGCCCGCGCCCCGGCCTCCCGAAGGGCCAGAACTTCCGCGTGCGGGAGTCCCGGGCGCTCGTGGAATCCCCTTCCCACGATCCGGCCTGATCGAACCACCACCGCACCCACGAGAGGATTCGGGGCGACCGTGTCGCGGGCCCTCATCGCCAGTCGAATGGCCATGGCCATGAACCGGGGATCAGGGACGGACATCATCCTTCCCGTGAGGGCGCCGAGAGCAGATTCAGGCGGCCGATGTGTTCCAGACCGTTCAGGAGCCGCAAGAGAAGACCGAGACGGCTGGACCTCAATACCGGGTCGGGATCGTTCACCAGTATCTCTTCGAAAAACCGCTCGACCGGTTCCACGAACCGAGTCGCTCTTTCCCAGAGGACTTCCCAGTCACCGCGCTGGGCAAGGTCTCCCCATCCATTCTCCGGGTAGAGTCCCGTTTCAATGAGCAATTGGAGGATCTTTCTCTCCGGGGACTCCGAGATCCGGGTTTCGTCGATGGGAAGGGACACGTCGTTGCCCCCTTTCGGGAGAATGTTCACGAGCCGGGTATAGAGTGAGGATACCCCTTCCCATTGGGCTCTCGACGGTGCCGTGGACAGGAAGCGGAGCCGACCCTGGATCGTGGGAAGCCATTCCGAATCGGACAGGATGGATGCGCGAACAAGGAGAACCGGATGCTCCCTTTCCCAAAAGGACTGCAACCGCTCCCTCCAGAACTTCCGGAGATCGTCGGACACGTCCCGTCCGGGCAGGATCTCTTTCGCTTTCTCGGCCAGGCGATCGAGGGATATCGGCCATTTTGTCTCGAGCAGGAGGGAAAACATTCCCACGGCCGCCCGCCTTAGAGCGTAGGGGTCTTCCGACCCCGAAGGAACGAATCCCGCCCCGAATCCGCCGACCTGATGGAGGAATTTGTCGGCCAGGGCCAGGACGCGACCCGGGAGGGACACGGGAAGTCGGTCCTGCAGATGGCGGGGATGATAATGTTCGGCGATGGCGAGGGATTCGAGGCGGACCCGGACCGAGTCGCTCCCCCCCCGATCGAGGTCGGAACGATGTTCGAGGCTCCAGTAATGTCCCCCGATCACACCTTCGAGCTCCGGAAACTCCCGGACGAGTCCCGTGGCGAGATCGGCCTTTGCGAGAGTCGCAAGCCGGTCGAGCGAATCGGAAAGGGCCGGCCGGTCCAGGCCGGTTCCCCGGATATCGGAGTCGCTTACGTGTTCGAGGAGCCAAAGGACCATTTCGCGAGCCATGCGGGCCTTGTCGGCCAGGTTCCCGACGCCGGGGAAAAAAGCCAACCCCTTCAGGTCTTCGGCGAATGACTCCAGAGTGCGTTGACGGTCGCGTGCCAGGTAATACTGGGCATCCTCGAGGCGTGCGCGGACGACTTTTTCGAACCCGGACCGGACGGTCGGGGTATCGGCAGAGGGGTTGCCCGAAACAGCCAGGAACCGGTTGGACAGGGCGCTGGTTTCGCTTACCAGGACGAAGAAACGCTGGTGGACCTTGAGGACGGTCTGTATCAGGGGTGCCGGAAGCGAGAGGTACTTCTCCGGGAAGGAGCCCACCAGAACGCGGAAGGTTTCCACGAGATCGGCGACTTCGGCGGACAGGTCCGGATCCGGGACCCGGCGGACCGATCGGGGAAGAGACCCGGAGCCCTGTTCCATCTTGAGGGCCAGGTCGAGGTCCCTTTCGATCGATTCGCGCCGTACGGCAGGATCCGGAATCACGCCCCACTCCTTTTCGAGGAGGGACATATAGTGAGAGACGCCCCGGACGGGGGTTTCCAGGAACCCGTGACTCCTCGGGGACCGCGTGACCGAACGGGATTCCACTCCGGCAAAAGTCAGGGAAACCGGCTGGTTACCCCAGCATGCGAGAACCCAGAGAACGGGACGAAGGAACGGACCGGAATCCCTTCCCCAGCGCATGGCCTTCGGGAGAGGCACCCCTTCGGGGATCCGGGACAGGAGTTCCGCGATGACGTCCTCCGTCTTCCGGCAAGGCAGGATTTTCCGCACCGCAAGGTAGGGCCCTTTCGGGGTGTCCATGATCGCGAGGTCTTTCACCTCGACCCCCTGATTCCGGGCGAATCCCTCGGCCTGGGGCGAAGGGCCGTCCGGGAGGACTCCCGCCAGCTTGGCGGGTGGGCCGAGTACCGTTTCGGTCAGGGGTTCCTGGTGATCCGGAAGGTCGTGGAGAACCACGATCAGCCTCTGGGGTGTTCCCATCACCGAAACCGGTCCGTGGCCAAGCCGGTACGCACTCCGGAGGGACTGGGCCTTCTTGAGAAGGGCAGCCCTCAAGGCCGGAAGGAGACCCGAAGGGAGCTCCTCGCATCCGACTTCGATCAAAGCGGTCCGGTCCAGGGCGTGACGGGTTTCGGAAGAGGCGACTGATTTCGTCACGACAGAACCCCGTCCGGTTGGGCTCCGGAGGTCGTTGCTGCCGGTTCGAGGGATTCGAGGAAGGTCCGGGCGGCTTTCCTGGCCTGCGCTCTCACCCTCCCGATGAAATGGGGACGTTCCGCCTGGCTGACCGATCCCCGTGCGTCGAGAAGGTTGAACGCGTGGGACATCTTGAGGACGTGCTCGTATCCGGGAAGATAGAGACGACGCCCAAACAGTGCGTGTGCCTGTGACTCACGATGGTCGAATTCCCTCCGCAGGGATTCCACCGGGGCCTCTTCGAAGTTGAATGCCGACTGCTGTCTCTCGTTCTCCCGGTGGATCATGCCGTAGGTCACCCCGTTGGCGTAGGAGAGATCGTAGACGTTCGACACTCCCTGGAGGTACATGGCAAGCCGTTCGAGTCCGTAGGTGATTTCCACCGGAATCGGCCTCAGCGGGACGCCGGCCACTTCCTGGAAATAGGTGAACTGGGTGACCTCCATCCCGTCGAGCCAGACTTCCCACCCCAGGCCCCAGGCCCCGAGAGTGGGCGACTCCCAGTCGTCGTGGACGAACCGGATGTCGTGGTCCGAAATCCGTATGCCAAGCGCTTCGAGACTCCTCAAATACACCGCCTGAGACTCCGGGGGCGATGGTTTCACGAGAACCTGGAACTGGTAATACTTCTGGAGGCGGTTCGGATTCTCGCCGTATCGGCCGTCGGTCGGCCGTCGGCAGGGCTGGACATAGGCAACCCGGGTCTCTCCCGGCTCCAGCGCCCCGAAGAATGTCGCAGGATGAAACGTCCCGGCACCCATCTCGAGATCGTAGGGCTCGATGATGACGCACCCTTCCCGCGCCCAGAAATCACGCAGCGTCCGGATCATGTCCTGGAAATTCATCTGGATCCGTTCTCCTTGGGATTGCGTTCCTTTGCAGACTGGATTCTCTCTTTATCCGACCTGTCCGGCCCTCCATGATATCAGAGCCGGGCGGAATCTTTCGAGTAGTCCGATCGGAAAAACGAAAGTGTCCGTTCTTTCTTTCCCGGGAACGAAAGGATTAGAATCGAACCGTTCCCCTGCCGGGGACGACCGATGACCGAACCTTCAGGAAAAGACGAAAGAGAGAGCCTCCTATGGATACACGCGTGGAACGTCAGAACACCGATCCGGCAATCGTCCGGCGCATCGAGGATTTGACCCTGTCGGCCCAGGAAGGCACGGGCATCGATCGGGTTTCGGCGCGGTGGCTCATGGAACTCCCCGAAAGCTACTCCCCGGTGATCGGGGGCGGGGCGGACCGGATAAGGGAACGATTCCGCGGGCTCCAGATCGATCCGTGCACCGTGATGAACGCCAAATCGGGAGGATGTTCGGAAGACTGTCATTTCTGTTCCCAGTCGTCTCACAACCAGACCATCTCCCCGCAATACAGCCTCGTACCCGCGGAAACGATTCGGAACACCGCGCAACAAGCCAAGGAGAACGGCGCACGCAGGTTCTGCGTGGCCACAAGTGGCCGGGGTCTCGAGGATCCCTTAGAGGTCGGCTCCATCTGCCGGTCCATCGAAACCGTCCGGAGGGACGTGGGGATCTGGTCCTGCGCAACCCTCGGCATCCTGTCCACGAACGTCCTCAAAACCCTGAAAGGGTCGGGATTAAACCGGCTTCATCACAATCTCGAGACCTCCAGGGAGTATTTCCCGAGCATTGTGACGACCCACCGGTACGACGAACGGATCGACACGATCCGCCGGGCAAAAGCGGAAGGAATTTCCGTGTGTTCCGGAGGAATTTTCGGTCTCGGAGAGTCCGAGGAGGATCGGGTCGCACTCCTCGAGACCCTGAGGGACCTGGATGTCGATTCCATCCCGATCAACTTCCTGGTCCCGATCCCCGGAACCCCCGTCGCCGATTCCGGGGCGGGCATCGGCCCCAAGGAGGCCCTGAGGTCGATCGCCGTGGCACGTCACATGCTGCCGACGAAGGAGATCCGGATTTGCGGAGGACGGGTCGGCGCCCTGGGTTCCCGACATCCCGAGATCTTCAGGAACGGAGCGAACGGGGTGATGATCGGCAACTACCTCACCCGTATGGGCCGGCCGCCCCAGGATGACATCCAGATGATCCGGGACCAGGGGTTTGAGCTCACCCCGCCCCATCTCCCGGAACCATGACCGATCCCGCATCCAGCCTTTACAGCGTCCGGATGCGATCCTTCCTCGAAGACCGTCACCTGGCGGGAGGCGAAGACATCGTCGCCGCCGAAGAACTGCCCGAACGCATTACGGAACTTCTGAACAGGGGCCTTTCCCCTTCCACCCATGACCCGGGCCGGGAACGCCGCCCGTCGCTCACGTTCCGGATCGACCCCGTGGACCCCGGCGCCCTCGTCTCGGCCCCCCTTCTCCCGGTCCATTGCCTGAAATCAGACACGGTATCCGAAACGTGGGCCTTCGTCCGGGACGCGCTCGCTCTCCTGGAAACACAGGGGTTCCTCCTCGACTCGAAGCACCTTCTCGAGCAATGCCGGTTACTCCTCGCGGGGAACCGGCCCGTCTCTCCCGGCGCGTTCCTGCTTTCTCCGGACGGAGACCCTCTGGATCCGGACGGGCGGGGGATCCGGGTGACGCATTTCGGGATGTTGCGCCGGGTTCGGGAAGGGATGATTTCCCAGGTCGCCGTGCACGGGACCGGCACCTCCCGGCGTTTCATCGAAGCGCTCCAGATCGCTAGCAAGGCTCTTCACTCCCCTCCGGTCCTCCTCGAATTCTGCCTGTCCGACAACCCGGAGTACACCACCGGCTATCTTGCCCTCAAAGGAGTCGGGTACATCCGTCTTCCGCACCTGAAACCCCCGGGAATCCCGGCCGGTGGCAGACTGTACGTCATGGAAAAACCGGTGGATTCCAGTCTCGAGACCCTCCTTGGCTACCTGACCAAAACTCCCGTCCTCTTCACGGAGGAATCCGACGTGTTTCCGATGACCGGGTCTCGGACCCTCCTCGAGCGTATCGCGGCACACCGGAGGACAGATGGATAGGGACGGGACATACACGGTAGCCGCCCGAAAACGCCTTGATTCTCTTGAACAGGAAGGGCGCCGTAAATTCTTGCCGATAACCGGGAGGCTCTCTTTATCCTCGAACGACTACCTGGGGTTCTCGAAACATCCCCGCCTCGCAGAGGCTGCGGCTCACGCGTTGAAAGACCATGGGACCGGATCGACGGGATCGCGTCTTCTGTCCGGAAACCATCCCCTGAACCGGGATCTCGAGTCGGCAATCGCCCACTTCAAACGCGGCCAGGCGGCTACCGTCTTCACGACAGGATATCAGGCCAATCTCTCGACTGTCGTCGCCCTTTCCGATCTCGTCACGATCTGTTATTCCGACGCTTTGAACCATGCTTCCCTCGTCGACGGTCTAAGGCTCGCAGGGCGGAAAACGGTCGTTTTTCCCCACAACGACTGGGCCTTCATCGAAGCCGACCTCGACCGACGGACAGATTCCCGCAAAACTCCGCTCCGGTTCATGATCGTCACCGAATCCCTCTTCAGCATGGAAGGGGACATGGCGCCTCTTTCGGAACTCTCTCGCATCGCTTCCCGGCGGGACGGTCTTCTGCTCGTCGACGAAGCCCACGCCACCGGAACCCTGGGCAAGACAGGCCGGGGCGGATTTGAAGCCCAGGGACTCGATCCGGACACATCGCGCACCCTCTTGACCGGCACTTTTTCGAAAGCCCTGGGGGGGTTGGGAGGGTTCACGGTGTCCCATCCGGCCTTCCGGGACCTTCTCATTTCCCGTGGCCGGGGATTCGTCTATTCGACCGCGCTGCCTCCCTCCGTGCTGGCTTCGAACCTGGCCGCGATAGAGCTTCTTTCGGACAATCCGTCGATCGTCGGACACCTGCAGAACACAACCCTCGCTCTCCGGACGCGTTTGCGGCTTACCGAGAACGACTCCCCCATCCTGCCAATCAGGGGTCCAATGGACGTCCTTTTCAGGTTCCAGAAAAATCTGGAGGAAAATAGTTTTTCGGCTCCACTCATCCGGCCGCCGACGGTCCCCGAAGGGACCGAGCGGATACGCCTTTCGGTCTGTCTTCCCTGGTCCGGAGGGCAGACAGAGACGATTGGAACCGCCTGGGACCGGGCGGTCCGTTCGTAACGTCCACGCATCATTACATGAATGCATAAAGCCCAGAACTTCTGTCCTTTCCCATCGACATTACCGGAACTGAAAATGCGGCTTCCCTGCAGCACATCAAATTTTAAATCCCAAAAACGCCCACTTATCAAGCTTTAAATCATGCAATATATGTTGATATATGGCATTCCAATTTTTAGAATAGCCAGTGAAAGGAGGGAAAATGGAAAAAGTGAAAACTCAAATTGTTTTTTCGGAAGATCTGATAAAACGTCTTGACCGGGTCGTCAAAAAAAAAGAACGGAGTCTCTTTGTAACGGAGGCCGTTGAAGAGAAACTTAAGAAACTTTCTCTCCAAAAAGCACTAGCAGAGACAGCCGGCATCTGGTCCGACCGGGAAGACTTGGAAAAGGATGCGGGCGCAGCGAACTATTTGCAGGCTATGGATGAGTCGGATCGCGCTCGGGAAGAGAGATTGAAAAGAGCCTGTTCGAATGTCTAGCCATCTCATCGACAGCGATATACTGATCTCCTATCTGAAAGGGAAAGAAAGAGCGGTTTCGCTCATGGGAGAACTTTGCCGGGATGGAATCCCTTCCGTATCTTCCCTGTCGTATTTCGAAATCTGGGCCAGTGTCCTACCGCACGAAAAAAGAAGCGTATCCCGCCTCTTTTCTTCACTAGAAATTCTTTCGGTCGATTCCGTTGTTGCAGAACAAGCCGGAACTTACTTCAATCACTACCGGAGTACCGGGTCGCCCTTGGGCGCATCGATGCGTTGATCGCCGCTACGGCGAAGTGCCATGACCTGATCCTCGTGACAATGAACATCAAAGACTTTCCTATGGATGATATAAAAAAGCAGTTTCTTTGACATCTTTATTAGTCAATACCAGAAAATTTAGCTGATCGAGATTTAGGGCCTATCCATAAATAACACCGATTTTCCGGGAACAAATGATCGAGCCGCCAGATGAAGAAGAGCCAAATAGCTTGCCTCCGTTTTTTCAAATCGGACGAGAAGTCTCCGAAATCGCTTGAACCACGAATGGGCCGTTTCCACCACCCAACGCCATCGCGGTTCTCCTATTTCCGTAACACTTCTATAGAGGTCAATTCGACCCTACATAAAAAACCCCCGAAACCGGAAAGCACAAGGATCGGAACATACCAATCCCGACTTGGCTGAAAAACGAGAAAAAAGAGCAGTCCCGTAAACGTGGATATGCAAAAACTTTTGGGGGAAATTTGGAAATCGGAACGGGCCGCCCGGAAGGACGGCCCGAAGGGAAGATAAAAGAGCTGGACGTGAAAGACTACTCGGTCGCGCCCCCGACCCAGGAATCCTCTTTGCCGACGTACGACGGGTGGATGAGGTCCCGGATGGAAATCAGACCCACGACTTCATCGTCGTCGATCACCAGGAGATGACGGATCTTATGCTTGTCCATCAAATCCTGGGCATCGTAGATCGAGGCGTCGCCCTGGATGGTCAGGACCGGAGAACTCATCACCTGTGAGACGGGCGTGATATAGGGAACCCGGTCCTCGCCGATGACCCGGCGGCAAAGGTCAGTTTCGGTGATGATTCCAACCGTCTTGTCCTGCTGATTGACCAGGATGCTTCCGACTTTTTTGGTCTTCATGATCTCGGCCACTTCCCGAATGGTCGTGGTCATGTCCACCTTCAAGGGATTTTTCGTCATCACTTTCTTCACAGAAACCATCTTTCACCCTTCCCTTTCCTAAGGTTCGGTTGAAGTCGCAAGATCCGCTCATGGACTGTTCCATGAACCTACAAGACCAATTTTACGGAGACTTCTTGATAGAATATCAAATTAGACAAGGAGAGGGAACAGGAAGGAACGACAATCTCTTCCCCCGCTCCTATCGATCGGCCGGATCAGAATGAAGCGGATTTTCGAAAATAGGCGATCATTCCGTGACTGGCAATGTCAGGACCCTTGATCCTCCAGAACCCCTGGTCGATCGAAAGGGCCGCAACAGCGATCCGGGGTTTTCCGATCGGGGCCATGCCCATGAACCATTCGTAGTGGCCGACAGGGTGCATCCCCATCAAGGTTCCCGTCTTCCCTGCAACCTCGATGTGCTTCAAAACCGGATCGTAGTGCCAGTGAAGGAACGCTTTTCGACCCGTCCCGTGCACGGTCGTCGAATGCATCATGGCCAGGAGGGTCCATGCGATCTTCGGATCGGTGACGGTCATGAACGGCTTTGATACGGCCCGGTAGATCACCCTTCCCGATGCATCGGTGATGGAATGGATCAGGTGGGGGATCATCATCGTTCCCCCGTTCGACAGGGCTCCGGCGATAAGGGCCGCGTGGATCGGACTGATCATCACCTGTCCGAAACCGGCCGCGCTTCTCGCGAATCCGTCCTTGTCCCCCGGGATCACGGCCGAACTCGTTTCGAAGGGAATGTCCGAAGGAAGTTCGCGGTTGAATCCGAAACGATCAGCCGTAGATTGGAGGTTGTCGGGCGTCAGCCAGCGGATGGCGATCTTCGCGAAAATCATGTTGACCGATTTCCCCAGCGCTTCCGTCACCGAAAGATGCAGCCGGTCCCTTCGGGGATTGTCCCGCCAATACGACGGCCCGATACAATAGAGGCAGCCATGGAAATAGATCCTGGTTTCGGGACTGATTTTTCTGTGCTCAAGGGCGTCTTCGGTCGTGATGACCTTGAACAGGCTCGCCGCGGGATAGGTGGCCCTCGTAACCAACGAGTTGTCCGTCATCCCGTCATGGCTCCCGTAGAACGCGAGAAGGTCCCCCGTCGGCGGGTCCACTGCCACGAACATCCCGTACGGAACGCGGTTCCGGCTGACGAAACGGGCCACTTCCTTCTGGAGAGAAGGGCGGACCGTCCAGACGATCCGGTATCCGTTGTCAAGCACGGTGACATACCGGTTTTCTTCCTGATCGCGAAACTCCGGAACGAACGACGGGTCGAGAACCGGACCCGCCTGCCCGATCCGGACGACGGGAGCCCCGTTCCTGGTCAGAACGAGCGGGTTCCACAGAGTGGATCGCCAGAGATCCGGGAGAACAGGAGAAGGCGGAGAAACCTCAGAAGCCGGAAGAGGTCCCTGCAGGGGCGTCAGTGTATTCTTCAGTGACGAAATGGACGCAATGGAATCTGAGGGTCCCGTGGCGCTGGCCCAGGACCGGGTGATCTGCCAGAAATCCCCAAGCGCGGACGATCCGAAGAAAGCACCGATCAGGAACAGGGAAAACAGCCTTTTTCCAAGCGTCAACGCTATGGGGTTCAGAGCAAAGCACAGGAACTGGCGAATCCCTTTCAATCAAGCCCCCTGTTCTGTCCACCTGCCACAGGCTCCGAGAGAGAAAACCTTTTCTGAACCTGACTCCATCCCGATTCCCATACTTTCAGTATCGAGATTCGCCGATTCTACTGGATTAATTCTTCTTTGACAAGTCTGAATCCGCTCGGGTCGATGACATCGTTACCGAAGACATCGCTTTATGTCCGTCGCGCCGGATCGAATAGTGGACGAACGCCTTCTCGGGGCCGCATACAGGTATGTTCCGGATCGACAAAGAGTCGAGGCAGGCCGGCAAACCGGAGAGGCCGGTCATGAACGCGCCCATGTCGAAGCGGAAACCTGCCAGGGCTCCGATCGCCATGAAGACCGAAGCGACCGACCACGCCTGGGGCGAACACGACGTCGGGTAGGCCACCGGCCCTTCATCTTCTTTTCGGACAAATCCGCAATAGAGTTCAGGAGGGCGCTGATCGCGGAAAAAGCGCAGTCCGTCGAAAAACCCCCCGGCCAGTCGCTCGAGGGGCCGGACCAGACCATGACGAGACATGCCCCAGAGGATCATCGCATTGTCATGGGGCCACACAGATCCATTGTGATAGGACACCGGATTGAACCGGGCCTCCCGGGTGCCGAGCGTCCGGATCCCCCACCCCGACCACAGATCTTCTTCCAGGAGCGACTTTCCGAGAGTGTTGGCCATCCGTGGGTGAACCATCCCCGACAGGAGGACGTGGCCTGCGTTTGAAGTACGGACCGAACACGGGTTGCCGTTTCCGTCGACAGCCAGCGCGAAAGTACGAAGCGAGGGGAGCCAGAACGCTGCGATGAACGCTTTCCGGAGGCGGTTCGCACGTTCCTGGCATGTTTTCCCGTGTCGTGACCTTCCGATACGGGGCGCGAGACGCCCGAACGCGGTGTAAGCCCAGTGAAGATATGACTGAACTTCCGAAAGGGCAATCGGATGAGGCGCAATACGGCCATCCGCATGAAAAACGGAATCCTCGGAGTCTTTCCAGCCCTGCTGAACGAGGCCCCCGTCGGTATCGCCCCGGTACACGACAAAACCCGTCCGGGGATCCGTCCCGAAATCCTCGATCCACTTAAAGGCGCGTTCGATGACGGGCCAGAGACGATCGAGAAAAGCGAGATCTCCCGTTCGGAGTGTGTATTGGGCGGCAAGAACCAGGTATAGCGGGGTGCTGTCGACTGATCCATAGTAACGGCCGAAGGGAATTTCCCCGGTATTGGCCATTTCTCCGGATCTCATTTCGTGGATGATCTTTCCGGGTTCCGCAGCCCTCTTCGGATCCTTCCTCTGGGCCTGGCAACGTCCCAGAAGAAGCAGGATGCTTCGGGAAAGGTCGGGAAAGGCCCACAGAGTCGAGAGCCCGGTAATCAGGGCATCCCGCCCGAAAACCGTGGCAAACCAGGGAAGTCCGGCATACGGGACGAGCCCTTCTCTTGAAGGGGTGCACAGAATGCGAAGATCCTGGACCGCCTGCCGGAAACACCGGTCGAAGAAAGGATCGGAGGTCGAAATTTCGGGCCAGCGGCCCTGAAAGTGCAGGTAATCGTTTTTCAGCCTGCGGATCGTTCCGTCGATTGTCCCTTGTTTGAGCGGGAGCTCTTTCTTTTTGGCGACATGAGCGGCCTTCCATTCCGAGAACCGCACCCGGAATTCGAAGGGCGCTTCTCCTCCCGGAGGAAGTGAGAGGTTCCATTCCCACCCTTCTTTGTTTACTGAAGCGGGGTGGGGGCCGGAAACGGAGATCCTGGTCGCCCGGACACGGCCATCCTCCCCGCGATAAAGATATTCGCTGTTTTTGCCGCTTCCGGCCCATTCGACGGCCCGAAGAACGTTCGATCTCCGAGGGAATCCCCGGACTTCGAACATATCGTCGAAATTGCAACCGGTTCCCCATGAAAGTGGCACAGTGACTTGAAATGGGCTTCGATTTTCCAGAACGAACGATTCGAGGAAGCCACTGGCATCGAGAACCCGTGTCTGGGTCAGGGACAGACGGACGACCAGTCTCGGCTTCTTCGGGAATTTCGGGTCGAAATACGTAAGGACAGGCAGCACCCTGTGGATCCTGTCGCAGAACGGGTCCCTCCTCCCCTGCTCGATCAAAGGGACAGGGCGAAGATCGAGCACCCGGCAGGTCCATCGTGAAAGGAATCGCATCCCTCGCCAATACAACCCGTGGTAGGAGAACTCTTCAGAATCGATGTCTCCGGAGGGGGGCCAAATCCCGAAATTGTCGGAATTCTTGTAAATGACATCCAAAGGACTCAGGATGAGAAGCGGGTGAATCTCGTAAGGGAAGGAACCCAAAACACCTCCTTAGGCCGGAAGACGGGTCGGCGATCACCCCCGACACTTTGAATTCCGTTAAGAATCGGGTAAAATTCCGGGATTAACTTATCAAAACATTACAACCGGGTGGCGACGGAAAAATCAAATCGGCTTCGAGAGCGATCTGTCTGGATCCGATTCGCAATCCCCTTCTTAGGGAAGAGGAGCGGTCAGGGTGCGCGGCATCGGTGACGTCCTCGGGAAACCATGACGCCCAAAACGCTCTACAGCATGACGGGGTTCGGAGAGTATTTTACGCCCCCCCCGATCGAAGGCTACCGGATCACGGCCAAATCCCTCAATCACCGCAATCTCGAGGTCCAGGTCAGCCTGCCACGGGAATGGGATCATCTGGATCTCGGCATCCGGAAGATTGTCTCCCAGGAAATCCAGAGGGGACGGGTCGAAATAACCGTGAGCCGCATCGACCATTCCGCGAGCGGAGATGCGGGCTGGCTCCAGAAAGCCCTCGAATCCTACCGGGACCTTCTCGTCCTGAAGGACACGCTGGGGGTTGTCGAGCCGGTCACGCTGGATCAGGTCCTCACGCACCTTTCGCACGAAAGAAGTCCATCTTACCAGCCGGTCGAACCCAAGGACGGACTTTCCGCCTCAAACCAGGCGGTATCCAGGCTCATGGAAAGCCGAATGACGGAGGGACGGGCTCTTGGAACGATCATCCTGGATCTCGCCAACGAAATCCAGGATGCGGTCACGTCGATCGAACGGAAACGTCCCAGGACCCTGGAGAAGACGCGTTCCCAATTCGTGGCGAAACTGAAGGACCTGACTCGCGAGGTCATCGCTCCGGAATCCGAACGCCGCCTCGAGGAAGAAGCCCTCTTCTACCTCTCCCGGAAAGACAACGAGGAGGAATGGCAACGGCTGAAGATTCACCTGACGCGTTTCAAGCAGGACCTTTCCGAAGGGGGGTCGATCGGGAAATCCCTCGATTTCC
Source organism: Leptospirillum sp. (assembly GCA_027315205.1). GTDB lineage: Bacteria > Nitrospirota > Leptospirillia > Leptospirillales > Leptospirillaceae > DAHUYM01. The sequence continues at coordinate 30,018 of DAHUYM010000009.1, read as the reverse complement.
TGATCCAGGAAATGCAAAGGGAAATCAATACGTTCATCACGAAAGAAGCCCATCCCGAAATCTTTCAACCGGCGATGGGGATCCGCAACATACTTACGAAACTTAAGGAACAGATCCAGAATGTCGAGTAAGCCTCACGCCTTTGTAAACATTGGACTCGGGAACCTCGTCTCCCTCGAACACATCATCAGCGTTGTGGGGGTCAATTCGGCCCCGGTCCGCCGAATGAAGGAAGCGGCCCAGGAAAAGAGCCTTCTTATCGACGCCTCGGAAGGACGGCGAACCCGGTCGGTCATTATAATGGACAGCGGACATGTTATACTTTCGGCTTTGCAGCCGGAAACCCTCTCAAACCGGCTCAATGGCTGGGAAGAAGCCCTGGTGGCCGATGGAGACCCGGACTGATCCGGGTCCGAGGGGCCTCCCTGGTGGCCGATGGAGACCCGACGTTGATGAAACCATTGGGCTCGTCCCACACGAAGGGATGCATAAAGGATGACTAGGTCGGAGGGAAAACCGATCACCATTTACGGGAAGCCGGTTTACAAACCCCTCTTGTTCGTGGTTTCCGCTCCTTCGGGCGCCGGGAAAACCTCCCTGTGCCGGGAAATTGCCCGAAAAACCCCCCGGATCCATTATTCGGTCTCCTATACCACCCGGGATCCGAGACCCGGGGAACAGGACGGGATCGATTACCGATTCGTATCGCAGGCCACGTTTCGCGAAATGGCCCAGAAAAACCTCTTCATCGAATCGGCGGAAGTCTACGGCAATTTTTACGGGACCTCCCGAAAGGAGATCGACGACTCATTCGAACGGGGGCACGACGTCCTGGTCGACATCGACATCCAGGGCGCGCGAAAAGTCCGTCAAAGCGGTATCGAAAACATCTCTATCTATATTCTTCCGCCGTCGCATTCTGTTTTGCGCGAACGACTCTCGCAGAGGGGCCAGGATTCCGAAGAGACCGTGCGCCGCCGGCTCGAACGGGTAAAACAGGAAATAAAGGCCTTCAGCGACTATGACTATCTCATCTTCAATGCCGATTTCACGAAAGCCGTGGAAGAGCTACACGCCATCATCATTTCGGAACACCACCGGAAGGACCGATTGAAAGAGTTCATGACCGGGCATTACCTCCCGTGTTTCGAGCTTGAACCTTCCGAAAACACTCAAACGACGCAAGGGAGAACGTAATGAACGACCTCATCACCAAACCCATTGAAATCACACCCGACATGATCGACAGCCGTTACCGGCTGGTCATCGCCGCGGCTAAGAGAGCCCGACAACTGATGGAAGGAGCGACCCCCAAGGTCGAGGTCCGGTACCAGAAGGAAACCACGACGGCCCTCCAGGAGATCGTCGAGAAGAAGATCCTGATCGTGACCGGAGAGGTCGCGTCCGATCTCGAGATCAAGAGGCGAGATCGCCTCCGGGAACGGATCAAGACCGAAGAACGCTTTTCATATTCCCGCGGTTACGCCCTCGAGCCGTCGGAAGTCATCCACGCGGACGTCATGACCTACCAGGCCCCCGAGGAAACCGTCGAAGAGGTCGTCGAGGAGTCGGAAGAACTCGAGGATTGATATGAAGTCCGGCAAGAAAATCCTCCTCGGGATCACCGGCAGCATCGCCGCCTACCGGGCACTCGACATCGCCCGTCTTCTGGTCCAGGACGGCCACGACGTACAGATCGTGGCGACCTCCCGGGCCCTCAAATTCTTTCCCCGTATCAACGGCGAGGTTTTCACGGGCCACCCTGTCCTATCGGACCTTTTCGAATCTCCCGGGGGAGTAAGACACATCGGGCTCGCGGACGAAAGCGACCTCCTTCTCGTGGCCCCCGCATCCGCCGATTTCATCGGTCGCATGGCGATGGGCCTGGCCGACGACCTGCTGACAACACTTTGCCTCGCCATCAGGTCATCCGTCATCCTGGCTCCCGCCATGGAAGAGATGATGTACCTCCACCCTGCCGTCCAGGCTCACCTCAAAACACTGACAGACCGGGGAGTGCGGGAAATTCCACCCGATCGGGGAGCCTTGGCGTCGGGGAAAGAAGGACTCGGCCGGCTCGCAAGTCCCGAACGGATCCGGGACGAAGTGCGAGAACTTCTGAGAATCTCGCAAGAATGGTCGGGAGTCCGAGTCCTCATCTCCGCGGGACCGACCCGGGAATCCATCGATCCTGTCCGGTATATCGGGAACCGGTCATCGGGGCGCATGGGGTACGCTCTCGTGGAAGCGGCATTGTCCAGGGGCGCCAAAGTGACTCTCGTTTCAGGTCCCGTTGATATTCCAACCCCGCCCGGAGCCGACGTTTTCCAGGTGGAAACCGCCGGAGAAATGGAGTCGGCCCTGGAAAAGCAGTTTCCGGGACACGACCTTTGCATCATGGCCGCGGCGGTCGCCGATTACCGCATGGAGAAACCCCTCAACGGGAAACGGAAAAAAGACGGCAAATCCTGGACCCTGACCCTTTCGGAAAACCCGGATATACTGGCAGGGTTGTCCCGAAGTAAAAAAGAGGGGCAATTCCTGGTCGGATTCGCCGCGGAAACACGGGGGCTCGACACGAACGACCTCGCCCGGAAAGCCCGGAGGAAAGGGGTCGACCTTCTTCTGGCCAACGACGTCTCCGAACCCGGAATCGGTTTCGGGTCGGAGTCGAACGACCTGACCCTCGTCCTTCCCGACGGACAGTCCTTGCATCTGGGCCGGGATTCCAAGCGGCGTCTCGCCGACCGGATACTCGCCGAGATTCGAAAACGGTGGACGGGATTCCCGTCTCTCCCGACATGAACGGAAGACGGCGGTTCCCGACCCGGAAGATCGGCATCCCCCTCGGCCCTAAATCGTTACTTAAACAAGGGATGTTCTTGCAAATCCCTCTGTCAATTGCTAGGATGTGCACGTCCATAGTCCCGACCAAGGAAAGAGCGACCTTCCGCGGGTCTGTTTTCCGTCGGTTGGCCATTCCCGGGATCCATCCCCAGAGAGCCGGATGACACCTGAAGAGATCGCGGCGCTCGAGGAGCGTCTAGAGGCCAATCCCAAAAGCCGTTCCTTCCTGCAGTTGGCCGAGGCCTATCTGGAGAAAGGGGACACGGGCAAGGCTCTGCCTTTGTTAGCGCGCGGCGTCGAGTTTTACCCGTATTACCTGGCAGCCCGTATCACTCTCGGACAGGTGCAGAAGGAACACGGCGACATCGACGAAGCTATCAAGAACTTCGAGTTCGTCACCCGTACCATTCCCGACAACCTCATCGCACAGAAAAATTTGGCCCTCTTGTACTTTCAGAAGGGCAACGACGACAAAACCAGGGAAGCCTTTTCCGTGGCCCTGTCGCTTTCGCCGAACGATCCGGAACTCCTCAATCTGAAAAAAAAGATCGACGGATCGCCCGAGGAAGAACCTGTCGCGGAAACGGTTGGAGAAGCGGAACCCGATTCCGTCCTCCCCCCTCCACCGGCCCCTTCTTCCGTCGCGATACAAGAGCCTCTCGAACTGGAGCCCCTCTCTCTCGAAGAGCCCGAACCCGAAAAACCCGTCATGGACCTCGTGCAGGAAGCTCCCGCAGTCGAACCGAGCGAACCGGCGGAAGCGTATGAAGACGAGAACGACCTGATGAACCTGATCCCCCAAACCGAGACGATGGGGGACCTTTTCATGGCCCAGAAGCGTTATGCCCAGGCCGAGAAAATCTACGGAGCCCTCCTCGAGAAAGACCCCCGGGAAGAGCGACTCAAGGAAAAGTTCGAACGCGCCAAATCCCATGCTCCTCTGGACGAAACGGTCCCGTCCGCTCCTCCCGCAAAGGCTCCGGAGCCGCAGAAGATCATGCCGGTTGCCAAACCCAAGATCTTAATGGATGAAGAACCCGTAACCGTCGCGCCGACTCCGCCGACGGTCGCAGGAACTGTTCTTACGCCCGAAGAGCGCCCGGTCCCTGAACCGTTCCTGTCACACCGGATCGAAAGCCCCGACGATTTGATCGGACGCCTCAAGGATCGCCTTTTCCGGGATCTTCTCGGCATCATAATGGCCTCCGAAAATGGTCTTTTGCTTTCCGACCAGCCGGGAGGTGATGAAAATAGCGAAATTCTGGCCGCCGAAGGGGTGGAACTCCTCCGCCATCTGCACGAGCTGGCCCTCTCTCTGGGACAAGGGACTCCCGTGGATGGCTTCATCTGGCTTGAACGGAGCATTCTGTATTTTGTCAATCAAAGTCCCACAGGGGGAGGACTCTTCCTCTGGCTTCGGCCCAACGCCAATATCGGCCGGTGTAGAATGATCATCCAACAGGAACTGGGCATCTCTCCCCGGAGCTCTTCTCACACATGAAAGTGCGGGTTCTGGTCTTGAATGGCCCAAACCTTGACCGGCTGGGATCGCGTGAACCTTCCGTCTACGGAACAGGTACCCTTGGGGATATCGAATCCGGTCTCTCCGAACTTGCACGGGAACTCGACATCGAAATCTCCTTCTTCCAGAGCAGTCACGAAGGCGCCCTCGTCGACAGGATCCATCGGGCCGTCGATGAGGGGGTCGACGGATTTCTTGCCAATCTCGGCGCCTACACGCACACCAGTATCGCCCTGAGGGATGCGTTCCTCTCTGCCGCCCGTCCCGTCGTAGAGGTCCACATCACGAACATTGACAACCGGGAACCGTTTCGCCACAAAAGCTATATCAGCGACATCGCCGCGGGAGTGCTGTCGGGGTTCGGACCATACGGCTACCAACTTGGATTGAGGGGTCTGGTCCTGAAGGTTCGTTCCGCCGGAAGCATGGGGAAGAGGGAACCCTTCGCATAGAAAATGCCCTGCAAGGGGCAGCACATCGTCCATCGATCGTCACGGGAGTTGAATACATGGGTGTTATCGTCACCAATGAGTTTCGAAACGGGGCCCGGCTTGAACTTGACGGGGAACCCTACATTATCGTCGAATTCCAGCATGTCAAACCTGGAAAAGGCGGAGCATTCGTTCGCACGCGACTCAAGAGCCTCAAGTACGGAAATGTGATCGACAGGACCTTTCGTTCCGGAGAAAAATTCGACGAACCGGACATCGAGGAAAAATCGATGCAGTTCCTGTATTCGGAAGGTACCGACTACTATTTCATGGATACGGAAAACTACGAACAGGTGTCCCTGACCAAGGGGGAACTGGGGGACCGCACCCTCTATCTCAAGGAACAGATGGTCGCCAATATCCTCTATTACAAGGGGAAACCGATCGCGGTCGACCTTCCCCTCTTCGTCGACCTGAAGATCGTCGAAACCGATCCGGCCCGGAAGGGCGATACGGCGTCCGGAGGAAACAAGCCCGCAAAGCTCGAGACGGGTGCTGTCGTGAAGGTTCCCTTCCACCTGCAGGAAGGGGATATCATCAAGGTCGACACCCGTACCGGGGACTACATCGAACGGGTCAAGGCGGCTTCATGAGGTTTGATTCATGAACAATGAGGAAATTCGGGAAATCCTGGCCCTGCTCCAGGGGACCAATATCACGGTTTTCGAACTTGAGCGGGACGGCGTCCGGATAAAGATCCAAAAGTCCCCTTTGCTCGTCGCCGAAGGAGGCCGGCTGCCTTCCGCAGCCCTGACCCCCCAGGAAGGCATGGCCAGGATCTATACGACCCCCTCCCCGGCCGACCGCACACCGGCTGCCAATACCAGGGTCATCACGGCTCCGATCGTCGGCACTTTTTTTCGGGCCCCGTCGCCCGATACTTCCCCGTATGTCGATGTGGGAGCTCCGGTCCAAAAAGGCCAGATCCTCTGCATCATCGAAGCCATGAAACTGATGAACGAGATCGAATCCGAATTCGACGGCATTGTACGGGCCATCCTCCTGGAAAACGGCCAGGCAGTTGAGTTCGGCACGCCGCTGATCGAGATCGAACTCTCCCCCGAGGCCTAGTGCCGAAAATGAACCCTCTTCCCTTTCGAAAAATCCTGGTGGCGAACCGGGGAGAAATCGCGGTCCGGGTCATCAGGGCGTGCCGCGAACTCGGGATCCGCACGGTCGCGATCTATTCCACCGCCGACCGGGAAGCCCTCCATGTCCAGATGGCGGACGAGGCCATCTGCGTCGGCCCGCCGGAAACGAACCTGAGTTACCGGAACATCCCGAACATCATCAGTGCCGCCGAAATCACACAGGCCGAAGCGATCCATCCGGGGTATGGCTTCCTGTCTGAAAACGCCCATTTTGCGGAAATCTGCCAATCCGCGGGCGTCGTTTTCATCGGCCCGTCCCCTGAAAGCATCACCCTCATGGGAGACAAGGCCCGTGCAAAGTCCCTGATGCGCGAAACGGGAGTTCCGGTCGTCCCAGGGAGCGAAGGCGCTGTCGCAAGCGAAGAGGAAGCGATCGTTCTGGCCCGGGATATCGGCTTTCCCGTCATCATCAAGGCTTCGGCGGGAGGAGGGGGCCGGGGGATGCGGATCGTCCAGCACGAAGGGGATTTCCCGAACGCGTACCAGGCCGCACAGACGGAAGCCTACCAAGCCTTCGGCTCGAAGGAAGTTTACATCGAGAAATACTTTATCAACCCCCGGCATGTGGAAATCCAGATTCTTTCGGACGGCCGCGGAAAATTCTATGCTTTGGGCGAACGGGACTGCTCCATCCAGCGACGACACCAGAAACTCCTCGAGGAGGCACCGTCCCCGTTCCTGACTACCAAGCTCCGGAACGAAATGAGCGAGGCCGCGATCCGGGCTGCCAAGTCGGCGGATTATGTCAATGCGGGAACGATCGAATTCCTGGTCGACGACAAAAGAAACTTCTTCTTCATCGAAATGAACACCCGCATCCAGGTCGAGCACCCGGTGACCGAAACATTGTTCGGATACGACCTGGTCAAGGCCCAGATCCGGATCGCGGCGGGAAAGCCGATCGAAGCCCCGGGCAAACCTTCGGGCCATGCCATCGAATGCCGTATCAACGCCGAAGACCCGTGGACCTTCTCCCCTTCCCCCGGGACCATCAAATTGTTCCGGCTTCCCGGAGGACCGGGAGTCCGTGTTGATACAGCCTTCTTTGAAGGGGCCAACGTCCCTTCCCACTACGACAGCCTGATCGCCAAACTTATCGTGACGGGGAAGAACCGTGACGAAGCCCTGGCCCGCATGGAACGCGCCCTATCGGAATTCGCCGTGGAAGGGATCAAGACGACGATCCCATTCCACCTTTACCTCCTCCATGATCCTGACTTCCGAAAGGGCCAGTATTCAACAGGGTCTGTAGAACCCCTTCTGGCCCGTCGCCTTAAGGAGGCGGAAACGAAACCAGAACCATGACGTTCCCCAGGATCGTCTATCTGTCCGGTACCCAGGACTTCCCCGCCCCCCAGTCGTTTTTCGTATTCGTAGAACGTCTCTGCCGGGCCGGATTGCCCTGGTTCCAGTACCGTGAAAAAAATCTTTCCGACCGTTTCCGCCTCGAGATGGCCGATCGCCTGAGGAGTCTCATGCGCGAAACCGGGACATTGTTCACCGTGAACGATCGTCCGGACATTGCGCTTCTCGCCGGAGCGGACGGAGTCCACCTGGGGCAGAACGATCTTCCTTCGGTCCGACTCTTCCGAAAACCGCCGTCCCACCTTGGGATCTCGACCCACAACGAATACGAGATCCGCCGGGCCCTTTTGTTCAGCCCCGACTACCTGGGAGTCGGCCCCATTTTTGCCACGTCCACCAAAGACACCGGAATCGAACCTCGCGGGGTGGGCGCCGTTCGGGAAAGCCGGAAATTGACCTCCCTTCCTATCGTCGCCATCGGCGGAATCCGTCCCGGGGACAAAACCTCCCTCTTCGGTGAAGGGGCGGCCACCCTTGCGGTGTCGGGCGCGCTGACCCATGCGGGAGATCCTGTTGCGGTTCTGCAGTCCTTCCTCGCGGATTGAACATCTCCGGCGCTGCGGCGATAATGGAACCTGTTGACCGTTTCCCTTATTAAAGCGAGGTCCGGTTCCGCCCTCATCATCCTGAACCCTATTCCACCGAAAGGAAGGCATTATTAATGGCCGGCACCCAACCTCAAAAATCCTCGTTGCGCGGAAAATGGCCGTTGTTCCTGGTCCTTTTTATCGTGACGATCTTCCTGTTCTATGTCGGGTACCAGAAAAAAGCCCACGAACCCAAAGCGTCATCCGCACCCCAGACACAAACGACAGGGCATACGGAGACAGCCTCCAGCGAAGAATCCCATCCAGGCGTCTTCTATCCTTCCCAAGGGCACGACCATTGGGACCTCGACAAGCTCAAGTCCTTTGAATACAACTCGAACCCGCCGACCTCAGGACCCCACAGGGAAGAGTTCATCGATTCCTATTTTCCGGAGAGCCCCCTTCCGCCCTATATCCAGGTCCACCTCCTCGAACATGGGAATATCCTGATCCAATACCATTGTTCCTGCCCGGACTGGATCGCATCTCTCAAGAAAATCGCACAATCGTTCGACACCTATGCCCCCTCCCTCGGACTCGAGGAAGGCAAGGGGGTGGTGGTAGCCCCCAATCCGAACATCACGAAACCGATTGTCCTGACCGCGTGGACACGTCTTCTGGCCCTTGACTCTCCCGATGAGGTCCCGATCAAGGGATTCATCTCGGCGTGGCTCGGGAACATCCAGAATGCCCGGCAGTAAATTAAGGACATCGACAGTCGGAAGGCGACGTTTCATACGCCCTGTCCGGTCGAATCTGTTCAGGAGAGGATTTGGAAAAATTGAAAGACCCTTCGCGTCGGCAAGTTGCGGATTGTCATGGGGACTGGCCCGAGACTCATCTTTATGACGTTTTCGGCTCGAACAGCCCTCCGGCGGGGCAAGCTCTCCATAGAATCGTCCCTGACGCCCACTTTTTTGTGGGGGATCACTCATATCTTCATCCGATTCGTCGGGGTTTATACCCCCGAGATCGAAACACGCGAAGTCGAGGCGTTCGGGGAGCCGGACTTCATCTTCTCGAACCCTTCGTGCTCGAGATCCCTTCTACAGTCGGACATTCCCACTCATCCCCGGAATCGCACTCATCTCCCAGCGCGTCGTTTAAGGCAAGGATCACATTCGAAAGCCGGACTTTGCGTTCGTCGAAAACGCTCTCTCATTCCCAGTCCAGATCCGGAAACAATGCCTCTTTTCGTTTTGGAAGGACCGGCGCGCATGACCGGCGTCCCGTCCACGACATCCAGAATGACATCATGGAATGCCGACACGGGGAGAATCCGGCCGGTGCCACAAAGCACCTCCGGATGGGTGGACTGATTCCCTTTGATCCGGATCTGCCGGAGGGTTTCACCCGGCAGGGGAATTGCTTCCTGCGGTTTTCCCGGAACTTAGTTCAGGCGGTTCTCTTCCCTGAACGTTTCACTGCATGAAAATTCTACCCCTGCCCTATCCCCCATCCACAAAGCGAGCGCACGGTCTATTTCTACCAACGTTCCCGGGTCCATTTTTCCAATTCGGTCTTTGATCTTTTCCTTCGAGAACCTAAGGATCTTGTCCATCATAACTTGAGAGCGTTTTAGAAGACCGTTTTCTTCTGTCCTTTCAACGGGACCTCTGAAGAGTTGTGCGTCGTGTCGACCGCGACACCCACCGGGTCGTTCAAGCTGCCGGATGGAAACGGGGACCCCGATACGGGCGTGAGAGCGCCAGAGGCTAGATTGTCGCTGAACACCGACAGAGAACCGCTGGTCGTGTCGTCGGTGACAAACACGAGGTGGTCGTGGTGTCGACTGCCGCATCGTACGGGCTGTTGATGCCGCCACCGGAAAAAGGGGAACCGCTCACCACCGAAGCGACTCCGGTACTGGCATTGTAGCTGAACACAGAGAGGGTACCGAACCCGGGATGCGGGAGAAAGACGAAATGGTTGAGGGTGTCGATCGCCAGGTGGAGCGGGTGGGAGCCGGCCGAAAACGGGGAGCCGGTCACGGCGGAAGGGGTTCCCGTCTGCGCGTTGTAGCTGAAGCCGAAAGGGCCGTCACGTCCCCCCGGGGTCGAAGCCCCGCGCCAGAATGTCCGGTATCTCGGAGGGGCAAACGGGCTTCGAGAAGAAGTACCCCTGCCCGAGAGGACACCCCTGGTCCTTCAGGAACCGGTACTGATCCACGGTTTCGACGCCTTCGGCCACGACCTCCAGGGACATCGCATTGGCCAGCGTGAGAATGGCCGTGACGATTGCCGTGTTGGTCGGATGCGTGCCGATGCCCTCGATGAACGAACCGTCGATTTTCAGCGTGTGGACATGGAAATGGCTCAGGTAGCTTAACGACGAATAGCCCGTCCCGAAGTCGTCGATCGACAACCGGACCCCCAAACGGCGGAGATCCGCCAGGGATTCCAGGACCTTCTCGGTATTCTGAAGGAACACGCTTTCGGTCAACTCCAGTTCCAGGAGGTTCGGAGCCAGCCCGGTCAGGTGCAGGCACCGTTCGACCTGCTTCGGGAGATCCCCATGCATCAGCTGCCGGATCGACACGTTGACCGTCAGTCTAAGGGGCGGCATCCCCTGTTCCCGCCATTCCTGGGCCTGTCGGCAGGCCGTCTCAAGGACCCACTCCCCGAGCGGAAGAATAAGGCCGTTCTCCTCGGCCATCGGGATGAACCGGTTAGGGGGGATGACCCCCTGCTGGGGATGATGCCAGCGAATCAGCGCTTCCACGGCGACGGTCTTTCCGAGAGCAAGATCCAGGATCGGCTGGTAGACCAACTGAAACTCCTCCCGTTCCATGGCGTTGTGAAGGTGGTTTTCGAGGGACATTCGCTCCCGCAACCGGACATTCATCGCAGGGGAGAAAAACTGGAGGGTGTTCCGGCCTTTTTCCTTCGCCTGGTACATGGCGATATCGGCGTTGCGGACCAGGGCCGTCGTGGTGGTCCCGTCGTCGGGGTACACGGCGACCCCGATGCTGACGGTCAGGAAACTTTCCTGTCCGTCCACCGACATGGGCCGGGCGATCGCTTCCAAGACCTTTTGGGCGAACAGGGACACGTTGTCCCGATTCCCGATGTCTCCGGCCAGGATCGTGAACTCGTCGCCGCCCAGGCGGGCGACCGTGTCGCTTTCCCGGACGACGGCGCGAAGGCGACGGGCGGTTTCCTGCAAGACCCGATCGCCGAACGGATGGCCCTGGGTGTCGTTGATCTTCTTGAAATGGTCCAGATCCAGGTAGAGAAGGGCCACGAGGTGTCCGTGCCGGTGGGCTTGCGCGATCGCCTGGGCCAGGCGGTCCTGGAAGAGGTACCGGTTGGGCAGGTCCGTCAGGGCGTCGAAGTTGGCCTGGCGGGTCACCTGGCGGAGGAGGTTCCGCTTCTGGGTGATGTCCCGGAAGACGATCACGCAGCCGATGATGTGTTCCGTACTGTCCCGGATCGGAGCCGCGGAATCCTCGATTGCGTATTCGATGCCGGCTCTGTGACGGAGGACGGTGTGGTTGGCCAGACCCACGACAGTGCCCTGCCGGAGGCTTTTCTCGACCGGGCTCTCCGGCGGATTGCGGGTGATCTCGTTGATGATGTCGAACACGTCGGACACTGGTCGCCCCGCCGCTTCCGATAGGGGCCACCCGGTCAGGCTCTCCGCCACAGGGTTCATGTATTCCACCCGGGCCCGGACGTCGGTGGTGATGACGGCGTCCCCGATGGAACCCAACGTGACAAACCATTTCTCCTTCTCGCGAAAGAGCGAGTCCAGCATTTGCTTTCTTTGGGTGACGTCCCGTATGGTCACCATAAAACCCCGGACCTGTCCTTCGGGGTCCCGGACAAGGGCTCCGTGGGCTTCTCCGGTGAAGACGCTCCCGTCTTTTCGCCGGTAGGCCATCTCGTAGCATTCCTCCGAATCCGGCGCGTCCGGGTGATACCGCAGGCGGCCCTGTTCCTCGAAATCGTCGAACCGGGCATAGAAAATCGCGGCGGACTGTCCGACAAGCTCGTCGGGGAGGTACCCGAACACCGGGAGGACAGCCGGGTTGACGAACCGGACGGTCCTTCGTACATCCGCATACACGACCGCGTCCGTCATTGCGTCAAACAGGGCCCGGAGCTCAGATTCCCGGGCGGCGACGTTCTTCCTGGCCCGGGTGAGTTCGCGCCGGTCCAGGACGATCAGGAGAGCCAGAAAGGCCAGGAGGAGACCACCGTAGGCCCGCTCCGCGTTCGTTTCGAGGCCGTAGAGATTTTTCTGGGCCGTTTCCCGGGAGGTTCGAACGGACAGGGACAATGCGATGATCGTCATTTTCATCTGGCGTTCGAGGGTCCAGACGGACATGAAATCGAGAGAAGGGCCGGCTTTTGCATGCCCCTGGGGAAAGGTCTTGGGAACAAGGACGGGGGACAAAACGGTCTTCAGGGTGCGAAAGAGCGCTTCCAGGCGGTCCAGTTCGCTCGTCTGGAAGCGGTTCAGAAGCGGACGGGATTTCTCCAGGTCCTGGAGCGCGACGCGGCTTTGTACGATCCATCCCTGCAGGCGCCGAAGATCGGTGGGCGAAAGGGGCGCTTCCGAAAAAAGGGTGGGGAGCGGCAAAACGTGAATCGCCCGGGTGACGGACAGAAGATCGAAGTCCGTGCGGTTCCACCGGTACAGAACGTCCCGTTGGTGGCGTTCGGCCGCATCGTGAAACGCGTGGAGGGTCCCGAAGAGGGGAAGAAGGACGAGAAGACCCAGAAGACTGGTCCGAAACGGAAGGAGACGCTTCCCGAGAGAACGCCAGAGCCCGTTCCCGTTCGGGACGGACGTCATCTCGGACCTCTCGCATCTGCGATACCGGCCTGGGACGGATTCATCCGGTCCTTTCTCGGGTCTCCTCCGGAGCGCGTGAACGAGGCCCGTTTAGGGGGGCCCCCGGGTCACTACCTTTGGGAGGACCTCCTCGAAAAAGCATAAACAAAACCTATCTGTCTGACTTATCGGAGGAATGCTCAAAAGAATAAGCGATTGGATCGCCTTCGTCAACGGGGCCTTGAGTCAAGAACGGGACATGGGGGTTCAAAAGGCGTTCGAAGCGCCGAGGTGCGATACAGAAGCAACTTCGTGAACAAAATCGCAGCGTATTCGTTGACAAAAACTTTGTCCCCTATCCGGATCAGTGTGGTTTCCTGGCCTCTCTCCAACCTCTCTCAAGAGCGGCTCTGAGTAGAGAGATTCCCCTGGCGAACAGCGGCAGGCATCCTTTCGATGTGGCCTTTGCCGGCGAAGAGAACGAAAGCGAACCGTGGCAGCATACGATTTCGGTATCCAACCCTATATCAGGCTTGCTTCCGGAATCGTTGACTCTGGTTCTGGCCAATCAGGTTTTCATCGCCACCCAGCCTCTGGCCAACCGCCTGGCGGCGTTCCAGAACCCGGAATTCTTCAGGGGAAAAGCTTCCTTCTCATCCTTAAGATAAGAAATATCGATGTCCAAATTTTTCTTCCGGAAGGGTCAGGAAGAAAAAACGTCGGAGAGAGGAATCGACAGACCGGGCAGATGGGGCGATTCCAGAACATCTTTTCTGTGGAGTTCCATAGGAGCGGAGTAGCGCCCATCGGCAAGACGGAAAACCTGGACTGATTCAGATTCCGGATCGACGATCCAGTATTCCGGAACGCCGAACCGTTCGTAGAGAGAGTATTTCTCACGGCGATCCCGCCGTTCCGTTCCGGGAGAAAGAACCTCCGCAATCAGGTCGGGAACGCCTTGAATGTTCTGTTCGGTGACAATGGCGGAGTGCGCCTTCGAAATAAACACCAAGTCCGGCTCCACGTACTGGAGAGGGATGCGGGAAAATATCACATCGATGGGAGAGATGAAGACTTCCCCCAACCTATGCCTATGGGCAACAAGAAAGTGTCCGATGGCAAGATAGAGATTTCCAACCGTTCTTTGATGCCGGGTATTTGGCGATGGGGTCATGTAAAGCTCTCCGTCGATTACCTCGTAACGCAGGGGCCCACCTTCGGGGAGCGCTAGATAATCTTGGTACGTCCATTCTTGCGATTTGATTGTCGTCATTTCCCCCTCCCTGATGTTTCTTTAATTTTAACCCGGTCTGAGCATTTTTCTCAAACCTGTGAAAACACCTCTTTTTCGGCCGGGTCCTGCATCAAGGAGAGGGATTGGAAGCGACACTTTTCAGCAAATCCGGGGGCACGTGTATCTGGAACCCAGTTTTGAATAGGGCGAAAACCGGATGCACGAAGACGCTTGCGATACTCGGATACACGCTTTCTGACAGGATCCATGCTTTCTCCTCCGTGTACCACGTAACCTTGGAATGAACAAATAGTCAGCCAGAAGAGATCATCGGGATCATTCGGGAAAAGAGAACAGACACGGGTCTCGCATGTGTGTTCAACGAGCCTTCATTCCGGATTCCTGACCTTCCATATCCTTACATTCTTTGAACGTGCCGTTAAGCGTGAGAAACTCAAGGAAGAGGACGGGCTGGACAAACCTCAACCTGTATGCCTTAAGATGAATGGGAATACGGTTTTCATCAAACCTTGAAATTCCGAACAGCCCGGAGCATTGCCAATGAAACCCGTTCTCTTCAATCGGCATCCTGATCGTCCAGTCTCAAAACGTACCTTTGCCCATAGCAAATCCTCGGGCCCGGGTTGGTGCGCGTGATCCGTAAAACCAGGAGATCGTGTCGGGAATGCACCGTTTTCTCTTTCGCCAGGGGGCCCAGACAATCCTCTGCCTGCATAGCCCGTTTCCCCTATCCGTTTCCCTTTAGAATCGGAGTCTAGAAGACTATGTTTCTTGTCCGGATGGCCGTAAAAAGGCCCTATACGATCTTCGTCCTCTCCGCCATCATCCTGATCATGGGGGTCCTCTCCTTCTCCCGCATGGTCCTGGACATCTTTCCGTCGATCGACATCCCTGTCGTGAACGTCGTCTGGAACTACCCGGGGCTTTCGGCGCTCGACATGGAAGAGCGGATCACCCTGATCTCCGAAAGGGCCTATTCGACGACCGTGAACGGAATCAGCCGGATCGAGTCGGAGTCGATCAACGGCGTCAGCCTCATCAAGGTCTATTTTCACCAGGGGGCCAGCATCGGCGGCGCGATCGCCCAGATCAGCGCGGTCAGCGAAACCCTCCTCCGGATCTTTCCCCCCGGTACGACACCCCCCAACATCATCCAGTACAATGCCTCCAACGTCCCGGTCGTCCAGCTTGAGGTCAGCGGGAAAAACTACACCGAGCAGCAACTTTACGACTACAGCCTGAACTTCGTCCGGGTCGGTCTCTTCACGATTCCAGGGCTTTCGACCCCGGGTCCGTTCGGCGGAAAGATCCGACAGGTCATGGTCGACATCGACCCCGAGAAACTCACCGGCTACGGCCTGTCTCCGAACGATATCGTCCGGACACTGATCCAGTCCAACATCATCGTTCCCGGCGGCACGGCGAAAATCGGGACGAAAGAACTGAACGTCCAGATCAACGGAAGCCCGCGCACACTGAAGCGCCTGGGCTCCCTGCCCATCAAGACATACCAGAACATCGTGGTGCGATTGAGGGACGTGGCCTACGTCCACGACGGCTATGCGGTCCAGGAAAACATCGTCCGCGTGGACGGAAAACGGTCGACCTACCTCGCCATCTTCCGTCACGCGGGGGCTTCCACGCTGAAAGTCGTCGAAATGGTGAAAAAATCCCTTCCCAGGATCGAAAGCGTCCTCCCGCCGGGCATCCATCTGAAGCCCTTCTTCGACCAGTCGGTCTTCGTCAAGGGGGCGCTTTTGGACGTTCTCCAGGAAGCGGCGATGGGAACACTACTGGTAGGGCTTATGATCTTTCTCTTCCTGGGCGACTTCCGTTCTACCCTTATCATTCTGCTTTCGATCCCGCTGTCGATCCTGTCAGCCCTCTTCTTCCTGAAACTCTCCGGCCAGTCCCTCAATATCATGACGCTGGGGGGTCTGGCCCTCGCCATCGGCATGCTTGTCGACGACGCGACCGTCGCCATCGAGAACATCGAACGAAACCGCGAACTCACACAGGACCCCCTGAAAGCCGTGTGGGACGGGGCCAACCAGGTCGCCCTTCCCGCCTTCGTGGGAACCTCGGCGATCCTGATCGTTTTTTTCCCCGTCGTTCTTCTCCGGGGAGTCTCTCAATTTTTGTTCACTCCCCTGGCCCTGTCCGTGGTCTTTTCAATGCTGGCCAGCTATTTCCTGTCCCGGACCCTGGTCGTGACGCTGTCGTTGATCCTCCACAAGAACGGGAACCACGCCCCACTGGATACGCACAAAAACGGGACGGAACCGAGTCTTTTCCTGAGGCTCTTCGAAGCGCTCAGGAGGCGGTATGTCAGGGCGCTCACAGCCGTCCTGGCCCGTCCGAAAACCACCCTTGCTTCCGCGTTCGCGCTCGCCGGGATCGCGCTGACGCTCTTTTTTCATACCGGGTTCGATTTCTTCCCCCCGGTCGACGCGGGCCTCATCGCTCTCCACATGAGGGCACCGGACGGCTCCCGCATAGAATACACGGACACGTACGGCCAGGCCGTCTACCAGACCATCAAGGAGATCATCCCGCCCAAAGAGCTCCGGTCGGTCGACGTGAACATCGGGCTCCCGGTGTATTACAACCTGGCGTTCTACCAGACCGACAGCGTCGGACCGATGGACGCGGACTTCCTGATATCGCTCAAGAATCCCCACCATTCGGTGTTCGCCTACCAGAAGAAACTCAGGGAGGTCCTGGGAAAACGCTTTCCGAACCTGGGATTCTGGTTCAAACCCGCCGACATCATCAGCCAGGTCCTGGACTTCGGACTCTCCGCCCCGATCGACATTCAGATACAGGGCCGGAACCTCGAATCGTCCTATACCCTGGCCAAGGAAATCCAGAACCGGATCAAGGATATTCCGGGGGCGGCCGACGTCACGATCCCCCAGGTGATGGACTACCCTACGGTCTTCGTGAACACGCACCGGGCGAACGCCCTTCTCGTTGGTCTGACCCAGAACGATGTCGCGACGAACCTCCTGGTCGCGCTCTCCTCGAGCACCCTGATCAACCCGAACTACTGGCTGAACCCGAAGAACACGGTGAACTACATCGTCGCGGTACAGGCCCCCACCGAGACGATCGCCTCGCTTTCGGACCTGAAGCGCCTCCCGATCAATTCCAGCAACCAGCCGACGCCGGCACTTCTGGCCGCCCTGGGCTCGGCTGCGCCGCTCCCCCAGACCCAGTATCTCTCCAATATCGCCTCGATCGAGGAAGGGGTCTTGCCAGGATCGATCACCCATTACACCGTGCAGCGGGTCATCGACGTCCTGGTGAACGCCCAGGACCGCGATCTGGGGAGCCTGACTTCCGACATCAAGAAGAGGGTGCGTTCGCTCGCCCTGCCTCCGGGGACCTTCATCCGGTTTAGGGGACAGAGCCAGGCGATGCTCGAATCGTTCCGCTCGTTCGGCATGGGACTTCTCCTGGCGATCGTCCTGGTCTACCTGCTTCTCGTGATGAACTTCCAATCCTTCCTGGACCCGTTCATCATACTGGTCAGCATTCCGGCGGGACTTTCGGGAGTGGCGTTCGCCCTGATCGCGACCCACACCACGTTAAACGTCGAGTCGGCGATGGGCGCCATCATGGTCGTGGGCGTGGCAACGGCCAACAGCATTCTGCTCGTCACCTTTGCCAACGAGGAACGGGGACGGGGGACGGGAGCCCTGGAAGCGGCCATCGCCCGCGGGTCGATCCGTCTCCGGCCCATCCTGATGACGGCGACGGCGATGGTCCTCGGGATGCTTCCGATGGCGTTCGGGATGGGTTCGGGGGGGGAACAGAACGCCCCGCTGGGCCGTGCGGTCATCGGAGGACTTCTGGTCGGAACCCTATCAACGCTGTTTCTGGTTCCGACCTTCTATACGCTCTTCCGGAAAGAGGTGCCCAACCGGTTCCGTTACGACGAGGCGTTCAACCGGTCGATCGGAAAAGCAGGGTCCGGGGACACGAGCCAGTGACAGAGATCGGCCCCTTCGGGATTCCGTCCCAAAAAAATATTGCTTTGTCCCGTTTTCTGATCATTCCGGGATCACCATAACCCAAGAACCGCCCTGAGGCTTTTTTCAACGGACGCCATCTCGTCTGGACTCAGCGTCGTAAGCGGTCCTTCCGAAATGCGGGAACTGTCGAGCGGCCGGATCTGTTCGACCACGACATCACAGGCCTTGAGCAGGCGATCGTCCGAAACGACCAAGACCGGACGAATTTTTCCGATTTCGCGTCCCGTGTTCGAATGGAGATTCCCGACCCAGATCTCCCCCCGACGCATCATTTCCACCACGTGGGACCGGAATCGGTCGTCCTCATGTTCAGCTGCGATGAGCCCGCGAGACCTACGCCAACAAATGTTTGTCCCAATTCCACCGATTCTGATCTGGCCTTCCTGTCGCGGTCGAAAATCGCGCCCTTCCCCAATGCCTCCATCCTCTCTCCCGAAATCACTCGATCTTTTTCTTCGCAATCGGAACTGGGCGTTGGAACCCTTCCGGACACGGCTTCCCGTCTGCAAAAAAACATTGACGAAAGGCTCTTTGAAGTCCGATAAAGAATGGGGAGAAACCACCCCCGACACGAGGAAAGGAAAGGGCCTTTCGTGAAGGCTTTTTCCTTGTTCTTGTCACCGACAACGCAAAACGATCACCAAAACTCCGATCCCGGAAAAGGACGCGCCATGACTATCGAAAGAGCGACCGGACAGAGCCCCCTCGACAATGAGAACTACGTCCACATCCACACGGAAGACATCACGATTTCGAAATCCCTGAAAGGCGCCGTCGCCAAACCCGACGGAAAAGGTCCCCACCCCGGCATCGTCGTGATCATGGAGGCCTACGGGCTGAACAACCATATCCGCGAGACCTTAAAGCTTCTCGCGAGCCACGGTTATTGGGCCGTCTCCCCCGATATCTACCACGGACACGTTTACGATTATTCGGACGGTTCGAACGCGATGGCGGAACTCTCCCGACTCAATGACGACCGGGTTATGGACGAGGTCGGGCAGACGCTTGATTACATGGGAACGCACTCGGGGGTCAAAAAAGACGCGATCGGTATCACGGGGTTCTGCATGGGAGGGCGATATACCTTTCTCGCGATGGCGACGTTCCCCCGGCGCTTCCACGCGGGGGTGTCATTCTACGGGGGATCGATCGGAAACACGACAAAAGACGGTCTCGGCCGCTCCGGGGTGTTGAGCCACGCGGCCAAGATCGAACACCCTATCCTTCTTCTGTACGGAGCCGACGATCCGTCGATCCCGGCCGATGAACACGGCCGGATCTCGGAAACCTTGACACGCCTCAAGAAAGAGTACCAACTGGCCGTATTCCAGAACGCGGGCCACGCATTCTTCAACTGGGACCGGACCAACTTCTCCCGTCCGGCGGCCAACCGAGCCTGGCGAACGGCATCCCGATTCTTCGAAATCTACCTTGCCCGATAGAAGAGGTCGCCTCCGGTGACCGTACTCGCGTTTCCGGGAGCCCGGGACTCATGGAGGATCCTCGCCACCCGCGGCATCCGGAGCGTCGCCCAGGGGACCCTCATGGTCGACTTCACGCTCTATCTGAAGGCCGAGGGCTGGTCCGCGCTTTCGATCGGAGAGCTTTTCACCGGTGCCATCCTGGCACAGATCCTCTTCATCCTGGCCGTAGGGCCCCTGACCGACCGGATACCCAAAAAACCCGTCATGTACGGGATCGCGCTGACCCAAGGATCACTGGCCCTCCTGCCCCTCGTCTCGGACCGCAACTGGGTTCTGGTCGTCTGTGCGGTGATTTGCGGATTCGGGGTATCGGGAATTTCGGCTTCGGGTCCTTTTTCCCCGATCGAGCTGGCCTGGATCGCCCGGATCGTTCCCGTCCTGCACCGGGGACAGATCTATAGCCTCAACAATATTTCGGGGCTTCTGGGCCTTTCCGCCGGTTCCGCCCTGGGGATGCTGCCGATTCTCCTCGGGAAAGACCTTTCGGATCCCTCCGTGTACCGGCCGGCATTCCTGCTCTTTGCCGTCGGACATCTTCTTTCGTTCTTTTTCCTCCGGAAGTTCGAGGAACCTCCCCTTCTCCCGGATGCCCCGGAAGAACCCGGGGATGCGGCCGTCTCCCGGGAAGAAAACCGGCGGCTCTTGAGACTTGTCGGAACGAATGCCTTGAACGGGATCGGGGTCGGAATCTTCTTCCCGCTTCTCGCCTGGTGGTTCAGCGTCCGTTTCGGGAAAGGCCCCCGGAGCCTCGGAATTTTTTTCTCCCTGAACTATCTCCTGGTTGCCGTGGGAACGCTCTTTACGGCCCGTCTCGCCTACAGGATCGGCGTGGTGCGCTCGGTGATCGTGACCCGCGGGATCTCCTTCCTGTTTCTTTTCGTACTCCCCTTTGTTCCTTCGTTCCCGGTGGCCTGTGTCCTGTACGTCGTGCGTTCGATCTTCAACCAGGGGTCGGTCGGTGTGCGCCAATCCCTTTCCCTGAACCTGGTCAACGAAAAACGGCACGGACTGGCCGGATCGGTCCATATCGTGTCGAACCAGCTCCCGGTCGCCCTGGGACCCGCGATCGGGGGTTATCTGTACCACAAGGGACACCTCGCGCTACCGTTCGTCCTGGGGGGCTTCTTCCAGGCCGCGTACCTCTATTTCTACTGGAAGTTTTTCCTGGAGCACGACCCCAACCGGAAATCCGGCAGATAAGACGGCAACGGAGCCTACGAGCCGATGGTCCTTTCCGTAATCCCTTCCCCTCTTCCACCGTTCGAACGATCCGGTCCTTTCGACATTTTAATTTCCGACTCGGCCGTCGGGCTCGTAAAGTCGCCCGTACTCCCGTGCATTGTGCCGGAAATTCCGGAGTCCGACCGCGGCCAGAACGACCGCACTCGCAATCGCCAGAACACCGATGAGTTCATAAAAGTCATGCTTCTGCTGCTCGAAGAAACGGAACATCGCAAGTCCTCCCAAGACCATCCCCAGAGCCGTCCTAATGAATGCCAGCCCGGTTCTTTCATTGGCCATCATCGTGCGATCCACGGCAAGGGAATCCACAAAGGTTATCCGGAGTTCCTCCGTGGGCGTGCTCATGTGTCTGCGCATCGGTCGCCCTTTCCTCGTTTGACGTGACAACGAATCCGGTCCGAAACCGGACACCTCTCCTCCGGCCCGGGGAACCCCGGGCCGGAGATAAAGGGTAAACAGGAATTTTCCCCAACGTGAAGGGAGGGTTTTACGATCCCGCTTTTCCGGGAATGTTGACGGAAGGGATACTGTTCGTGGGTGAAGGGTTTCGCTCGAAGCGGACCGGGACCCCCCGGATGGTGGTGCAGGTGACCGTGTAGACGTTGTACAGGGGAAAGAAGCCATACAGGGTCGACTGGGTCGTGACGTGGATGAGTCCGTCGGCCTTAAGCGTCGGATTCTTCTTGAACGCGTCCTTCATCGCCGATTCCAGGTCCGAATCCCCGATGGGAAGGATTCCGAGAATGAAGTGCCGGCAGGCCGTTCCGACGATTTCTTCCCCGACCCGGTGGTACGCATGCAGGTCGCGGGGCCCCAGGTCGGCTTCCGTCTTGCTGTCCGAGATCATCCCCAGGGAACCGACCGAAGAACAGCCTCCGAGGAAAAGAGCGAAAAGGATGGCGCGGGTAGAGTGCCAGACGAAACGATTCATGATGATCTCCTTTAAACCAGAACGAACAAGGCCTTCCCGAACGAACCGTTCGAAGGGCATTCTCCGTCATGGTTATTCGAATGCGTTATTTGTGCCCCTTGGCATGTTTTTCAAGCGGGCTTTTGTTGGCCGAGACATTGGCCATGGGACCCTTCGTGTCGAACAAGGCAGCGGACGAAGGCGCCGGGATCGCATTAGACGTTTTGGCGGACTCGGCATACGCGACCGGACCGTATCCACCGCAACAGCAGGTGCACGCAGGATAACCCACCGGCCCATAGGCGGCACCCCCGCCGTTGCACCCGGTGAACCCGGCGAGGGAAAGAAATACCAGGATCCCCCAAGGGGCGGCTCTTGGCTTTCGATTGGGGGAGGAAGAGCGTGTCAGAGTCGACATCGTGATCATCTCCTTGTTGTTGTGCGATATACCGCTTGAAGTTGCCCAATTTCCGGCACTTAAATCCTTATGGGATCATCCGGAAATCCTCCGACACTTTACCATTTTGCTTCCGGGAAAGGGAAAAAATTCCTTTCGATTCGCTCCTTTGTTCCCAAGGAACGCTGTCACTCTGCTTTCCCTTCACTCGAAAAAGACCTAGAATTCAAAAAGAATCGGACGTACCCGGACTCGACCGTCGCCATCAACTCCGAGAGGAACCCAAACGCCATGTGGACCATCCCCATTCTGATCGGCAGCGTCCGGCGCGGTCGACAATCCCCCAAGGCCGCCCGCTTCATAAAAACCTGTATGGAAGCGACGGGAAAGATCCGTTCCCCCTTCCTCGACCTCCTCGAAATCGCCCTTCCCGTCATGGAAGAGAGGCTGTCCGAGCGGGACGATCCCCCGCCCGGACTCGCCGATCTCTCCCGGGCGATCGCCTCTTCCGACGCCCTCGTCATCGTGACTCCGGAATACAACAACGGGATTCCGGGATCGCTTAAAAACGCGCTGGATTATCTCTATGACGAGTTTTCACACAAACCGGTGGGGGTCGTGACGATTTCAGGAGGACCGTACGGGGGAGTGAACTGCCTGGCCCAGCTGAGGCCCGTTCTGTTGACGATGGGGGCCTATCCGATTGCCGAGAAACTGCCCATCGCGAAGATCGACGAGGCCCTGAGTGAAGAAGGCATCTCCAGGGGCCCTTCTCTTCAAAACCGGGCGAAGGCGTTCATCGACGAGCTCCTGTGGGTAACGGAGCGGTTCGCCTCGGTCCGGAAAACGTAAAGAGCGTTGCCGGATGCTTTACGGGAGGACTTGCGGAAAAAAAATCCCCGAAGGAACGATCGAAGGAATCCACGCCTTCCCCCAAAAATGTCCCGACACTCCCCCTCATGAGATGGAAATCGTTTTCGACCCGATTTTCCTGGCGGGGGGTACGGACTTTTCCGGGAACTCGGACACCCGGGATTCCGAGAGACGCGAACGTGGGAGCCCTCGATCCGGACCGCGCAACGGCAAAAACCCGGCCCCTGTTGTCGGTATAGGTTCGAATCTTTCCATATTTCCAGTCGTAGGTTTTTTCCGAATACGAGGCAAACGAGGCGGTCTTTCGAAGGGAGAGAGGGAGTTATGGTTTCAGCAATGCCGAAAGCGTCCCGGCAGTGGTATGCGTGCCCTTCAGTATCCACTCGAAAGCGACTCGTATGAGTGCGCCAAGGAACGGTCCCAGCATATAAATCCACACCGTCCCGAGGTCGCCGCGAACGAAATCCGGCGCCACGGGAAATTACGGCGCACTCTGAATGCCAGAGTGACTTCCGGGTTCAAATGCGGTCCGCTCACGGTCCCCATAAAGTAGATGATCGCCATCACCATGAGGCCCGGGGCAACCACGATCCTGCCCAGGGTGACAGTGCCCCGGATCAAGGAAATCCGGAGATGTCTGTTTACGGAGCATCCATTCCGGGTGAACCACGTGATGCCGATAAGTCCGAAACGATGTCATACTCTCCTCGTTCGTTGCGAAATCAGTCATCCTTCTCCAGCCGTTTTCGGATCGACTCCAATTCCTGCCGACGTTTCGCGTCGGATTTTGGGTAGGACATTCCAAGGCCATCGAGCGTGTCGAGAATAATCCGGGAAACGATCAGACGGGAATTCTCCTTGTCGTCGGCCGGAATGACGTACCATGGAGCTTTTCGAGTGCTCGTCGCACCCAGGCATTCCTCATAAACCTCCATATACTGCTCCCAGAATTTCCTCTCCTCGATGTCGGCAAGACTGAATTTCCAGTTCTTGTCCGGCTCATCGATGCGTTCGATGAAGCGCTTTCGCTGTTCCTCCTTCGAAAGGTGCAGGAAGAACTTGATGATCCGTGTTCCGTTACGGGAGAGATGGTTCTCGAGGTCCACGATGGAACGATACCGCTCTTCCCAGAGCGTCGTTCCCTTATGGAGTTCTTCCGGAAGGCCTTCGCTGTTCAGAATCTCCGGATGCACGCGAACGATGAGCACCTCCTCGTAATAGGATCGGTTAAAAATTCCGATCCGACCGCGTTCCGGCAGACACTGGGTGGTGCGCCAAAGGAAGTCGTGTTCCAGTTCTGCCGCACTCGGATGCTTGAAGCTGAAAACCTGGCAACCTTGCGGATTGACTCCGGACATCACGTGCTTGATGGCGCCGTCTTTTCCGGCGGCGTCCATCGCCTGAAAGATCAGCAGCACAGCATACCGGTCGGATGCATAGAGAAGTTTTTGCAACGAGCTCAGGTGCGCGACATGCTCCGCCAGCAGTTTTTGATACTGCTCCTTCGATTGGTAGACGGGAGTCACGACGGTCGGCCATTTTTTGAGTTTGACCTTTTTGCCTTCCTGCACACGGAAATCGTCAGAATTTATCTTCATCTCCATCCTTTCGCGGTCGGGCTCTTTCCTTACAGATTTCTCCCAAGCGGGGGACGCCTCTGGGAGGGCACCGGAAATCCGGGTGCCCTTCAAAAACGGATTGATTCCCCTGGGTTCCCTAAAAAAGTTGTCACAAACTTTATTCTGGAATGCCATGGATGTGACGTGAAATCGTGCGAACGGCCGATAGTCGTACGATCGGAATTCCATGCGCACGGCTCGAAGGGATGCACGCTGTTCGAGGGTGCCCGGGAAGCGCGCGCCCTGCGTGCCGGTGGCAACACATCTCCCTTGGCATATTCCCAGGCTGGAACGCAACCGCTTCACCGGGAGAACGGATTGCAACGCACCTTCAACAATGCGGCTCATGCGTGGGACCAATCGTTCCGATTCTCTCCCCCCTTCTGGATCCAGTCCTGAATCGAGGAGCTTTTCTGTCCCCTTCGACGAGAATTCCTGGCCCGGTCTCCAGGACTCACGCCTCCCTGCCGTTTGCCGGAGGGTTAACGTTCCCTCTCCGTTCGGGAAGGACGTTCGACGGCACATCTCGACCACCTTGCCTCTTACGAAGAACGGGTATGTCGGAAAAGTCATAGTTGAGCAGCTCGCCGACATGCTCGATCGTGATGTCCGGGGGGAGTTTGGCGGTGGAATTCGCGGGGTCGAGCGCATAATGTCCCTGACGGGGAAAGACCGTTGTCAGCATATTTCCCCACGCCGTCTTCATCGCGGCCAGGATGCGCATCTTGTCGTCCACCATGACGTAATGCTTCGCCGGATAACGGCTCAAGATGTCGTCGAGCATCTGCTCCTTGTGGAGGTAGATCAGCACCCTGTCCTCGACCGCGCCCCACAGGCCCGACCGTGCGACCTTGAGCGGCTGGAACACTTCGTCCCCGTCGGACAGGATCACCGTCGGGCCCCATTGGCCGAGATGCGCGATGACGTCGAGAGCTCCGGGGTACAGACGATCCCTGAACGGATAATCCACCAGGAACAAAGACATCTTCAAAAATCGCGGATCGTGCACGGTTTCAACGCGATAGCGCTGCAAGGCCCCAAGGTAGTCCGCATATCCGAGCTCTTCCCTGAGCGCTTCGAAGATGCTCCAGTAGCGGTCCCGGCTTTCGGTTCCGAACTCATTCGCGAGGTGGTCGCCCAGATCGGCCGCGATAGCATCGTTGTCGAGCAGCGTATTGTCCACGTCAAGAAGGAACGTTATCCCTTTCGAATCTTTCATTTGATCCCTCTCCAAGAAGCTCGGAAACACAAGAATAGAGTATCAGAGGGTCAGGAGATGATGTTTTTCGGCACCCTTGACGGCTTCAAGAGAAATCGAGCCGTCAAATGTCACAAACCGTCCTTCATGCCGAACGGCAAGAGCGAGCAGGTAGAGATCGGTCAGTTGGCGGGGCCCATGTATTCGGGTCGGATCGGCAATACGATCGTCAAGTAGACTGATATCATCGGGCCAGAATTCATGGAGCGGATCAGCGCTGGCTTCCGCCAGACGCGTACAAACCGAGGAAACGGACAAGGCGTTCGGATAGTTTGCATGCGACATGATTCTCATACAGCCGTTCTGGGTCAGGGGACAGGAGGCCCAGCCTGTTTTCGCATGACGGGAAAACCACCTTACGGCGATATCGTGCAGGGTATGGTCCAAATCCAGCAAAGCGATCAAAACATTGACATCCAATAAAGAACGCATCAGAAGATATCATCTTCACGCAATGTGTCGATCATCTCGTTGGTCACGATCCCACCGCGCTTCGGAAACGGTCGAAATCCGCAACATGTTTCCGGTTCATGCTTCTCAGGACGAATCGGCTCTTGCGTCAATGAACGACGGGCTAGCTCGGAAATCATCATCCCGATCGTTTTTTTCTGGCGGCGAGCAAGTTCTCTGGCGGCTTCCAACACATCGTTATCGATATCCAATGTCGTTCTCATACATCAGATGCTAAAACATAACACATCAATAATCAATCCTCTTTCCGACGTGACGTTATACGAATCCTGAGTCCTGAAATAAAATGGCGATCAGGCATATGAAACGGTCAGATCGCGATCTTCGTTTCGATCGCATCGTAATCCGCCCGAACGTCTCCTTCCGAGCTCTCAAGAAGCCTCACTGCCGCGGGAGCCTGTACATCCGCGTGCACGTTTTGAAATCCTCTCAATGTCCGCACATCGGACCAGAAATCCGCCACCAATTGCCCGACACTCAGGATTCCTCGACACCCTTGAAGTGTCGGTGATCCCTTTTTCCGCGCTCTTTGTGAGTCCCGACCTCCCGGCACCCACGGCCGGCCCCGGCCCCATAGAATAGTGAGTATTTGAGGCCGTCGGGAGACGGAGACACCGAAGACGGAACCCTCCAAATCGCCATCTCCGCAATCGCGCCATCATTATATTCGACGCGCTGTTCGAAGAGGAGTTCGGCCTTCATGGCAAAAAGAAGGCACACCGAACCATACGGCATAAAACATCATCCTACGTCGGATCAGGATCTCCGGCCTTTGTTTGAATGTGAAAGATCCCTCTTCCGACGAGCTCGTCGACTTAATCCCCAAGCGAGTGTTTTAAGCCTCAGGCTCAACTTTTCCATCTCCAGTTCCGGATTTCCTCCATATCCCGGCCGTGTTTGTCGATGTAGGCCTTGTGCTCGACAAGCTTGCCAGCGAGTTTCTGTTTTAAAGAGAGGCCCTTGTCTCCCGTTTGCGGAAGCCGGTCGATGGTATCCATCACGAGGTGGAAGCGATCCAGGTCGTTCAGGACCGTCATGTCGAAGGGGGTGGTGATCGTACCCTCCTCCTTGTATCCGCGAACGTGGATATTGTCGTGGTTGGTGCGGCGGTAAGTCAGCCGGTGGATCAGCCACGGATAGCCATGGAAGGCGAAAATGACCGGCTTGTCCCTTGTGAAGAACCCGTCGAAATCCGTGTCGCTCAACCCGTGTGGGTGCTCGGTTTTCGGCTCGAGTTTCATGAGGTCGACGACGTTGACCACCCGGATTTTAAGGTCGGGCAGGTGTTCGCGCAGGATCGAGACGGCGGCAAGCGTCTCCAGAGTGGGAACGTCGCCGCAGCAGGCCATGACGACATCGGGTTCGCCCCCCCGGTCGTTGCTCGCCCACGACCAGGTGCCGATCCCCGCGACGCAGTGTTTCACGGCGGACTCCATCGAAAGCCACTGGGGCGCAGGGTGTTTGCCCGCGATGACGACGTTGACGTAATGGCGGCTCCTGAGACAATGGTCCATGACCGACAGCAGGCAATTCGCGTCCGGCGGAAGATACACGCGCACAATCTCGGCCTTCTTGTTCACGACATGGTCGATGAATCCGGGATCCTGGTGGGTGAAGCCGTTGTGGTCCTGACGCCAGACATGCGAAGACAAAAGGTAGTTCAGCGAGGCGATCTTCCTCCGCCAGGGCAGGTGTGCCGTCACCTTCAGCCACTTGGCGTGCTGGTTGAACATCGAATCGACGATGTGGATGAACGCCTCGTAACAGTTGAAGAGCCCGTGCCGCCCGGTGAGCAGGTAGCCTTCGAGCCAGCCTTCGCACTGGTGCTCGCTCAGCATTTCAATAACCCGACCCGTGGGCGCGAGAAATTCATCGTTCGACACGACTTCCGCGTCCCATTGTCGATCGGTCGCTTCGAAGAGGGCTTCCAGACCGTTGGAGAGCGTCTCATCAGGTCCGAAGACCCGGAAATTCCTCTGTTCGCCGTTCAGTTTTTCCACGTCGCGCAAGAATCGGCCGAGCACGTGCGTATCGCCGATGCCCGGCACCCCCGGGGAGGGTACGTCCACCGCGTAGTCCCGGAAGTCCGGCATCCGAAGATCTTTTAGCAAAATGCCCCCGTTGGCGTGCGGGTTGGCCCCCATGCGCCGCTCGCCCTTGGGCGCGAGCTCGGCCAGTTCGGGTTTCAGGCGACCTTTCTCGTCGAAGAGATCCAGAGGCCGGTAGCTCCTGAGCCACTCTTCCAGAAGCGACAGGTGCCCTGGATGGGTGTCCAGATTCAAGATCGGCACCTGGTGGGACCGGAAGGTGCCTTCGATCGGGAGGCCATCGACCTGTTTGGGCCCCGTCCATCCCTTGGGCGAGTTGAGGACGATCATCGGCCAACGCGGGCGGGACAGGTTCCCCCGGACGCGTGCATCCTCCTGAATCCCTTTGATCCGCTCCACCGCGGCGTCGAGCGCCGCGGCCATGGCCTGATGCATCGGACCGGGCTCGTGCCCTTCGACAAAACAAGGCGCCCACCCATAGCCCTGGAGCAACTGCTCCAGTTCCTCGCGTGTGATGCGCGCGGGGATGGTCGGATTCGAAATCTTGTATCCATTGAGATGCAAAATCGGCAGGACCGCACCGTCGGTGGCGGGATCGAGAAACTTGTTGGAATGCCATGACGTGGCCAGCGGGCCGGTTTCCGCCTCGCCGTCGCCTATGACGCAGGCGACGACGAGATCGGGGTTGTCGAACACCGCTCCAAAGGAGTGGCTGAGCGAATAGCCCAGTTCGCCGCCTTCGTGAATCGACCCGGGACACTCGGGCGACGCATGGCTCGGAATGCCCCCGGGAAACGAGAACTGGGTAAAGAGCCTCTTTAACCCTTCCTCGTCCTGGCTGATCCCGGGGTAGATTTCGCTGTAGGTACCCTCGAGGTAGGTGTTGCCCACGACAGCCGGTCCGCCGTGACCGGGGCCCGAGACGTAGATCATGTCGAGGTCGTATTTTTTGATGACCCGGTTCAGGTGCACATAGATAAAGTTCTGCCCCGGGGTCGTGCCCCAGTGACCCAGCAGCATGTGCTTCACGTCCGTGAGCTCCAGCGGCCGTTTCAGAAGCGGATTGTCGCAAAGATAAATCTGGCCGACCGAAAGATAGTTGGCGGCGCGCCAGTAGGCGTCCATCTTCCGGAGAAGCTCCGGAGAGAGCGTGTCGGTGTTCATGATTTTTCCTTCGTCTGGAGGGTCAGGAACGCCTGTTCGGGTCCGAAAAGCCTCGTCACGACGCGGCTGGCGTCCGGTCGACGATCGCCTGGGCCTCCGGGAGGATGCGGCGCAGGTGATCCTCTCCCCTGAAGCTTTCCGCATAGATTTTGTATATGTCTTCGGTCCCGGATTCCGGCCGAAGGAGCGCCGGCAGGATGTGGCTTTCGTTGAAACTGTTCTCGAAGGACGATCCGAAGTGGCCCGAGGTGCCGAACGCGACCCGCTGGGAAGGCACGGAAGCGTCGACAGTGTTCTGATAATAAGCCGTGACGAGCCTAGCCACGTCGACCCTTTTGGAACCTTCGAGGGGTATTCCCCCGAGGGGGCTTATTTTTTTCGACACGAACCGGTCTCCCGTCTGTGATATCTCTACACCCTTGTTGGAGAACACACGAAATTGAGTTCCCTTTTTTCACTATACCCGTGTCGTCTTAAGATGCCGTATGGACTCGGGACGACGGACGACCCTCTTC
>DAHUYM010000008.1 GCA_027315205.1 Leptospirillum sp. | reverse complement strand
GACCACCTGTCCGGTTCCCCGCTGGTTTTTTCCGGGAACCCGCCCATGCCCTTCCGTTCTCCCTTCCTCTTCCTTATATTCTCTGTCCTGATGTCCAGTTGTGCCCCTCATTTTCAATCGATTCCATTGCATTCAAATCCCCATACTCTTGTTGTGGCGCTTGCGGATGATCCATCCACACTCGACTGGAACAAGGCGACAG
This sequence comes from Leptospirillum sp., assembly GCA_027315205.1. Lineage (GTDB taxonomy): Bacteria > Nitrospirota > Leptospirillia > Leptospirillales > Leptospirillaceae > DAHUYM01. The sequence continues at coordinate 127,204 of DAHUYM010000008.1, read as the reverse complement.
ACGGGATATCCCTCGGAATCGTTTCCAATCTGATGTCGGGTCTTACCCGCTTTGACCGGAATCTCAATGTTGTTCCGAACATTGCCGAGGGTTGGAAAAGCGATTCGACCCAACAGGAATTTCTGTTCACCATCCGAAAAGATCGGACATGGAGCGATGGAAGGCCTGTGCTGGCAGAAGATTTCCGCAACTCCTTCTTGAGGCTATTGGACCCCGGAACCGCTTCCCCGTATGCGTATTACCTCTTCGACATCAAAGGGGCAAAATGTTTCAACGCCCTAAAATGTTCTGCCGACAGCGTCGGAATCAAGGTTCTTAGTCCCCATCGCATCAAGATCGAGCTGACACATCCAATGGCCGCTTTTCCGGCCCTCTTGAGCAACCCGATTACCGATCCTGTCCGCGACGATTTGATCCGTAAATTTGGACCGACATGGATGGATCCTGGCCACCTCGTCACGAATGGAAATTACCTACTGAAAAAGTGGGTACACGGATCATTGGTCGAAATACAGGCAAGGCACGATCTGAAAAATCTCCCGGATATCCACACGATTCTTTTTCTTGTCATTCCCGAACCGGTTACTCAACTTCTTCTTTATGACAGGCACATTCTGGACATCGCCGGAGTGCCGAGCTTCTATGTAAAAAAATACAAAAAAAACACAGATTTTCATCAGATTCTTCAATTCAGCAATATCTATTACAGCATGAACGTTCGCCGTCCTCCTTTCGATAATGTCCATGTCCGGCGTGCTTTCGCCATGGCCGTGGACAGGGATGAAATCGAAAGGCTTTTCCAGAATGCCCTTCCCGTTTCCCGTTCGTTCATTCCCAGAGGGCTTATTGGTTATGATCCGAAGTCCGGATTCGGATACCACCCGAATATGGCCCGGCGGGAACTCTCGGAAGGCGGTTACCCGAAAGGCAGGGGGTTTCCGGAGACGACCTTCTTCTTTCCTACGGGAACCCAGAGCCGGATCCTCGCCGTTTATCTTCAGCATCAATTCAGGGAAGTACTGGGCGTGACTTTACAATTACGTTCCTTGGAGTGGAAAGCGTTCCTGGCCCGCCTCGATTCCCGTACGCCTTCGATGTACCAGTCCGGCTGGCTCGCGGATTATCCGGATCCCCATACATTCATGAGCTTGATGGCAAAAGACTCCGGCAACAATCGGACCGGATGGGAGAATCCCGAATTCGATCGACTCATCGTTCTTGCCGTCAGCACGCAGAATCTTGAAGCGCGAATCGATGATTACACAAAAGCACAGAATATCCTGACTCGCGATGGTGTCCCGATCATCCCGTTGGCGCAAGGGCTTTTTAATGTTCTCGTTCATTCGGATATCAAAGGATACTGGCATGATCCCCTTGGAAACGACCATTATGAAAAAATTTCAAAAAAATAAATTTAGATATATTTAATTATTTTTAATGCATTAAAATATTCAAATAATAACTCAACAATTCTTGTCTTTTCTTCACCGCTGTTGTATCTTCACAGGGTTAAAAATGTCGTTGGCATCCTTGGATAAACCGGGTTCTCGCATGGTTCGATTCCCCGACCCCGATAAAATCCCCTGTTTCTGGTCTCAGGACCCGTAGGCGTCCCACTGTGTCTCATCAATAGGAGTTTCATCGCCATGAAAAAACAGTACCTCTTAGCTCCTGGACCGACTCCGGTTCCTCCGGAAGTTCTGTTGGCAATGTCCCGATCCATCATTCACCACCGTTCTCCCGATTTTATCCCTATCATTCAACAGGTGCGGAGCGACCTGAAATGGCTTTTCCAGACCAGTCAGGAAGTCATCACCGTTGCCGGAAGCGGCACCGCCGGAATGGAAGCCTCCATCAGCAATTTCATGTCCCCCGGCGACAAGATCATTGCCATCAACGGGGGGAAATTTGGGGAGCGTTGGTTAAAGATTGCCCAGGCATTCGGGGTGTTACCGGTTGAAGTGAAGGTAAATTGGGGAGAATCGGTCGATGTGAACATCGTGGCAGGTCTGCTTGCCAAGGATCCATCGATCCGCGGCGTTTACGTCCAGGCCAGCGAGACCTCGACAGGTGTGGCCCACGATGTGAAGAAGCTCGCCGAACTTACGAAAGATAGAGAAAATACGATTCTGGTTGTCGATGCTATCACCGCACTTGGCGTCACCAACCTTCCTATGGATGCCTGGGGGATCGATGTTCTGATCACGGGTTCGCAAAAAGCCCTGATGCTGCCTCCCGGACTCGCATTCATCGGTGTCAGCGAAAAAGCCTGGAAACTGCAGTCCATGGCAAAATGCCCCCGATTCTACCTTGATCTCAAAAGGGAACGTGACAACCTTCTCAAAGACAGCAACGCATGGACACCGGCGGTAACTCTTTGGATCGGTCTTTCGGAATCCCTGAAAATGATGAAGGGAGAAGGTCTCGAGAAAATTTTCGCCAGGCATTCCCGACTGGCCAAGGCTACCCGCGAAGGGATCAAAGGATTCGGACTCGAGGTTTTCGCGAAGCATATCTCCTCCGAAGCTGTAACGGCAGTCGTTGCCCCCGAGGGATTCGACGGAGAGGCCATATACAAAAATCTTCGGAACCAATACGGAATTACCGCGGCTGGCGGACAGGACCATTTGAAAGGAAAGGTTTTCCGCCTTTCCCACATGGGGTATTCGGATGTTTTCGACATCATCACCGCCGTGAGCGGGGTCGAGATGGTCCTGACCCGGATGGGCTACAAAAATAAACCCCTCGGGTCCGGTGTCGCTAAAGCTCAGGAAATCCTTATACAGGAATAGTCGAAGGAGGCTCCTTTTGTCGTCCGCTATACGCATCCTGATCAGTGATCCCATTTCGGAAGATGGTGTCCGGATTTTTAAAGATGCCGGCTTCCAGGTTGATATGAAAACAAAGTTGACTCCTGAAGACCTCGCCCGTGAAATCGCCGAATATGACGGTCTGGTCATTCGAAGCGGGACCCGTGTCACAAAAGACATCATCAAGGCGGCGCACAAGCTTAAAGTGATCGGGAGAGCCGGCGCCGGACTCGACAATGTCGACCTTGAAGCGGCAACTGCCAAGGGTATTGTCGTGATGAATACTCCCGGCGGAAATACCATCACCACGGCCGAACATACCATGTCCCTCCTGTTGTCGATGGCCCGGAAAATTCCACAGGCGAATGCATCGAATCGATCGGGGAAATGGGAAAAAGGCAAGTTCATGGGTGTGGAACTCTTTCAGAAGACCCTGGGTATCGTGGGAATGGGAAAAATCGGACAGCATGTTGCCCAGATTGCCCGAGGACTTTCCATGAACCTTATCGCCTTCGACCCTTACCTGACTCCTGAGGTGGCCGAGAAATGCGGTGTTCACCCCGTTTCTCTCGAGGAAATCTTCCAAAGATCAGACTTCATTACGGTTCACACGCCCCTGACAACCGAGACGACCGACTTGGTCAACAAGAATACGCTTGCCAAGATGAAGAAGGGCGTTTACATCGTCAATTGTGCCCGTGGCGGAATCGTGAACGAACAGGATTTGGCCGATGCGCTGAGTTCGGGGCAGGTTGCGGGAGCCGCTTTCGATGTCTTTGTCCAGGAACCGGTATCGCCGGAACATCCACTCCTAAAACTCGACAACTTTATCTCGACGCCGCATATTGGAGCCGCGACCAAGGAAGCCCAGGAAAATGTCGCACTCGCGATCGCGGACCAGATGGTCGATTACCTCGGAAAAGGGATTATCCGGTTTGCGGCCAACCTTCCATCCATACCGCCGGACGAAATGGCCCTTCTGGGACCTTACCAGAAACTGGCCGAGATCATGGGCTCGGTAATGGCACAGATCATCTCGGATCCTATCAGCAAAGTGACCCTTGAGTATGGTGGAGAAGTCGCCAATCTATCGACCGCCGCACTGACCATCGCGGCCCTTAAAGGGATTCTGGCTCCGATTCTCGATCTCCGGGTCAATGAAGTTAACGCGCCGAGCCTGGCGAAAGAACGCGGCATTGAAGTCGTCGAAGTCCGGTCCTCCCATCATGGCGACTATATGGGACTCCTGACGATTAAAATATCCTCAGCGAACGCACACCATCAGATATCGGGATCGGTTTTCCAAAGGCGGGACTATCGGATCGTATCAATGGACAATCTTGCCGTGGAAGTGGTTCCGGAACCGATCATGTTGTATCTTGCCAATCAGGACCAACCAGGTGTCGTCGGAGCCGTTGGAACTATACTGGGAGCCCACAAAATCAATATTTCCAGAATGCAATTTGGACGCGACTTTCCCGGAGGCAAGGCCGTTTCACTGATCGGCGTCGATACCGACATCAATGCCAAGCTTCTCGATGAACTTCGAAAAATACCGAATGTCTTGACGCTTAAAGTGCTCCATCTGCCAGCACGGAATGTATGAAATCGCGTTCGGGCACACAGGCTTCTGGCTCGAAAGTCGTACGGGGTCATACTCCGAAAGGAGTCGGCCCCGTTTTTTCTCGGATCGCTTCCTATCGACGGGAGATGACCGGGCAAATTCTTGGCCTGTTTTCCCTATGGGGTTACTCCGAGATCACTCTTCCTTCCTTTGAATACCTTGATTCATTGAGTCCAGGACTTGATCCGACCCTTCTGAACAAAGCGTATACGCTTCAGGATCGAGGATCAGGACATGTGCTTATCCTGAGGCCGGACGCGACAGCCCAGATTGCTCGCCTTGCGGCCCAATCCAACGAAACGGACGGGAATTCGTCCCGTTATTCCTACAGTACATCCGTATTTCGCCATGAAGATCACCATATTCTCGAGAGAGAGATCCTTCAGACGGGGATTGAATTATTTGGAGATCCTTCAAGCCAGGCCGATTGGGAAATCCTTTCCATCTGCCTTGAAGGAAGCCATCTCCTCGGCCTTAAAAATCCTACCCTGGTCCTGGCGCACGAAGGGATACAGAGATCTGCCTTGAAACACCTGTGCAAGGGTTTGACCGGAGAGGCCGAACATGCGATCCAGCGGGCTTTTTTTGCACACGATTTTCGTGGAATACGTGAACGTTCAAATGCACGTACCACGGCACACAAGAATCTTCTCAAACTGATCGAACGCATGCTCGAGAAGAACCACACATTGACGGAGTCCCTGAAGCTATTGTCCGACGCTGAAAAACTCGAGGTTTCTGGCGATTGGACGATTGGAGTGGAAAACCTCGCGGAACTCCTCCGGCTCATGAAAGACCAGAAAGAAAAAAGCATCCAGGTCGACTTTGCCCTGAGGCCAAGCGGTCCGTATTATTCGGGAATGATTTTCCATATCTATTCTTCCGGGGCTTATCAGGAACTGGCTTCCGGAGGGAGATACGACACGCTTCCGGCCCTCTTCGGGAAGTCCATGCCCGCGACCGGATTCGCGTTTCATGTCAACCGGATCGAGAGTCTCTTTCAGGAACTACCCGAACGGGGCCATCGTAAAGGCTTGGGAGTACTGTTTTCGGGAAAGGGTAAAGAAACCCGGGAAAAAATGACGATTCTGGCCCAGGAACTACGGAGGAAAGGAATTCCGGTCGTTTACATCAATTCGAAAGAAGAGCGCTCTCCTTTCAACATCTCCCGCGTTCTTCCCCAATATCCTGCGATCGGAGCGGTCCTGCAATTCGAAGAAAACACGGTCCGTCTCGTCGACTCCGAAGGTTCCATTCACGATTTCGAAGGGGAACTCCCAGATCCTGATCGTGTTATCAAAAGTCTTGGGGAACGGTGACGGCATGGCAAACGCCAGGAAATCTCGATCCCAGATCCTCAAGAATCTTCCGCAAAGCCTCGAGGCAGAAAAATCCTTTTTGGGCTCCATTCTTCTGAACAACGAAGTCCTTGCCAATATCGGTGATTCGATCAAGGAAGACGACTTTCTTCTGGATGCCCACCGGAAAATTTATTCCACGATGCGGGAAATGTCCGAAAAGCATATTCCGGTCGATCCCGTGACACTATCCGACGCTCTCAATAAAAAAGGCTGGAGCGGATTGACCGGAACTCCCCTATATATAGAAGAACTCAGCTATATCGTACCGACTGCGGCCAACGCGAAACATTACGCCAATCTCCTCCGAGAGAAAGGCATATACAGGAAACTCATTCTTGCCGCCGAAGATATCGCCCAGAAAGGGTATGAAGAATCCGAAGAGATCGAGGCCCTTCTCGATCTAGCGGAACGGCGCATTCTCGAATTGGGTTTTCACCGGACGACATCCGGCTTCGTTCGCATCGGAGATGTCCCTTACCTCGACGTGCAGTTCAAAAAGCTTGAAGAACTCCGTTCCCGTGACATAAAGGATCCGGTAATCGGACTTCCCTCCGGATTCATCGATCTTGATCGGGAAACCACGGGTTTCCATCCTGCGGATCTGATCATCGTCGCGGGACGGCCTGCGATGGGTAAAACGGCATTCGCCCTTGGAATTGCCCAGTATGTGGCATTCGAACTGCATCGTCCCGTCGGCATGTTCAGCCTGGAAATGTCCAAGGAACAGCTTTTCCTTCGTCTGATCAGCGCACAGAGCCGGGTTGACTCCAAAAAACTCAGGACCGGACAGCTGGAAGGGGAAGACTGGCGTTCGGTCATGGATGCCTTCGGCGAAGCCAGCGACGTTCCTCTGTTCATCGACGATTCGGGAGACCTTACCGTCTTTGAGCTCAGGGCACGTGCCCGTCGGCTGAAAAACCAGGTCAAGAACCTTTCCCTGATCGTTGTGGATTATCTTCAACTCGTGAAAGGATCTCAGAGGACAGATAACAGGGAACAGGAAATCTCGGAAATATCCCGTTCCCTGAAAGCGCTCGCAAAGGAACTCGGAATTCCCATTTTGGCCTTGGCCCAGCTGTCAAGAGCGGTCGAGAACCGTCCCAAGGATAAAAAGCCCATCTTGGCAGACCTTCGTGAATCCGGATCGATAGAGCAGGATGCCGATATCGTTCTATTCATCTATCGAGATGAGGTCTATCATCCGGAAAACAAGGAAAACCACGGGAAAGCCGAGATCATTATCGGAAAGCAAAGAAACGGCCCTATCGGCTCCGTCATGTTGGCCTATCTGGGGTATTGCACCCGCTTTGACAACCTCGCCATGGGGTACGAAATGATGGACTCCGGTGTTTAGGAATCTCCATCGGAACCGTTTTCTCGCTCCTTATCCGTTCATATTTGCATCCATCGTCGACAGAACGTTTGGGACGATCCTGTCAAACAGATTATTTCGCAAAATAACTCGCTGAACTCTCGATGTTGGCGATAAGCCCGGGTTGCCGGGCGGCCATCCCAGTTGCTCCCTGGTCGTTTTTCTGGAGGGCGGAGCCGAGAGCCTCAATGGCGTGTTCATCTGTTTCGCAAATAAGGAGGTGAGAGTCACGTTTTCTAATAGGTCCCGCCTGCCTTAATGTTGCGTATTCTGCCCCATCGTCGACAGTGGGATGGGAATGACATCCGTAAAGGATTCAACCTTACCGCCCCGATTGCGAATCTCAAGCGAAACCTTGACCAGCAAGGGTAGAAGGTGGCTCTGCATTGAATTCCATTGGTTCGTCCACTGTTGACCGTCAAAATAGAGAAACCTGAGCGATTTAACGTGATGCACCAAAGGCTCTGCGATCACGGCTTGCGTTCCGTACGAAAGCAAGTTTGTATCTTGTTCATGGGCCAGAATGTAGTCTTTTCCATGCTTCTCGGGTACGAGAATGTACTGTATCCCGGCAAGATGGGAGACCGGTGCGTTCTGCATGAGTCGTGTCTGCGAAAGGGATGAGAACAGAAGGGTGTCATGTTCATTTTCGGCGGAATATTGCGGGTTCCCTATGAAATAGGTCAGGGGATCATTCTGGTTTAGATATGTCGAAAGCAGTTCTTCCCGGATGCGGACAAATGAAGCCTGGATATTTTCATAGATGCGATTTCCGTCTTCGACCCGCCGTCCGACATCATCCGTATCTTTAACGACTCGGAACAAAAGACCCAAAAGAATGGTCAGGATGAAAAAGGCGACCAGTACTTCAAGAAGAGTGAAGCCGCGATCGTCAGGCTTTCCGAATTTCTTGCCACCCATTGGAGTCCGGCCGATTCCCATTTTATGGAAGGCTCGATATCAAAGCGGTGAAAGACAGGGAACGGAGATTTTTCCCCGACCCGCTGGAAATGGTCACGGTGACTTGACGGACAACGGGAAGGGGGGAGGGGATTACGGTTTCTTTCCACCGATATTCCTTGTGTTTGTCGCCAAAGGCTCCGGACGCCTGCCCCAAAGGAGCGAAGCCCTGTCCCATGGTTTCTGCGAGCTTTCGATGTGCCAGGAGCGTCATCGTGATATGTTCCCGAGCGATCTCGTTCATGCGTATTGACTGGTTCCGGGTCGTAACCAACGCGAGAACGGCGACACTGAAAATGAATAGGGCCACCATTACTTCAAAAAGGGTAAAACCCCGATCTTTAAGCACATTCATCCTCCACCGATCGACGGGGACGGTCCACCGCCAGGAACCCCGGGGACCATGGGGGGCAGACGACTTTCCTGGACATCTCCCTTGTAGATGTGGACCTTCCCGTTGATCGTGTTTACCGAAAGAGTGAGAGAACGCTCGGAGCGATCAGAAAGATGGATCGTCGTCGGTTCGACGGAACCGGTGGGAAAATACTGAATGAACGTTTTTCCAGAATCGACCTTTCCCTGGTGTAAATTTTCAATCCGATCGATCCTGATACCGGGAGGCATCCCCCAGGAAAGCGTTCCCGGTCCCCGGACCGGTTTTTTTTCGCCATCCGGTTCGATCTGAAGAGCGTAGATCTTTTGCCTCTCGAAATCGAAGTACAGGCGAATCACTTTTTGTCGGGAGAGAGATTGCCAATAAAGAAAACGAGATTCGGACGCGATCTTGATTCCCACGGCACGCAAATTCTTCTGACGCTTGAAGGTGAGCTTGGGAAGGATCAGGGAAGTGATCAGTGCGATCAGGAAAAGGACAACGAGAATTTCCACGAGCGTAAAACCCCGATCATGCTCGGAAGACCGGGTATCCTTGTGAATAACGGCATCTGTCATAGCTTTCACTATAAAGAGAATCTCCCTGGGAAAACAAATTTCTTCATCGGACGAACTAAAGAGCAAAATTGTTGTTGACAGTTCAAAGTTCGTTTGCTAGATTCATACAAGAGTTGGTGCAGGCATTTACTGGCAAGAAGGATTGAAGAATGAAATTTCGACCCTAACCGCAGCAGAGTCCTACGCTGCGGTTTTTTTGTTTCTGGCCAGTAGCCAACTTTCGCACGCAACATACACCGCAACATTCACGGAGGTTACTTTCAATGGCAAGAGGTCATGTTAAGTGGTTCAATGCAAACAAAGGCTATGGTTTCATTTCTCAAGAGAATGGTGAAGACATTTTCGTTCACTATTCCGCGATTCAGGGGAGCGGTTTCAAGACCCTGGAAGAGGGTCAACTCGTTGAGTTTGAAATTCAGAGCGGATCCAAGGGTCCTCAGGCTGCCAACGTCACCAAAGTGAGTGCGTGACAGTCGTTTGGTTTCCTAGAAACAAAGTGTATGAGGTTCCTCGGTTTCTCGCTCTTAGCAACAGTTCAAGCTCAAAGACAAGCTTCGATTAGTTATAAGAAAGAAACGGGTTAAAGGTCTTCATAAATCACACTTTGTGAGTAAGGAAAAAAGGGGGGGCGATTGCCCCTCCTTTTTTTTATTCGGCATCAAAAGAGGTGGATCCCAACGGTCAAAGGGAAATACAGGAGTGTGCCACCGACAAAATTGGCATTCGGGACAACGGAGACCTTGGCTTCGAAAAAGAGACGCTTGAACGAATATCCCAAGCCTCCGTCATAATAAGCGGTGACAGACGCTCCACCGGGATAAAACGATGGGGCAAAACCGACATCCGCCAAGATATAGAGATCACCAGGGCTTCCCTGGGTCAGTCGGGCTCCGAGACCGATCGTCGCAGGAAAGAGGAAGATCCCCGGATCGACAAAATTCTCCGCCTTGATTCCGCCTCGGAAGAACAGGAACGAATTGACAAAAACATCCCAGAAAACGCCACCGCCCCATCCCATCCCCGTCTTGAAGGCGGAGTCCTGGGGATCAATGGATCCCGGGATAAACTCGCCGAAAATACTTGGGGTCGGATCGGCATACGCCTTTTCGGAAAGAACGGTTGCGGAGACGCAAAACAGGGCAAAAAGCGAGATAGCCGTGGATTGAAACCAAATTTTGGGAATGTTACTCTCCTTCATGCAAGTCATTTTTTATCGGGAGTGGTTGAGAAATGAACAGGATCATGTTGATGACAGCGAAAATCCGTATAGCCCCGACAAGGGCCAATATACTGATTTTCGGTATCGTTTGTCTATCGGTTCTCCTTAGTGCTTTGACATTGCCCGGACGGGGCATTGCTGACAGCCAATCCGGTTTTGGGGCTTCCCCCTTGCCAATGTTTGGTTCCACGTTCGGAGGCTCGAACCAGCCGTTCAACCCCATCCGTTCCGGCATCCAGCGATTTGCGAGCCTTGGGTACCGACAGGCCGACAGCGAAGCGGACTGCAAGGTTTTCGCCTACAACTCGGATCCCCCGACATCGGGTCTTTTCCGGCCCAATTTAATTCCCCGAAACGATATCGAAGGGCCTATTTCCCCATGCACAATAGTCAATGTGCTGCACAAAGGAAATATCCTGATTTTATATGACCCAAAACGCCTCGACGCGGACACGCTTTCCGAAGTTCGGCGCCTGGGAACCCAGATTGGAAATCAATCGGCGTTTACCTCTCAAGAGCAATTCGGTTATGCCGTTATCCTGATCCGCACCCAAACCATGAAGACACCCATTCTTTTTACGGCATGGAGGAGGATGCTTCCTATAAAAAAATGGGATTCTCTCAAGGTGAATCATTTTGTAAGCTCTTTCCTCGGCAATCCCCGGAAAGGTCAGGAGACGGAAGACCTGAATCGCAAATAAGATATATTATGTAAAGTAGGTGGGGATTTGGAAAACTATCTCGCATATTCAAATTTTTTCAACATCTATTTTTATCTGCGCGATTTGGCCCAAATTATTCTCACCAGCTTCCTGGACTTCACGGGAATCCTGATCCGGCGGCGAAACTCCATTCCGCTCCTTTTCAACCAGATTCTCCTGACGGGACTCGATGCAATTCCGATCCTCACGATCGTGAGCGTTCTCATAGGAATGGGAACGGTCGCCGAAGCCGGAATCGAACTTCCAAAGCTCGGAATCCAGAATCTCGTCGGACCGATCATACTTCACGTCATCCTCCGGATCGTCGGACCGTTCGCGACGGCTCTCATCGTAATCGCCCGATCGACGTCTGCATTATCGGTCGAAATCGGAAACATGCGGGTATCCGGCGAACTCGATACGATTGAAATGATGGGGGCCAACCTTTCTTATTTCTTGATCACCCCGAAAATCTTCGGGGTTGTCATCTCGACGGTAGCTCTTTCGTTTTACTTCGCTTTGTTTTCTTTTTTCGGGGGGTTTCTTATGGCGTTTTTCGGAATGTCCATGCCCCCTGTATCTCTGATTCTGGAGCTTGAGCGCAGCATCACGCTTACCGATCTTCTTATCCCTATCCTTGAAGGGGTGGTCTATGGGTTTATCGTCGCGGCCGTCGGGACCTATCATGGTCTCAAGGTTGGGCAATCTCCTACGGACGTGCCCCAACAGACAACCCGGGCATTGGTGAACGCAATCGTCTTGTGCACGGCGTTTTCGACCCTTTTTCTCGTTTTTTCATCTCTTTTATAAGAAACGGCCTAGGAGTGGAGCTCTTGACGGAACGTACGAAACCGATCATCCGGATAAAAGATGCTTCCTTCCGGTATTCCCTGGATGAGGAATCTATCCTTCTCCGGGACGTGAATTTTTCAATTTATGAGGGAGAACACATTCTCCTTCTGGGAACCAGCGGATCGGGAAAATCCATGTTTGTGAAATCGATCATGGGACTTCTTTTCCTCGACTCAGGTATTTATGAGGCGTTCGACAGAAGCATGAAAAATCCCAGCAGCCGTATCCTGTATAATGTCCGTCATAAGATCGGTATTCTTCCGGACAAGGGTATTCTCATTCAAAATCGTTCCGTCCGTTCAAATCTTGCCTTTCCTCTCCAATTTGTCGCGAACCATTCGCAAAGTCGCGCCAATCAGATTGTCGACAGGATCCTGGATGAAAATTGCCTGCTACCCATTCAGAGTTGCTTGCCATTTGAACTGAGCATCAATATGATCAAGACCGTTGGCCTTCTGAGGGCTCTTATATTCGATCCGAAGCTGCTTATTCTGGACGATCCGATCGAAGGTCTGGACCATGAAGGGTTCCTGTTTCTCCGGAGTATTCTCAAAAAAGTTCGGGAAAAAGGGGAAACAACCATCTTTACTCTATCCCGCAAACCGTTGCTCCCGATCGGAGTGTTCAGCCGGTATTATGAAATCTGCGAAGGTCGGGCTATCAAGGAAGTCGACGAGGCTCGGATCGTAAAGCTTCGAGAAAATTTTTATGCCCCATGGAGTACGGATGGTGGCCAATTAGAGGAAAAAGCGACCTTATGAAACACAATTTCATGCCGTTCTCAAAATTCATGCTTGAAGAGGTCCGTTGACGGCATGAAACTGCATTATGTTCACAGGACAAGCGAAAAAAAACTGGAACGGATCGCCGCTTTCTTTCTATTGATCCCTCTTCTTGGACTTATTTTTGGTTTGTACGAAGTTGCGGTCAATCAGCATGCCTTTGACAAGAGGTACATCATCTATACGATTCTCGATCAATCCTACGGGATTGTTCCCGGCATCCCCGTCAAACTTGCCGGTATTCCGATCGGTTCGGTCAAGTCGGTAGATTTTACGAAACTGAACCAGGTCAAGGTCGATATGGAACTCCTCGCCAAATACCAGAACAAGATCCGAAATGATTCCTTCGTCAGCATCAAAAAATCCGGGATCATTTCCGGAGATGTGACCCTTCGCATCAGTTTGGGATCCCCCTGGCTTCCGGTGATTTACCCCAATCACAGAATCCGTTCCGAAACCCCTCTCACCTTCGAGCAGATCATGGCGAAGCTGAACCCGACCATTCTCGAGCTTCAAAGGATTGTTTCGAACATCGCCGATCTGACCGATTCGATCGACAGGGGGAAAGGAACTGTAGGGGCGTTCCTTAAGAGAGAAGAACTTTACGACGACCTGCGGGACACGGTAGGAAATATCCAGAGTACGAGCGAAAAAATAAAGAATGCCACGAAAAATCTGCCAACGATGATGTCCGATCTCCAATCTGCGATCCGGGACGTGAAGAATGCGACACCTCAGCTCTCCCCAATCTCACAATCGACTCTCATGCTGATTCATGACACTCGGAACACCGTCACCAATGCCGATAATATCGTAGAAGGACTGAAACAGAGTTGGCCGATCAAGAACCTGATCATCATCCCATCCCAGCTTCCCCAAATCGGCGATCCATCCAGGGCGCCCCTCACTTTTCCGTCCACTTCTGATGGAACCGGGAAGAAACCTTGAAAGTGCGGCGCATTTCAGGATTTCTCGTGCTAACGACGCTGATTTCCGTTTTCACTTTTGCCGGTTGTGCGTCCCATGATCAAACCCCCAAGAACCTCCGCATGGCAAGGAATTCCCTTTCCGAAGCCAATGAAGCATTCGAAAGAAACCAGCCTGAACAGGCCTTGTTCCTCGTTCGCTCCGCTCTGAAAAATCATCAACTTTCCGGAGATCTCCAAAACACGCTTATCGACATGAATCGTATCGGGTATATTTACAATGCGTTGGGACAATACCCCAGGGCTCTTTCATGGTTCCAGCGTGCCTTACTGATTTGTGAAGTTCTAAAAGATCCGATCCTTGAGGCCCAAACCTTTTCCCTGATCGGGGATACGGAAATTGCCCTCAAGAACACGGCCCAGGCGAATGAATTCATTGAAAAGGCCTTCACTCTCATCAATCCCCTTCCCTCATCGAGAATCAAGCACGAAACCAAAGCACACCTTTTCAATACACTTGGTTTGTCAAATGCCATCGAAGACAAATGGAACGATTCGCTGAAGAACTTTCAAAATGCCCAAGCCATCAATCGCAGTCTGGGAAATAAAAGAAACGAAGCTGGCAATTGGGCCAACATCGGAGGTGTGTATCTTGCAATAAACAACTACAAGGATGCCCGTACTGCTTTTAAAACGGCGCTGAAGCTCGACAGGGGAATCGGGAATTCCGATGGTATCGCGTTCGATTCAGAAGGGGGCGCGTTGGCGAATTATCATCTGGAAAATTGGGATGAAGCTACCCGGCATATCATCGTGGCTTACCAGATTCGCCTTTTACAAGGGAATAAAGTACTGGCACAAAAAGATTATCTGCTCTCCCGGCAGCTTTTAAAAAAAATCCCCCCAATATCGGGGAGCGAATCCATCCTTCTTCATTGGCCGGCTCCCTCATCCTAATCCCTCAAGATTCCGTGAATAATGCCACAATCGTGGCTTTTTTGAACGATCCGGTACACGTAAAACCCGTTCGAACTCCAGTTTTTAACCAAAGTTAAGACGTCGCCTTCATGGTATTCCATTACAAATTCTTTCAAACCAAGATTTTTCCATTCCGACACGAATTCAGGCTTTTTATATAAAACATATTCACAGCCTTCACAATCAATCTTCATGACAAGGTCACAGTCTTTATCTTTATTCCCCGCTATCCATTTCTGGAAATCTTCCATTGACCAGAGAGGACCTGCTTCCAAGCCACCAGATCGAGAATCAAACTCATGGACCTCATTGCCCAAACCCACATTGCGGATATCAATTTTATCGGAAAATCCATTCTTCATAATCCTTTCGGATGCAATCGAAAAATGTTCTTTGTTTGGTTCGATGGCCAATACTTTTTGGGCTCCCTTGAGCAAGAAATACAACGGACTTTCTCCCCGGTATGCGCCAATATCGATGACTGTTTTTCCTTTGACAAACAAACACTCGTATTCGGAGAAAAATTCAACCATGTTGATAATTCCGTCATACGAATCGAACTGTATCTTCCTGTCATCGTATTGGATTGTAATTTCTCCGGAGAGCGAATATGAAATATTCCATCCGCTAAATTCGATGGGATCCAAATGCTCTAAAATATGAAACTGTTTTCCATGTAATCTGTCGACCAGAATCGATTGATGTCCGTATTTGGCGATCCATCGACCCTGTTCAAAAATAAATTTTCCTCCTTTTTCAAGATAATGCAGGGCAGGTTTTACCGATCCGTTGCGAAGGAAATGAAACGCCAACGGCATGGAACCGGTCAACCGGTGGATTTTCACCATACGGGCAAGATTCGACGGAGACCGAAATTTAGGTTCGGACATGTGTTCGTCGCTCCTTTATTTCGTAGAGTTCAGGTGTGAAACAAAATAAAAAGGGAGCGAGGAATGTTCTCCCCGCTCCCTTTTTTAAGGATGCGATGGTCTAGAGGAATTATTAGAAGCTTACCTCTCGGATGGTATCCGCCGGCGAGTCTGTCACGAAGATAAGGCCGTGAAAGGTCGTCAATGCTCCAGGAAACTGGAAATGACCTTCGACTCCGTCTCCGTCTTCCCTGCCTGCAATCGGAACACCCCCATTGAGAGTGGCCCCGGCAATCGTTGAAACGGTTCCAGTTCCGAGATCCACCATACGGATGTCCGCATTCGCGCCGTCGGCGACATACAGCTTGTTTCCATCAAGCGCCAGTGAGACCGGCTGGTAAAAATAGGCATCAGGTCCGGGTCCGTTGAGCGTTCCAGGAAAACCGGCATGACCGGCAATCGTTGATACGTTCCCTGTCGCGAGCACCATTTTCCGGATCAGGTTGTTTCTTGTATCCGCAATATAGAGTACCTGTCCATCGGAAGAGATGGCCAAGCCGCGAGGTTCCTTGAATGTTGCCTGTGTTCCGACACCGTCGGCATAGCCTGGCATGAATGCGCCACCGCCTGCGATTGTCGTTACCTGGCCCGTACCCAAATCCATCTTACGAATCGCATTATTTCCAGAATCTGCAATGTAAAGGTTTTTCCCATCAGGAGAGATGGCCACTCCACGGGGTGTATTCAACCCGGCACCTGTACCGACCCCATCATTTCCGCCGGCGAACGACCTACCCACAAGAGTGGAAACCGTTTTTGTAGCAAGATCGATCTTTCGAACCCTGTTATTCCGGGAATCCGCAACATAGAGGGTTTTTCCATCAGGGGAGATGGCCAATCCTTCCGGATTGTTGAAACGAGAATTGGTTCCGACCCCATCCCGGAAGCGACCCCGGTGATCTGCGCCCGCAATCGTTTCGACCTCATAGGTCAAGTGCTGGAGATGGGCGGGGGTTGGCATGGATTCCTTCAGACCATTCGAAGAAATCTTACGGATCATGTCGTTTCCGGTATCAGCGATATATATGCTGCCATCCGGTGCCGCCACAATGCCTTGGGGGAATTCAAATCGCGCTTCACGACCTGTGCCGTCCAAATGCCCTCTCTCATGGTAGGAGCCGGCTACCGTGCTAACTGTCACGGCCTGAGCCTGGACCCCAGCGCCCAGGACAAGGGTGGCACCGACACCGAGAGAAATCACCTTTGCTGCTGCCTTCCAGTTCGACAATCCTTTTCTCTCCAATTCTTTGCCCTTTTTCAAAGTGCCCTCCTTACGAAAAGTCCGCCGCTATCGCTCGATTCAAGCGAACACAAGGTTTTGAGCCCTTCCGGCCCATTAAGAGTAAGCCGCCAACTGAAAACCGGATCGAATTATAAGTGCAAACGGCTTCGCTCTTCGTACCTTATTCGAATCGCAGATTGTATACACCCTTCAAGGTAAAAATGCAAGAACTGTTCGATATTTTTTGAAGATAATCTCTTCGATCATAAGGTGTTCGGATCCGGTCCGGGTGAATGGAATTTCTTTCCTCTTAAATGTTCAAGGAGTTGTTGTTCTTCGGATTTTTCCTGAGGGATGTCGAAGCGAAGTCCATTTTTGAGCAGTATCTGGGGAGATATCGGGGACCCCTTCCGCCATTCGATGAAATTAGAGAATAGTTTTACCGGCTGGGTTTTGTATTCCCTCAAAAGGGACTCGAAGCGTTCGTTAATGCGTTCCAAAACATAGTTGGCTTCTGCTTGATTTGTTTCCGGAAAAAGGATGAGGATCACGTTTTCCGGCAGAACGGTTAACGAATCTCCTTGACGAAGCGTATCTTCCGTCCAGCGCTTGAATCTCGGAAAAAATTCATTGTTCAGGAATAAGGACGTATTTTCTTTTCCGGGAGAAGCCAGCTTTATAAACAGAAGGGTAAAAGTGATTCCGAGGCGAGTTCCTTTTTGAATTTCCAGAAAAACGCGATTTTCGACTGCCCTGAGATCCAGGTCGCCTTCAATATTGCGGGTTTCCGTAGGAAGGGCATATCGCAGGTTCGGATAATCGAGAAGGATTTTCTGTATATCCGGAATGAATTCCTTAAAGCCTTCATACCAGGAAGAAGGAAGCTCGGGGCAATCCGCACACGATATCGTAAGCGCATACAGCTGACCTTTGTTGTCAAAAAAGGGAAATCCGATAGAGAAGATAATCGGACCGGTTCCCCCTTCACTTGCCTTTGGACTTTTTTCCCATTCTGTAAAATGGATGTCTATCCAAGCATTCGCCATGTCTGCATTCAAAAACCCCAAAACATGGTTTGCGGGAAATCGTTTGCCCGTCACCTGCCCAACATGGAAAAACGATTTCAGTTTCGGGTCGAATCTCTGGACCGAAAGATCGAACTGCTCTTTCCGTGGACCGGTCTGTTCTCGCATCCCGTTTAAAAACCGATCCAGCTTTCCTGTCAAAACTGTCGTTTCTTCTTCCAGCGTCTTGGTCGCTTCGGGAAACGCCGGGATAGGAGCGTTGGAAAGTTCGGTGACAGGACGTTGAAGCTCCGGAAGGGTCGCAGTTTGTTTGCCGGCATCAAAAGACAAGGGTTCCCTATCCTTCGAAAGGATGCCAAGCGGATTATCTTCAAAATGGCGGATTTTTTTTCTTTCTTTCCGAAGGATTAATAGAAGGATCCCGATCCCCATGGTCGCAATCGCGACCAAAGCCCAGCTAACCAAAGGATTGGTAGGATTTCTCTCGACGGGGTTGCCGGGTTTTTCCGTTCCTTCGTGTTCTGAAGGAGGGATCCCAAGCTTTTTGTTGATATCTTTCTGGGCATTTTCGAGTTCATCGATGCTTGCCAGTCGCACCTGTGCGAGGGGACAAGGGCCACAAGTCCTATGGACAAGGTTTTTTGGGATAGGATTCTGAAATGACAGAATCATGAAAACGAATAAAACGAAAAGAGTTAAAAGAAGGACTCCCAACGGTACGGAATAGCTCTCTACCTTTTTCTCATCCCTCTCAAATGAGACTCTTCGCAATTGATATTCCTTTAAGAGTTTATTATCCTTTAACAAAGAACTTGCAATGTTTTTCGAACATTATACTCCACGTTTCCGCGGGTTCTACCATGTGAGCACGCGGAGGATAGGCCTTTCATTGAATTCGGGTTTCCGCCTCGGCCTTTTTCTCAAGATCTTTTTGCTCTCCGCATCCATATCCTTAGTCGCACTTGCAACGGGATATTCCCTGCTTGCAAAAGAGATGGACCTTCATGTGCGACATCTTTTAAAAAGTGAGAGCATCCTTTTTCTTGATGAACTGAGCCATGTGGTATCCGTCCCGATCTTGAACGCAGACCGGTTGACGATCGACGATATTCTCCGGACCTATTCCCACCATGACGGGGTCGAAGAAATCCTCATCTACGGGAGAAACGGAGATCTCCTTGGAGATTCTCTCAATGGAGAAATCCCTCCGTTTCTTAAGCATGGCCTGAGCCCCAGAAATAACCCATCTCTCTTCTTTACCCATTCTGAAAGCCTTAAATACGACCTCGCCAGCAAAACCGTCTTTTTTGGAAAAGTGCCTATCGGAACGATCTCAGTCTACTTTTCGGACAAACCCTATAGAATCATTCACAAGGAAGTTCTATCTTCTTTCATCGCCTTGGGAGTCGTAGGCGTTTTTCTCTCGCTGGGCGGATCGATTTTTTTGTCCCGGTATCTTACGAAACGCATTCGAAATCTTTACAAGGCGACCATGTCCCTTAAACAGGGGGATTTTACCGTCCATCTGAAACAAGACGGTCATGACGAACTTGGGGATCTGACCCAGTCGTTCAATGCAATGGTCATGGAACTTCGGCATAAGGAACTCTTGCAGAATGCCCTCATTCGATATGTGTCCAAAGATGTCGCCGAGCGGATCATCCTCCACCCTGAACTGATCCATCTGGGAGGCATGCGCCAACAGGTCGTTGTCCTCTTTGCGGACATCCGGAATTTCACCCGGCTTTCGAACCAATTGTCCCCGGAGCAAGTCGTCACAATCTTGAATGACTACTATCAATCCCTTATCGAAGTCGTGTTTAAGTATCAGGGGTCGATCAATAATATTATGGGTGATGGAGTGATGGTCGTATTTGGGATTCCGGAATATTTTGAAGAGCACCCCAAAACGGCGCTAGGATGTGCTCTTGCGATGATGGAAGCAATACGGGAAAAAACCCTTGCACGGAAATCGAAGGGTCTTCCGGTTGCCGAATTCGGAATGGGCCTGCATGTGGGTGACGGTATTGTCGGCAATATTGGTTCCGGAGCCCGAATGGAATACACGGTGGTCGGTCAGACGGTTAATATCGCATCGAGGATCGAAACCTTGGCAAAGCCTGGGGAGATTCTCGTGACCTCCAGTGTTGTCGAACGCGTTTCAAGATTTTTCCAGTTTTCGGACCCCCTACCCGTATCGCTCAAGGGGCTTGATGAACCGATTTTAGTCAGCAAAATCATTGAGAAGATTCCCGATTCCGAGCAATCTAGACCAGGCCCTGATTCTGTTCCCCTTCCCATTTCCTCTTCTACCGGATCAACAGGAGGGTAAAATTCCCGATGTGGCTTTCAACGTTCAAATCCTTTGGCAGCGTGTTCCGGCGACTGGCGATCGTTTTTATTTCCGCGATGGTTCTTGTTGATGCAGGTTGCGGGATTCCTCCACGACCGGTTGCCGCTCCTCCCCCTCCCCCGAAACAGATACCCGAAAACGAGCTTCAAACGATAGAGCGGTTGGTAAAGGAAGGCAGATATGACCTTGCGATGGTGAAGGCGGGCCAGCTGAAAGATCCTGTAAACAAGATTCACTGGACTCATTATGTAAACAATGCATGGAATCTGGCAGACTTGAAAAAAACTAATGTCATCCTTAAAACCGTGTCGCCGGATCAATCCCTGCCCTTGATCGACAAGATTCTGGAGAGAGATCCCCTTTACTTTCGCAAAGCTCCGGCCGATCTGGCGCGTCCGGTATGGGTTTATTATCTCAGGTCAAAAATCAGGTCGGACCAGGAGTTCTGGGCATTGAAAAACAGTCGATCGGTGGCATTTCTGGATACTAAGGATATGAACTCCATTTCGGTAGAGGCTTATACACACTTGGCCCAAAGGCGGATGGAAGAGAAAAAATACCATGCGGCCCTGATCGATATCCGAAGGGCGTTAGCGGTCTCTCCGCTGGATTCAAATGCGGTATCGTTAAGAGCGAAGCTCGCTTTGTTGGAAAAAACATGGACAAATAATGGGGACATGGCCTTTACACAACAGCACCTTCACAGGGCCTTATTCTATTGGGGACAGGTCATCGATCTCAATCCCCAAAATAAAGAAGTCAGGGAAAACATCCAGAAGGCCCGCTCACTTCTGAAAAAACTGGAAGTGCTCGAAAAAGAGAACAAAATAAAATAGGAAGACCGAAGATGGATCCGTCTCTGCAAAAGACCTTTGCTTCCAATTTACTCTATGCACAATGGTTTACAGATCCGATGTGTTCTTGGAGCTATATCGCGAATCAATCCATCCACCAGTTTCGAGAGCATTTTTCAGGTCGTCTGATTTTCCGTGAGAGGCTCTTCGTTCTCTATCGGGAACTCAATGAATTCCTGAAGCAACGCAATATGACCCGTCCTGAAGAATTTGTCCCCAAACTCGAATCTGTTTCAAGGAACTCGGGGGTCGCTCTAGAGGTGAAAGCCTGGAAAAAAAACGATGTTCCGGTGTCTTCGGAAACATGCTGCCTATGGGTTTCTTCGGCGTTACGGCTCGATCCTGAAAAAGGATCGCTGTTTCTTTGGGAGTTGAGGAAAGCGATGTACGAAGAAGGACTCAATATCGGATCAACGGAGATCATCGAGCAAATATCCCGGAAAGTGGGGTTTAATTTTGCGGAACTCATGAAAGGATTCATGGAAATCGAAACCCAAAAAGCCCTTCGAGAAGATCAGGTATCCGCCGAAAGGGAAAAGGTCACTGTCCGGCCGACTTTGGTGCTCGAAAATAGTGGGGGCGACCGGGTATTTATCGGCGGACTTATGGATCCCGAATTATTTATCCATGCGGGTGAAGTTCTTCTTCGCGAAGCATAATAGGTCTACGCTGAGTCCGTTCGGTGGTAAAGCTCCGATAAAATGGAACGGACACGAGAAAGTGCCGCATCCGCATCCTCTGCAAGGCAGGTGAAATGCCCCATCTTCCTTCCGGGTCGGGCTTCGACTTTTCCATACAGGTGAAGCTTGACGTCCGGGTTACGGAGAATTTTCTCCCAGTCGGGCTCTTCCCCTCCAGACCAGCACTCCCCCATTATGTTTCCCATGGCTGCCGGGCTTACAAGACGCGGGTCCCCCAGCGGTAGGCCGCATAACGTCCTCACCTGCTGTTCAAACTGGTTTGTCAAACAGGCATCGAGGGTAAAGTGGCCGCTATTGTGGGGACGCGGAGCCATTTCGTTCACGAGCAGACCTTCTTCCGTGAGAAAAAACTCTACGGCAAGGACCCCTTGGTAATGCAGGCGAGATGCGATCTCCTGGGCAATTTGGCAAGCTTTCTGGGCGACCATGTCAGAAATCCTGGCGGGGACGACTGTCGTTTCAAGGACACCATTTCGGTGAACGTTTTCGGCGACGGGGAATACCCGAATCTCTCCTTTACGGTTCCGGCCAAGAATGACAGACAATTCCTTGACGAATGGGATCTTTTGTTCAAGGATGCAAGGAACCCTGCCGAAATCCTCGAAAGCCTTCATCGCATCGTTTAATGAAACAACGGTCGTCTGACCTTTTCCGTCATAACCCCAACGATTAATTTTTAAGAGTGAAGGCGTCCCAACATGTTTTAAGGCCACCTCGAGATCCTCGATCACAAGGATCTCCGAAAAGGGCGGGACGGGAAAGCCTTCTTTTTCCAAGAACTTTTTTTCGCGTACCCGGTCCTGGCAAATGGACACGGGATCCGGGCCCGGGATGACCGTCATATTACCGGAAAGGGCTCTAAGGATATCTTCCGGAATGTTTTCAAATTCTGTCGTTGCGGCCCGCGCGTATTTGCAAAAAATCTTCAGGGCGTTCGGGTCGTGGAACCCGGCCTGAATATGGTGGGATGCAAATTCGCCGGCAGGACTGGTCGGGTCTGGATCCCATGTGACAACTCTATACCCCATTGTGAGGGCCGTCAGGGCGAACATTTTTCCCAGCTGGCCACCACCTAGAACACCGAGCCAGGACCCCGGAAGCAGCATCGATCAAACCTCCGGCAGGGATGAGGAGAGGGCCTTTTCCCTGAGACCAAGTCGGAATTCCTCAAGTTTTTTTCTGAGGGATTCGTCCCGGATTCCAAGAATGGAAATAGCCAGAAGAGCGGCGTTCTCGGCTCCGGCTTCGCCAATGGCCAAAGTGCCTACGGGAACTCCCTTCGGCATTTGCACAATGGAAAGAAGCGAGTCCAGCCCATTTAGAGAGGTGCTTGGAATCGGAACTCCCAGAACGGGAAGCGTCGTTTTCGAAGCGACCATGCCAGGGAGATGGGCGGCTCCGCCTGCTCCCGCAATAATGACGGACAACCCCCTCCCCCGTGATTCTTCCGAATATTGGAAAAGGAGATCGGGTGTACGATGTGCAGACACGACGCGGGCTTCATAAGGAATCCCGAACTGTTTTAGTGTTTTCGCAGCCGATTGCATGACTTTCCAGTCGTTCGCACTGCCCATGATAATTCCGACTGCAGGATGTTCGACGCCCATGATTTTCCCTTCCCTCCTTAGGATCCCCGTGTTTGACAAGAATCGGGGAACAAATGTGAATCAAAAAGGATTTTGACAATCCGAACTCCTGATTGCAAACAAAGCTTGTTAATCCCCTGGAAAGGGGAGCGGATCTTAAAGAATATCTCTATTTTTTGGATACTTTATTAACTAAAATCATATCGTCCTCGTTTGACCGGAGAGGCCGAATACCTTACTATTTCACCAAAGTGGAGGAGGATTTTCTTGAGCTTAGAAACATCTGCGCACGGAATTCCCTTTCGAATCGGACCTGATCCGGTTCTGATTCGTCGGGAGATTATTGATGGGGGACCTGGCCTGGAATCCTACCGGAACGTCGGTGGATACGATGGCCTTATTCGCGCCATTACAAAGATTTCCCCCGTTGAAGTCATTTCCGAGATTCGAGACGCGGGATTGCGTGGTCGCGGAGGAAGCGGGTTCCCGACCGCCCTGAAATGGGAGAAGGTCGCCACCCACAGGCTATCGGAAAAATACGTGGTCGCCAACGGAAGCGAAGGTGAGCCTGGAAGCCATAAAGATCACTTCCTGATCGAGACGAATCCCCACCAGATCCTTGAAGGCATCCTCATCGCCGCGTACGCCGTCAAAGCGCGAAAATGCTTTTTCTTCATCAAGGAAAGCTTCCCTGAGGGGATCAGGATCCTGAAGGCGGCCAGAGAAGAAGCGCTGAAGGCCGGTTTCGTGGGAGATCGCATATTGGGCACCGATTTTTCGGTGGACATCGAAATTTTTGTCGGCCCCAGCGCGTACATCGCCGGAGAAGAAACGGCCCTTCTGGAATCTCTCGAAGGGAGGACTCCAAAACCGAGACCGAAACCTCCAGGCTATCCGACCGACCGGGGTCTCTACAACTGTCCGACGATCGTGAACAATGTCGAAACGTACGCCCATGTTCCCCACATACTTCGAAACGGTCCGGACTGGTTCCGATCCAGGGGGACCTCCAAGAGCCCGGGTACGATGGTATTTGCCGTAACGGGATCCGTGAAAACACCCCTGATCGTCGAGCTTCCCCTCGGGGCAAACCTGCGGATCCTTGTCGAAGACCTGGCCGGAGGCGCCGCGGCCGGCGAAACCCTTTCCGGGTTCTACCCTGGAGGGCCTTCGTTCGGTATTCTCCCAAGAAAAGACTTTGACGTTTCACTTGATTATGATGCTCTGCGCGGATTGGGCTCTGGAATCGGGTCCGGCGGGATCATTGTCCTTTCTGACCAGGACTGCCCCGTTGCTACCGCCGCGGAATTCTCGAGGTTTTATGAGGTCGGCAGCTGTGGACAATGCCCTCCATGCCGGATTGGAACCGAGAATCTCCATGAACTTCTGGAAGACGTGGAAACCGGAAAAGCCTCCCGGGAAACGATCGTCCGGATCAAAAAGGTCGCCGGTCTGATCAAAGGCCGTGGCAATTGCGGACTCATCACGGCTTCGGCATATAGCGTCGAAACGCTTCTGAAGCATTTTCCGGAAGAGATAGATGAACATCTTGCAACCGGACTCTGTCGTCGAAACCATCGAACGCCTCATTACCAGAACTTGGCTACTTCCGGGATGCTGCTTCAGGGTACGGTCCTTTGATTCCGGAGCAAACTGATATGGGATCTGACTGACGGTGCCTTCTTCCATGCGTTACCGATCACATGTATTGTTTTGTACCGGAAACAAATGCCTGGGCAATGGAGGCGAAGAATTAAAACTCGAAGCCCAGGAATACCTGAATTCCCTGGGACCGGCCCAGGAAATTCTCGTGACAAAATGTGGTTGTCTCGACCAATGTGAATACGGTCCGATGGTTCTTGTCTACCCCGAAGGATACTGGTTTTCCGGAATGAACAGCGGTAGCGTCCGGGATCTGATCAATCAGCTCCGTTCCGATAAGCCCCTATCGCTAAGAAATCTCTATTACAGGATGGAACAAAAGAAAGGGTAATGCATTCATGTCCTACCGCATACGAAAAAAAGGGTCCTCTTCGCCTCAAAACACCAATTCCGGAACGCCTCACACTTCTTCCGCCTCCTCTTCGGCGATGGGGCAAGCCATCAGCCAATTGATGGATACCCGGAAAACCCCCATAATCGTAAGCGGAATCATCGGGGTCATCATTCTCGGTGGAATTGGGCTTGTCGCCCATATCTACAGCGACAAGAAAAAAACCGAACAAACGGCCGCGACTTTGGAGACAAAGGCTGAACAATCCTTTTCCCAGAACATGCAAGATAAAACCCAAGATCTGTCAAACCCTCAAAAGTTGTTTTCGGAAGTCATGAAAAGTTATCCCGACTCTTCAAGCGCAAAAATCGCTCCCCTATTCCTGGCGTCGATTGCAAATCAGCAGGGGCATCCGCAGGAAGCTTTGACCTGGCTTCATACAGGCCTCGAAAAGAATGCCGGCGATACTAAAATTCTTCCTTTCTACTATGAAAGTCTCGGAGTGACATTTAATTCCACGAAACAGTACGATCAGGCCCTTGCCATGTTTCAAAAGGTTCTCAAGTTTCCCGAAAAGGTCCTGGCCGATGCGGCTTACTATAATATCGGGAAGATATACCAATCCTTAAACCAGCCTGCACTCGCTCTTCTCAATTTTCAAACCCTGGTCAAAAAATTTCCGAATTCACCATGGGCCGCTGAAGCCGGTACCTACTTGAATCAGGGTCCGACATCGGCTCCTCCTCTGAAACAGACTCCCCCTTCCATGCCTGTCCCGCCCCAGAAATAGACTCGTCGCCCATTAGAGGGAAGAATCCTCATGTAAGCGTTCAAATTTCGTGCATCGAAGCCTTCGGTGTGTCTCATATCCGAAGCCGCAACGACACATTCCCTGACCTAAATCAGATATCAAGGATCACTTGTGGGAGAGAAATCGGGCCAAGCGCTGGATAAATTGAAAGTGGAAACGGGTTCAGACGGGGTAGCGATAAGACGTGTCTCGACCGGGCGAATGTCTCGAAGGAAAAGTTACCGGATGGGAACCATGATGGTTTGACCTGCACGCAGGAAATTGCGCGAGAGATGATTCTTGATCCGTATGGCCGATATCGTCGTCCGAAATTTCTTCGCCAATACAAAAAGAGATTCACCCTTCCTGATTCGATGGCGAACCCACCCATGATGGGAGGAATAATGATGGCCCGAATGTCTTGAAGAAACCCCCGCCGGAGGAATGAGTAATCTTTTACCCGGACGGAGAATCGATGTGTTCGAAATGTTGTTGGCCTCCATCAAGGACCGGACAGATACCCCGTAATGACGTGAGATCGTCCATAGGGAGTCCCCGGACCGAATGGTGTGGTTCCCTACTCCCTGGTCTGAAAGCATTTCACCGTGGGATAACTCCGGCAAGCTTGAAAGACGGGCTAGGAACTGATTTTTCATTCCCTTGGGAATATTGACCGGAATCGATGGGATGTGCGGTGGAGTCGCCCAGCGGATAAACTCGGGGTTGAAGTTCCTGAAGGTGGACATCGTAATCCCGGCCGACTTTGCAAGTGTACGGATTTCCGTCGGATGGTGGATATAGACCGTCTCAAAATCGAGAGGATCATCATAATCGATCTCTCCCAAACCGTATCGGGAAGGATCCTTTGCGATCTTCAGCGCGGCGAGAAATTTCGGAACGTAATCTTTCGTCTCGTTGGAAATGGCGTTTGTATTCCGGATCTCCCAATAATCCTTTGTTCCCGTTTCGGCCACGGCATTCGCGATCTTCCCCTCCCCCGCATTGTAGGCGGCGAGAGCCAGACTCCACGAATGAAATTCATTGTAAAGGTCCCTCAGGTAACGGGCAGCAGCGTACGTCGACTGGACTGGGTCCCGGCGCTGATCGATCCACCAGTTGACCTTCAGTCCATATTTTCTGCCGGTCCAGCTCATGAATTGCCAAAGTCCCGATGCCCTTGAATAGGAATAGGCGCGTGGACTGAACCCGCTTTCTATCAGGGAAAGATAGGCAAGATCTTCAGGCAGGCCTTCCCGTCGAAACACGGACTTGATAAACGGGAGATACTTCGTCGACCGTTCGAGCCAGACTTTGAAATGTTGCCGTCCGGCCGTTTGAAAATACGTTTTATACCACTCGATACTGGAATCGTCCGGTATCCTCATGAAGGGTCGACTGTTGATCTCGATCTTCGCAAGACTTCCCGAATTCCCCTGAAGCGTCGCCATTGTCAGGATTTGTTTCCCCTTGGGAAGGTTTCCCGGGGTCGTTACCGTCTTTGTTTGTGTGCCAGTCTTCAGTTGATCCGGGGAAGGGCTCGGTATCAAGGGAGGAGGTACATTTTGGGGAAGATTACCGGCGATATCGGACTTCTGACTATGCGTGACTGTTTTTGAAGGAGTGCCTACCGTCGAGCAGCCCGCTGAAAAAAGCAGGATCGATGAGTAAAAAATGAACGCTTTTTCTAGACGGGCGTGAATCCTCAATATAACTCCTTTGAACGCTTCAGAATCTTTAAAAATAGCGAACGTGACATATCCCGCATGATAAAACTATGCTCCAATATTTCAGAAACTATTTAAAATTGCAAGGCAAAATAGAATAAGTCCTTATTCCATTGTTTTTTCACTTTGTTGTAATGATACGGAGATGCCAGATCACTAAGGATGTGATGGCGTAGAGCGAGGAAAAAAGCTTGGATTGCGGGGTCCTCTCGGGTAAAATATGAACTTGGGTGCCACCTCATCAAACCAACCAGACAAATCTTAGGGAAACCTCATTATGTCTTCCTTATCAAGTTCGAATTCTGGAAAAAGTCTGACTCAGATTCTGAAATCGGTCGAACTGTTCAATTCGTTGAAAACGGATGAGATGCAGAATCTGGAAAAGATCATCCGGATCCGGAATTACAAACCAAGTCAAAAAATTATCCAGGAGTACGACCGGGGCACAGAACTTTTCGTGATCGTTTCAGGCTCGGTCAAGGTTTCGACAGAAGATCAGGAAGGAAGGGAGATTATCGTATCGATCGGCTACCCGTCGGATTTCTTCGGTGAAATCGCACTTCTGGACAATGACGATACCCGCAGTGCGACGGTCACATCCCTGGAACCCACGACTGTTATCTCAATCGAAAAAACGGATTTTTTGAAATTTTTCACGAATTATCCGGAATTTGCCCTCAAGCTTCTCTCTGTCATGGGGCGACGGCTTCGACAGACCGACGAAAAGCTCATGCATATGGCCTTTGCCGATTCATACGCGAAGATCGCGAGGACGATCCTCGAAATCTTTGAGAAAGAAGGGGCCAAGAACGAAAAAGGTTTGCCATATATTAACGATCGGTTCACCAGACAGGAGTTGGCATCCCTGTCTGGCGTCTCCCGCGAAACGGTCTCTCGCTCGCTCGGAGCGTTTATCCAATCGGAGATCATTCGAATTTCCGATAGCAGGATCTATATTCTGAATGAAAACAAACTTCGGAAGGAAAGCACGGGAAATTTCTTCTGAGCCTGGAGGAAGCATGAATTCTCATTTCAGCACCGCTACCTGGGGCCCCTTCGACTATATCGTCGTCATTGGAGTCTCGACCATGCTCATTCTTGGGGTTTTCGCCATTTTCAGGGCAATAAAGGTCATAACGCGGGGTCCGCAGTGATCGGTTCGGATTTTGTGATTTGTGTGTAGAGTGCAAGGTACGCATTTGCCCTGTTTTCCCATCCGTTGTCGACCATCATGGCGTTTTTTCTCATATCTGCCAACCTTTTCCCGTCACGATAAATCTGAACCCCTACTTTGATCGCTCGAATAATGGCCTCGGGGGTAAGTTCGTCGAGCCAAATGCCGTTCACGTCGGGAATCACGGTATCTTTCAGCCCTCCCGTGGGATTGACGATCGGCAAGGTTCCGTATCGCATGGAATACATTTGCGACAAGCCGCAAGGTTCGAATCGTGATGGCATGAGAAAAAAATCACTCCCGGCAAAAATCGCATGGGCGATTTTTTCATCGAACAGGTCGAACATCGCAAAGTCCCTGGGGTAAAGCTCTGAAAAGCGCATGCCGTCTTTGACAAGAGCGGAGTCACCAGATCCCAGGACAATCGCCCTGAAGGCAGCGGATTCTTCCTTAAAGATTGTATTGAACGCCCGAAATGCAATATCAACACCCTTTTGCGGCGTAAGGCGGGTTACCATGGAGATCAGGGGGAATGTTTCGCCATTCGGATCGAACCCGGCATGCTCCAGGAGGTCTTTTTTGACCGAAAGCTTCCATTTCATCTCGTATGTTGACGGGTGATACGGAAAAAGGGGGTCGTTAGCCAGGTCCCAACGCGCCGAATCGATTCCGTTCAAAATTCCCACGAAATCCTTTCCACGCATTTTCAGGGCACCGCTCAAACCTTCTCCGGCCGGTTCGGACAATACCTCGTTGCGATAGTTAGGACTCACGGTGGTAACGATGTCCGCGGCGGTAATACCGCCTTTAAGAAAAGAGAGCTTTCCATAGAATTCCAGCCTTGAAAAATGGGCATACTCCCTTGGAAGTCCGGTATCCCTGAGGCGGGAAATGGGAAATAGGCCCTTGTAGGAAAGGTTATGGATTGTGAAAAGGGAATGTATTTTCGCAAAGAGGGGATCCTCTTTCTTTCGTTCCGAAAGAAGCGGAAAAAAAAGTCCCGTTTGCCAATCGTTTCCGTGAACAATATCCGGGTAAAAAGATTCTTCCTCGATCAGCTGAAACAATGCGTGGGTCCACAGAGTAAACCGTTCAAAATTATCGGAATACTCCCCTTTTTCATCTCCGTAGACTCCCCCCGTCCTGTTGAAAAGATTTTCGATGCCGATGAAGTAAATAGGGATATCCTTAGATCTGCTGGCGTGTCCTAAGTGGATATCGGCCTTGAACTCCCCGAGAGGACATGAGAAGGGAATCGTTTTATAGTGCACGATGCCTTCGGTCTGTTCGATTCCAGAAAAAGCGATCGTGGCAATCCGGATGTCGAAATCGCCAAGCGAACCCTTCTTGAGAGCAGCGGGAAGAGATTCAGCCACATCGGCCAATCCTCCGGTTTTACTGAAGGGAGCGATTTCAGAGGACAGGAACAAAGTCCGAAAAATCAGCTTCGAACGCGAATCGATCACAAATCTCCTTTTCTCCGGGGATTTTCAAAGTCAAGCATTGAAATTTAAGAAGAGTCCAATACGGGAACAGACGGGCCACAGTCAACCCGAACGTCCCGGACACTTTCCATTGAGCATCAAATTTAGTAGATATTTTTAGGAACTGTCTATATAATAAAAAGATGCCGTTAGCATGTAAATAAATATTGAAAAACTAAGATTCGCTCTTGGAAAGGAAATGCGTGCGACTTCCGATTTCAACAATAAGACAAATTGTCGGTTCCTTCAATAATATTGCCGATGATGCGAACTGGAACCGCTTTACTTCTCTGCCGTGGGATGACCTGAAACCGGAACTCCTGACGGAAGGTCAAAAATCCGCCATCGTCTTTGTGACCTTTGTCGAGGATCATCTTCCGGGATATTTTCAGGAATATCAGGAACTCTTTCCAATCGACAAGGCTCATAACGACGTCGAGGCCATCCATAACAGAGAACTCTTCCATTTCATTGTACGCTGGGGGATGGAAGAAGACCGCCATGCCCAAGCTCTGGCCATGTATCAGTTGAAATCGGGAATCGAGCCTTCGGAAGATATTCTGGAGGAAAAGATGATTCTCGAGAACCGTAAAGCTTTTTCCATCGGTTTCTCCGAACCTGTTCAGGTCTTTACCTACACCCTTCTCCAGGAAAAAGCCACCCAGCTTTACTATCAGTCACTGGCCCGGAAAATAGAAGAACCTGTCCTGGTAAAGCTCCTGAACCACCTTTCGAAAGACGAGGCAAGGCACTTTTCATTCTTCTGCCAGATGGTCGAAGCGTTCATCAAGCATTGCGGGGAAGCGGTTCTCCCTCAAATCGAGGAAGTGCTCTTCGAATACAAGATGCCGTTGCACAACACGATGTCTGATTATAGAAGAAAGGCGATCCTGATGGCCCGGGAAGCTCCGGATTACGACCGCATGGCTCCTCAGAGCGTCCTGACGGGAATGCTGGAAAAAATTGCCGTCAAGGATGAGCACCTGAACCGGCCGATCCTAAAGCTTACGGAAAAGGTACGATCACGCCTGGCACTTCGCTAATACCCGATTGATATCCTTGTTTTCCCAAAACTCCTGGAAATGGTCCGATGGGTGATGTAAGTTCGCAGGTACAACCATGGTATGCCCAGTTCGACTGGCGGATCCTGCTTCTTTTCCTGAGCCTTGCGATTTTGGGTTCACTCTATACGCGGCATCTGCACAGAATCTGGAAAGCCCTTGTTTTGATCGGAATGGTCGGCCTTTATTATTTCGTCCTTTATTGGTCGACCCACCAATAGGCCTAGGTTTTCGAAGCGGGTTTTTTGGGAGCAATCCTTTCCTTCAGTGTGTTCGTTCCGATACGCAGCACGAACGAACGAAAATCCTCCTCCTCTTCGCTCTCCGACTCAAAAATTTCGATCAGGTCGGAAATGGCCTTTGTGGCGTGGTCTGCGTCCAATCGGATTCCCACGCGGCTGTTGAACGCCTTGACCGTTCCCGTTTGCCCCCCGAGGAAAAGGTCGAACCCGTCCCTCAACGTTCCTTCCGAATCCTTGAACTGACCACCCTGCAGTCCTATTTCAGCAATTCTTTGTTGACCGCAATCATTGGGACAACCCGTGACATGAATATTGATCGGTCTTGTCGGGGTCGGGTACTTTCTGTCAAGCGTCTCGGCCATGCTGCGGGCAAATGACTTCGTTTCAACAAGGGCAAGCCGGCAATAGGTTTTTCCCGTACAGGACACTGTCCGGGATAGAAAAGAGTGAGAATCCAAAGGAATTCCCAAAACCGTCATGGCGTCCTTTAATTCCTCGATTTTTCGGTAAGAAATTCCGGTCATGACGACGTTTTGCTGGGGGGTGAGCCGGATATGTCCATCCCCACAGGATTCTGAGAGTTCCGATATTCTTTTGAACAGCTCCGGGTTCAGGGACCCCTGATTGATCGGAAGACCAACGTAATGAAGTCTTTCCCTACCGACCTGGGAGAAAAATCCCATATGATCCCGGACGGTATGGGCCGGGTGAACGCCCTCTTCGATCGGGACCCACGGCTCAAGGGGGAAATCGATATATCCCCGAAGTTCTTCTTCGAACCGGTTTCGGTCCCATCCATGATCGAGAAAGAGAAACTTGAGCCGGGCGCGTTCCCTTTTCTGCCGGAGTTCTTCCCGATCCCGGAACAGGCACGCCACGCCCCGAACGACAGGAACGATCTGGTCCCTGCCGAGGAAGACATTAAGGGGAACGGCGAAGTGGGGTCGGGTGGAGAGTCCCCCGGCAACCTGGATCTTGAAACCCTTTCTCCCGTCGCCATGAATGACAGGGGTGATTCCGATATCGTTGATTTCGGGATATGTGCACTGGGTCGCACATCCCGATAGCGTGATCTTGAATTTTCTCGGGAGATTGTAGAAAAGAGGATTCCCGTTAAGCTCCTTGGTGACTTTGAGGACAAGGTCGGAAAGGTTATTCGAAGGGTCGGGGTCGAGGTCGCTGACAGGGCATGTCGTGATGTTTCGCGTGTCGTCTCCGCACGCCCCCATGCTTGTCAAACCGGCTTCGAACAGAGTCTGGAAGATCTCCGGAATATCTTCGATTCTCAGCCAGTGGAGCTGGATGTTTTGGCGGACGGTGACGTCCGCCGTTCCCCGGGCGAATCGTTCGGAAATACTACCGATCAGCCTGAACTGGGTTGAGGTCAGAATTCCGCCTGGAATGCGAATGCGGAGCATGAAATAGGGGTCGGTTCCGCCCTTGACCCCCTCCCCGTCTCCCTGGGGATAGAGCCCCCACCACCTGAGACGCGTATTGAAATCCTCCTCGGGAACCGCGTCGATTCCCTTGGGGGCGTAGGCATAGATTTCGGGAAGCATTTCCCAGGGGTTTTTTTCGCCCTTTATGCGTTCATGGCGGGCGGCTTTTGATTCTTCAAGATTCGACACCAGGACGACCTCGATTAATGTTAAATATTTACAATACATATAACATATACAAAGAACTGGCGTCTGTCAACGGTTAATGGGATTTATACACGAAATAATTCGGGAAAGTTTGAATCGAGGATTCGGAGGCAAGGTACCTTCAACGCCACCGTTGACTTTTAGTGCTGCATTCTTTGATATTATTCGATAATTGAAATACCTGCCGGATTGCAAAATCCGATTCAACCAGTGGATCATGTAAATATTTTCAGATCCAGTATTTTCTTGGGGTTTCCTATTCAATCGATGACTTATTTACTGAGGACGCACCATGCGTCACGGCGTGCGTTCCGCGGGTTTTTCTGGAGTCTCTTTCTCCTCCTCGTTACGAATCTTGCCGGATGCGGGAACAATCCTCCTGGAACGAACAACATCAACTATCCCTATGGATTGGCCATTTATTCGGATAATGCAACCCCTGCGAATTCCTTTATGACAGTCACCAGCTACGGCTCCCATCAGGTTCTCGTTTTTCCGAGCTATGCGACCTCCTCCTCTTTCCTTCAGACCAGCGGAATAATATCCCCGGGTTCCACCCTGTCCCAAGGGTTGCAAGGTCCGGATGGTTTGCTGGTCTATCCTTACGCGAAAAATATTTTAGCCCTTGACGGTATTGGGGCTCTTCCTTCTATCACCGGATGTTCCACCCCGGCCTTGCTCGTTTCGGACGGTGTAAATAATGCCATTTACATCTATTGTGGGTTCAACGCAAACTCCCCAAAAGCGACTCCCGACATCACGATCATGGGAAGCAATACGAGTCTAGTCGCGCCGGAAGGCATGTCGATGGATCTGGTCGATTCATCAGGAACGGCACTGACACATCCGATTCTTTTTGTGGCCAATTCCGGGGGGGGTGGCGTTCTTTCTTTCGACCTTTCCCAGATATCAGGGGCCGGAACCTACAATCTTTCTCCATCCGGGGGGATCCTCCCGGGGGTCGCGAACGGGATCTGTGCGGGGCTATCCGCCAACAATACCGCGTTGAACTGCCCGGGGTTCCTGTATTTTTCGAATCAGCTGAAAACCTTGTTTGTCTCGAATACCGGAAATGCGGAAGTGATGATCTATTCCAACGGCTATTGCCTGGGAGTGGCCAGCGAGAGCCCTCTTCCCACAGGCTGCAACGGCAACATGAACATCCAGCCTTCGGCCCGCCTGGCACAGGGAAACACCCTCCTCTCCGTACCGACGGGAATCGTCGTATACAACCAGTCGTTATATGTTTCGGATTGGGCGAACAACGATATCCTCATCTGGGACAATGTCGGCAGCCTGATAAACGGCTATCCCACCGGAGGAGGGGCTCCCACGCGGAAGATCGGGGGCCCGAACATCAACAATCAGCTGGGCACCAATCTTTCAGGGTCCTATGCGTTGACCTTCGATCCGAATCAAACAATCACGTCGACGGAATTCCCGACGGGGTCCGGTTTGATGTTCAACTCGCAGGTCAATAACGGCCAGCTCTTCGGTTTTTCACCGATGTCGACCTTCACGGGAGATAACCCGCCCACATATACGATCTCCGCAACGAACCCGGGGCTTCAGTGAATGTTCCGTATTCAATTGGACGATCAAGGATCGATGGAGACAGGGATTTGAAAAAACGAATATCGGCTTTGGGAGGGATTCTCTTCGGTATACTGATTTTGATCGTCGGATCCTGTTCCAGCGGGAACTCCACCGGACCGGCAACTCCACTGCCGACAGGGCAGACGGGATCCATCGTTCTTTTTACTTCAACAGATGCCGGGTGTTATGTAGAATCGGGGACAAGCACCTGCGTGAATCCTCCCCTTGGAACTAATCCTGTAAGATCCCTTGCAACGGAGGTTGCGACGAGCGCAAAGTACCTTTTTGTGGGAGATTCTGGGGGAAATTTGAACGCCTGGACTACGAACGGGACGTCTCGACCGTCATCTGCTGCTATCTCATGCGGAACAACAGGGTTGACCTCTTCCATTTCCGGAATAGCGACCTATTTTAACAGTACATCCAGTACATCATACGTTTACTTTGCCTCTTCAAATAGTGGAACGCTCACGTTGGGGACGAATTCGTCTTCATCTACAGCTTGCGGTACGACTAGTACCAACATAACTTTATCAATTGGATCTTCGAGCGTTGTAGGGTTAGCGACTTCCGTTAACGGATCCACGCCCTTTGTGTATGGAATTACATCGACAGGGAGCTATTTTTCGTTTCAAGCGGGAACCACCCCCCCATCACTGTCGCTACAAGCTCTTCCCTCCGGCCTTCCTTCCACTGTAAATATAACAGCCGTCACCGCCGACAAATACGGATACCTCTATGTCACCGACACGGCAAATCCCTCAGGCAATCCCGGATCTATCTATGTTTTTTATTCCAACAACGGGACCCTTCAATTGGTCGCAACCTTCAATACGGGTAATTTCAATGACCTCAACAACCCGACGGCGATTACGACCTATGTGGGAAACAACCCAACCCAACAATACTGCACGACGGGCCAATGCGAATTCGTCGAGGTGGCCAACGGAAACGGGAACATCATGCAACTCGTTTTTCCGGCTCCCGGATACGCAGGAGCCAGTCCCAGCATCCCTTTAAACGAGTTCAATGCCCCTTATGCCAATTGTGAGGTTTATAATACAGGAGCGATGACGTCGTTTCCGGATGCCACTTTGAACGGGATCGCAGGAAATACGGTACCCTATGTTTATGTCGGTCAGAACGGACCGAAAACGGGTCCGTGCTTAGGTGTATCGTTGGGCAATACGTTCGGAAACAGCGTGACCGCGTATTCTGCGAATGGTGAATAACTCCATGGAGTGAGACACTACGATGATTCCGGACGCGATACGGGATCTCCTCGATCGGTTCGAACAGGATCTCAGGATCTCCGACGGCCGCTCGGCCAACACGGTACAGGCGTATCTCCTCGATCTGTTCGGATTCACCCGGTTTCTCGATGACGAAGGCAAAACCCTCCTGGACTTCTCGAGCGAGGATCTGGGGGCCTATTTTCGATCGCGGGAAGAGCTCGCCCCTAGAAGTCGGGCAAGGATTTTAGCTTCCCTCCGAAAATGGAGCCGATTTCTCGCAACGCTCGGGTACCCTTCGATCGACCTCAAGGACCTCCCTTCTCCCCGGATTCCCCGGAACCTCCCCAAGACCCTCAGCGAAGTTGAGATACGACGTCTCCTCGATATCCCGGCTCCGTCGACGGACGAAGGGATCCGGGATCGTGCCATCCTGTCCGTGTTCTACGCATCGGGGCTCCGGGTCTCGGAGGTCGCGAACCTGACCCTCGACAAAATCGATCTCGTCGAGGAAACGGTAAAAGTCCTGGGAAAAGGACTGAAAGAGCGCATTTCTTTTTTGGACGGCGAAACGATCGAACGGCTGGAAGAGTACATCGATAACGTACGATCAAAGATCCGTACAAAACATCGTACTGTTTTTCTGACCCGTCTTCACGATGGATTTTCCAGGCAAGGATTGTGGTTTCTTATCAAAGGGTACGCACGAAAAGCGGGCATCGCGTCAGAAATTTCGCCGCACACTCTCAGACATTCGTTCGCGACGCACCTCCTCGCGCACGGAATGGATATCCGTTCGATCCAGCTTTTGCTCGGACACGCCGATATCCAGACGACGGAGATCTATACCCGCGTCGAAATAACCCGCCTGAAGGAGGATTTGGCCAAGCGCCATCCCAGAGGAGGAGGCCCGTCCTCCTGAGAGAACCGGACACTCCCTTCAATCATGCCTCAACGAAACCAGCCGTCCCACCAGTTCATCGAGCCACAACCAACCCTCGAACGTAAATCTCAGACGTCCTTTATCCAATGAGACCTGGTCTATCCATCCGGACCGGAGCATGGTTGCGATATAAGAGGAAAAGCCTCGCTCGCCAACGTACGGTATAATATGTTCGAACGGAATTCCGTACGATAGGCGTGCGTTCGTGTACATATATTCCATCCAAAGCGCGGTCTCGGAGAGTTCTTCCTTCTCATCGAACGGGTCCCGATCCTTTTCAAGAGCCTGTTCGTACGATATAATTGATCGTACGTTATTAGTACGTACGTTACCGATTTTCTGATGGGCACCGGCTCCGATGCCGATATAGTTCCCCCCTTTCCAGACCAGAACGTTATGAAAACAAATCAAATCGGGATCGTGCGCGAAGTTCGAAACTTCATAATGGTGCCAACCCATCAACCGTAAATCTTCCGTGGCTCTCCGCCATTGATGTGCGGTCGTGTCCTCCAGTAACCCGTCAAGCTCACCCCTGGTCTCCTTGAGTTTCAGGACCGTCCTGAGTTCAAGCGCAAGCGGGTAGACGGAAAGGTGATCGAGGCCCGCATCGTACAGTCGTCCGGCGTTTTTCCTGAAAAGATCTGGGTCGTATCCGTCGCCCCCGACAATAAAATCCATCGACACCCTTCCCGAAAAACCGGATCGTATGCGGTTGAGGATGCCGACGGGATCAGTCGCTTCGGCCTTCCTCCCCAGAAAGCGCATTTGTTCAAGGGAAAAGGCCTCGATGCCAACGCTCAAACGGGTGACACCTTTTTTTTCGATCCGTTCGAGAAGCGTATCCGAGAGCGTTTCCGGCCGGGCTTCAAGGGTCATTTCAGGCTGGAAGCCCGGGGGGATAGGAAGAAGAGAGAGAATCTCCTCCAGTTGGGGTAAGGGCAATGAGGTCGGCGTGCCCCCTCCGATGTAAAACGTACTCGGGGACAATGCTTCTGCGTGCTTCCGGGTCCGTTCCACTTCCCGTCCAAGAGCCCTGATATAGGGGGCCGCCCGATCCGGCCGCGCCGAAACGGCAATGCTGCAATAATCGCATCGTTCCGTACAGAACGGAACCTGTACATAAAAACCGCAACCTTCGGGATCGGGAAAGATCGGATGGGACATGGACGTATTCTATCCCGAACCCTTCGACAAGGGCGGGATCCTCTTTTTATTTTTTTTAAGAATCGAATGTATTTATTTTTTTAACTATATAATATTTAATATTTTTTTAATTAAATCTAATGTCATGGATTCTGTTATTGATAGACCAATTACGTGGTCTATTTTAAACGTTTTTTATCGTGGTTGCTTTCACCGAACGTCGTGTTTAGACTGTTCGTACATTGTTCGAATGGAGAGACGTATGGATTTCAGTACTCAATCGATTCGTTTCCAGGAAGAGATCCGGAAAGAGATTTCCCGCCTCGAACATGAAATCCTGAGGCTCAGGGAAATGGAACGCTTGATCGGAACCTTCCTGGAAAGCGATACCCAACCTTCCTCCGCCCCGTTCCCCAAACCGGAGAACCTGTTACCCCGGTCAAAACCCGCATTTCTTTCTCCCCCGTCCTTCCAGGCCCATTCGGCGTCCATCGGCGACGAAGCGCTCCGGATCCTCAGCTCGGACAATCGCGACTTTACACTCGACGAAATCACAGACCTTCTTTCATCCGGTTCGGGGGCTCCAAATTCCCGGGACCTGAAAAATGCCGTGCGAGTGGCGCTCGTCCGGCGAAAAGACCAGGTTCTTCATACGGGCCGGGGGCTATACCGCTTTCGGAGCACGGAACCCCTTCCCTCCCCTGAATAAACCGAAATCCGCTACCAGCCCTGGGGGATGAACTGTGGAAAACACTGTGGAAAAAGGTTTTGTTTTCCGACCCGGTCAGGTCATTTCCCTCTTTGGTCAAGATTTGATCAAGGAGTTCCGAGAGGGAAATCGATCTCAAAGACGACCCGGAACAACCTGAAAAAGGGATAAATCGGATGGATGGTCAGGAGATCTCGAGAAGGATGCGTTCGATCATCCGGAATTCTGTCGGATACGTCCACAAGACGGGGAACAATTCCCGGACATGGATCTCTCTCACGCGCTCGGAAAAAGCGTAAGCCGCGGCGGCCTTCGCGGCGATCCAGACCTTCTTCCAACGGCGGTCCGAAAGCCATATTCCCTCTTGGGAAAAACGTTCCCGCACGTGCCAGATCGCCTCGCGTCCCCCGACATCGAACTCGACCAGTGTTCGGATAGCGTTCCCCGACTCCTTTAACGAGTCGACCGGGAGGGGGAAATCCCCCAAATTGGGCATGCTCGGGCGATGGTCGTCCATATAGTCCTGGAAATTCTTTTTTTTCGCGATGGGACGGATCAGGGACCGAAATGTGAAGCGATCGTAGAAGGCGTCAAGTCCGTCCGCCGGAGAGGGATTCTGGTTGCTGGCGGCGAAGAGGGACAAGAGCGGAAGTCTTTTTGGGCCTCCGTCGTAGAAGATGCGTTCGTTCAGGGCGGGAAGAAGGGAAAACAGGAGGGATTTCGGGGCCCTGAATACTTCGTCCAGAAAAACGATATGAGCGTTCGCCAGGCCCTGTCTCCCGGTGGATTCCGAAAGGGATTCCCGGGTGGACTCACCGTTCAGGAGCGTTTCGAAGAAGATGCATCCGGACACACGTTGGGCAAGGGTTCGGATCAGAAGGCTTTTTCCGGTTCCGGGCAGTCCGATCTGATAGACGTGCTCGTTCGTCAGGAGGGCCAGGATCGAGGCTCTTATCGCCTCTTCGCGTTCATAAAAGAGGGCATTTATCTCCCTTTCCAGATTTCGGCAGCTCCCGACGAACTCGAACAGATCGTCAAGGGTCATTTTGAGGTTCCGGACGTCAAAGAATCCGCAAGGGGAAACCCCTGGACGACCAGGACGTCGATCGGGGTGTGTCGGTCGAGACGATAACTGGGCTGGCGATTTTGCGACGAGATGCCGTTTTGCGCCTCGTAAAGCAACGTGCCGCCTTCTTCCATTCCCAGGACATCGGCAAGATTTCCGCTGCCCGACCATCCGGCGGCTCCCACAGCTGCCCCACCCAGCATGAGAGAATCCCGTCCGAACGAGCGGGTCATGTTGCCGCCGAAATGGTTCGAAAGCCGGATCGGTATCCCCTCCCTTCCTCCGGACAGGGCGTACCCGGACATCGGCGATTCGAATCCTCCCCGGTAGAGTGCTTTGATGAACCGGACCTTAAGCCGCCGATCCTCCGTGAGTCCGTCCGGATATCCCATCAATTCGAACGGATGACCGATTCTGATCTCTCCGGCCGATTGAGGGAGGACGATGACATAGATGGGAACCTGGCTTCCCGGCCCTTCGACATCTCGCACAACTTCGCCCTTGAGGGTCGTTCCCGAAGGAACGCCCCCGGACCCTCCGGACGATCTCCGGGCCTCCGGATTCGCGGGAATCCGGGGGGACAATGGCGTTCGACCGTTCGAAAACACACTTTTCACCAGTGCGATCAGAGGATTGTCCGCCGCCGGAGAAGCTGCCGTGGGCGATCCTGAGCCGATATAGACGGTGCTCTGTGAATCGAGATCGTGACGGGCGGACTTCCCGGAAAGGATCGACGCGTTTTGCCCGGAGGTTCGGGATCCGGGAGACAGAGAGAACCCCGTCCAGCTCG
This sequence comes from Leptospirillum sp., assembly GCA_027315205.1. GTDB lineage: Bacteria > Nitrospirota > Leptospirillia > Leptospirillales > Leptospirillaceae > DAHUYM01. The sequence goes on along the minus strand of DAHUYM010000008.1, from coordinate 86,405 downwards.
GGGGCGTTTGCCAGCGTGTGGTATTCCGAGGGAACCCGGTACCGGTGGCATTCCCTTCTCCTTCTGACACGCGTGATGTTTGACGTGACAGTGATCCCGGATGAAAGGACGAATACAGGAAAAAACCGATACCGGCCAGACCGAGAATGAATCCCCATCGTCCCGTCATCGGAATACGCCACCCGAATCCCCGCGCCAGCGGATATCCCCTTCTCCCCTCAGGGTCCCTTCCACAACCACCCGGATCCCTTCACGGGACGACAATCCCGGAACATGGCCCACCTGAACGAGAAATCTCTTGCTCGTTCCAGGGTCCACCCAGGCGTTGAAACTCTGGCTCCAGTCCGACCGGGGATCGAATTCTTTTTGTCCTTCCCAAAAAAGTCCGCTTTTATATTTCCGGATCCGGACCCCGCTCAGATAAAAACGCCGGGAATTGCCGTTCCGGATTTCGAGGAGGCCGAAAAAAGAGTCCTGATTCCGGGAGAATCCCAAAAAAGTCATGAGAATACGTCGAGTGACTCCTGATATCCGGAGCGGCATCGTCGGTCCGGCTTCCTTCAGGGTCTCGGTCCGTTTCGCCTCGAGATCCCTGGCCTCCTTTTTTTCCATGTGCTCCCGGATCACGGTCTTCAGGGGATTCAGGTTCACGACGGTTTCGGCGTCGGGGGAAAGGAAGGTCGTCAGGTCGTCCTCTTCACCTGGCGGAACGGTTTTCACCCTGAACGTAAATCGCTTGTGGATCGTGTAGATGATCATGTTGGTCTTGGACGCCGGGTCGTACGTGATGGGTTTTACCTTCACGCGTGAACCGAAGACCTCGGCCAGGAAGAGTTTCGAATCCCCCATATAGACCTCTTTCGCCTCTTCCGGCAGGTCGATCAGGGAGACATGCGAGATCGCGGTGCGGAGCGTATAGATCCTGTTGGGGTCGTAGACCCGTGTCCGGATCCCCTCGTGCTTCGGGACCCGGAAGTTCGCCTGGGGAATGTCCCTTTTTTTAAGCATCACGATGTTTTCCGCTTTTTTTTCATCCGGATTTGCCTCTTTTTCCTGTTCATTCGTCTTTGGCGGATCTCCATTGTCTGTTCCGGACGGCAGATTCGACGGACCGGTCGACCGGTCCGGACGGATCGCCCCAGAGATGAACGGATCCGGCACGTTCGGTGCCCCGTAGGAGTTCGATGGACGGGGAGACGAGGATCGGGCGTCCATGTAAAGAAAGACCGGGAGCAGAACGATGACCAGACTCAATATAAATCCCGCAAAAAACCCTTTTTTCATGGCGCTCCTCCACCGGTTTGGCTCCGGTCCAGGAGATGTTCTGCATACGACGTGACCCAAAGACCATAGGGATTCGTCGGCGTCGGGGATCCTTCCCGCACGACAAGCCGTGATTTGAGGACCTCATCGCGTCTGGACGCCGGGTCATCGTAGGACGCGACATGCCTGACGCTGACCACGGTTACGGCGTAGATCCCGTCAGAAATCCGGCGAATCCGGCTTTCGCGTATTTCGATCCGGCTCCGGATCCGGGCCTTGGTAATCCTGTCGACAATCCCCTTTTCACGAAACTCGGTTTCGAGCTTTGTCATGAGTGCCGGTGTCATGACACGAAAAGCACGCGAGAGACGGTAGGGTTCCTGGAACGAATCGTACTCCGTGAAATCGCGAAGAAAATCCTTGATGAACGAGGAAAGAATCATTCCGAACCGTGTGTGTCGTTCCTCCTTCGAAAGGACTTCCATCGGCATCATCGAACCGGTCTGGGTGATCCCGACCACGAGAGGAACTCTCGGAGACGTATACCAGATTCCCAGAATGGCAAGGATAAAAGCGGTGACAGTGATCCAGTAGACGCGCAGGTAGAGGACCAGCCGGTCTTCCAGTTCGAGAAGTCGGTCGAACCCGGAAGGGGGCAACGGGATGTCACGTTCCGTCGATCCGGAGAATGAGAACGGAAAATTCATGGATTGGCTTCACTTTCTTCTTTTTTTGCCGACTTTCGGCGCTTGGGTGCCCTGGGCATGCCGGAGTCCGGGGCCGGTTTGGAAGAGGTTCTTTTTGTCCGGGTCTTGGGTTTCGTCGGGGTCTCCGAAGACGGGGTTTTTCGCGTTGACGCTTTCCTTGTCTTGCGGGGACTTTTTTGAGGGGTGTCCTCGGATGCCGATCCAGCAGACAGTTCTTTCGTTTCCTTCGGTTTTCTTTTCCACAGTAACGAGGTGACGCTGTAAGGACCGATCCTGAACTGCTTCTTCCGGTAGACCCGTTTCCCCTGGCCGGTATCTTTCGTCACCGTTCCAAACTTGAGCTCACCCAAGCCCAATGGCATCTCCCCCGTCGAGAGGGGTCGGAGGAAACCGGCTTCGAACATCCGTTTTCCCATCATCGTCACCTGGGGTCCCACGAACGATCCGATCCCTTCGTACGACCGGTCGAGCAAAAGATGGGTCAGGATCGGAACAAAAAGGAACATGAGTACCAGCACGAGCATCACCCCGATCGATAGCACACGGTTGGTGATCGTTACCGAAAGGGCCACGGGCTGAATGGCCTGGATCAGGTTGATGGCCGTGAAAATACCGATGAAAACATTGTGGATCACGAGCCAGAACATGATCTCGATGGCGTTCCTGCCCCACTGGAAGACCATGAAAAAAAGTCCGGGAATGATTCCCATGGCGAAAAGCAACGGGCCGATCACATACAGGAAGGACAACAGTGCATATCGAATCAGCGTGAATAGAAAAACGAGGACCTTTAAAAAGTCCACCAGGAGAACATAAAAAAGCCCCATCGGATCGGACAGGAAACTCAGAAACGACCCGGCGGTTCCCGGAACCAGTGGTGAACCCCACAACGCCTCGTAGAACGCAAGAATCCGGTCTGAAGGGTAGAGGGCATTCGCCACCGATCCGACAAAACCGGTCATGTCCTGGAAAAACGTTCCATAGCCGATCAGCAGGATAAATACGGTCACGATGCGGACCAGGTCGGAAAAAATCGGTTTCTGGTCGCGCATCTTTCCCCAGAGGACGAGGACCGATATGGGGAGTGTCACCAGCATCAGGATACGGACCACACCCATAATTTGTCCCTGAATGGGCACCATGACACAGGGGATCGTTGTGGAATCCTGGAACAGAAGCGTTCCGATGCGGCCGTTGGGTCCAGGACAGAGCATCGTCAGCGGAGAATGATCCAGCTTGGCAATTGCATCTCGATGATCCTCTGGTCTTCCTGGTCTCTTTGATGGGCAAGATCGATCACGTGCCCCTCGATTCCCGCCGAGGACGACTGCTCCTTCAGGAGATAGAGAAGATCCTTGTGGATCGAAAGAAGGATCTGGTAGATATGCCCCTGGGTATCTGCACCCAGCCTAAGGGCGCCTTCAGGGCTGGCCTGGTATGCCATTTGATGGATGCCCTGACCGATTACCTCTTCCCCGGGGGTCTGGGCGATCCCCCCCAGAGCTTCCCCCATCCCTTCATGGGCGGACAAGGTAAGGTCCGAGATACTGGGAGCCGTCGTCGGTACCGGATCCGTGCTTGGAGGCTCCACGGGAAGGACGGGAGTGCCATAGAAATCCTCGCCCTGGTCTTTCTCAAGGAAAAAGCTTTTCAAATGTTGGAGGCTTTGCATCGTTCGCGTTTCGACCCAAAGGATCCGGCTTTCCACGAGGGTTCCGATTCCCCCCAGAGCCCAAGCCGTTTGCATGTGTCCCAACAACAAAAAAATTACGAGAACAACCAAAACTGGCGTTCTTCTTATCCGGTTTCCCACCTATCCCCCCGATCCGTTCGTTTTCATCACGACCTTTCCCTGGTCAGCAGACGAAGCGCCTCCATAAACGATCCCCCCGTTTCGAGGGCTTCCGCGAACCGGGCGTCTTCTTCAGGAGACTTGGCGGATATCCAGTACTCGACGGGCGAGGGTTCAAGCCTGAGAATCGTTGTATCTTCACCGATCCGGGAAAGGACTTCGGAATAGACGCCTTTCTCGAATTCCAGTGTTTCGACGAGGTCCCTTTCCCTCTCGTGGAATCCAAGAGTTTCAAGATCCGGGACTCCGGACTGGAGGGGGAAAACCCATTTCCAGGCGGTATTGTTCAGGATCCCTGCCGCGAGATTTTGGTCGGTGAAGTCCGACGGAGACTGGCTTATCGCAATGACGGCCCCGCCGAACTTCCGAACGGTGCGATAGAGGTGGGAAAGAAATTCGGTACCCTGAAGATAGCGGAGAATCCGGTGGGCCTCGTCGAAGACCAGGAACAGCTTCCGTCTCCCCGCTCCCTCTTTGAGACGGTAAAGCGAAAGACTTCCGATGAACGCGAAGAGGATCCCTTTCAGGTGCTCATGATGGTCCAGTCCTCCCAGGTCGAACGCCATCAGTCGGGAGTCGAAGTCGAACCCTTTCGGATGATTGAAGAGAGCGCCGTAAATTCCGGTTGCCCAGGAATCCAGGATTTTCCCGATTGCATAGGAGGTCGTCTCATCTTCCGTGTCTCGGCCCCGGTATCGGAAAAGCTCCTGGACCAGATGGGAAAGCATCGGACGAGATGCGTGGTCCGGGAGCCGGTCGTAAACGGAAATCAGGCAGGAGGACAGGATCTTTCGATGGATTTCTTCAACTTTGACGGACGGGGCGATGAACGTTTCCATCACCCCTGTCAGGAAGCCGACCAGGTCCGGATCGTATTGAAGAGGAGGCCCGTCGGAAATGCACAGTTGCTCACGTGTCGGAAACGGATTCAAGGAATGGACTCCGGAGAGATCCACTTTCATATAAGGGCTTTCGAAGAAGCGGCAAAAGCGTTCGAAGTCCCCACCGTTCTCGACGACGATGGCATGGTGAGCCTTTTCCCGGCTCAGAAACTGGCCCAGGAGCATCTTGACCCCGAAGGATTTTCCACTTCCGGAACGCCCCAGCACAAGACCGTTGTGGTTCGGCAATCGGGAATCCCAAAGGTCGATCGCGACGGGTTCGTCGAGATGGTTTTTCGAGATGAACCAGGGAGTCGCAGGGTCGGGCGTCTTGTCCCAAATCGGGAGGATCGGGGCGATATCTTTTGACAAAAGGACTTCCCAGCGATCGTTGGCGTCGCCCTGGAGTGGAAGGAAACTCAGGAAAAGAGGCCATTGACGAAACAGTTCGTGACCGACAGAAGCGCCCATCGCTTCCGAAAATCCCCGTGTCAATTCCTTGCCCTTTTCAAGAAGGTCGGATTCGCTCTCCCCCCATATGCGTACGGCAAGATTCAAGAGGTACGGGACCCGTTCCTCTTCCGGACCCTGATGAGAGCGCATGAGGAAGGCATCCTGTTTCGAAATATCATTTTCCAGGCGATAGGACTTTCCGGGGAGCAGAAGAGTGAGGAATCGGTTCAGTGTCGCATGGGTCTGGACGGCCCGGGAGCATTTTTCGGCCTCGGGTTTCCAGAGATTCAGAACGATATCGTGGGAAAACGCGAAATCGTGAAGGATCGGGGCGATAGTGTCCCGGTCGATGCTGGACGGAAGAAGGCGAAGCGCGAACATTTTTCCGTGCATTGCATGTCCGGCCGGGGTACGGGCCATGAGACCGGAAGGGTTTTCGATAAACCCGGTTTGTCCCACGCGTTCTCCCAGGGTATATCCGTAGGGATTATCCGGTTCATGCTCCGGGATGTCTCCGTCCGAACCGGGATTCAAGAGATCGAAAAGATAGTTCCATAACAGAGTTCCTTCCAAAAGGGTGCCCAGGATCCCGCAGCCGGGCAACAGGGCGTCGACCGTCCGGCATACCGAATCCAGGGATTCGATCCTGTGTCGGTGTTGTTTTTCGAGCGGACCCCTGTTGCCCTTTATGATGGAACGGATCGGGAACAGGGAGGGCCTAATCTTTGAAAGATCCTCGTCCGGATAGGAAACGACGGCCATATAAAGGGCCCTTTCCCGAAACACCCTCCCCTCGAAATCCTTTTTCTTGGATTGGTGGTAGAACGTCTCCGGGCTATCCCCGGAAAACTCCGGCGCATCCGATCTTCTCCCGAACCGGAAGAAGGGGTTTTCCTCCGTACCATCCGGCTTCCGGATGCGCGTTTCGACCCGGAACTGGAGACCCATGCCCTCCGGCAGCACGTGGAGGAGACTTCCGATCCCCCGGTATATTTGGGCCAGATCCGGTTCGGACTTGAAGAAAACAGGTGCTCCGGAAAGACGGAAAATCCGGGCATAACGCCCCCTCGAACCATAGAGGATCCCCCTTTCCTCTCCCAGCAGGTCGAGATATTTGGACAGGGGAGGGTTGCGCGATTCAGGGAAAAAGTCGTTTTTCATGAATTCAAGGAACGCCGGAATCCCTTGGGGAGCGAAGGGTTCGTTTTTCCGGACGGAAGAAAGATTCGACGTGAAATGGCGTAAGAAAAAAATCCCCTTAGAGTGCCTTCCCCCTGTTTTCTGAGCCTCCAGACGCACATGGCGAGTAAAACATTGAGGACACAGATCGTGACGAGGGAAAGATGAATCATAAACCCCGCCAGAAGGACGGCGATAAATGGGTAGATGTCGAGCGGAACCCGAAATCGACCCAGCCGCGGAGAGTCGAGGATTCCCCGGAGAACCGGTTCTTCTTTCATCCTAGAACCCCGCCCAGCTGGTGAGAGTGTCCCAGATCGCTTTCGACATCAGAACAAGGGATCCTCCGGCAATCGTCATGACACCCTGCCGTATTCCATCGGCATCATGGGACTTCATCGCAAAACCGGAACGAGCCATTCCCAGAATGAAGAGAAACCCTCCGAGCCCGTACACCACGAAATTGGCGATGTTGTTCGCGAACGTCGTGATCATTGAGTTTTCGCCGAAGTTCTGGACAAAAAGGACCACTTTTTCTGTGTGCATCGTTTCCTCCTTGTCCGGCAACGCATCCAAGTTTCATGCCACAGAATCCCGCTCCGGCCAGAGCCATGTGCGAACATGAAGTTCCAGACCTTTTAAGCGTTTTTAGCTGTAAAAATCTGATGATCGTGCGGATCCGCACCCATCGGTCCGCGTGATAGTGCTCTTTTTGACAGATTGAGAATAAGAATCATTATCTGGTACATGGAATCCGTTGCCATGCTGCATATACAATGAAAGGAAATGTTCTTTTCAGCGGAAATTGACGAACCGGAAAGGAAGCGATGACATCCAATACGACCGTAGGCTGGATCGGCTTCGGCAGCATGGGAAGCCGCATGGCGAAACGGCTTCTGGATCACGGGATTTCCGTTGTCGGCTATAACCGCGACCGGACGAAACTTCCGGCATGCCCGGGCTCCATGTCTGCGGCTTCGCCTGCCGAAGTCGCGGGAAAGACACGCCTTCTCTTCATTATGGTGACCGATGGAACGGCATCTTCGGCCCTCATCAACGGAAAAGACGGCATATTAAAAGAGGTCGCACCGGGATCGATCGTGGTCAATCTTTCCACGATTGCGCCGGAAGAGGCGCGGGAAGAGGCCCGAACCCTCGGAGAGCGCAGGGTCGATTATCTGGATGTCCCCGTTTCAGGTTCTGTCGTCCCTGCGGAGAAAGGGGAACTGCTTCTCCTGGCCGGGGGGGACCCGGAGAAACTCGCCACGATCCGGCCATTTCTCGATATTATGGGCCGGAAGACCCTGTTCTTCGGTCCCGCGGGTTCGGGGATGAAAGCCAAGCTCGTTATCAACGCCCTGCTGGCGTCCCACATGGAAGCCCTGGCACAGGTCCTTCTCGCAGGGGAAGAACTCGGTCTCGATCGCGGGATGGTGCTCGACATGATCCTCGACAGCCCTCTGGCGACCCCTTTTTACAGGATCAAGAAAACGAACCTCGAAAACCGGTCCTATGCAAAAGCCTTTTCCCTCTCCCTCATGACGAAGGATCTTGGACTCCTGGCACGGGAACTCCTGTCCTCGGGATCTCCTTCCCCACTGGCCTGGGGCCTCTATAACGATTATCGGGAAGCCCAGAAGATGGGACTGGGCGAACAGGACATCTCCTCCGTCTACGAATATCTGAGAAAGCGATCGTCGCTCCCATGACGTTTGTCACCGAAGAAACGGGACCGGCCGGCCTCCCGATCCGCATAACCTCCCTCACAAAACGGTATCTTCCCGAGGAACGCGGAGATCGACCTGTGTTGAACGGGGTCTCCCTGTCGGTCGACGCGGGGGAATGGGTCATTTTGATGGGAGACTCGGGTTCGGGGAAATCCACACTGCTGAATCTTCTGGCGGGTGTCGACCGGCCGGATTCGGGAACCATCGAGATCGGAAATGTTCCGGTCTCAGATCTTTCCGAATCCGAAAGAACGTTGTTTCGCCGCACCCGTATGGGATTTGTTTTCCAGTTTTTCAATCTCTTTCCGACTCTGACGGCCTGGGAAAATATTGTCCTCCCCCTTCGGCTGAACGGAAGACATGATTCCGGCCCGGCCCGTCGCCTCCTGGAAGAAGTCGAACTCGCCGGGAAAGAACACCGTTATCCTTCGGAGCTGTCGGGCGGAGAACAGCAAAGGGTTGCCCTGGCAAGGGCTCTCGTACACGGCCCGTCGATCATCCTGGCGGACGAGCCGACCGGATCGCTCGACCATCGCACGGGGCATGTCATCCTCACCCTCTTGTCCAAGCTTCACCAGGAAAGACAGCCAACGATCGTGATGGCAACACACAGCCAGGATGCCTCGCGGTATGGACAAAGAATCTTCCATGTCCGGGATGGGGAAATCCTGGACAACCCCGCCGGCCGCCCGTGACATCAGCGTTCTTTCTCCTCCGACTTGCGTTTGTGACGCTATGGCGCCAGAAGGGTGTTTTCTTCCTGACTCTGGGAGGTGTCGCAGCCGGAACCGCCGTCGTGTCCGCGGTTCTCATCGCCAACCGCTCTTCGTTCGAATCCTTTCAAAACGCTGTCTCCCATCTTCAGGGGCGGACAAACTATATCGTCCGCAGCCCGGCGGGCACCCTTTTCTCCGATCGAGTCCTGGACCGTCTTCGGGGGAGGATGCCCTCCTTGCCGTTTCGCATCTCCCCTCTCCTCACGCGGAACGTCCGATACAAAAACAAGGTCTTCTGGGTGCGGGGAGTCGATTTCCTGGCGTCGACCGACAGGCTCTCCCACAGACTTTCTTTCGACAGCCTGACGAGGGGGGGCGCCTACCTTCCGCCGGGGGAACTCAAGCGGCTGGGGCTTGCGGTCGGGCAAACCATCACAGTCCTGTACGGGACCAAACTCATCCCCATCCCCGTCATGGGAGAGATTCCGCGTACGGTTTCTGCCTCCCTGATCCCCTCCCGCACACTGTTTATGGATATCGCCTGGGTCCAGATGCGATTCGGGGTTCCGAATCGCCTGAGCCGGATCGATCTCGAATGGAAAATACCCAGGGCCCAAGGCCGGGAGGCAGCATATTGGGAACGGGAAATCGAACGGATGGTCGGTCCGGGACTTTCCCTCGTCAGCCAGCAGGAACGGAGAAGGGAGTTTTCGCGCCTTCTCTTTTCCTATCGGTCGAACCTGTTCGCACTCAGCCTGGTGTCTCTCATCGTGGGGATGTTTTTGATCTATAACACCTTGTCGCTTCTTACCCTTCAGAACCGGCGTCCATTTTCGACGCTCAGGCTCCTGGGGGCGACTCCGGGAGAAATACGCGGCCTCATCCTTATGGAAGGTCTCCTGATCGGTATTGCAGGAGGCGCCACGGGTCTTGTTTTCGGCCATCTCCTTTCACGGCTGACCATCCAGGCGGTCTCCAGAACCCTCGACACGATGTACCTTCCTGTGGGCCTTCTTCCCTCGGTGGGTACGACGAGAGACGACCTTCCCGTCTGGCTTCTGACCGTCTCGGCCTCTCTCTTCTCGGCCTATTTCCCGGCCCGTGAAGCAGTGGCCATCCCCCCTATCCTGTCCCAGAACCGGATTTCCCTTGAAAAAAACCGTAACCGCCGGATCCTCTTTAAGTTCGGACTCGGCGCGACGGTCTTCTTGGCCGGAACGTATTTCCTGACCCTCCCGCCCTATCGGGATTTTCCTCTGTTCGGTTATCTTGGCGCCCTTCTCTGGGTCTTTTCGGCGGGGCTGTCTATCCCATTCGTTGTCCGGGTCCTTTCACGGATCATGGCTTTTCTACTTTCCCGGTTTGACGGCCCTTTTCCTCTTTCCGAACTGGCCCTTTCCTATTTTCGGTTCGGGATTTCCCGGAGCGGAATCGCCATTTCCTCGGTCATGATCGGATTGGCGATGATGACGGGAATCCTCATCCTTGTACATTCTTTCGAACGGACGCTGAACCTCTGGATATCCCAGAATCTCGTTGCGGATCTGTTCGTGAAACCTCTGTCCTGCCGGGCGGCAATCTGCAACGACCCGTTGGGGCCCGAAGTCCTCGAGGCCATAGGGAAAATCCCCGACATCCAATTCGTCGCCCGGTACGCGTCTTTCCCGGCACAGTACAGGGGACGTGCGATCCGGGTTGGTTTTTCCGAGCTGAGCCGTCTGCCGGACAAAGCGATACTTTCCCTTATGACCGGCCATCGCGAGCGTGTTCTGCGCGAATTTGCCCGGGACGAGGGGGTCCTGATATCGGAAAGCTTTGCCTACCACTCCGGAAAACGACCCGGGGACACGCTCACCCTGCCAACTCCCATGGGTCCAAGGGCGGTTCGGGTTCTTTGCGTATATCACGATTATTCCTCAGAGGGCGGGGTCGTTCTTTTCCCCTACCATGACATCGGGCCGCTTTTCCAAAGGTCCACGGTGACCAACCTTTCCCTCTTCCTTAAACCGAACCGGACACCCGACCGGACGATTCAAACGCTTTTGAACGACCTTCCCGGGCATCCTCGCCTCAAAATCCGGTCCCAGCCGGAACTCAAGCGGAGAGTCATGAAGATCTTCCACCAGTCGTTCGCCATTACCTATGCCCTGTTGGGCATCAGCCTGGTGATCTCCGTCGTCGGCGTCGGGAACACCCTCCTCATGCTTCTATATGAGCGGGGGTACGAGTTCTCGCTCATGCGCTCGATGGGTCTCGATACCGGGGATATCCGGAAAATCCTGACGATGGAAGCCGCCATGATGGGTTTGTCGGGCATCGTCATGGGGCTTCTGCTGGGAACGGGCGTCGGTTGGATTATCGTGCATGTCATTAACCGTCAGGCGTTCGGCTGGACGATCCTCTGGGTATGGCCCGCCGGAACGATCGCCTGTATGTCCCTCCTCATTCTTTCCGTAGCGACACTTTCCGGATCCTTGCCGTTTCTGGCATTCCGGAAGGGCGGAAGATTTTCAGGAAGGGAGTAGCCTCTTGAGACAAGGAGAACCAGGTCATTCTCTGGTAGGTCTCCGTCGATTCCTTGTTTTCGCTTTTATCGGACTTCTCATGGGACCAACGGGAGACGCCGTCGCCATTTCGGCTAACCTGTCCGCCATTCCGGTCGTACGGCAGACCCCGGGACGCCTTCTGGAGGCCCATCCGGAATATGCGGTGGAATGGTGGTATCTCACCGGACACTTAAGGCTTACCGGAGTTCCGCGTGCATTCGGTTTCGAAGGGACGTTCTTCAAGTTCGAAACGGGATACCGGCATCCAAGGAACCTTCCCCGATCCTCATGGGAGCCGAAAACCGTTCTTTCCTTCCACGGGGCGATCTCCGACTTTGCGAAGAACCGGTTTCTCTGGAGGGAAACCGCGGGAAGGCGGTTCCGGAATTCGGCCTTCCTCCAGGAACAACCGTTCGCGATCGCGCTCTACGGAAACCGCCTGGAATATACGGGAGATTCGCGGCGCTTCTCCCTGCATCTGTCGGAAGAGGTCTCGGGGGTCCTCCTGGACCTCGACCTTTCGGGAAGCGAGCCTCCGCTTTGGCAGGATCCCTCGGGCGTCCTCAGGACCGGTCCGGGAGAAAAGGACTGGGCCTATTATTATTCCCAACCTTCGCTTACGGTTAGGGGCAGGATCGGGAATGTCGGGAAAAACAATGAAATTCTCTGGAGGACGGTGTCGGGAAAAGCCTGGCTCGACCATGAGTGGACCCACCAGATGATGGGTTCGAATCAGACGGGATGGATCTGGCTCGGAGCACGCCTCCTGGAAGGTAAAACACTCATGATTTTCCAGATGGAGGATCACGGCCATCCGGATGCGTTCCGGGGGGGGACGTACCAAGTGGGCACGAAGGGACCCGTCCGATGGCTTGGCTCCTCTGCCGTTACGATTGTGCCCGTCCGGTATTGGAAAAGCCCCCGGACGGGCATCTGCTATCCTTCTCTCATCCAGGTTTCGATCGGGAGTTCGGGAAGGACATTCCTCATCCGTCCGAGACTCGATGATCAGGAGTTGAAAGGATCCGTCCCCTACTGGGAAGGGGCCGTCACACTCGAGGATCCGGTGACGAAATCGTACCAGGGAGAGGGCTACCTGGAGCTGACCGGGTACGACAAGACGGACAGGGCCATTTGCCCTGGGTGATCAGTTTCTGCGGAACAGTTTTGCGAGCAGGATGGAAAGTGAAAGGAAGAGGGTGATGGCGTTGAAAAAAACGATCGGATACGATTTGAGGAAAATGCCATAGATAAGCCAGAGAGCCACACCCGTGGAAAAAAGTGCGTACATCCATCCGGACAGGCTTGTGAGATCTTTCGAGCGCCACGCCTTCATCACCTGGGGGAAAAAGGAGACGGTCGTCAAAAGACCGGCCGCAAAACCGATCAGGGTCCGTTGGTGGGGCGATATCGGAGACGTAGTTTTTTCCTCTTTCCATGCGCGAACGCTTGCTTATCCGATCGAGCGCGGGAGAATACCGGCCATGGCGGTGTTTAAAACGGCGCTTCATCCCTTCCTGGTCCACGTGCTGATCGGACTGGGGTTCCTCTATCCCCTATCGCGCGTTTCGGAACGATTTTCCGTGCGCATCGGGGTTCCTCTCCACATTCAGGCGAGGGTCCTTCTCGTCCTTTTCCCGATCGTCTACGGAGCCGGATTCCTGGCACGAAGGGAATTTCAACCCATCGCCCCCCATCTAACAGGAAGAGTGGACCTTCACTTTACCCTCGGGATCCTGACCTATGTCATCTGGGGACTCCTCCTGTGGAAGGACTCCCTTCGGAAAGGCCCCCTTCCCTCTCCGAAGGGGGCCTGGATCGAATCGGCTCTTTTGCTGGTCGGGTTTGTTTTGCTCGTCGGTACAGCGACCCTGGGAGGCCAACTGGTCTATGGGGCCCATCCCCTGCCAACAAAAGCCGGAGTCGATCCTAGATGAAAAACATCGGACGGGTTTCTTTCCGATCCTTGAGAGTCGCTTCCAGAAAGTCCTTGAGCGAAACAGAATGCATCTGAACGACCATCCTTTCGGTGAGGTCGTCGAACAACGCTTTCATCGCCGGCCCCGGCGGATCGGCAGGTTCGTAAAAGACGATCGGGCCTTCGATCAATTCCAGCAAACGGTACAGGGTGATGGTTTCAGGCTGTTTTCCCAAACGGTATCGTCCTTGCCGCCCTCTCGTGCTTTCGATGACGTTGCCCTTGACCAGTGTCGCGAGGATCTGTTTCAGGAAGGGATTGGGAACATGGGCACGCTCCGAGATCTGGGTGCCGGACAAACCCATCTCCCTTGCGATGGCCAGCTCGATCAAGGCCCTAACGGCGTATTCGACGCGTTGCGACAGACGGCAGGCCATGCGAGGTCCTTTCCGGGAAAAGCCCGAAGGGTCAGGATTTGAAGCGGTTCAGCTCTTTCTCGAGTTCTTTTGAGACTTTCATGATCTCCCTGAGCCTCATATCGTCGACGGGACGTTGGGATTCGCGGGCTTTGTGGGCCGCCTGTAGCTCAAGGAATTCCCGTTCGAGCTGAAGGAAGGCTTCGGATTCGACCAGGATTTTTCGTTCCAGTGTTTCGAGGGTTTGTCCCAGTTGATCCATCATTCCCCGGAGACGATCGAGATCCTCCTGGGACAGTGTGAGCTTTCGGCTCACTCTTTCGGTCATCTCGTTGTCTTCTTCAAAAAACCGGCTTATATCGTTCAGACCTATTTGAAGCTCGACAAGTTTTTGAGCCGCCCGTCCGGTGATATCGGTCGTTTTCGACGACAGTTGGGAGAGAGAATCCGATATGACCCGGAACATCTTGCCATACGGCCCGGCATGAACAGCCTGGACGGCCGCATTCATCGCGACGGCATTGGTCTGGTCCGCCATTTCCCTGAGCCCTCGCAGGATGGATTCGAGTTGAAGCTGTCCCGACTTCAGGAGTTCAAGTCCTTTTTCATGTTTTTCAGAAAGGGTCTGGGTTTCCAGAAAATTGGACAGCACTTCCCGGATTCCGGTCTTTAGCACGGTGGAACGATCCATGAGGTCGACCAGGGTTTCCCGACTCGCGGGTCCTCCCGTCGAAATCCCGATATCCTTCTTGAGCTCATGGAGCCTGTCGCGAATCTGCTGGATCCGCGCTCCACGTTCGCTCTCCTCCCGTTTCCTCGCAGCCATGCTCTGTGTCAGCAGTTCGGAATGGGAGACGACCCAATGGACACGGTCGGAGATTTCCCCCACCCATCCCTGGAAAAGGTCGATGAACCGATTGACGAAATAGGCAAATCGGCCGATCTCGTCCTCCCGCTTCACGGGAAGCCGGGATTTGAAATCCGGGGATTGGGCGGAGAACCGGCTCATCTCTCCCGACACGGTCACCAGGGGCGTCACGAACTTTCCCCTGGTTATCCAGACCAGTAAAAGAACGAGGGTTTCGAGCGCTCCGAGGAAGATCCAGAAAAGCTTCTTCTTCAAGTGTGTCATTGAACCGATGTAAGGTGCGGTAGATTCGTATGCTACAACATATCCGAGAATTGGCGAGGCGGAATGACACGATTCGCAGGATTTCTTATTCTCGATGGGCTTCATGAGAACGAACGCCGACGGGGAGGTCCCGGGCCGGGATTCGAAAAAAGCACCCATGTCCGGGCCGGAGTCCTGGAGAAATGCCTTGGAGTAAGCTCTGACCGCTTCGGGTGTCTTCAAAAGATCGATCCGGACGTGGCCCGGATCGATGCGGCGGGCCATACCGAGAGTCGGCAGAAGGATCTTCCTGTTTCGCATGTCTTCTATCGTGGAAAGGTCCGAGAAGGCCAATGTCTGGCCATCGCCCTTCAATAGAAGGATCCCTTTTCCCTTCCATTGATCGGGAGGCATATCCAGGAGATCCCTCGACCCCACGATATCCTGATGATTCATGAGGATCGACAGCGTGTGCCTGAACGAGTCGATCCGGACATTGAGATTCCTCTTGATCTGGCCCTTTTCTTGCTGCGACTCCATCCGATATATCTGGGATCCCAAGGCCGTGAACCCGATGGAGAGGAGAAGGAAAAACCAGAAAAAGAGGCGCGTCGTCAGGCGTTTTCGCCAAGGGACCTTTCCGATGACGGCCTTGATCGGCGGAGAGGGTTCAGCAGCGAGGGCAAGTCGTTTTTCGCGCTGTCCCATTTCAGGTGCCTTATGTCGATGACGCAGAAATGGTGTGTGTTGGCCTTTTTTTTCCAAGGAAATAGAGCACCATGCCGAACCCCAAAAAAGCCATCGGAACCGAAAGAAGTTCCCCCATCGTCAGGGAACCGATCAGAAAACCCAGCTGGGGATCCGGTTGCCGAAAGAGCTCCCCTATGCTTCGAAAGAGGCCATAACAGCCGATGAAGGTTCCGAAAAGAACGCCGTCCGGAAGTTTCATCCGCGAAACCACGAGCAAGATGACAAACAAAAGTATTCCTTCCATCCCTGCCTCATATAATTGTGATGGATGGCGACATATGGGTCCGCCCAGAGGGAATTCCATGCACCAGGGGATCTGGCTTGGCCGTCCGAAGAGTTCTCCATTGATAAAATTGCCGATCCTCCCCATGAACAGTCCGAGAGGAACCGGAAGGACGGCCAAATCCGCCAAAGGCAAAAACGGGATCTTCGTTTTGCGGGTAAAGAGCCATCCGGCGACGACAACCCCCAGGAATCCCCCGTGGAAGGACATTCCTCCTTTCCAGACGGCGAGAATCTCTAGAGGATGGTGAAGGTAGTACGTCAGGTTATAGACCAGCACATAACCGAGCCGTCCCCCCAGGATGACGCCAAGTGCCGCGTACGACAGGAGATCGTATACACCGTCCCTGTCGAGGGGGAAAGCCCTTCTCCGGGCCTCTCCCTTGAGCAGGAAATACGCCAGGAAAAAAGCGATGACGTACATGAGCCCGTACCACCGGACTTTTAGAGGGCCCAGCCGGAACAGGACAGGGTCGACGTGCGGATAAGGGATCATTTTGAGAAACTCCGGCCTGTCAAGCGGAGTCTGTATCTCGGAGGGTTTCCTCCTTTTCGATCTTTTCCAGTTCTTCCTTTTTCCTCTGGCAAACGATACAGAGTTGTGCAAACGGCATGACTTTCAGCCTCTTTTCCTCTATTTCCCCGGAACATTCTTCGCAATATCCATAACTTCCTTCCTCCAGACGCAACAAGGCCTGATCGATCGCTTTCCGGGTCTTGTTCCGCATCTCGAGCAAAGCCAGGTCGACCCCTTCTCCCATGTCGATCGACGACAGGTCTCCCTGGTCCAGGGCAGAGTCGAGCCGATGCTCGTTTTCCGGTCCCACTTGCCTCGCCATGTGTTGGCGGATGTCTTTCTCAACATCGGCTTTCTTTGCGAGAAGGATTTCCTTTAATCTTAGATGGCGTTGTTCCGTCTTGACCATTTCCTTCTTACCCTTTCCATGGATGGGTTCGATGGTCCGCCGGCACCGGAGGACTCAATGCGCAGCAATGACAAAACTTCAGGTAAGGATCGAGTGCTAAGGGATAAGACGATCGCCTTTCTGAAACGTGTGGAGCGTTTTCTGGCGGCTCATGACGTCCCCGAACCTGCGGCGGAAACGCTGAAGAATGAACAGGACCCCTACAGGGTCCTGTTCATGACACTTTTATCGCTTCGCACACGGGACGATGTGACTCTCCCAGCCTCCGACAGATTGTTTCGGGCGGCCCCAAATCTTGCGCGATTGGCGGAGATGGCTGAAGAATCCATCGCAGAGATTATTTTTCCGGTCGGATTCTACAGGACGAAGGCCAGAACAATCAAGAGAATCGGAGAGATCCTTTTAAAGAAATTCGGGGGCGAAGTTCCGAAAACGCTCGAGGAACTCTTGTCATTGCCGGGGGTGGGACTCAAAACAGCCAACCTGGTGCTGACGGTCGGCCATCGGAAGGAAGGGCTGTGTGTCGATATACATGTCCACCGGATCGTGAACCGATGGGGTTTTATCAGGACCCGGAATCCCGACGAAACCTACCGGGTCCTTTCCCCGTCTCTCCCGTCATTGTGGAAAAGAAAGGCCAACAAGATCCTTGTCTCTTTCGGTCAGCACCTCTGCAGACCGGTGTCTCCGTACTGCTCCAAATGCCCCCTATCAGCGGACTGTGATCGAATCGAAGTTGATAAACACAGGTGAAACGAGCCCTTCGGCCTTATTGATCTTGTCCGAGGGATCCATGCGACCTTCGAGTTCGCACCGGATGCAACGGGAAGCCTCTTGCCATGCTTCCTGGACCGAGTAACCGGTTTCGACTTCGCTGAACCCCGTTCGTGCTTCGATCGGGAGCGCCGGCATGGGCAAACGGTGCATGTCGCCCAACTCGATCGGATCCTCCATGATCGGAGGCGCATAGAAAGGATAGGACCTGTCGGGGTTCCCCTTGAAATACCGGTCGATAAAGACGGCACACTGTTCGCCGTCACGGATCGAATGAATGACGTCGAGAGGTCCCGTCATTGCGTCTCCGCCGGCAAAAACGGCGGGGCGGGATTCGCTCATGAGCGTATCGGGATCGACTTTGACTGTGCCCCATTTATGGAATGAGATCCCGTTTTTCTCGAACACGCTCGTATCCATGGTCTGCCCAATGGCGGCAACAACCGTATCCACATGTACGTGCTTGATGTCCCCCTTGACCGCGACCGGTTTCCGGCGGCCACTGTTGTCGAATTCCCTCGAAAGCGTATTGACCTGGAAATCGATCACGGTTTCCTTGGAACCGTCCGGAAGGGTTTCCTCACGGATCTCAAGCGGAGCCATGAGAAATTCGAACTTGATCCCCTCATGCTCGGCTTCCTGGACTTCAAAATCGTGAGCCGGCATCTCTTCGCGGGTCCTGCGATAGTAGACGATGACCTCGTCTGCCCCTTTCCTGATCGCGGAGCGCGCGACGTCGATGGCGACATTTCCGCCTCCGATCACCGCGACACGCTTGCCGACATGTACCGTTTCCTCCAGACAGACTTTTCGCAGGAAGACGATCCCGTCCTGTACGGATGGGAGATCTTCCCCTGCAATCTTCATCTTCGAAGGCTTGTGGGCGCCGATTCCGAGGAATACGGCATCGTACCCCTGCTGGAACAGGTCTTCCATCGTGAAGTCCCTTCCCAACGACGTGTTGGTGCGGAATTCGACGGGAAGGTTGTTGAAAATGGCCAGCTCGAAGTTGAGGAGTTCCCTGGGAAGCCGATATTTCGGAATCCCAACGGCCAGCATGCCTCCGATTACCGGAAGTTGGTCGAAAACCGTGACCTTGTATCCCATCTTTCCCAGGTAGAAAGCGCAGGTCAGACCGGCAGGACCGGAACCGACTACGGCGACTTTCTTATCCAGGTCGGCGTCGGGAGTGTATTCCGGACGGATCCCCTGGTTGTATTCCCAATCGTAGGCAAACCTCTTCAAGCCGTTGATGGCGATGGGTTCGTCCAAATCGCCACGACGGCAAGGAGTTTCGCAAGGCCTGTAGCAGGTCCGGCTGATGATTCCCGGGAAGGGAAGCCGCTTGCGGATTGTCGCGAGCGCTTCGGCGTATTGTCCCCGGAAGATTTCCGTTATGTAGCGGGGGATGTCGATGCCCACCGGGCATTCATGCTGGCAAGGAGCATACACGATATCCTTGCAGGACTGCGCGACGCATTTTTTTCTCTTGATGTGGTCTTCGTACTCCGCCCGGAAGTAACGGATCGTTGAAAGCACCGGGTTGGGAGCGGCTTGACCAAGCCCGCAAAGAGAGTTCGCCTTGACATACGTGGAGAGATTGACCAAGTCGTCAAGGTCTTTCATTTCCCCGCGACCATCGCTGATCCTCTGGATCATGTCGAGCATGACCTTCGTCCCGTCCCGGCATGGCGTACATTCCCCGCAGGATTCGTCTTTTGTGAAGGTCATGAAATATTTTGCCGTATCAACGATACAGTTGGCTTCGTCGAGAACGATGATCCCCCCCGATCCCATGATCGCGCCCGCTGAAATAAGGGATTCGAAGTCGACGGGCGTATCGATGAGGTCCACAGGGATACAGCCGCCGGAAGGTCCCCCCAATTGGGCCGCCTTGAACTTCTTATGTCCGGACATGCCGCCTGCAATTTCGTAGACGATTTCCTTGAGTGTCGTTCCCGCGGCGACTTCGATCAAACCGGTCCGCTTGATTTTCCCGGTCAATGCGAACGTCTTAGTTCCTTTGGTCTTTTCGGTCCCGAAGCTTGAAAACCATTCGGCGCCCCCTAGGATGATGTGCGGGATATTGGCAAGCGTTTCCACATTGTTGATGAGGGTAGGATTGCCCCAGATTCCCTTTTGGGCGGGAAATGGAGGCTTTGGCCAGGGCATGCCGCGATCGCCCATGATCGAGGCAAGAAGGGCCGTTTCTTCGCCACACACATATGCCCCGGCACCTTCCTTGACTTCGATGTGAAAGGACATGTCGGTCCCGAGGATCCTCTCGCCCAGAAATCCTTTTTCGACGGCCTGGCTTATGGCCTTTTTCAGAAGACGGATCGCATGGGGATATTCGGCCCGG
Source organism: Leptospirillum sp. (assembly GCA_027315205.1). GTDB lineage: Bacteria > Nitrospirota > Leptospirillia > Leptospirillales > Leptospirillaceae > DAHUYM01. Next base: position 66,542 of record DAHUYM010000008.1, on the reverse strand, counting down.
CAATAAATATAACCCTGGCGGGCATTTCCAATCACGAAGGCTGCGATGATCATCCCTTCGATGACGGAATGGGGATCGCCCTCGAGGACGGACCGGTCCATGAATGCACCGGGGTCACCCTCGTCCGCATTGCAAACGACATATTTGATTTCACCAGGTGATTGCCGGGTGAACTTCCATTTCATCCCTGTCGAAAAGCCCGCTCCTCCGCGTCCTCTCAGGCCGGAATTCAGGATACAATCAACAACGGCTTCCGGGGTCCAGGAGGAAACGACGGTCTTAAGGGCCATGTAACCGCTAGACTTTATGTAATCTTCGATGGATGAAGGATCTATCACTCCGCACCGTTTGGAAACGATCTTTACCTGTTTCCGGAAGTAATCCGCTTCATCGAGTCGTGAAAGGCCTTCGATCGCTCCTGAGTCGTTGCTTGAAGTCTGACCATAGACGAGGTCTGGGTAATACGTATTCTTTCGGAAATGGGATTCGAGGATCGCAGGAACAGATTCGGGCGTGACCTGTCCATAGGTAACCCGTGGACTTCCCGGCATCTCGATATCCATGATCGGCTCGTTGTGGCACATACCGATGCATCCGGTCGGGACCAAGACAAGGTCGTATCCATTTTTTTCGGCTTCCTGCTCAACCGCTTCTTGAATACGCCGGGCACCGCTAGCCAAGCCGCAGGTTGCCATTCCGATATATATATTGGTTTTACTCATTTTTTTTAGATCCCCTGAAATCGGAGTTGAATACGACAGCCCCTATTCCGGAAAAAACGGGGGAGGTGCTATCGGTCGGATGGAAAAAGGCAGGAAAGATCTCACGCTGGGATTGAAGAAGGAGTTTTTTTTGCCCGAAAAAGGCAACTCCCCTGACGCGGGACATATCCGGCTCCTCTTCGTTGAGAAGTGAGATTCTGGAAAAGGTGATCGGCACTTCATTCCTGTCTGTCATTGACAGAAATTCCAATCACATTTCGCTCATTTTAGCCACCGAAGGGAAGCATGTCAACAAGCGAGACCGGAATAATCATATTTTCTTAAAGTTTGAGGAATAAGGAAGAGGAAGGGAGAACGGAAGGGCATGGGCGGGTTCCCGGAAAAAACCAGCGGGGAACCGGACAGGTGGTCGCGGTTCCCCGAAGGCAGTCAAAAGATCCGGCAGCGTCCTACTTTCCCACAACCTTGCGGTTGCAGTATCATCGGCCCTGGAGGGCTTAACGGCCGTGTTCGGGATGGGAACGGGTGGAACCCCTCCGGTATGGCCACCGGAAAGCGGCACAGCGTATGTCCGAAAGAGTGCGACAAGCTTTTAAAAGCAAGGACGAAGAGGCGAATCAAACCGCTCGACCGATTAGTACTGGTACACTCAAACCCTTGCGGGCCTTACATGCCCAGCCTATCAACCTGGTCGTCTACCAGGGGTCTTCCGGCCGCTTGCGCGGCGGGATATCTTATCTTGAGGTGGGTTTCCCGCTTAGATGCTTTCAGCAGTTCTCCCGTCCCGACTTAGCTACCCGGCCTGCCGTTGGCACGACAGCCGGCACACTAGAGGTCAGTCCATCCCGGTCCTCTCGTACTAGGGATCGATCCTCTCAAATATCCGGCGCCCACAACAGATAGGGACCGAACTGTCTCACGACGTTCTGAACCCAACTCTCGTACCGCTTTAATGGGCGAACAGCCCAACCCTTGGGACCAACTTCAGCCCCAGGATGCGATGAGTCGACATCGAGGTGCCAAACCTCCCCGTCGATGTGAACTCTTGGGGGAGATCAGCCTGTTATCCCCGGCGTACCTTTTGTCCGCTGAGCGATGGCCCTCCCACGAGGTACCACCGGATCACTAAGCCCTGGTTTCCCATCTGATCGACCCGTCGGTCTCTCAGTGAAGCTCCCTTATGCCTTTGCACTCAACGGCTGGTTTCCGTCCAGCCTGAGGGAACCTTTGGGCGCCTCCGTTACTGTTTAGGAGGCGACCGCCCCAGTCAAACTACCCACCAGACAGGGTCCCGATCCCGGCTTACGGGATGCGGTGAGGATGCCAGAATCACCAGGGTGGTATTTCACCGTTGGCTCCACGGATGCTGGCGCACCCGCTTCAACGCCTCCCACCTATGCTACACAGGTCATCCTAGCACCCACTGCCAAGCTATAGTAAAGGTGCACAGGGTCTTTCCGTCTAGTTGCGGGCAGCTGGTATCTTCACCAGCACGTCAATTTCGCTGAGTCTCTCGCTGAGACAGCGGTCAAGTCGTTACGCCATTCGTGCGGGTCGGAACTTACCCGACAAGGAATTTCGCTACCTTAGGACCGTTATAGTTACGGCCGCCGTTTACTGGGGCTTCGGTTCAGAGCTTTGCGCTTGCGCGCGGACCCCTCTCGTTAACCTTCCAGCACCGGGCAGGCGTCAGACCCTATACGTCGTCTTTCGACTTTGCAGAGTCCTGTGTTTTTGGTAAACAGTCGCTTGACCCTCTTCACTGCGACCGACCGGGGCTCAACACCCCGTCGGCACCCCTTCTCCCGAAGTTACGGGGCGAGTTTGCCTAGTTCCTTAGCGAGAGTTCTCTCATGCGCCTTGGAGTCTTCCTCCCATCTACCAGTGTCGGTTTGCGGTACGGTCCGATGATCCACTTCCAGCGAGGCTTTTCTCGGCAGCATGGGCCCGGCCCCTTCGCCGCTTGCGCGGCTCCCCGTCACCCCTCGGTTCACGGGTCCCGGATTTGCCTGGGACCCCCCCTGCGGGCTTGGACCACGAAAACCATCTCGTGGCGGTGCCTTCCCTTCTGCGTCCCCCCTCTGGCCCTTGTATTCGCAGACCACCGGGTACAGGAATATTAACCTGTTGTCCATCGCCTACGGGTTTCCCCCTCGGCTTAGGGACCGACTCACCCTGGGTCGATGAACGTTGCCCAGGAAACCTTAGACTTTCGGCGAAGACGGTTCTCGCGTCTTTTAACGCTACTCATGCCGGCATTCTCTCTTCGTTCCGGTCCAGATGCCCTTCCGGTCATCCTTCACCCCTGAACGAACGCTCCTCTACCACCGGCCTTTCGGCCGGTCCGCAGCTTCGGTTCCATGCTTGAGCCCCGTTACATTTTCGGTGCAGATACCCTTGACCAGTGAGCTATTACGCACTCTTTAAAGGATGGCTGCTTCTAAGCCAACCTCCTGGCTGTCTCGGGATATCCACTTCCTTTCCCACTAAGCATGGATTGGGGACCTTAGCTGGCGGTCTGGGCTGTTTCCCTTTTGACCACGGATCTTAGCACCCGTAGTCTAACTCCTGCGCATACGCTGTCGGCATTCGGAGTTTGGTTGGATTCGGTAGCCGGTGAAGGCCCCTCGTCCATTCAGTGCTCTACCTCCGACAGGATTCACGCAAGGCTCACCCTAGAGTGATTTCGAGGAGAACCAGCTATCACGAAGTTTGATTAGTCTTTCGCCCCTACCCACAGCTCATCCGAGTCTTTTGCACCAGGCACCGGTTCGGGCCTCCACGCGGGCTTAACCGCGCTTCACCCTGGCCATGGGTAGATCACTTCGCTTCGGGTCTCATCAGGACAACTATGGCGCCCTATTCGGACTCGCTTTCGCTACGGCTTCGGAATCTCCTTAACCTCGCTCCCCTGATGAACTCGCCGGCTCATTAAGCAAAAGGCACGCCGTCACACGGTTCCTTGCGGAACGCTGTGCTCCGACTGGTTGTAGGCAGACGGTTTCAGGTTCTATTTCACTCCCCTGTTCGGGGTTCTTTTCGCCTTTCCCTCACGGTACTGGTTCACTATCGGTCAGCAGTGAGTATTTAGCCTTGGAAAGTGGTCTTCCCTGCTTCCCACCGGGTTTCTCGGGCCCGGTGGTACTCCGGATCGCAAGTCGGCGGAACGCTCCGCTTTCGGCTACGGGACTGTCACCCCCTTTGGTCGGCCTTTCCAGACCGTTCGCCTAACGGATGTTCCTCTCCGGGTGCGCTCGAAGTCGCACCTCCTTGCCTCCGACAACCCCCCCGCCACAACGGCTTCGACCTTACATGGCGGAGGTTTGGGCTCTTCCCCGTTCGCTCGCCACTACTTGGGGAATCTCTATTGATTTCTCTTCCTCCGGGTACTGAGATGTTTCACTTCCCCGGGTTCGCCGCCCGGCCCTATGGATTCAGGCCGGACTCGCTGGGCTTTACCCCAGCGGGGTTCCCCCATTCGGATTCCTCCGGATCAACGCCTGTGAGCGACTCCCCGGAGCTTTTCGCAGCTCGCCGCGTCCTTCTTCGCCTACTGCTGCCAAGGCATCCCCCGTCTGCCCTTTGTCGCTTGAACCGCTCTCTTCGCCCTTGCTCCAAAAAGCTTTACGTCTTCCCGCAGGTTCCCCCGCGGAAAGCTGCCCTCTTTCGTCTTTCTGTGCCGATTCAGTTGTCAATGATCCCCGACGCCCCCCTTCGTTCCCGGGCGCCGTCCAAGTGCGTGGTGGAGATGAGCGGGATCGAACCGCTGGCCTCCTGCGTGCAAGGCAGGCGCTCTCCCAACTGAGCTACATCCCCCCAGATGGTGGGCCTGGATAGATTCGAACTATCGACCTCACGCTTATCAGGCGTGCGCTCTCACCATCTGAGCTACAGGCCCCGGCTTCCCCATAGGGTCCCCGGACCCACTCGGATCCTTCACAGTACTAAACAGGAGCGCCCCAATCCCACGGTTTCCCTTCATGTCTCCTAGAAAGGAGGTGATCCAGCCGCAGGTTCCCCTACGGCTACCTTGTTACGACTTCACCCCAATCATCGGCCATACCTTGGGCGGCTCCCTCCGTTTCCGGTTGGGGCACCGACTTCGGGTACAACAGACTTTCGTGGTGTGACGGGCGGTGTGTACAAGGCCCGGGAACGTATTCACCGCGTCGTGCTGATACGCGATTACTAGCGATTCCGACTTCATGAGGTCGAGTTGCAGACCTCAATCCGAACTGAGACCGGCTTTCTCGGGTTTGCTCCACCTTACGGTCTTGCTTCCGTCTGTACCGGCCATTGTTGCACGTGTGTTGCCCCAGATATAAAGGCCATGATGACTTGACGTCATCCTCTCCTTCCTCCAACTTGTCGCTGGCAGTCCCCTTAGAGTGCCCGGCTTTCCCGTTGGCAACAAAGGGCGAGGGTTGCGCTCGTTGCGGGACTGAACCCAACACCTCACGGCACGAGCTGACGACAGCCATGCAGCACCTGTACCGCTTCCGGACTGAACCGGTCGGTCCCCTTTCGGTTCCCTACTCGCGGCATGTCAAACCTGGGTAAGGTTCTTCGCGTTGCGTCGAATTAAACCACATGCACCACCGCTTGTGCGGGCCCCCGTCAATTCCTTTGAGTTTCAACCTTGCGGCCGTACTCCCCAGGCGGGGTACTTACTGCGTTGGCTGCGGCACGGGAGGTATAACCCTCCCACACTTAGTACCCATCGTTTAGGGCGTGGACTACCAGGGTATCTAATCCTGTTTGCTCCCCACGCTTTCGTCTCTCAGTGTCAGGACTGTTCCAGGAAGCCGCCTTCGCCACCGGCCTTCCTTCTGATATCTACGCATTTCACCGCTACACCAGAAATTCCGCTTCCCTCTCCCAGCCTCCAGCCTGCCAGTCTCTTTGGCGTTCCCATGGTTAAGCCACGGCCTTTCACCAAAGACTTGACAGACCACCTACAGACTCTTTACGCCCAGTAACTCCGAACAACGCTTGCCACCTCTGTCTTACCGCGGCTGCTGGCACAGAGTTAGCCGTGGCTTATTCTCCCGGTACCGTCATCGGAACCCCGTGTTCTGGGGCCCCTTTTCGTCCCGGGTAAAAGTGGTTTACAACCCGAAGGCCTTCTTCCCACACGCGGCGTTGCTGCGTCAGGGTTGCCCCCATTGCGCAATATTCCTCACTGCTGCCTCCCGTAGGAGTCTGGCCCGTATCTCAGTGCCAGTGTGGCTGGTCGTCCTCTCAGACCAGCTACCCGTCGTCGCCTTGGTAGGCCGTTACCCTACCAACTAGCTGATGGGCCATGGGCTCATCCAGGAGCGGAAGCATGTTCCAGAGGCCTCCCTTTCCCCGGCCCCCTTCGCGGGACCGGACGATATTCGGTATTGCCCCCCCTTTCGGAGGGATATCCCCATCTCCTGGGTAGATCACCCATGTCTTACTCACCCGTTTGCCACCCTACCGGGGGGATTGCTCCCCCTTTCACGTCGGACTTGCATGTGTTAGGCACGCCGCCAGCGTTCGTTCTGAGCCAGGATCAAACTCTCCAGTTTGGTTCCTTGGACGCACGTGAAGTGCGTCCTCTTGTTTCTTAGGGCCCGTCGGTCGTTGCTGCTCCTATTTAGTTGTCAATGATCCGCTGTCCCCCGGTGCCGTTTCCGGCGCCGGAACAACCTTGGTACTCTATCGAACTGCCCGGCCTTTGTCAACCTTCCGGCCGTTTCCCTCCGGCCGTTCCCGAAGGGCTTTTACTTATAATCCCTCCCCCCTCCCCTGTCAAGCCTCTTTCTCCACCAAGGAAAGCCATTCCTCGAACATCTTGGTTGCTCCGCCCATCAGCATCGGGGCCAGCCGACGCGAACAAACCCTCAACTCCCGCACATCAAGGCCCGGTACAAGGCTTAATTCGACGGCATGACCGACATACCAGCGTTCCAGGTCCTGTGCAGTCACTTCCGCATGGAACTGCAGGGCGAGAGCGCTATCACCGTATCGAAACGCCTGATGGACATAGGCTTCCGAAGAGGCCAGAAGAGTGCCTCCTTCGGGCACATCGAAGGTATCCCCATGCCAGTGGAGAACCTGCACCCCTTCGGAAGCAAGATGCCTTATGGGGGAAGCAATCCCGGCCTCCGTGAGCGTCAAGGGAGACCAACCGATCTCCTTTTTCTCTCCTGGATAGACCCGACCCCCCAGAACTTTTGCCAAAAGCTGGCTTCCGAGGCACACTCCAAGGTACGGCGTTCCAGTTTTAAGGCAGGATTCGATCACCTTCATTTCGGGAACCAAAAAGGGATAGCGATCTTCCTCATAAACCCCAATGGGTCCTCCGAGAACGACCAAGAGATCCGACCCGTTTCCCAAGTCCGAGTCAAAACTGGCGGTGGGAGCGTCGACAGATTGAATCCGGTATCCTCTCCGGGCGAGTATAGCCCCGAGTGTCCCCGGCCCTTCGAAGGGCACATGCTGTATCACGATCGCCCGTTTCATGGGTCCTCTTTCAGACGGCACCCAGTCCGCCATTCCGGTTGTGTATCCCTTTTACCAGCAAGTAGATGGAGGGCAGAACCAAAAGCGTCATCAGCGTCGAGCTGATAAGCCCCCCCACAACGACGGCCGCGAGGGGCCTCTGGATATTGGCCCCCGTCCCGTGAGAGAGAAGGAGGGGCACAATTCCGAGCGCACCGACCAAGGCGGTCATTAAAACGGGCCGCACACGTCGAGACGCAGCGACGATGATGGCCTCTTCCGGCGGAGAACCCCTCTTTTCGGCATCCTGGGCAAACGACAGGAGAAGGACCCCGTTTTGCACCGCGACCCCGAAAAGCGCTATGAATCCGATGGATGCAGGGACGCTCAGGTACTCTCCAAGCGCCCTGAGGGCGACAATTCCGCCAATCAGAGAAAACGGGATGTTCAGGAGGATCAGCAACGAATATTCCATCGAGCGGAAGTTCCAATAAAGGAGGACAAAAACGAGAAGGAGCGTGAGCGGAATAAGGTACTTCAAACGGTTCATGGTGATTTGGGTGTTCTGAAACTCTCCGGCATATTCGAGGTGCATCCCGATGGGAACCGGGAGCTCTTTCTGGACCCGGGACCGGATCTCTTCGACCACGGTGCTCGTCGCCCGCCCGCGAATATTGAACTGGACCATGATCAGACGGCTTCCCCCTTCATGAAAGATCCTGAATGGTCCTGTACTTCTCGAAATCGACGCCAGTTGACCCAGAGGAACCGTCATGCCTTTCGGAGTCGTGACCAGGATCTCCCGTATCTGATTGATCGTCGAACGATTCTCTTCACGGAGCCGGATGTGAAGGTTGATCCTTCGAACACCTTTGATCACTTGGGATGTGATCCCGTCCGGGCCGATTCCCATCCGGACGATCCGGTTCACGTCCGACACATTGAGGCCATACTTGGCGATGGCGTTCCGTCGGACCCGGATGTCGATGTAGGGCTGTCCATATATGCGCTGGATCGTAACGGAATATGTTCCCTTCACGGACCGGACCAGTCGGGCTAGCTTTTCCGAATAACCCGACAATTCATCCATCCGGTCGTCGAACACCTTGATGGCCACCATCGCCTTGACCCCCGACACCATCTCGTCGATACGCTCCTGAATCGGCTGGGTCAGGTCGAAAGAGACGGAAGGCAAGGTCTTCGAAAGTTCTTTTTCCATCTGGGCCACAAGATCATCTTTGGTCAGACCGGGGGGCCATTGTGACTCATTTTTGAGCTTGACAAACATTTCCATATGGGACGGAACGTCCGTGTCGGTCCCCGATTGTGCTCTTCCGATCCGGGACTGCGTCAGTTCCACTTCAGGAAAGGTATGGAGGATCGCATTAACGACCCGGCTCGCCGATGTCGTTTCGGCGAGTGAAGCCGATGGCCAAAGATCGCCTAAGACCAGAAGAGAACCTTCGTCGAGAACCGGAATGAATTCGGTCCCGGTCCGCACCAGGACATAGGAACCCGAGACGATCGCGATGATCCCGATCCCGACAATCAAGATCCTTCGCGGAAGCAGAACATTCAAGAGACGGGCATATCCGGCCTGGAGAAACCGGAACAGACTTGCGCCGATGCGCTCGAAAAGTCCCGGTCTGGCGGCCCTTGAATAACTCATCAACACCGGAACGAGAATGAGCGCCAGAATCAGCGAAGACGAAAGCGCCAGGAGAATGGATGTCGCCATCGGGGCGAACATTTTCCCCGGTATTCCGGGAAGGAAAAGGATCGGCAAAAAGACTGATGAAATGATCGCGATGGAGAACATGATCGGGTGCATCACTTCTTCGATGGAATCGATGATATCCGAATAGGACAGGGAACCTCCTTTTTCCACATGATGACGTTCGATATTTTCGGCCATCACAATCGATGCATCGACCATCATGCCGATCCCGATGACAATGCCCCCGAGCGACATGAGATCGGCCCCGATATCCATCCCGTTCATCACCAGGAAGGTCATCAGAATTGCGAGTGGCAACATCAATGCGACGGTGAACGAAGACCAGAGCCTGCCGAGAAACGCGATCAACACCAGGATCACGAGCACGCTGCCTTCGATCATGGCATGGACGACCGTCGATATGGCGTGTTCGATGAGCGGAGCCGAAGAGTAATAGGGAACGACCTTCACTCCGGGAGGAAGCAAGTGCTCGTTGATTTCCCTGACTTTCTTCCTGACATTGGCGAGTGTGTCCAGGGCATTTTCGCCCCGCAGCATGATGACCGTGCCTTTGACGACTTCCCTGTCGTTGAGAAGCGCATTTCCCCGGCGCACTTCAGGCAAGACCCGAACCTCTCCGATATCACGGATGAGAATCGGGATGCCATTCCTGACATCGACCACGATCGATTCGATATCCCTGCGGGATCTGATTCGCCCGATACCCCGGACGATGTATGATTCTCCGCCCATATCGATATAACCGCCTCCGACGTTTTCGTTATTTGTGGACAACGCCTTGACGACTTGTTCGAGAGACAGATGAAAACCGAGAAGTCGATAGGGATCGACATTGACGAAATAGGCCTTTACATACCCTCCGTAGGATAGAACGCCGGCGACCCCATGGGCCGTAAGGAGTGCCCGCTTGACGATCCAGTCCTGGTACGTGCGGAGTTTCATCAGATCCGGCTCGGATCCTTCGAGCGTGTACCGGTATATATTCCCAGTCGGCGTGGAAACCGCCCCGAGGACAGGATTGATCCCTGCCGGCAGGGAGGCTTTTGCTTCAGCGAGCCTCTCCATAACCTGCTCCCGGGCCCGGTATACATCCACGTTTTCTTGAAAAAATGCCGTCACGGCAGAAAGTCCGAAGAGCGTCTTGGAGCGGATCGCGACCACGCCGGGAAGCCCGTGCAGGGTCAGCTCGATCGTATTCGTGACCTGTTTTTCGACTTCGCTGGGGGCGATCCCCGGCGCTTCTGTCAAAACCGTGACCGAAACGGGTGACACGTCGGGGAGAGCATCGACTGAGAGGGAATAAAGGGAAAGAACACCGGCACCCGCGATAATTGCCGAAAGGATGACAATGAGGAAACGGTCTTCGAGGATTTTCGCGAAAAAGGTCCTACTCACCCAATTCCCTGCTTCTGAATTTTTCAAACTGGGCCTTGACCCAGAATCCGTTTCGATCCACGATCCGCGTCCCGGGGGGAAGATCAGCCCGTATCGGGACCCATCCTTCCTCCGTTCGTCCGGGATGGACCGGAACCATCTGGAAACGGTTGCGATCGATCTGGACGAACACGACGGATCGGTCTTTTTCCAAAAAGACCGACTCCCTCGGCACCCACAGATGTTTTCCCTTGTACGGGACGAGGATATCGACCGAAACGAACATGCCTGGCCTCAGGTTCAATCCCTCGTTTTTGAAAAGTCCCCGAACCAGGACCGTCCGGGTTTGGGGATCGGCCATTGGGCTGATGTAGATCACCTGTCCCGATAGACGCAGGTGAGAATCGGGAATCCGGATTTCCATCCCCTGCCCCAGCGAAACTTCCAGAATATCCTGCTGGTAGACTTCGCTGTTGACCCGGACCCAATCGGTATTTCCGATCGTGAACAGGCGGTCTCCGGTATAGACCGTCTGCCCGGCAATGGCGTTTTTCTGGATGACATACCCGTTGAGCGCCGAACGTATGGGAAGATGCCGGCGAATGCGCCTGGACGTGCGGAGATGTTCGACATCCTGATCGATGACCCCCAGGTTCTTCAGTTTGAGCAACGCCGCATTGGTAATCTGGTCCGAGAATCTCATGCTGCCAGGTCCCGACCCGCTGATCTTTTCCAAAGCGATCGACTGGAGGTATTCCTGCTGGGCTTCGATATAGTCCGGGCTGAATACAGTGGCGAGGACCTGCGATTTGACAACGTAATCTCCCGTATCCGCATAGACTCTCCGGATCCGGCCGAAAATCTGGGTACTGATCCCTACCGAACGGGCGGTCGCATAACTGATTCGGTCGTCGATCAAAGCCACGATCCCCGTTATATGGATTCTACGGATCCCGTGGCGGGGATAATAGGGGTGGGATGCGATCCCGAGAGTGACAACCGTGTTCAGGGGAAGGGTGATCGAAGCCGATTGCGAGGGATCGGGCATTGCGGAACGCGCCGTTGCGTATTCGGAAAATACCAGCATGCACAGGACCGAAACAGACAAGAGTGCAAAAGAATGTGCAGTTCGATTCACCGGGTGACCTTTCGAACAATAAGGCATTCAGGCTTCATTCCCTCACGAACCATCTACGGAGGGAGAAATATGGAGGCAGGCTAGGGTTCCTGCACCCGCCGTACCCGGCAATAAAACCTCTTCCCGACTTTCAGGAGATCGTCCGCGGGCGTGACGGACAGGAAGGGATCCTCGATCGTTTGGCCGTTCCAGTCGACAGCCTTTTGACGGATCAATTGCTTGGCATGGCTCTCGCTTTTCGCGGCACCCGCGCGGACCATTACTGTCGACAGCTTCAGCGGAACGGAAACCCCGAGGTCAAGGACCGGCATGTCTTCGGGAATTTCCTTTCGGGAAAAGACCCGCGAAAAATGTTCACCGGCCTTGTGAGCAGCATCCGTTCCGTAGAACTGGGCGACAATGGCTTCGGCCATCCGCGCCTTCCCTTCCCTCGGATGCAGGGCTTCGATTTCAGAAAATTCAATATCCGTCAGGAGGGTCACATAAGATCTGACGAGGATGTCCGGGATCGACATCAGCCGACCGAACATTTCCTCGGGAGGATCTTCGAGCGCCACGGCATTCCGAAGGCTTTTGCTCATCTTCTTTTCCCCGTCCAGTCCGACGAGAAGAGGCAATGTCAGAACCACCTGGGGCTCCATCTGGTGCTGCCTCATCAAGTCCCGTCCCACAAGGAGGTTAAACAGCTGGTCCGAACCACCGAGTTCGATGTCGCTTTGGAGGACGACAGAGTCGTACCCCTGTATCAGGGGATAAAGGAGCTCATGAAGGTGGATCGGAAGCCGTTCCTGCATGCGTTTTTGAAAATCGTCCCGTTCGAGGAACCGGGCCACGGTCTGATGCGCTGCAAGACGGATCAGGCCTTCCGATCCCAAAGGCTGTACCCAACTGCTGTTGAAAACGACATCCGTACGGTCTTTGAGAAGGATCCGGAAAACTTGGTCCGCATACGTTGTGGCGTTGTCTGAAATCTGCTGGGGGGTTAGGGGTTTCCGGATCTCGGAGCGCCCCGTGGGGTCCCCGATCATCGCGGTGAAATCTCCGATGACGAACTGAACGCGATGACCCATGTCCTGAAACTGGCGCAATTTCTTCAAAAGTACGAAATGCCCCAAGTGCAGGTCCGGTGCCGTTGGATCGAATCCGGCCTTGACCTTAAGCGGAACCTGGGTCGTGTGCGCCCGAACGAGCTTTTCGGCGAAATCGTCCCGGACATGGAGATCAACAACCCCCCTGAGCAAAAGGGGCATGGAACGTTCCGGATCGATGACCGGATTCGTGCTCATACGCTCGTATTTCCTCCACGATTCATGAGATACCACACCATCTTGTACCCTTCATTGGTGTCCGATATGAAAATGCTTTTCCGGGAGTTCTGTTCCTCCATGACCGTCGTTTTGATCCATGACCTCCCGGGGATGAACGAATATGCTCACGTCAGAGAGGGAGGGAAGATGGTGGAATAACACATCCTTCAATCTTAGGACGAACCGCTCGGCGTCAAGAAGAGTGACGTTCCCCGGCATCTTGATATCGAGTTCTGCTTTCAGATAATGGCCGATCCACCGCGCGCGAACGTCACATTCCCTTCCGACTCTGGGTTCGTGGTCGGAAACGATCTCACGGATCTCTTGGGCAAGGCCGGGTTCTATACCGTCGAGCATTCGAACGAGGATCGATTTTGCTGACTGCCAGACGATTCCCAGAATGGCGATCGCAATGAGCAATCCGATTACCGGATCGGCAAATGGGAATCCGAGCTTGACACCCAGAGCGCCTACAACGACGGCAAGACTCGTGAGCCCGTCGGTTCTCGCATGATATCCGTCCGATACAAGGGCCGCACTTTGAATCTCCCGCCCAACCCGGATACGGAGAACGGCAACGATTTCGTTGCCGATAAATCCGATCATGCCCGCCAAAGCAACCCAGCCCAGGAACCGGACGGGCTCCGGGTGCAGGAATCGCTCCAGGGATTCAACCCCGACGATGCACGCATTCGCCAGGATGACGAGAACGATTACAATACCTGCAAAATCCTCGACGCGTCCATAGCCGTATGTGAAGCGGGCGCTGGGCTTCTTTTTCGAGAACAAAAAGGCGACCCAGAGCGGGATCGCCGTCATGGCATCCATATAATTATGGATGGTATCCGCGAGGAGTGCCATGCTCCCCGCGGTGATAAAGACAGAAAACTCCAGAGTGGCCGTGATCCCGAGGATCCAGATGGACCATTTAAGGGCCCAGATACCGCGCTCGGACTTCGTGAATCCCGGGTCCACGACGCCATGAAGATGCAAATGGTCTTTTTTCCCTCGATCGTTATGCGAATGTGAAGAAAAATGGCCATCGCCCAACGATCCTGGGCCGCTCTCTCCGCCATAACCGAGCCATGCCAGAAACGATCGGAACATGGGTATCCCCTTCAGAGATATTTCGTAATTTCCTTGAACTCTGATATCGCGCGCCCGGCGGACTCGATATCGCTATCGCCTGTCTGTTCCAGGCAATGATCGATATGATCGTGGATCAATTCTTTTTTCGCGGCAGCAACCGCTTTTTCGACCGCGTGCATCTGCTGCGCGATATCCAGGCAGGAGCGATCGCCTTCGATCATCTCGACGATCGCACGTAGATGTCCTTCGATCCGCTTCAGGCGTTTTATGATGTCCGGATGGGTTTTGTGGAGAGACAAATGTTCCATATCGATATCCTATCCTGGGGGAGAGGATAATGCAAGAATACAACGAAAAAACACCTGAGGATTTGGAAACCCTTTCCTGCCGGAAGTCAGGAAAGGGGAAGCTGCCGGTAAAGAAGGCGCATCCAGTCTTCCGTCAAATAAGGCAAACGGGTCGGATCGAGGAAACGTCGTATCGGACCGGATGTCATCTGGTAGGAAGAACGGATCCTCCAGGAGTGTCCGGCCGGCAATCCCCCGTAGTCGATCATTTGGCGGGGCTCGGGAACAAGACGGGGAACTTCAGGAATATTCTCTTCTCCCAGGACCAGGGAATCCAGCAAATCTCTAGGGGTTCTGGCCGTTTTTTTTCCATCGGTCGTGTGAAGAAAAGCGGAAAACCGGATCTGTCCTTCCCGGGAAAGCCCCTGGAAGATTCCTGATGTTCCTTCTCCCAGCGAATCCGGAATCAAGAACTGGAGGGGCCAGCCATTGGAAAGACGGTCTTCCGGAATGGTCCATGCCCAGGACGAAAGGTCGAGAACTCGGTCCAATGTCCCTGAAAGATCGATCGTCCGGTCGAAGACCTCCGTTTTTCCGTTCAGAGAGATCGACACGGTTCGTTTTTTCCTGTCGAATTCGGGGACGACGGGTGCGCCATCCCATTCCCGTACCGAATGTTTCAAAACCTTGAGAGCCGTTTTCTGTACTTCGCGATGGAGGATCTCGGGCTCCGGAATATTCAACCAACCGTTCAGGCAGGAGACCAGCGCCCTGAGAAGGGGAACCGCTTCTTCGTGGGAGGATAGTCCGAGATATGGGGAAAGACTTCGCAGAAATTCATTCCAGATCTTCACTTCCGGAATCCGCTGGAGCACTTTTTGAGCCGCGCTCTCTTCTTTCCGGTCAAATCTTCTGTATTGCCACCAGGAAAGCCATTTCTGGAAAAAATTTCTCGACGTGGCGGACAGGGCGAACTCTTTTTTAAGAACCCCGAATATTTCGGGCAAAAGGATTTCCTGCAACGACACGAAACCCGGCATCCAGCGATCCCGTTCCAGCTCCGAAAACCCGGACCGCAACTCCGGTACACCCAGTAACCGCCAGCTTTCGCCAAAGAACAATAGAGATGGGGAAATTGCACGGAAAAATCGAGGATCTTCGAGAGGAAAACCGACGTAGTCGAAGAAATGATTGAGCGGAAGTCCAGGTAACCCCCCCAAAATGGCCGGGTAACGGGAAGAATCGTCTTCGTAGACGACGATCGGATGGTATCCGCGCTTCTCGGCAAAGATCGCCATCAGCAACGGGAGGCCTCCCCGGCCAATAATCAGGATGTTTTGCACGTGTGTCCCGTATTAGTAAATTTCGGATTCGGGGAAAAAATAAGGGATCTCGAACCGGGCCGATTCCGGAGAATCGCTCCCATGAACGGCATTTTCTTCGATCGATGCCCCATATAATTTCCGAAGGGTATTGGGATCCGCGTTGCCCGGATCCGTAGACCCCATCAGGGTACGGTGCTCAAGGATCGCGTTCTCTTTATGTAGGACAAGAACCATAACGGGCCCCGAAGCCATGAACTGGGTGAGGCTTCCGAAAAAGGGACGTTCCCGGTGAACTTTGTAAAACCCTTCCGCCTCGCGAAGGGAAAGCCAGCGGATGCGACCTGCCCGGATGCGAAACCCCTCTTTTTCATAGCGTGCCAGAATGGCTCCCAGATGGTTCTTTCGGAATGCGTCGGGCTTGATGATGGCCAAAGTATTTTCCTGCATGAGTGAAACGACTCCTTTCCTCGAGGGCATGGCCCTTTTCTTAAACGGCTTCCGATTTGAGATCTCCGCGATCAAATAGCGATATATGCTGTCGATGGATAAACATCCACCCCAGCAGGGTTGTGAAAAGGAACGGAACCAGTTGATAGACGACCGAAAGGGCGATCGCCCTTTCGTCCGAAACACCGAACTGGCGCATGGCATAGACCGCGGCAAACTGGATCACCCCGATCGCCCCCGGTGACGAAGGGAGCAAAAACGCCAGGTTCGTGAACAGATAGAAAGAAACGGTCATGAGGACCGGCTGGGCATCGAGATCGAAAATGCGCAGATAAAAGTATCCTGTTGCCAGTCCGGTTCCCCAGACGATTCCGCTGACGATAAAAAGTCGGGCAAGAACGACGGGGGATTCGAGACTCGAAAGACCCAACATGGCTCTTTCGAATCCCCCTGCCGCTTTCTCCCGCCAACCCTTCCGATTCGGCGAAAGGACCTTTTTCGCAAGGTTCACGAGAAAGGTGCGGGAATGCACGGCCAAGAGCAATACGAACGAAATTCCGAGCATGACCGCCCCGAGGTAAACGGCCTTGGGGGCAAATCCTTCGGCCCCGTGGACAAGAATGTAGAGGAACAGGATCAGCGTCAGCCAGATCACGTCGAAGAACCTCTCCAGAAAAATCGTCGAAAAAAGGACGGCCGTACTGATTCTCTCAAGCCGGTGGGTATAAAGGAGGCGCACCATCTCCCCGCCCCGAAAGGGAAGCAGGTTGTTGGCCATGTACCCGACGACGATCGAGGAGTAAAGATGCCCTATCCCCACTTTCTTGGTGACGGAAAGGGTGGCTTTCCAAAAAAAAGCCCTCCCGAGGAACATGACATTCATAAGGAGAACAATCGGAAGGAGCCATCCGTAGTGGCCTTTCCAGAGCGCATGAAAGAGAAGAGAAAAACGGACGTGCCTCAAGGCGAGCCATAGGGTAAGGGCACTGATTCCCAGCCCTATGGCAAGATGCAGGCTCCTCCGGTCAATCGGCATTCCGGCCCAGCCTCGTCCGAAAATCCGCGAGAGTCCTGATCAATCCTTCGCGCACGGGGATCCTGGGCTCCCACCCCAGAAGCTTTCTGGCCTTGGAAATATCCGGCCGCCGGCGGGAAGGATCGTCGGAAGGAAGCGGAAGGAAACGGAGAGGACGTGTGGACCCCGTCAACTCACCGACAAGTTTCGCCAGTTCAATCATGGAAAACTCTTCGGGATTTCCGAGGTTGACCGGATTGTCGAAGACCGGAGACGTGATTCCCCGGATCAGGCCGTCGACCATATCGGACACGTAACAGAAGGACCGTGTCTGGCTGCCGTCTCCGTAAACGGTCAGCGGCTCTCCCAATAGGGCCTGATGGCAGAAATTGCTGACAACCCGTCCGTCGTCGAACATCATCCGGGGACCGTAGGTATTGAAGATCCGGACAATTCTCACGTCAACGGCCCGGGTCCTGGCATAATCCATCGCCAGTGTTTCCCCTCCCCTCTTGCCTTCGTCATAGCAGGATCTCAGACCGATCGGATTCACATTCCCGAAATAGTCTTCCGTTTGCGGATGGACAAGGGGATTTCCGTACACTTCCGATGTGGAGGCGATGACGACCCGGGCTCCCGACTCCCTCGCCAGCTCGAGAACCTGATAGGTTCCCCAGACCGCCGTCCGGAATGTCTCGACGGGATCGGCCTGATAATGCACCGGGGAGGCGGGACACGCAAGATGGAAAATGCCGTCGAAACATCCGGCGATCGGATCCGATACGTTCTGTTCCAGAAGGTTACGGATGGTTCCCGTTCCGGAACGCAGATTTTTCCTCGACCCGGTCCGGAAATTATCCAACACATCGACTTCGTACCCTTCCCCGATCAGCCTCTCAACAAGATGGGAGCCGATGAACCCGGCTCCGCCCGTGACGAGGAAAGATCTCAGTTTACGTTCTGAAATGGCGACACCTCAATTCATGATCCTTTTCCCCTTTTTCGGGCCGGGGAGCGAAGGTTGGAATTCCCCGCCGCGAACGACGTCCAGAGGAATCTCCGGGAAAAGTCCGGAATTCTCCGGACGAACGCGTACGGCAAGAGGGGTAACACCCTGGTCTATCGCCTTCCGGAACGCCAGACCATATCCCGGGTCGATGGCATCCGCAGGAGCGACGTCCCGTACATCGACCCTCTGTACGACAAAGAGAATCACGGAAATGTCGCCCGCTCTCACGCACTGGCTCAATTCTTCGAGGTGCCTGGAGGCACGTTCGGAAACAGCATCCGGGAACAGACCTGAAACCCCGCTCCGGTAGGTCACGCTCTTGACCTCAATGTAAACGCGGCGACCCCCCATTTGTCCCAAGAAATCGACCCGGCTCCCTTTCCCGTAGGGAACCTCTTTTCCGATCAGCTCGCACCCAGCGAGCTCCGGAAACGATCCCGCCCCGAGGGCTTCGGCCGCCAACCGATTGGCCAGGAGAGGATTGATACCGACACGGATGCCGGGAATGGGCTCCGATTGTTCCACCCGGTAACGGTACTTCGGTCCTTTGGAAGGACGCTCCGGGACCTTCGACAGAAAAACGGGGGTTCCGATTTCGGGAAGACAGGAAAGAAGCCGTCCAGGATTGGGGCTATGCGCCCAGACATCCATTCCGCTCTCGAGCCGTACCAGGATGGAATACCGCTTTTCCCGTTTCAGGAACTGTGCCGGGATCAGGGGTTCGGGATAGAGCATCCGCGGCCGATTCCGTAATATTTAAATCCATGGCGGCCCAGTTCCTGGGGTTCGAACTGATTCCTCCCGTCGAGAATATGCTCTCCCGACATCAGGCTCTTCACTTTTTCCCAGTCGGGATTTCGGAAAATTCGCCATTCCGTGATCAGGATCAGGGCTCGGGCGCCTTCCAGAATCTCATAGGGATCTTTTCCGAACCGGACGCGGTGGCCGAACACCTCGCCCAGAGCCCCCATCGCGACGGGGTCGTAAAGGAAAACATGGGCTCCGCGGCTCAGGAGCTCTTCGACGACGGTTCTTGACGGGGCCTCCCGAATATCGTCCGTTTCGGGCTTGAAGGCCCCTCCCCATACGGCGACTTTCTTTCCTTCGAGTGTGCCCTCGATCGACAGGAGCGTCCGGATGGGCCATTCTCTCTGTTCGTGATTGATCCGCTCCACTTCTTCCAGAAGCGCCATATCGACCCCGAGACGGCGGCCGGTGTGAATGAGCGCCTTGACGTCCTTCGGGAAACACGATCCCCCGTATCCGACTCCCGCATACAGAAACGGCATCCCGATCCTCGGATCCGACCCGATCCCGTACCGGACGTTCATGACATCGGCTCCGACTTCGTCGCACATTTCCG
This sequence comes from Leptospirillum sp., assembly GCA_027315205.1. Taxonomy (GTDB): domain Bacteria; phylum Nitrospirota; class Leptospirillia; order Leptospirillales; family Leptospirillaceae; genus DAHUYM01. The sequence continues at coordinate 47,260 of DAHUYM010000008.1, read as the reverse complement.
CGATCTTATTGATGAACGAGACTTTCATCGCCAGGAAGGCATTCGCCGCATACTTTGTCAGTTCGGACGAATGGACGTCCATGAAATAGACGGGGTGACCGTTCCGGACGAAGGGAGCGTACATTTCCTGCATCAATTCCCGGACCTTGGGATTCGAGACACCGATAACGACACGGTCGGGGCGGAGAAAGTCTTCCACCGCAGCCCCTTCCTTCAGGAATTCCGGATTGGACACGACATCGAAATCAGCACCCGCTTTGGCCGGATCGGCCAAAAGGGTTTCACGGATCGCGGCATAAACCCGGTCGCACGTGCCGACGGGGACGGTTGACTTCACGATGACGACCCGGTAGGAATCCATATGCCGGGCAATATCCCGGGCGACCGAAAGGACGGCTTCCAGATCGGCCGAACCGTCCTCGCCTTTGGGGGTTCCCACGGCGATGAAACAGAACAGCGAATTACGGACGGCATGGCCAAGATCCGTCGTGAAGGAAAGCCTTCCTCCTTCGAGGTTGCTCCTGAGAAGGGACTCCAGACCGGGTTCATAAAGGGGAGAGGAACCGCGCCCCAGGCGGTCGACTTTTGCGGCATCGATGTCGACACCGATGACATCATGTCCCATTTCGGCAAAACATGTGGCGGTCACGAGCCCGACATATCCAGTCCCGATCACGGAAATCTTCAAATTTACCCCTTCTCGCCAAGCCTAAACTCTTCGCCAACGGCTTGAATTCGCCAAAAGCCTGTGGGATAGTAGCAAGGATTGCCACCCGACTCAAGCCTATGGGGCCGTGCGGGAGGACAGATGAATTTCTCAATCATGCTCAAATTTGACCCATCCAACATGTGACGGCCGACACAATTTCAATGAAATCCAACCCATCGAACTGCGACATCCTCATCGTGGGCGCCGGCATCATCGGATGCTCGATCGCCTGGTTCCTCCGTCACGAGAACCTTCGCATCCTCATCCTGGAACGTTCGGAACCGGGAGGGCTCGCAACAAATGCGGCGGCCGGGATCCTCGGTCCCTTGAACGAAACGGATCGGCCGGGACCATTTCTCGACCTTATGCAGGCGAGCCTCGCCCTGTATCCCGATTTCGTCCGCGACGTGGCCGAAGCGTCCGGCCTCTCCCCGGATTTTGTCCCGAGCGGGATCCTTTCCGTCGCAACGACCAGGGAGGAAACACAGAGACTGAAGAACCGATGGGAATGGCAAAACCAACACACCCCAGGACTGGAATGGCTGGAGGGCAACGCCCTGAAGAATCTTTACCCCGACCTCGGTCCTGGCGTCTCGTGTGCGATCCGCTACAAGCAGGAAGCCCACGTCATGGCTCCCAGGCTGTTGAAGGGCCTCCTGGTTTCTCTGGCCCATGAAGGGATTACGGTCCGGACAGGAGCGACGGTCCGGACCGTCCGGAAAGCCGGGAAAACGGGTCTTATTGCGGAAACGGCCCAGGGAGAGACCATCCGGGCCGCAAAGATTCTCCTGACACCGGGGGCCTATTTAAACGAAATGGATCTGCCCCTTCCTGTCCCTCCCGTTTTTCCTGCCAATGGGCAGATCCTGTCCGTAAGGGCTCCCGGCTTTTCCCTTCGGACCGTCGTTTTCTACCCCCCAAACGGATACTTCGTACCGAAACTCGACGGAACCGTGGTGATCGGGGCAACGGAGGAAATGGTCGGATTCCAGACCCGTGTCACCCCGGGAGGCATACTCGAGTTTCTGAATCCCCTGAAACGTGTATGTCCCCAGCTTCTCTCGTACCCCCTGCAGCAGACCTGGTCAGGATTGCGACCCAAATCCCCCGACGGGTTACCAATATTGGGGCCACATCCGTCGGTCCCCGACCTCCTGTTTGCGACCGGACATCACCGCAACGGGATCCTCCTTTCTCCTGTGACGGGAAAACTTCTCGCATCCCTGGTCCTCGGAAAGGATCCGGAGATCCCTCTTTCCCCATTCCGTCCGGAACGGTTCGCCTGATTTCCAAGGATTTCTTCTAGAACGCACCGAGCGTGAGAGACACCAAAATCCCCCCAACGGACAGCCCGAGAAGGGCGATAATGGATGCCAGTCCTGGTCGAAATCCCCAAAACATGGCCGTGTAGGCCGCTTTGATCACATTGTTCGACGACGCCGCGATCATGATCGATGCAAAAACCAGTGTCATCGGAGAATTCTGTCCCTCCTGTGCGACGCTCAATATGAACGGGACGATGTCCGTCACGCCCACGAGTCCCGCCAACGTGTATATTCCTGACGGTCCGAAATGTCCCCTGACCCAAATGGTAATAAAGGAAATGACGACATAGGATGCGGCAAAAAAGAATGCCGAATTGAGTTCGAGAGGGTTGGATTTCAACCGGTGCTCCGAATCGACCGGTTTATGCTCCCCTCCCAGGTACACCAGGAGTGCGACGACGATCCCTGCTACGAAAAGCGCTCCCAGCGGCCATGCAAGGTACCGGGCCACGGGAGGGTTCATGAGAAAGAGAATGAGTCCGATCCGAAGATACATCAGGGAATTCGCCAGGATAATCGCCGAGTTGATCTCCCGGAACGCCGAAGGATCTTCCTTCCCTCGGCGGGAAAGCAGAACCGTGGCGGCCGTCGAGGAATAAAACCCGCCCATGATTGCCGCCAAAAGGAATCCGCCCTTCGGAGACAGGATCTTCTGGACAAGGTAGCTTCCATAGGAAAGCGAAGAAACCACAACAGCCGCCTTCCAGACCTGGTAAGGAGTTACCGAAAGAAACCGCGTGACGGGATGGTCCGGAAGAATGGGGAGAATGATCCCGGTCAGGACCAGGAATTTCCCGACCGTCAGGATTTCCGACCGGGGAACCGTTTCCGCCAGATGGTGCAAGCGTTCCCGGGCGCCAAGGAAGAAAACGGAAGCTACCGTCAGGGAAATCGGAACCCAGTGGGGCTCCTTCAATGTGATCGGGCCCATGAGATAGGCGAGAAGAAAACTCACCGGAACCAGGAGCGAAGGTTGCTCCTTCAGGCCGGGAGAGGCTATGGCATTTCGGTAATATGCGAAAAGCAGCAATCCGAGAACGAGCAAGCCCACACTGAAAACAGAGAGGTATTTGGGGTCCAGGACCGAAAACGCGGCCCCCGAAAGCGACAGGAGCGGAAATGTCCGAACGCCTCCCGGACCATGGGAGCTTTCCTCCGGACTGATTTCCTCGAAGGCGAGCCCGAGGAAAAACGAAAGTCCCAGGAGAAGGACGAGATTCTCGGGGGTCATCCCGGACAACCCCACATTCAGGAACTGCATGCCCCGGCTCCCATCAAAGACCGGTTCCCGTCACAGACGAAGGTCCCTTGGTTCTCCCGCCTTGCAAAACTTTAAAGTGTGGGACAAAAAAAAGCCCCGGGCTTTTCGAGGGAAAAGCCGGGGCTCAGAGACGTTTTCGAAACCGGAACTATTTCAGGCTGGCCATGTAGTCGGCCAGGGCATCCAGATCCTTCTTCCGAAGGTAGTTGAACGCCGGCATCATCGACTTCGGCTGCACCGCACGCGGATTTGCATGGTGCACCAGATGCCATCCCTTGATCGGCAACCGGCTTCCCACGTGCAAAAGGTCCGGGGCCTTCCGGTCCGATCCGAACACCGTCGGGCTCTCCCCTACGAAGTCCGCCGCCGTCGGGGGCGCTCCGAAATACTGCCAGTCCTGGGTCTGCTCCGGCAACAGCGTGTGGCACCACCAGCACCCTTCCCGGATGAACACCACTTTCCCTTTCCCGATCATCGTCGGTCGGTTGTTTCCCGTCATCATCGGGTCTTCCAGCGTCCATCCGCTTTCCGATCCGTAGTCCTTCGCTTTCTGTACCGCCGTCGCCGTCGGCGGTATCTTCGCCATCTGCAGCGTCGGGAACAGAATCGTGATGGACAGCGTCACCACGAACAGCGTTGCGATCATCATCGTGCCGAACTTGTACTCACGATACGCCATTTAAGAACTCCTCATGCCTGGGCGTTAAATGAGAAGGGATAAAGTTGCAGGCTGCAACCGGCCCCCATACCGGCAATTCTCCCATGGTTCAAGGCCGTCCTTCGACAGGTTCCTTCAAACCATCGGAAAGCTCTTGCCGACCCTCCCCGTTCTCCCGGGGAGATGAGATCTGTACAAAAGCAGAATCGCGAAATTCAGGTTGTTCGGATTTTTGGAAATTATCGATCTTTTGCCGTCAACTGTCAAACGTTTTCCGAGGGGGGGTACCGGGAGGGTCCGGGCGGATCCCCGGGTTCGTTTCCCCTTTTTGTCAGCCCGGCCCGGCCCGACCATTGCAGTCCGAAAAGATCTGTACCTCTTTATGCGGTCCTTCCGAATATGCTAGGATTCGTTTTCCGGAATTTCAGACAGGCTTAAAACCCATTGGAGTGCACTTCCCGGGATGGATCCCGGCCTGAATTGCTCTTCTTTAAAGTTAAGGAGAATCCGGTGTCCGGACACTCGAAATGGGCGACGACCAAACACAAGAAAGCGGCCATCGACGCCAAGCGCGGAAAGGCCTTCACCCGGATCGCCAAGGAGATATCCGTGGCGGCCCGCATGGGGGGTGGGGACCCTGAAGGGAATCCCCGACTCAGAACCGCCATGTTGAAGGCTCGCGAAGAAAACATGCCGATGGACAACATCAAGAAGGCCATCCAAAGGGGAACGGGAGAAATACCGGGCGCGCATTATGAGGAATATCAGTTCGAGGGGCACGGCCCCAAGGGCGTAGCCATCATCATCAAGGTCCAGACCGACAACAAGAACCGTACGGTACCGGAAATCCGGACGATCCTCTCGAAGCACGGCGGAAATCTGGGCGAGAATGGATGCGTTTCATGGATGTTCGACCAAAAAGGGCTCATCACCCTCGAAGATACGAAACAGGACGAAAACAAGGCCATGGAACTGGCGATCGAGATCGGGGCGGAAGATATCCGTTATCACGGAGATGTCCTCGATATCATCACTGCTCCCCAGGATTTCCATCCGGTTCTCGAAGCCCTCAAGAAGAAGGGGATCTCCCCCTCCTTTTCCGAATTGACCATGCTTCCCCAGACGACCGTGCCTCTCGACGGAAAGGACGCCCAGTCCATGGTCCGTCTCATGGAAGCCCTGGAGGACCATGACGACATTCAGCACGTCTATGCGAATTTCGACATCCCCGACGACCTTCTCGACAGCCTCCTCGGACAGGCCGGATAAAAGGCTCCTTCCGGAAAAAGACTGGGCGACCGCACATGGATGACATCAAGAGCCTCAGAGACGATATCGATCGCATCGACAGCCAGATTATTTCCCTGCTGAAAGAGCGTGCGGAAATCGCGAAAAAAGTCGGGAATTACAAGAAGGCACGCTCCCTCCCCCTGCACGTCGTCTCCCGGGAACGGGAAATCATGGACCGGATCGGGGAAATGAACACCCATCCGTTTCCCACAGACGCCCTCCGTCATATATACCGTGAAATCCTGTCCGCCTGCCTGTCCCTCGAAGAACCTCTCACCGTGGCTTACCTGGGACCTCCGGCGAGCTATACGCACCAGGCCGCCCTGAAGCACTTCGGGAATTCCATCCGTTTTCTCCCCGCTACGACCATCCCGGAAGTGTTCCGTTTCGTGGAAAGCGGAGAAGCCCTCTACGGCGTGGTCGCGATCGAAAATTCGACTGAAGGCATGGTTTTCTATACCCTGGACACGCTCGTGGAGTCGGACCTCAAGATCGTCGGCGAAATCGTCCTTCCGATCCACCACTGCCTTCTCTCTCGCGCACCCTCTCTGAAGGAAATCCGGATGGTCTACGCCCATCCCCAGGCACTGGCCCAATGTCGGGGCTTCCTTTCGAACCATCTTCCCCATGTTCTCACGGTCGAAACGACGAGCAATACGAAGGCCGCGGAACTGGCGACGGAAGACGAGCACGCGGCGGCGATCGCGGGAGAGATGGCGTCGGATTTCTACAATGTGGCGATCCTCAGGAAACACATCGAGGATTACTCCGACAACCAGACACGGTTCCTGGTGATCGGCACCAACGAACCCGGTAAAACCCGCCGGGACCAGACGTCCATGATGATTTCCATCATCGACCGCGTGGGAACCCTCGCCGCGATACTGGGCCTGATCGCCCAGCAGGGGATCAACCTGACCCGCATCGAGAGCCGGCCGTCAAAGAAGAAGGCCTGGGACTACATTTTCTTCATCGACATCGAGGGCCACCAGAAAGACGATCAGATCCGGGATCTGTTGGCGAAGTTACAGAACCTCTGCCCTTATGTTAAAATCCTGGGATCATACCCGGTGCCCGACAGAAAAAAGGATGCGGGAAATCCACCGTCGTGATCCCTCCAAGGAGAACCATATGATCATCGTGCTCAAACCGGACGCCACGGAACACGACATCCGGCACCTTACCGACAAACTCAAGGAAAACGGCCTGCAGGTCCATATATCGAAGGGACAGGAACGGACGCTCGTCGGGGCGATCGGAGACGACCGGGTCCTGTCGGACATTCCCCTCTCCATTTTTCCGGGGGTCGAATCCGTCCACAAGATTCTCCAGCCTTTCAAACTCGTCAGCCGGGAATTCAAGAAAACCGATACCGTCATTACCTTCCCCAACGGAGTGACGATCGGGGGACCGGAAATCCAGGTCATGGCGGGTCCCTGCGCCGTAGAGTCCGACGAACAGCTTCTCTACGTCGCAGAACGCGTCAAGGCGGCCGGAGCGAAAATTCTCCGAGGCGGGGCCTACAAACCACGAACCTCCCCCTACACGTTCCAGGGTCTCGGTGAAGAAGGGCTCCATCATCTCTCCAAGGCCCGGGAAAAAACCGGACTCCTGGTCATCACGGAATTGATGGATCCGAGAGACCTCCCTTTGCTTGAAAAACACACGGACATCATCCAGATCGGAGCCCGGAACATGCAGAACTTCCGGCTCCTGTCGGACGTCGGTCAAAGCCGGAAGCCCGTCCTTTTGAAGCGGGGACTTTCGGCGACCATCAAAGAATTTTTGATGGCGGCCGAGTACATCGCATCCCAGGGAAACCACCAGATTATCCTCTGCGAACGCGGGATCCGGACGTTCGAGACCATGACCCGCAACACCCTCGATCTCAATGCCGTCCCGGTCCTGAAAAGCCTTACCCACCTCCCCGTCCTCGTGGACCCGAGCCATGGAACGGGACGATGGGATCTCGTGATTCCGATGGCAAGGGCCGGAGTGGCAGCAGGATGCGACGCCCTCATGATCGAGGTTCACAACAATCCGGAGGAAGCCTATTCCGACGGAGAGGAATCCCTGGTTCCCGACAACTTCGACCGTCTCATGGTGGAGAGCCGGAAGATTGCGCTGGCCGTAGGTCGGTTTATTGCCGAATGAGCGAATCGAGTCCCGTACGCACGGTCTCGATCCTAGGAGTCGGGCTCATGGGGGCCTCCCTGGCGGGAGCCCTGAAAAAGATCCCCGCCCCCCCCTTCATCCGGGGATCCACGCCGAATCTCCACGAAGGAGAGAAGGCCCTTAAAAAAGGGCTCCTGGACGAATACTTCCCCGAGAACCGGCAGGCGGTCGAAGGCGCCGACTGGATCGTTATCGCCGCTCCCCCTTCCGTCATCCCGTCGATATGGGAGGAGATCGCTCCGGCCGTATCGCCCAATACCCTCATGACCGATCTCGCGTCCGTCAAACTTCCCCTGTACCGCCAGTTTAGGGAACGGTTCGCCAGGACATTCATCAACTACGTCAGCAGCCATCCCATGGCCGGACGGGAACTGCATGGGGTGGATGCGGCCCGGCCGGATCTCTTCAGGGACCGGCTCACCTTTCTGATCCCCTTTTCCGATCCGGGGCACGAGACCGGCCGGGACATGGAACGGTTTGTGTCGTTCTGGAAATCGGCCGGATGCGGGACACACACGATTCTCGATGCCATGGAGCATGACCGGATCCTCGCACGGATCAGCCATCTTCCCCACGCCATCTCGTTCGCTCTCCTGGGCACCCTCACACAAAATTACCGGGAACGCCTTCCGCATTGGAACTGGCCCGCCCAGCGCGGAGGCGCGCTCGCCGACCTTCTACGGATCTCGTGGAGTTCTCCGACGCTCTGGGCGGATATCCTTATCCAGAACAAGGACGCCGTGACGGAGACCCTGGAAGACTATGGCCGCGAGCTCGACGAACTCAGGAAGCACATCGAAAACGGTGAAACCGAACGGCTTGCCCAACTCCTCTCCGCATGGCAGGAAAAAGGCCAGGACGACATACGATATGGACAACTCTGAAAAACGCCTGACGGAAAATCCGGGAGGGAAGAACCACGGTTCCCTGACGGTAAGGAGATCCCAAAAGGTCGAAGGGACCCTCTGCGTCCCGGGAGACAAGTCCATCTCCCACAGGGCGGTCATCCTCGGCAGTATGGCCGAAGGGAAATCCAGGATTTCGGGATTCCTTCCCTCGGACGATTGCCTGGGAACGATCGAAGCGTTCCGAAAACTTGGAGTCCATGCCAAACGGTCCTCCGATACGGACATCCGGATCGACAGCCCGGGATTCTCGGGACTCAGGGAGCCTGGTGATATCCTGGATTTCGGCAATTCGGGGACGGCCGTCAGGCTCATGACGGGTGTCCTTTCACCTTCCTCTTTCTTCGCCGTGCTGACAGGCGACGAGAGCCTCCGCAGCCGGCCGATGGGGCGGGTGACGGATCCCCTTAAGACGATGGGAGCCCGGATCGACGGACCCCAGGATGGACGCAATCTTCCTCTCGCGATCCGGGGGAGCCGGCTGCGCGGCATTCATCACGTCAACACGAACAAAAGCGCACAGGTGAAGTCCTCGCTCCTCCTGGCGGGACTGAACGCAGAAGGACCGACATCGGTCGAGGAGCCTGTCCCCACCCGAGACCACACCGAACGCATGATCCCTTTCTTTGGCGGAACGGTCCGCCGGGACGGGACGGGTTCCGTCACGGTGCTTCCCGGACCCCTGAAAGGGAGAGAGATCTCCGTACCGGGCGATTTCTCCTCCGCGGCGTTTTTCATCGTCCTGGCGCTCATCAACCCGGATTCCCGGATACGACTGGAAAACGTCGGACTGAACCCGACGCGCACTGCATTCATGAAGATTCTGGACGCCATGGGCGTCCGCTCCCTTGGCGTAAAAGAGACCGCTTCGGGAACCGGAACGGAACCGACCGGCACCCTCGACGTTTCCTTCTCAGAATTTAACGGAATCGACATCCCCGCCGAATGGATTCCGAACGCCATCGACGAAATTCCGGCCCTGTCCGTCCTCGCGGTTTTTGCCCGGGGAACCACACGGATCCGGGGAGCGGCAGAACTCCGGGTCAAGGAGTCCGACCGGATCCGGAGCATGTGCGAATCCTTGTCAGCCGTCGGTGTCTCTGTCGAAGAGTTCCCGGATGGCCTGTCCATACATGGACAGGGTCCCGAGCCCCGTCTTTCGGGAGGGAAGGTTGACAGCCGAAACGATCATCGAATTGCGATGTCGATGTCCGTTCTGGGATCCCGTCTCCCCCCGGGTGTCACTCTGTCGATCGAGGGGACCGATTTCATCTCGACGTCGTTTCCTGGCTTCGGGGATCTTTACAACCGGATCACCGGATGACAGAACATCCTCTCGTGGCGCATCCGCCCACGATCGCCATCGACGGACCATCGGCTTCGGGAAAGTCGACCCTGGCTCGGGCCGTAGCCCGCACACTCGGGTGGGTTCACGCCGATACCGGATCCCTCTATCGTTCAATCGCCTATTCGCTCATCAGATCCGGACTCGAAGAGGCTCCCGACGAAATCCGGTGCCGTCATGTCCTGGCGCTAGGGATCCGATACGTAGTACAGGACGGGGGAACGCGGGTCTTTCTCGGGGATCGCGACGTGTCGAGTGAACTGAGGACGGAAGAGGTCGGCAGGTTGGCATCCAGCGTTTCCCAGCTCCCCTGTGTCCGGGAAGCCCTCCTCCGGACACAGAGGGACCTGGCCGACAAAGGACATGTGGTGATGGACGGAAGGGACATCGGAACGATCATCCTTCCCGAGGCGACGCTCAAGGTTTTCCTCGTAGCGGATCCGAAGGTGAGGGCGGAACGCAGGCGCATGGAGCTCGAATCGAACGGTGTTTCCCTGCCCCTGGACGCTGTCCTGAAAGAGATCCAGACACGGGATTCGAACGACCGGAACCGGGCCCTGGCCCCCCTGGTCAAGGCGCCCGACGCCCTTGAACTGGATAATTCCAGAATGACCGTAGAGGAGTCCGTGAGATGGATTCTCGAACGCCTTCCTCGCTGATCCCGATTCCGGACACCGTATCGGGCTCCTCTTTTTACAAAGGGGTCCGGTTCGCCTTTTCCCTCTTCAGCCACACCTATCTGAGACTCTCCGTCGAAGGAACCTCGAACATTCCCGAATCCGGGGGCGTGATCGTCGTCTCAAACCACCAGAGCCATCTGGATACGCCTCTCCTCGGACTCGCCATTCCCCGGGAATCGCGCTTCCCAGGAAAAGCGGAGCTGTTCGCATCGCCTTTTCCGAGATCTCTCCTCCTGAATCTCGGGGGCTTTCCACTCGTTCGGGGCGAAGGAGACCGAAAGGCCATTTCGTTTTCCCAGACGGTTCTCGAAAACGGAGGGGTTTTGGCCATGTTCCCGGAGGGGACAAGATCCCGGGACGGTTCAATCGCTCCGTTTCACCGGGGACTTGGGGTTCTCGCGTTGAAGACGGGAGTTCCGATTGTCCCAGCGGCCATGGCCGGGACGGGGAAGCGCATGGGTCTCGGGGTCCGGTTTCCGCGTCCAGGCCGGGTTTCGATCCTCTTCGGAGACCCCATCCGGCCTCATGTGGAGAACCTAACCCCTTCGGACCTGAAACGCGCGAGCCAGGACCTGACTCTGGAAGCGGAGTCCGCCGTCCGGGCGCTTTATCGGTCCCTCGCGGATAAATAATCCGTCCCCTTCACGGATGAAACGGCCACACTCTGGGAATCGCCCAGAGCCCCCACGCCAAAACCAGCACCGTTAGCCCGCCTCCGACGGCGAGATAATCCCGGAACCGGTAATTCCCCGCTCCCCACGTCATCGCATTCACGGGGTGGGAGATGGGGGTCAGGAAAACTGAAGCGGCTCCCACCGATACGGCCATGAGGAACGGCATCGGACTGGCGTGAAGGGCCTGTGCGAGCGAAAGGGCGATCGGCGCCATCAAAAGGGCGACAAGGGTATGGGAGAGAAACTGGACTGAGAGGATGGTCGCCACAAGGACCAGAAAAAGAGTCCCTTCCGGCGAAAACCCTCCCCCGGCACCTTGCAGGCTATGGATCAGAAAACTCCCGAACGAAGAGCGCTCGAGAGCAAATCCCAGGGGGAACATACTCCCCATCAGAAGGACGACACGCCAGTCGATGGCATTTCGTGCCTCTTCGACCGTGACGATTCCGAAAGCGACCATTCCGATCGCCCCGACCAGGGCGGACAGCGCGGTCGGAACCCAGTGCATGACCGACGACATCACGAACAGGGCAAGAATCCCGAGTGCGGTCAAAGCCTTTTCGGAACGGAAAACGTCCCTCTCCACCTCGTTCAAGGCGAGAAAAATTCCCGAGGACCGCGTCGGATCGAACCCGGAACGTGGGCCTTTTAGAAGCAGTACGTCGCCGTGGGAAAGGATCATGCGCGAGATCGATTCCGACGGCGGAGGCTCAGAGCGATGGACTCCGACAAGCGCGACATCAGGTCCGACCGAGTGGGAAACGGCCGTCAGCGGCCGTCCGAAAAGACCGGACTGGGGGGAAGGAATGGCTTCATATACGACGACGGATTCGGACTCCCACGTCTCACGACCTCCTCTTCCTCCGACCCTTGCTTCTTCAAGACCGGAACCGTTCTGGGACAGGATCGTCACTCCCGGCCTTTCCGCGATCCTCTGGAGCTGGGGGACGCTGACGAACAGCCGTAGGCGGTCCCCGGAGGTCAGGACCCCTCCCTGGTAGATCCGGCCGGCAGGACGTATGCCTGACTCCCTGGAACCGTCCTCCCTCCGATGCCGGATCAGGGTCCACGACGCGCGCAAAAACGATCGTTTCCGGTCGTCCTCATCCTTCTTCCTGAACCCTTCCTTGGGAAGGGCCGCAACGTCCGACAAAAGCGGGACGTCCGACAGGGGTTCCCCAAGGTCCGGGAAGTTCCCTTCGAGCCGGACATCCACATAGAATCTTCGGGACCCGTCCGAAGGGGTCGGCACCTCTTCGCCCTTTTGTTTCAGCGCAAGAGGTACGACGATGACGAGGTAAACGAGACCGATCAAAAGCATCCCTCCCCCGACGGGAAAGAAATCGAACATTTGGAACGGAGGAAGATGACGGGACTCGAGAAATCCCGATACAATGACGTTTGCGGATGAACCGATCAGGGTCGACGCCCCTCCCAGAAGCGCCACGAATCCTATGGGTAGGAGGAACCGCTTCGGAGAAAGATCCAGATCAGTGAGGATCGTTGCCATCAAGGGAAGGAAGACCGCGACCGCTCCGGTATCGTTTAAAAACATGGCCAGGACTCCCACGAGAGGGAAAATGGCCAACCTCAACAGGAAAGGGCGTTTTCCGACCGTCATGGCGAGCTTCGTGGCGATCCAGCGTACGACCTTGGCGCGGCCCATTCCTTCGGAAAGGACGAACAGGGAGATGATCAGGAAAACCGCCGGTTCGGAAAACCCCGAAAACAATTCCTGAACAGAGACCGTACCCGTAATCCCCAGAACGGCCAGAACTCCGGCTGCGACAATTTCCACCGGGACCCGTCCGGATGCCATGAGCCCGATGACGGTTACGAGGAGCCCGCCTACGATCCATGAATGCATCGGGATCCCCTTCTCTTGGGTTGATCTTTCATACTGGAGAACCCCGAATGAAAAACGAAAGCGAACCGGGATCGAACGTCCGGAGGGAAAAGTCCCGCCTCAGAAAAACCGTTCTCGACATCCGGGACAGGCTCTCCGAACCGGTCCGGACGGAAAAGTCCGGGCGCATACGCCACCTCGTCCGCTCCTTCCTGGAAACGGCCGCTCCCCCTTCCGCCCGTATCCATCTTTTTCATTCGTTCGGAAGCGAAGTGGCCACGGGGAGAATCCTGGAAGACCTCTGGATCCGCGGACATCCGGTCGTCGTCCCGGTCATCCGAAGGGATCCTCCACGGCTCGTACTGGCCCCGATGGCTCCGGGAACCCCGATGGGCGATGGCCCTTTCGGGATACCCGAGCCGAGAGGATTCGAACCCGTTCCGCCGGAATCGGTCGCCGTGTACCTTCTTCCGGGAGTGGCCTTCGACAGGCAGGGAAGGCGACTCGGATACGGCAAGGGGTATTATGATACCCTTCTTTCGCGCATCCCGCCGGACTCCCTCAAAGTGGGGATTGCGTTTTCGGAGCAGATCGTGCCCCGCGTTCCGGTGAACCGGCTGGACATTTCCATGGATGTCATTATAACGGATGAGGAGACCTTGCGGATTGATCGACCCTAAAAAAATTTCGGCTGGGTTTCGGCTGATCCTCGAAGGGATCGGGGAAGACCCTGACAGGCCGGGACTTCGAGAAACACCGGACCGGGTGGCGGAGCTCTACAAGGACCTCTTCGGGGGAATCGGCCGCGTCCCGGGCGAGACGCTTTCCCTGATCGAGGGAGAGGGTTTCGACGAGATGGTCGCGTTGGCGGGGGTCCCTTTTTATTCGATGTGCGAACACCATTTTCTTCCGTTTTTCGGCCGGGCCCACATCGCCTACATCCCGATGGAAAACCGCATGACGGGGCTTTCCGAGCTTGGCCGGATACTCGATCTCTTTGCCAAGAGACCCCAGATCCAGGAACGGCTGACCTCCCAGTTGGCCGACGGCATCCTCGACATCCTCCGCCCCCAGGGTGTCATGGTCGTCCTGGAAGCCGAACACCTCTGCCTTGCGATGCGCGGGATCCGGAAAGCCGGCGTCCCCGTCGTCACGTCCGCCGTCCGTGGAAGCTTCCGGAAAAACGCGAAAACCCGCCAGGAATTTTTGTCCTTCATCCGGATGAACGGGGCACGCTAGGACCTCTACGGCGAGCCCTCCCACGGGAGTTCTCTCTCCCTCGGTCTTGAACGGATGGGGACGATCCCTTTAAGATTGACAGGAGAGAACACGGAAACGGAGAACCATAAATGGGGGCATTGAGTGGCGACGACGATTCTGAACGGGCGTGAACTGGCCCAGACTCTTCTGAAAGAACAGACGGAAAAGGTCGCGGAACTCGTCCGGAAAAAAGGCCGGCCGCCGGGACTCGCCGTCGTCCTGGTCGGAGAGGATCCCGCCAGCCGCACCTATGTGGGAAGCAAACGGGACTCCTGCCGGAAAGCCGGAATCTACGCCCCGGACATCAACCTTCCCGTCGACACGCCCCAATCGGTGATCGAAGAAAAGATCGACCAGCTGAACCGAGACCCCAGAGTGGACGGGATTCTCGTCCAGCTTCCGCTTCCGAAACAGATCGTCAAGGACGAGATCCTTTACAGGATCGATCCCGGAAAGGACGTTGACGGCTTCCACCCCGTGAACGTGGGTCGTCTTGTGATCGGAATGAAAACGCTGGCGCCCTGTACCCCCACCGGCATCATCACGCTTCTGGACCGCTATGGCCTTTCCATCGCGGGCAAGCATGCCGTCGTCGTAGGACGCAGCCTGATTGTCGGGAAGCCCATGGCGCTCCTTCTCCTGGCGAGAGATGCCACCGTCACCATCTGCCACAGCCGGACGCACGATCTCCAGGGAGAAACCCGAAGGGCCGACATCCTGGTGGCGGCGATCGGAAGGGCCCATGCGATCACAAAGGACCACGTCAAGCCCGGAGTTGTCGTCATCGACGTCGGGATGAACCGGAACGCCGAAGGAAAACTCGTCGGTGACGTCGACTTCCAGGGTGTTTTCCCCCTGTCCTCGGCGATTACGCCTGTGCCCGGTGGCGTCGGCCCCATGACGATCGCCACGCTTTTGGAAAACACTATCCGGGCCTTCTGCCTCCACGAAGGACTCCCCCACCCCTAACGCCGAGGACGCTTTAATGACGTTTCGCGAAGCACTGAACGCCCGAACATTTCTCATCACGTCCGAATGCTCCCCTCCGAAGGGCTCCTCCGTTTCGGATCTTCTCGATCGTCTGGCGCCTCTCAAGGGGCGGATTCACGGAATGAACGTCACCGACAACCAGACGGGCGTGATGCGGATGTGTCCCTTCGCCATGGGGATCCACCTCAAATCGACCGGCATCGATCCGATCGTCCAGATCACGCTCAGGGACCGGAACCGCCTGGCCATCCAGTCCGACCTCCTGGGGATGTCCTCGCTCGGCATCCGCCAGGTCCTTTGTCTTTCGGGTGACCCGCCGACTCTGGGAGACCACCCCGAAGCCAAGCCCGTCTTCGACATCCCTACACCCGAGCTGATCCGGGCGATCACTCTGTTGAACGGGGGGACCGATCTTTCGGGAAAGGACCTTTCGGGCTCGACCGATATCCTGCCCGGAGCCGCGGCCTCCCCGGAGGGGGATCTCGATTCGGAACGGAGAAGGTTCGAAGAAAAGTTCGACGCCGGAGCGCGGTTCTTCCAGACCCAGGCCGTATTCTCCCCGGAGCGGGTATCTGAATTCATGGAGTTCGCTTCCCCGTTCCAGGTTCCGGTGATCGCGGGGGTAATCCTCCTGAAATCCGCGAAAATGGCCCGGTACCTGAACGACCACGTTCCCGGCATCCGGGTCCCTTCGCACTTGATCGCGAGGCTTGAACAGGCCCCGCCGGGAAAAGCCCTGGCAGAAGGGATCGCCATCGCCGCTGAGACGATCCAGTCCATCAAGCCGATGGTCCACGGGGTTCACATCATGACGGTCGGCGCGGAAGAGACCATTCCTTCCATACTCGACCGGGCTTTCCCGTGAGACACCCATGAAACAGGTCACGATCGACACGTTTCCTTCCAGAAAACGTTCGGGACCTCCCATCACCATGGTGACGGCTTACGATGCCCCGACAGCCCGCCTCGTCACCCAGGCCGGCATCGACGTCGCCCTCGTGGGGGATTCCCTGGGAATGGTCGTCCAGGGGATGGAAAACACCCTGTCCGTCACGGTCGACGAGATGATCTACCACACACGGATGGTCGCCCGGGGTCTCGAAGGTCCCCTCCTCGTCACGGATATGCCTTTCATGTCCTACACCGTCTCGAAGGAAGAGGCGCTCAGGAACGCGGGACGCCTGATCAAGGAGGGGGGATGCCACGCCGTCAAGCTCGAGGGGGGGACGGAAATCGCTCCCGTCGTCCGGTACCTCTCCGGTGCGATGGTTCCCGTGATGGGACATATCGGCATGAAGCCTATGAACGTCCATTCCATGGGAGGCTTCAAGGTTCAGGGACGGGACGCCGCCAGCGCCGAAGCGATCCTGAACGATGCCAGGGCCCTTTCCGAAGCGGGCGTCTTCGCACTGGTCCTCGAAGCCATTCCCGCGAATCTGGCACGCACGATCTCCCAGACGGTTCCCGTTCCCACTTTCGGGATCGGCGCGGGGCCCCACACCGACGGTCAGGTTCTCGTGTTCCACGATCTGGTGGGCTGGACGTCCGCCCCTTTGCCCCGTTTCGCGAGAGCGTTCGGGAATGTCGCGGACGTGGCCCGCGTGGCGCTCGCGGCTTTCCGTGACTCCGTGGCCGACGGAAGCTTCCCCGCACCGGGAGAGTCTTATCCGGACGGACCGGTCACACTCCCTAAGCTCGACAGACTGAAAACCAAAAGAAAGGGATGATATGGCCTGGATCTTTACGTACAACGAATTGATGTGGGATTTTCCCTACCCTTACCAGATGCGGAAAAAAGCGCTCCTCGAGGAGCACCATCGTTCCTTCAACTACCTGATGACCGACCGTTATGGTTCTCCTTCGGCTCCCTCGCCGGGTCTCGGGTTCGAGACCAGCGGAGATTGCCGGGGATACGCCTATCTCGTTCCGGAAGACGAAGAAGACGAAATCCTCCAGAACCTCCAGAAGATCCATACTGACCGGTTCGTCATGAAAGAGGCCAGCATCATCGTCAACAGCGAGTCGTCGGAGGATGCCTTCTTCTTCATCTCCAACCGGGAGCACCCCGACTACATCGGGAAGCTGGTCCCCCAGGAAATCGTGAAAATCGCGAAGCAAGGGTCGGGACCCTGCGGCACAGGGATCGACTGGATCACCTACCTTGCCGAAAAATTCATGGAGCTTGGCATCTCGGACCTCGCGACCGATGCGGTCTTGAGCGTCATGAAGTGGCACGGATTCGCCAATCCGAACCACAAGACATCCCTTTGACGGGGGACTAGGGACGCGGTGAAGATCGCCACCTGGAACGTCAACTCCCTCAAGGTCCGTCTTCCCCAGGTCCAGGAATGGATCACGAACAACAGGCCCGATATCCTGTGTCTTCAGGAAACCAAAATCCCGGACCCGATGTTCCCGCTCGAGCCTTTAAGGGAATTGGGGTACGAGACCGCTTTTTCCGGCCAGCCCGCCTACAACGGGGTCGCCATACTCTCGCACCGCCCGATACAGGACGTCCGGATCGGGTTCCCCGATTGGTCCGACGACCACCGGCGCATGATATCCGCCATGATCGACGGGATCCGTATCGTCAACGTTTACATTCCCAACGGCCAGGATCTGGATACGCCGAAATACGCATACAAGCTGGAATGGCTCGACCACCTGATCGAGACGCTCAGGCTTCTTGACCCCTCGCACAAACCCGTGATCCTTCTGGGGGATTTCAACATCGCACCGGGAGATCGGGATGCCTGGGACCCTGAAGGGATCAGGGGACAGATATTCGCTTCCGATCCCGAACGAAGCCGTTTCGACTCCATCCTCAATCTTGGATTCGTCGACCTCTTCCGGGAAAAGAACCCCGAATCACGGCTTTTCTCCTGGTGGGACTACCGGATGGGAAACTTCCACAGGGACCGGGGACTCCGCATCGACCTCATCCTTGGATCCAGGCCGCTTTTCGGGTCCTGCACCGAAGTCTCGATCGACCGGAACGCCAGGAAATACGAGCGCCCTTCCGATCATGCGCCGGTGACCGCCTGTTTCGGGGATATCCCGTTCCCCTGAACTTCCTTCCCGAAAACGTCCCCTGCCCGCACCTATCGTTATAAAATACCGATGGGCAATGATGTTTCTCCCTTATAATTCTCCGGAAAAGTGGTGCTTCAATCAAACACGGACGGTCATGGTTTCCCGGGGATCATTCGTATTCGGACGTCACACCACAACACGTATTTTCAAGTCTGCGCCGGGCCTGACGGTGGATCCCGGGTTCTCTGGGTCACCGATCTCCCGCCCGAAGAGGTTCGCGGTGCGATCGAGCCGATGGTGGAGCTTGGCTCTGTAGCGATCCGGCAAACGCTGGAAAGATCTTGCGAATCGCGGTAACGTTGGTCACGAGGTCATGCCCGGAGTGTCGCACGGGATACCTCTGGCCACGATGCGAAAAGATCGTATCGCGGAATCAACCAAGTCCGTTACAGGGGGATCCGGCGCAAATCAAGGTCCGGGTCTTAGAGAAGTCCTGCCAGAAGTGTTGCCACGTGCCGGACATCGGTCTTGCTTCCAAGCCTCGCCTTCAATGTCGCCTGGCAGGCCGGACAGGAGGTCGTGACCGATTTCGCCCCGGACTCCGATATGGCCCGGGCCTTCCGTGCGAAGACAGCACCCGACAGGTCCGGATCCTTGAGGAGGTAGGTTCCCGCTCCCCCGGCACAGCGGTCCTCATCGGTCATCGTGCGAAACCGGTCCCCGAAAACGGCTTCGAGAAGCGCGTGCGGTTCCTCTACGACACCCGCGGCGCGAAGATGGCACGAGGCGTGGTAGGTCACCCGGTCATCGGACTTCTGCCGGACCACACCCGCCTTGAACCGTTCACGCAGAGCTTCCATCCGCGGATCCATGAGGAACTGGGTGATATGACGAACCCTCCCGGACACCTCCCTGGCCCTTTCTCTTTCCGGGCTTCCTTCGTCGAAATGGGCCGGAAGGTCTTTGAGCGCCAGCGTACACGACGCGCAACCGGTCACGATGGCGGGATACCGGTAAAGGCTTTCGAGGTTCCGTCTCGCGGCCTCACGGACAAGATCCCTGTGCCCGTAAGTTTCGATCGGCGTCCCTGAACAGGTCTGGACGGGAAGGACAAGACGCCCGGGAGCTTCGGACAGGAGCCGGACCATCGCTTCTCCGATGCCGTCGTCCAGGGTATTGGCCGCACATCCGTGGAAATAGGCGAGATCCCCTTCCCTGCCGGCCTCTTCCGTCAAGCCTCGGAATTTTTGACGGAAGGAAACCGACCGGATTTTCGGAAGGGCGAGGTCTGCAGGCAGTCTCGCCGTTATTGATACCGGACGCAGAAGCCATCGGCTCACGGTTTCTATGAGCTTCCTGGGCAGCGGTCGATCCCATAGGATTTGTGTGCGCCCAATCCATGCAGAAACCGACTCGAGACGACCCGAATCGAGCAGGACTTTCGAGATCCGGCGCGTCACGGGGTCGGCCCGGAACCGGGCTCTGGCTTCGAGTACGACGGCCGATACGTCGACACCCGCCGGGCAGACCGTACGGCAGGACTTGCAGTTCAGGCAACCGTCCAAGACCGAATCGGGAGGGTTTCCGGAAAAAGCGGGGTCGGTCAGGATCTGATACCACCCTCTCGCCCCCATCGCCTCGTTCCTGTGAACGTCAAAACTCGGGCAGACGGTGTTGCACTTCCCGCACGTCGCGCAGGGTTTCGACACCCTCTCCACATCGATGTTCTCCAAAAACGATGTCCGGGAAATCTTGACACCGGGGTTCAGGAGCCCCTTGGGGTCGAAGAATCCCTTGGTCTCGACGAACATCCGGTAGACCTCGGGACCATAGACTTCGGGAAGGTATTCGGCGCGGACCCGACCTTCCCCGTGCTCTCCGCACGGGACCCCTTCGAACCGTTCGATCACCTCCCGGTGGATCGTCCGGCTTATGGTGAGGAGCGTCGCGCGGAAGTCCGGATCCCTGAGATCGAGCAAGGGGTTGATATGAGCGTTGCCGTTCCCGATATGTCCGTAAATCGCGACCGGTACGGAGAGGTTCCGGAAAAAATCCCTAAGAAACGCGAGCAGCTCCGTCAGACGGTGGACCGGAACCGCGACGTCGTCGGCGAAGTTGATCGGGCGATGAATGCCGTCGTAGCGGTACAACGTAGGGAAAAGCGCATGGCGGGCGCTCCAGAGCTTCTCCTGCTCTTTTTTCGATGTGGCGACCTTGGGGGACTCGGGGGACGGATAACGGGCGAGGATCTCCAGGGTATCGGAAAGAAGCGCTTCCTGCGGTTCGCTGTCGAACTCGATCAGAAGCATCGAGTCGGCGCCGGAGGGTATTCCGAACCGGTCCCGCCCGATCAGGTCAAGCGTATACCGGTCCAGCATCTCAAGTGCGGAAGGGCCTAAACGACCGATGCGGGACACCGCCTCTCCCAGATCGCCGAGACCCAGGAAAAAGGCCAGGACCGTCACTTTTCGGGCGGGAATCGGACGGACTTTCAGAAAGGCCCGTGTCACCAGCCCCAGGGTCCCTTCCGACCCCACGATCGGACGGATCGGGTCCCAGACGGGAACGACCGCGGGATTGTCCGGGAATAGCTTCTCCACGAGGTCGAAAAGATTGTACCCGGATGAGTTCTTTGTGACGTTCTTGGCGTGGGACTTGATGACCGGGGCCCATTCGGGAAGAACACCAAGGAGCTGTCGAAAAGCCTTCGGAAGTCCTTCAGCAAATCCGGATTGCCCTATCCCCCCCGGGAGGGTACAGGGCGCCAGGGTTGCCCGTTCCCCGGCGGAGGTCAAAAAATCGAGTGCAAGCACATTCTCCTTCATCGCCCCGTACTTAAGGGCGTGTGCGCCCGCCGCGTTTGTCGCGACCATCCCGCCAATCTGGCACGCGAGACCGGAAGACGGGTCCGGGGCAAAATACATCCCTGTTTCCGAAAGCCTGTCGTTCAGTTCCTTAAGAATGACACCGGGTTCGACGTCCACGACACCTTCACGGGCGAGCGAGAGGTCCATGTCCTTCATCCGGGCCATGCCCATGACGACGCCGGGACCGATCGAACCGCCCCCGAGGTTCGTTCCGGCCGACCGGAAGGTGACGGGAAGATCCCGGAAAAGGCAGTATTCCATCATGCGCGTGGCTTCGTCGCTCGAAGACGGCAGTACGACAACCGACGGATCGATCCGGTACAGTCCGGCGTCGTAGGAATAGGCCTTTCTCTCACCGTCCCCGTCGAGGACGGCATCCGGTCCGAAAAGACGGCGCAGGTCCCGCAGAATCGCTTCGCTCAAGGGTCGAACACCTTCCGGTCACCCCCTCCGATCGCCGTCTGGTCCCAAGACGACGGATCCGATCCATTCTTCCAGATATACGCCCCGCGATTTTTTTCGTAACCCCACTGGTCCCCTTCCTGGGACCGGACCTGGCGCATCGCGTTGACCTGGCCCGACAGGTTGTCCAGGAGATGGACGGCCATGGCTTCCGGGGTCGCAGGAAGGACCGGAGAACCGTACTCGAACTCCCCGTGGTGCGACAGAATGAAATGATGGAGGATCCTTAGTGTGCGTTCGGGGAATCCCTTGATCCGGCGCGCGATCTGGGTGGTTTTTTCGCAGCCCAGGAGCATGTGCCCGACAAGCCGGCCTTCGTCGGTGTAACCGAAACCGGGGGCCGATGAGATTTCCCAGCATTTTCCGATATCGTGGAGGAAGAGCCCGAGTAGAAGGAGGTCCCGGTTCAGAGAAAGAACCGGAGCCACGCGGCTCCCCATCTCGAGAATCTCGAGCGTGTGATCGAGCAGCCCACCGAGGGTGGCGTGATGATTTTTCTTCGCGGCAGGGGCGCTCGGAAACCGTATGCGTATCTCGGGATCATCGAGCATGTTTAGCCCGAACTGCCTGAGCAAAGGATCCCCGAGACTTTCCATGTACGTCCTGAGTCGTCCCATTCCTTCCTCCGCATCTGCCGTTCCTTTCGGAACGAAGGAGCGGACCTCCTCTTCGGTCGCGTTCAAGGGTTCGACTCTTGACAGCCTGAGCTGTGTCTCGCCGTTGTACGCATACTCCTGCCCTTCGGCGACGACCAGCCCTCCGACCCGGACCACGGAAGCGACCTTTTCCGGGTTCTCCCAAAGCCTCGCGGAGTATTCAGTTGTCAACCCGGCGCCACGGGAAGACTTGAAAACGAGTCCCAGCACCAGAGATGCCCCGGTCTGTCCTTCCTGGAGCGATTTGGACCTCACGAACGCAACACCCTTGACGATTTTCATGCGTTTCCCCCACCCGCGCGACTGGTTCCGGCGAACATGTCCAGAGCTCCTATTCTTGGTATTTCTTGCTCCGAAAGCAATGCCGGCCTCACGGTCGCGTTCCTGCCCGGCATCGATGGGAGACTCTCTCGCAGAGCCCGCTCCCCAGAAGGTCCTTTGCGGAATTTTTTCTTGAAGGATCGGGAAGAGGTTCGATATAATAAGAATTTGAAGCTCCGAACAGGGGGCCTGGCCTTTTGTGTCCGGGGCACACGCGGACAGGCGCCCCTTCGGCTTCCGAACGATCGGGGCACTCAATAGATTGCACGGAGCGCACCCCACGGTCCGTTACAGACATCACTCTCTTTAATATTAAGGTGAACATGGACGAATCCCCTTCCTCCCGCTTGGCACCCGATATCGGCCTCACCGGCCCGTTCTCGGAACAGGAACATGACTCCTGCGCCGTCATCGCCGTCCTGGCCAAAAACGGTGTGCCTTCGCACGCCACCGTCCAGCAGGCCCTGATCGGCCTTCAGATGATGGAACACCGGGCCGGCCAAATCCGTAACGAAGGGGACGGATGCGGCATACAGATGGACATTCCCAGAACGCTGTGGCAACGATGGGTTTCGAAAGAAGGGAAAGATCCCCTCCTTGTAAAGGATCCCGGCTTCGTCGTCGCCCATGTCTACACGACCGGGGGATCGGACGGGTCGATCCGGGAACGCCTGAAAAAGGAGTTCCACGATAACGGGTTCGACGTCCTCTGCCTCCGAAAAGGTCAGGTTCGGCCGAACCTTTCCGGAGACGAATCGACCGAACCTTCCTTCTGGCAGGTCGGCCTGTTCGCCCGAGCCGGACAGAACCCGAAGACCGCGGCTTTCTGGGCAAAGGTGCGGATGGAGAAGGACAGGGAAATCCACATCGGTTCCCTTTCTCCGGACGTCGTCGTATACAAGGTCAAGGGGACCAGTTACGTTTTGGCCGACATCTTCCTGGACTTCCAGGACCCCCTGCTCAAATCCAGAGTCGTCCTCGCCCACAGCCGATACTCGACGAACACGCTTTCTGTCACCGAACGTGTCCAGCCCTTTTCCGTGCTCGGGCACAACGGGGAAATCAATACGATCGACAAGCTCAGGCGGGAATCGGCCATGCTCGGGATCCCTCCCGTCAAGGGCGGAAGCGATTCGCAGGACCTGGACCGGACCATCGAGGGACTCATGGTCCAGTTCGGATTTTCCCTGATGGAAGCGGTCGAAATCGTCTTTCCGCCGATTACCCATATCATCTCCACGCTTGAGGATTCCAAGCGGCAGATGTACTTTCTCTACCGCCGCTTCCTCGGTCCGCTGGCCCAGGGACCCGCCGCCATCATATCCCGGTACGGGAACGAAGTGGTCTTTTCCGTGGATGCCTTGGGTCTCCGGCCTATGTGGCTCTTTGAAACCCACGACATGATCTGTGTCTCCTCCGAACGGGGCGTCATCCGGTCCAGCCAGATGGTCTCCCAGCCCAAGGCGTTCGCCCCGGGCGAGAAACTGGCATTCGTTCTTGAAGACGGCGGCATCCGGACCCTATCGTATCCCGAGATCCAGGATACGCTCTACGAGCGATTCGTCGAACGGTTTCATCCGGCAATCCCTTCCTATCAGGCTCCGAAGGGCGATAGCCAGCTGACACCGCATGCCCTGCTCGGACTTCCGGAAGGATCTTTCGCGAACAGCCGGCCGGTTTCGACGCTCTGGAATCCCTTCGGATTCTCGACGGACGACCACGAGATGATCCACTTCTTCTCCCAGACCAGCGCCGAACCGATCGGTTCTCTCGGATTTGACGGTCCGTTGGCCATCCTGTCGAAGGAACGGCAGAACATTCCCGATTATTTCAAGGAATCGGTGGCCGTCGTCACCAATCCCGCGATCGACCGCGAACGGGAGATGGAGCATTTCTCTCCAAGAATCGTCCTGGGACCAAGATCGTACTTCGGCGATGTCGTGAAAACCCCACGAGGACTGGACCTCTCGATGCCAATCCTGATCGGTGGCCATCTGGGTCCGCCTCCCCTGGACAGGGAATCCTACAGGAATATCGCCCAGAAAAACGGACTTCAGCTTCTCGAGGACCTGTCACTCTTTTTCCCGAGAAGCCATATCCGGACCCTTTCTTCCACGTTCCGGGACGGGGAAAACCTTCGGAGCGCGCTGGACCGGATCGAGACCGAAGCGATTTCCCATGCAAGGGAAGGCGCGGAAATCCTGATCGTTGACGATTCCCTTTCCCTCGTGGAAGGCCAATACTGGATCGAGCCCTCTCTCACGATCACGACCGTGGACCGGGCGCTCAGGCGGGCGACCGTTCCTGAGGGATCGCCGAACCTGCGAAGGAACCTGTCGATCGTCGCCCACGCGGGAACGATCCGGAACCTTCACGACATCATCTTTTATTTCGCCGTCGGCGCCGATGCCATCAACCCGTTCCTGTTTCTCGAGACCGCACTCCTGAACGTCAAAGGGGAACCCGTCCCGGACCAAGACCGGGAGAAACGGATCGACAATGTCCTTTCCGCCCTCAAGAAAGGGATCGAAAAGGTCATCTCCACCATGGGCATACACGAAATGCGCGGGTACGGACGGCTCTTCTCGTCGATCGGACTGGGTCTCGAACTCCAAGAACTGTTCGGGACCCCCAATTTTCTGGGCGGCGAAAAGGTCGGACTGTCCCTCGACCGCCTCGAACAGGAAGCCCGTCTCCGGGCACCCTATTTCTGGGGTCAGAAGAACGACAAGCTCTCGAAGACCTACCACCTTTATCCCAAGGTCTGGAAACTGGCCGGGGATGTCGCGAACCAGAAGGAACCCTACCTGAAATACCAGGAGAAGCTGACCCAGATCGAAACCGAAAATCCCGTCTCCCTGAGACACCTTCTCGACCTCGTCCCGAAAGGCGGCCCGATCCCCCTGGATTCCGTGGACCTCACGGTCGGCGGGCACACGTATCCCTTCGTCATCAGTTCCATGTCCTTCGGGTCCCAGGGAGAGGTGGCGTACAGGGCCTATGCCGAGGCCGGCAACGAGATGAATATCGTGAGCCTGAACGGGGAAGGGGGCGAGATTCTGGACCTTTTGGGCAAATACCCAAAAACACGGGGGCAACAGATCGCGTCCGGCCGATTCGGCGTGAACATCGCGCTCCTGAACTCGTCGAACATCCTCGAGATCAAGATCGGCCAGGGAGCGAAACCCGGCGAGGGCGGCCATCTTCCCGGCAAGAAAGTCTCGGCCAAGGTGGCCAACGCCAGGCGCGCGACACCAGGCGTCGACCTCATCTCCCCGTCCAACAACCACGACCTCTATTCGATTGAAGACCTGGCCCAGCTGGTCTACGAATTGAAGTCGGCAAACCCAAGGGCCCGTGTTTCGGTCAAGGTTCCCGTCATTCCCGGGATCGGAACCATCGGTATCGGCATCGCGAAAGCCGGGGCCGACATCATCACGATCAGCGGATACGACGGTGGTACCGGCGCCGCCCGGGTCCATGCTCTCCGTTACGTCGGACTTCCCGTCGAGATCGGAGTCACGGAGGTCCACCGGGCCCTCTTGTATGCGGGGCTCCGCGACAATGTCGAGATTTGGGCCGACGGCGGCCTCAAGTCGTCGATCGACGCCCTGAAGCTCATGTGCCTGGGAGCAAACCGGGTCGGATTCGGAACCCTCCCGATGGTGGCGATCGGATGTACGATCTGCCGGGAATGCCAGATGGACACATGCCATGTCGGGATCGCCACCCAGATCGAAACCGAGGAACAGGCCCAGAAGCATGGACTGAAGCGCTTCGTTCCCAGGGACTACGAATTTTCCGTCCGCCAGCTGGTCCACTTCTTCACCCGCATGGGAGAAGACCTCCGTCGTCTTCTTTCCGAACTCGGCATCTCCCGCGCGCAGTCGATCGTCGGACAGACCGGGCACCTTATCCAGCCACGGCATTTCGACCGGATCGACCTGACCCCGCTTCTGAACCCCTCCACCTACGACATCGAACCCGAGGGCTACTGCGGCGTCGGCTCCGATACCGCCATCCCCCTGACGGAAAAGATCACCGAGGAGGTCGTCCGCGAACTCAGGAAACGTCCCTCTTCCGTCACCGTCCACATCGAAGGCGCCTCTTCGATGGACAGGAACATAGGGACCCATCTCTCAGGCGTCCTGCACAGGGATTTCCCCGGGCATCCCCCTGTCACGGTCGCCATCAATCACGGTTCGGTCGCCGGGAACGGGATGGGATCGTTCCTGAAGGAAAACATGACCATCCGCATCACAGGAGGCGCTCAGGACGGGGTCGGGAAAGGAGCGCTCAACGGCCGGATCGTCGTCTTGAAAGCCAGGAACGAACAGAACCTGCACGTCGACGGATCGGTCGGAAAATCTCTCGGTTACGGCGCCCAGGGAGGGCTTTTCCTGATCCAGGGGGACTGCGATTCCCGGGCGGGCATCCGGTTGTCCGGAGCGGAAATGGTCATCGGAGGCCGGATCATTCAGCCGGTCGACGACAGGGTGGGGCACCTCGGAATCCATGCGAACATGAAGGGGTTCGCCTTCGAGTATATGACAAACGGAAAGGCCGTCGTCCTTGGAGATCCGGGACCATGGATCTGCGCCGGGATGACGGGCGGGACCGTTTACCTCCTGAAGCAACCCGAATGGGGGTTCGATGTGTCGGCGATCAAGCGCCGGGTCGCAAAAGGATCCAAGGTCGTCATCTCGCCCTTGAAACCCGACGACATTGACGCCGTGCAACGCCTTTTGAAAGAGTACCATTCCGAAATCGACCGTTCGGGACAGTGCGAGGAAGCCGCTTGGGTTCAGGAACTCCTCGACTCCGATCTCTTCGACCGGTTCGTGCGCATCATTCCGGAGTCCCAGCAAGTGGAACAGACGGTCTCAACCGAATAGACCGGACCCGTCGAGGGTTTGCTCCCGCCCGCCGTTCCCGCGCCTTCGGATACGGGCTTTCCGTCTCATCCCGCCAGGATCTTCCGGGCCTCCCGCTTCAACGCCTCCAGCTTCAGTCCGTGCGTCTTCTCCTGCAACCTGTTGATGTACGTCGAAAGCGCACCGTTCGAAATCCCAAGATCGGCCGCGATCTCCTTGAATGGCTTGTTGAAAGCCAGCTGTTCGAGAACATCCCCCTCCCGTCCCGAAAGGCCGTATTTGGCCCGGATCCGGATTTTTCGCCATGCCAGGGGGATAGATTCCACAACCTGGACTCCGAACATTCCATCTTCGTTGAAGGGAAGGAACCGGAACCCCCGGAGAAGAATCTGGAGCCCGGTCGCATGGGTGAGGAGTCTCAGCACTGGGGAGGGAACGTGGTCCTCTGGATCCGTCACCGGATCCAAAAGCGCCACCAGTGTCTTCGTCATGGCCTTGAAGGCCCTCCGTAGGGTCGCGTCCCTCATGGGGCTGGGATTTCCCTCGAGCGAAGTCCACCTGGACAAAAGCTCCAGAGCCCGGTCATCCATTCCCAGAATTTTACCCTTAGGGCTCAGGAGGACCATTCCCGGCGGAAAAACATGGTCCGGATCGTTGCCGGGATCGAGGGTACCGGGAGTGCTTTCCCCGGACGGGAAGTTGCGGGATTCGGCGACGGACACGGCATGATCGAGGTAGGGAGCGATCCTGTGGAGCAATCTGTGATCTTCGGCCGTGAAGGGCCTCATATCCTTTCCCCTGGCGAACGAAAACAGATGACAGGGTCCAATCCCGTTTCCACGAAGAAGGATGCCGGCGCAATGATGGACATCGATAAAGCGGTAGAACTCGTTGTATGCCATGGCTTCGTGAAAATTGGGCTGAAAATAGTGTTCCTGGGGGACCACGGTCGTCCATCGCGAAAAAAAGTCGGCATAGGTCACGATGCCGGTTTCCCCGGCAGGCAGGGAACGGTAGTGCTTTAGATAGGATCCCCACCGGCTCATGTTCACATGAGGAAAGATGCCACGGACGGGGTTCTCGATATTCAGGATCAGAGGCATCATCGTAAGGGGAAAGCATGGCGACACGATATCGAGAAGAGTATGGACGAACGGAGTGAGAGGAAGCCCCTCGACGGACAGCTTCCGGATGTTCCGGACGATCTGTTTCTCCAAGCGGGCATCGACCATGTGTTCCTCTCGTAAATGAGCCTATACAATTCAAACCTAATGATGCATGAATAATTCATGCATATTTTTTCTGGGCAACTGCTAGTCTTATGAAAAATTCTAATGAAGCGACCCCACATCAATATATCGGAAAACACGGTCAAATCAATCAAATGGAGTTCATATCCAGGTTCACCGATACCGAACAATATGACCGATCGTCATGTCTTGCCCGGACAGAAACCTTTGCACATTAAGGAACGGCACGGTTCCCGGGGATCCGCCCTCTTGGCAGGAGCCTGCCCGCCCTTTTGTTCGTCTTCCACGCTGGGACCGGACGATGCTGTTTCTTGATCCTCTGGAAATTCCTCTCACATGCCCCTTTTGCGCACATTCCGAACCGATTCCCGTCGGACGCCTGAAAGTCGAAACGGATATCGTATGCACCCGATGCGACACACCCCTCCCGCTCAAGCGGGAGGATTTCCTCCGTGAGGTGAAACGGATCGAGGAGGAAATCGGTGGATTACCGAAAATCCTTCTCCGAAAAAGAAAAAAATAACCGGACTCCCTGCGTCCTTGCGTCCCGCGAGAGCGATAATCGTTTCCATCAAAAATGACTTAAAAGTCATAAAGTAAATAAATATAAATTATTAATATATAAAATGTTCCGATGATTACAATATTTTTTGAAGATAAAAAAAAATTTGTTATCATTACTCTGATACTCTGACATTGGACGTTGGGAGACTTGATCCCGTTTCACGATCAGGTGTATTCCGGACCGCGATATTTTCCCTCTTCCGATGGAACGTTGAGAGCCGATAACGTTTTGGGTGCACGGCCAGGAGCAAAACCGATGGCTTTGAAACTCGAGGAAGAGCGCGCTTCTATCGCACGGGTTCTCCTTGCGGCCACCGGAGATGTGGCCAGACGCAAGGCCCCCGCGGAAATTCTCCGGTTTTTCTGCGACGCGCTGGTTCGGGCCTCGAGTCATATCCGCCTGGCCTGGACCGCATTCGGGAATCTCAACGAAACGGTCATCGTCCCCTTGTACTCCGCAGGGCCGGCGGCCGAATATGCCCGCGCGCTCCGCATCGACCATTCCCCGACCCACCTTGCAGGACCGACCCGCAAGGCCTTGTCCTCGGACAAGGCAGCCGTCTGCCGATTCTGGGACGACCGGGATTCGTCGGGCATCCCCTGGCGACAGGAAGCCAACCGATGGAACCTCAAGGAATGCATGAGTCTTCCGCTCCTGTTCGGAGAGCGGGACATACAGGGAGTTGTCGCCTTCTACGCCGACGAACCCGGGTATTTCGAAGAGGTCGGGAACGAACTGTTCCTTTCCTTCAGCCACCTGGCGAGGATCGCCCTCAGGGAACGCCACGAAGCCGCAGAACTCCTCCGGTTCCGGGATCTCCTGGATCAGTCGAGCGACATGATTTTTATCGTCGGCCCCTCCCACGATACCGTGACATTTGCAAACCGGACGGCGCGGGAGAGATTCGGAATTTCCGAGTGGTCCCAGTGCGTTTTCGTCGACCTTTTCCCCGAATCCTTCCGGAGCGATCTGACCCGGGAGATGACGGGGCTTTTCCAGAATCCGGGAAGCAGCCTTTCCCTGTCGACGAGGACTGTCATCGACGAGGATCCCGGAGCTTGGGTGACCCTTTCGTTCCAGCGCACCCGGGACGTAGTCAGCGAAACGACTCGGCTCATGGCCATCATGCGCGACATTTCGGGAAAAAGGAGGGAGGTCCGGACTCTTTCGGCGAACCTTCGACTGCACGAGCGGATCCTGGAATCCCTCAACGAAGGCTTTTGCGAACTGGACCGGAAAGGATGCATCATCCGCGGAAATGCCACGGCGGAACGGGCCCTGGGATACAATCCGGGCGATCTCGTCGGGCAGGACATCCGCCATATCCTCTCCGTGGACCCCGATACCTCCGGTCCCGCCATCATCAACGCCATGTCACTCGAAACCCTCTTTCATTCAAACGATGCGAGCCTCGTCAAGAAGGACGGCTCCCTCCTTCCGGTCAACGCGACCCTCCTGCCGATCGGGGAATCGTCCCAGGGAGACATCGGGACGACGATCCTGGCATTCGAGGACATGTCCTTTCGAAAAGAAATCGAGCAACGGCAAAGGGAAACCGAACGGCTGTACACCCAGGTCGTCCAGAATGCCCCGGACGGGATCTACCTCTTCGATCCCGTGACGCACAGAGTCTCCAGTACCAATCCCGCTTTCTGCACGATGCTCGGGTACCAACCGGAAAACATCGAGGGAGAACCTATCACGATTTTTATCAACATTCCCGAAGAAGTGATCGAAGGACGGATCCGGAGCATCCGCGAAAATGGTCATTCGAACAACATTCCGCGCCATTACCGTCGTAAAGACGGGACTCTGATCCCCGTCACGACGAGCGCCACTTCGCTCTCACTCCAGGGCAAGGAACAGATCCTCGTCACCGTTCGCGACATGGCATCGGCGACACTCTCCCAGGAAGTGACCCGGCTGGGCTACAATATCGACCGGCGGATACTGGCGGGAGACTCGCTTCAATCCATCCTGCCCTCGGTCGTGGACCAACTGTCGCAATACTTCGGATTCTCGATCAGTTTCATCTTCGATATCGATGAAGAGAACACGCCGTCGCTCCTCGCGCTTTCGGCTTCGACGGCGACTGCGGCTGAACGGATCAAGTCCCATTTCACGGGACGGTCGGCCTTTTCCCGCACGCTCTCGCTTCTCGCATCTTCCATGCTCCACCGGTTCAGCACCCTCCCGGCCGACTTCCTCGCCAAAATCGATCTCCCCAAGGGCTCGGCAGAACCGAAATCGTGCCTTCTCTTCTCGCTCCACAGCGGTCCCGGAAAACGCAAGAAATATCTCGCGACCATCGGGGACGGCGCCGAATTCTCCCCGCGGCATTTGCGCCATCTCACCAGGCTGGCCGAACGCCTCGGAGTCACCCTTTTGAGGCACGACGAATTGGAACGGACCCGCCTACAGCAGGCCGCCATGGAAGCCACTCTGACCCCCATGTTCATCTCCGACAAAAAGGGTATCATCGAATGGGCCAATTCCGCGTTCGAATCCCTTTCGGGCTACAATCGCGACGAGATCATCGGGAAGAATGCCGATATGTTGAGATCGGAAAGGGAAGGGAAAGAATTTCACCGGCAACTCTGGAACACAATCCGGGACGGACGGGAGTTTTCCGGTGAGGTCACTGACCGGAAGAAGGACGGGACCATGTACACCGTGGATATGCGCATCACCCCGATCTTCAGGGCCGATGGGGAAGTGACCCATTTCATTGCGGTGCAGACGGATATCACCAACCGGAAGGAACGGGAAAAGACACTTCAGCAATGGGCCTTCTACGATAACCTGACCCGGCTTCCCAACCGTTTTCTCCTGTCGCTTCTCCTGGAAAAGGAACTGGACCGGGCCGACCGGAGCGGAAACGGCGTCGGCGTGTGTTTCCTCGATCTGGACGGATTCAAGCCGATCAACGACCAGTTCGGACACTCGGCCGGAGACCTCCTGCTCCAGAGTGTTTCGGATCGGATGGAAGGAATCATACGAAGGGGGGACACCGTCGGACGTCTCGGAGGGGACGAATTCGTCTGTATCCTCCCGGACATCACCGACCGTCTGGGGCTTGAGACGATCCTCGACCGTCTCCTCGGCATCTTTCACAAGCCATTCGAGATCGCCGGGAACCAGTTGAGCCTGTCTGCCAGCATGGGAGTGACGATCTACCCCGTCGACGGGACCCGTGACCCCAAGAGACTGATCCACCATGCGGATCTCGCGATGTACCAGGCCAAGCAGAATGGAAGGAACCGGTGCGTGTTCTCGGAGGAGATCCTGGGACGGATGAACATCCTGTTTCCGTTCGTCCGTCAGGGGGGGTCATGAAGACCCATCCGGATACGGGGGAAAATCGCACTGAAGGGAACGGGATCAGGACATAAAGTCCGGAGCCCGTTTTTTGGGCTCGAATTCGAGGATGCGAAAAGAGGCGACTCCGGCTTTCGCGTACGGGTCGTCTTGTACCATGGCTTCGACCTGCCCGCGATCGACGTTCCTGAACCAGATCACCCCTCCCGTCCGGGGCACCATAGGCCCCGAGGCCACGAGTATCCCTTTCCGGAGAAAACCGTCGAGGTACTCCCTGTGGGCGTCCGACACTTTCAGCACGTCATCCAGGGGTTTTTCATAGCTGATGATCACCGTGAACAGGGTCGCCGCCCCAGGCGATTCCTCAGGACGTGCAGTCTTCACGACGCCCTCCGACCTTCTAAACCTGGTAGGTCAGGATCGACCTGACCGGTTCCGATCCGAGCCGTTCCCGTCCGCCAAGGCCGACAAGCTCCGCTACGAACAGGGTGCCGACAACATTTCCCACGTCTTTCCGGATCAGATCCAGGGCCGCTCGGGCCGTCCCGCCCGTCGCGAGAAGGTCGTCGACCAGGAGAACGCGTTCACCCGGACGGATGGCCCCCCGATGGATCGCGGTCGTATCGGTTCCATACTCGAGGCTGTATGTCACCTCGTGGACTTCCCCGGGAAGCTTGCCCTTCTTCCGCACGGGAACGAACCCGGCCTGCAGCCGGTAGGCGATGGGAGCGGCCAGAATAAACCCCCGGGCCTCAATCCCCACAACTTTCGTGATATCCCGATTCAGGTAGGGCTCGACCATCATGTCGATCAATGCGTGAAATGCGACGTGGTCCCCGAAAAGCGGCATCAGATCGTAGAAGAGAATCCCTTTTTTCGGAAAATCCGGAACCTGGCGGACCCATTTGTTGAAATCCATGATGTGTTCTTCCCTCCATCTGTGTTTTTTGCGGAATTCGCTCGGGTCTTCCATGTACCCCCGCATCTTGGCCAGGGCCGATGCTTCGATCTGCCGGACCCGCTCCCTTGTCACTCCGAGGGCATGGCCGATCGATTCCAGTGTCATCCCTTCGTCGTTGCCTTCCCCCGTCAAGCCGAAACGCAGGTCGATGACCCGCCTTTCCTTGTCCTTCAGGATCGAAAGGCTCTCCGTCAAAAGAGCCTTTTCCTCGCGATTTTCGATCGAAACGATGGGCGAGAGGGAGGAGGGATCCTCGATGATGTCCTTGAGCGTGCTGTCTTCCCGATCTCCGATCGGCATGTCGAGCGAGAGGGTGCTTTTCAGGAGCTTCTGGATCTCGTGGATATCCCGGACTTTCAGCTTGTTCTTCCGGGCAATCTCCTCGGGATCGGGCTCCTTGCCTTCCGCCACCACCCGCTCGATCGCGTTCAGATAGGCGTTCACCTTTTCCATCATGTGGACGGGTAGACGTATCGTGTGTCCCTGATTGATGATCGCGCGCTCGATCGCCTGGCGTATCCACCAGGAGGCGTAGGTACTGAACCTGAACCCCTTCTCGGGATCGAATTTCATCACGGCCTTCATAAGGCCCATGTTGCCTTCTTCGATCAGGTCGTCGAGGAGAAGCCCTCGACCGATATACCTCTTGGCGATGGACACCACAAGACGAAGGTTTGCCTGGATCATGGCCTGTCGGGCGGACTCCTCGCCCTTTTGAACGCGACGGGAAAGCGCCTGCTCTTCCGTCGGGGTCAGGAGCCGGGATTCCTGGAGTTTTTTCAGGTAGGTACCAAGGGCGGACAGCTGGTCGGCCCCGGAATGGACTTCGGGCTCTGACTCTTCTGGTTCGGAAGTAACAGGTCCGCCGCTATCCTCATCGGGAGGGAGCGGCCAGGTTGTTTCCCCGTCAGGAAGGATGCTCATTGCCCTGTCCTCAGGTCAAAGGGTTCCGGGATGCATCGCGCTCGGTATCAAGAAGCCCGGATTTCAAAGCAGACGGGAATGGGATCGGAAATCGGCCGACGCACCCGATCGATACGGTCGACCCTGGAAAGAGATGAGGGCCCTTTCCAAAGTTCTTTCACGAACGGTTCGATTGTATCGGGAAACCCGCAGGCTTCCAGCAGAACCGTTCCGTCCGGACAGTTTTCAACAGTCCCGGTCACCCCGAAACGCAAGGCCAGCGTTTTTGCAAAAGCCCGAAAACCGACACCGTGGACGCGTCCCGATACCCGGATGGTTTCCATCACCCGGTCGGAATTTGGATGGTCGGACACGACTTCAGGGTCTCCCGGCGGAGATAAAAACGGGATCTCGACAACAAATGGTCGGGGCGAAAGGATTTGAACCTTCGACCCCACCGTCCCGAACGGTGTGCGCTACCAGGCTGCGCCACGCCCCGAACCTCTTTTGACCGGAGGGACAAGACGAAATGAAAATATCGTCCCGTCCCTCCATCGAACAGCTGATGAATATAGCGAAAAACCCTCCAGGAATCAAGCAGGCAGGCGCAGATCCGCCTTTTTCAGCCTTCGGGACCGATCATTCGTTCCGGCCGGACCCATCGGTCGAAATCGTCGGGGGTCACGAACCCCATCGCCACTGCGGTTTCCTTCAGCGTCCGGTTGTCCTCGAACGCCTTGTGGGCCACCTTGGCCGCTTTGTCGTAGCCGATATGGGGGGACAGGGCCGTCACCAGCATGAGGGAGTTCTCGAGGTGGGCATGGATACGTTCGATGTTCGGACGGATCCCCTCGACCAGAAACCGGCCGAAATTGGTCATGCCGTCGGCCAGGATCCCGATCGAGTGGAGCACATTCCGGATGATGAGAGGCTTGTAGACGTTCAACTCGAAGTTTCCCTGGGAACCGGCGAACCCGACGGCGGCATCGTTTCCCATGACCTGAACGGCGATCATGGTCAGGGACTCGCACTGGGTGGGGTTCACCTTGCCCGGCATGATGGAGCTCCCGGGCTCGTTTTCCGGGAGGGTCAACTCTCCAAGGCCGCATCGGGGCCCCGACCCCATCCATCGAAGATCGTTCGCGATCTTCATGAGGGACGCCGCAAGGGTTTTCAAGGCTCCGCTCAGGTTCACGAGTTCCTCGTGGCCCGCCAGGGCCATGAACTTGTTCGGGGCGGAAATAAATGCCCTTCCCGTCAGGCGCGCGATTTCCCTGGCGGTACGCTCCGCAAACTCGGGGTGCGTGTTGAGGCCGGTCCCGACCGCAGTTCCGCCGATCGCCAGTTTCAACAGAGGCTTGACCGCCCCCTTGAGATACGCTTCGCACTGGGACAGCTGGGCCGCATACCCCGAAAACTCCTGGCCGAGAGTCAGCGGGACCGCATCCATGAGGTGGGTCCGGCCGATCTTGACGATCGATCCGAACTCGTCCCCCTTCCGGACAAACCTCTCCAGAAGTCCCGCAAGGGCCGGAAGAAGCGCGTCTTCGACGGCGAGGACCGCGGCGATGTGCATGGCGGTCGGAAAGGTATCGTTCGAGGACTGGGACATGTTGACGTGATCGTTCGGATGGACAGGGGTTTTCGATCCCACGTCCCCTCCGGCAAGCTGGATCGCCCGGTTGGCGATCACCTCGTTCACGTTCATGTTGGTCTGGGTTCCGGAACCC
Source organism: Leptospirillum sp. (assembly GCA_027315205.1). Taxonomy (GTDB): domain Bacteria; phylum Nitrospirota; class Leptospirillia; order Leptospirillales; family Leptospirillaceae; genus DAHUYM01. The sequence continues at coordinate 11,202 of DAHUYM010000008.1, read as the reverse complement.
GTTTGCCAGACATAGAGAGGAAACTCTCCGTCCCATGTCCCTTCCTGGACTTCATCGGCGGCCCGCATGATCCACCCTGCCCTGTCTTTCGGCAGTTTTCCCAGATCCCGGTTGACGGTGGCCGCCGCCTTCTTGAGGAGAGCCATCGCGTGGATCACCTCGATCGGCATGAGGTCCCCGCCGACGGTGAAATGGTGGAGGGATCTCTGGGTCTGGGCTCCCCACAGCCGCTCCGATGGAACGTCGATCGGACCCATACTGTCGGTTTCCTTACGGGTGTTCCCCTTTTCATGGCTTGTATCGCGTTTCATTATGCTCCGCGTCCTTTTCCCTTGAGATCATAAACACCGGCCGCCGGCCCGGCGACGGGCAATTCTGCCGGTCCGATGGAATACACCCCCAAAGCGTGACAAAAAAAAGGCCCGGAATCAATGCGCGTGCATCAACACCGGGCCCTTAGCGACAAACGGGGTCTTATTTATTGGAGCTTTCGAGAATCCGCTTCAACTCCTCTTCCGGAATGCGACGCTGATTTCCCGGAGTCCGGATCGTCTTGATCTTTCCGCTCTTGTCCCATGCCCGGATCGTCACTGGCGACACACCCAGGATCTGGGCGACTTCCTTGACGGTCAAGAGTCGGTTGAATGTGTGGCCCTTCATTAATGAATTCCTCCCAACAAGATTCGAACCCCTTACCTAAGCATCATGTGCAATTCGTTAATAAAATTCTAGCATAATAAGAAACGATAGGCAATGCCAACAAAATTTCCTTAACAGGAGCTTCTTGCAACACTTATGATGTCCCGAACCAAACAATGAGGAATGGGCGTTTCCCGCCTATGATTTCCCCCTCCCCGGCACGGTGTCCGGAAGATACCTGCGGTCCAGGAGAGTCTCCATCACCTTGACGGGCTCACGGAAAGCCATGAAGCCGACTCGCAGAAAATTCTCGCCGCCCCCGGGACCGAATCCGTTTCCGATCCGGAGATACACGCCGGTTTCACGGAAGATCCGGTCCTGAAGATCCCGGGCGCCGTTCCCCCACCCCGTATGGAGCCAAAGAAACGGGCCGACGCCTTCAAACGCTCCCCTGCCGGCTTCGGTCCACTCTTCGAGGAACTGTTTTCGCACGTCATAGAGGGCCTGTACACGACCGGCTTCTTCTTCTGCCGATCGGCTCCAGGCGATGGCCACCGCCTGTTCGAGCGCCCCGGTCGACCAGGGACCCATCCGGTCCCGGATCAGTCCGCTCAAAACCGGATCCGTCAGGAGACATCCGGTCCGGATGCCGGGAAGCCCGGTGATTTTCGTCAGGCTTCTAAGGACGGTCCATGCCGGACCGATCCTCCTGCCGGGCCCCATGACCGAAGAGCGGTTCCCGATGAAATCCTGAAACGATTCATCGACCAGGAGGCCGGCACCCGGTACGCCGACCCGCTCCCAGAAATCCAGGAGGCTTTCAGCGGACAGTTCCTGTCCGGTCGGATTGACGGGATTCACGATCACCGCCTGATCCCCGGGCCTCAGGCGTTCCCGGAAAGCCGAAAGGTCGATTTTCCATCGGCGGAGGTTGTCCGGGAGATTGACCCCTTTGAAGGACAGGACGTCCACCGGGGGCACCCGAAGGACCGGGATGCCGAAACACGCGGCCGCCCGCCCGAATTCCGAAAAAATGGGCTCGAAGAGGACCAAGCGCTGGGGACGGAGCGTTTCAACCCAACGGTAGAGGAGAGCGGTCGCGCCCGGACCGAACAAGAGACCGTCGCCGGGCACCCCGAAACGGCGCGAAACGGCTTCCGTCGCATCCCGACCCCACGGAACGGGATATCGGGACATCTCTTCCCGTATACCGGACAGGATCTCCTCGAGGGAAAAGGAAGGACCGAACGGGTTGACCGTCGTGCTGGTGTCGAGAACCGGCATGTCCGTGCGAGGGTTCCCGTTCCATCCCCCGTGATCCCATCCGGGGCCCGGTCCCTGGTCGTTCACCGGAAAATGCCTCCCGATCGAAAAAGAAACGGCAGCAGCGCCAAGATACCCGCAAGAACGCATATCCCCCAGCGGAAATGCCTGAAGATCCGTATGCCCCTCCTGAGATCTTCAACCTTCAGGTCGGATCGGCCTTCCCCGATCCACGGCTTTTCGACCCAGTTCCCTCCATAAACGGCCCCGCCGCCTATCCGAATACCCAAGAGGGCCGCGAACGCACTCATCGGCAGGCCGCTGTTCGGGCTGGGATGGCACAGACGGTACTTCCAGGCCTCCCGAACGATCGATTCGAAGCCGACGTTCCGATCCCTGGCCGCGCCGGGACCGAACCAGGCGAGAAGCATGACGAGAGTGAGGCGGGCCGGAACAAAGGCCAGGATATCGTCGAGGCGCGCGCTGGCCCAACCCAGGTCGCGATAGGGCGGGGTTTTGTATCCGACCTGGGAATCCATCGTGCTCACGGCCTTGTACCCCGTCAACGCCGGTATGCCTCCCAAGTAGAAAAAGAAGAGGGGTGCCGTAAGCGCGTCATTGGCATTTTCGGACAGGGATTCCAGAGCCCCCCGGATCACCCCCGCCCCGTCCAGAACCTCGGTATCCCTTCCGACGATGGACGAAAGGGCCCGTCGGGCCCCGGGGAGATCCCCCCGTTCAAGGGGGATCAAAACGGCCCGCACGTGGGCCTCAAGGCTTCTCCCGGCAAGAAGCTGGTAACCCCAGAGGACCGTCAGGAGATCGCTTGCCAAGGGGAGTCCCGAACAGGAGATTCCCCAGAAGGCAACGACGCTTCCTCCGACGAAGGCCCCGGAAACGAGGGTGACCAGGAGGATGCCCAGGAGACGGAGAGGGAGCGGTCTTTGGGTACGGGCCAGGAAGGACCGTTCGAGGATTCTTCCCATCCCTCCCATCGCCCGGACCGGGTGCAACCGATAGAACTGTCCTCCCCAGAGGGCATCCGCCAGGACCGCGGCAAAAATGAGACCGGGATTGAGACCAGGGAGCACACTCATGGGAGAAGGGGAAAGGCTCTTTGGACAGACCGGGCCAAACGATCGAGGGCGTCTTCGCGAAGGACCCCGAAATCCGTAGCTGTCCCCTCGTGTCCTTCCCGGAGGAATCCGAGAAAACCCTTGCGGAACATCCCGTCATCGAACAACCCGTGGACCGGGGCTCCCCAGACGGGGCGCGCCCTGGAGATGAAGCCTTCCCCTCCCAGGTCGGCTCCCGAATGCGAATCCATGAGACGGAACAAGGACATACCACCATGGGGAACGTGCCGGCCATGGCGGATCTCGTAACCTTCGACCGGACGGGAACCGAGTTCTCCGGACAACGGGAAACTCCGGTCCGAAACGACGGCCCGGACGGGCCGGGAGATTTTTTCGGCCCCGAAACGGACCGAGAACGGAAGAAGGTCGATGCCATGAGTCCAGCTCCTGGGCGACTCGACGTTATCCGGGTCCAGGAGATCGCCCGCCATCATCTGGTACCCTCCACAGATCCCCACGACCTTTCCCCCTCCTGCGACGTACTTCATGAACCAGTCATACAGAGGGGAGTCGCGGAACCTGTCGAGATCCCCGATCGTCTGCCGTGTTCCGGGAAGGAAGACGCAGTCTACCGCTCCGGACGGAACCGTCTCCATTTTCTGAAAGCCGAAGGACACGCCGGGCTCCCACATAAACGGATCGAAGTCCGACCGGTTCGAAAGATGTGGCCATTCGACCGCAAGGAGCCGGACGTCTCCCTGCTTTCCCTCCCGTTCCGGGGCGACACGGAAAGAGTCTTCGTCGGGAAGGGGAAGTCCTCCCAGGTGTTCCATGACTCCCAAAATCGGTACCCCGGTCATCCCTTCAAGGCTCTTGATGCCCGGTTCGAGAAGAGACGGGTCTCCCCGGAACTTGTTGATCCCCATCCACCGGATGACGGCACGGTCCTCGGGTGGAAGAAGGTTCCATGTCCCCCAAAGCGCCGCGAAAACCCCCCCTTGTTCGATATCTCCGATCAAAAGGGCCTGGGCTTCGGCGATCCGGGCCATCCGGGTGTTGGCAAGGTCCTCTTCGAGGAGATTGATCTCGGCCGGGGAGCCTGCGCCCTCCAGAATGACCACATCAAGATCCCGTGCATATTCCCAGAAAAGTTCCCGGAGCCGGGGCAGCAGGGTTTTCTTGAGCTCCCGGTATCCGGCAATGTCGTAGATCCCCAGGGGCTTGCCCAGGAACACGACCTGGGCCCGGCCCTCCCCCATGGGTTTCAGGAGGATCGGGTTCATGCGCACGTCTGGTTCCCGGCCAGCCGCCTGGGCCTGGAGGTACTGGGCCCGGCCGATCTCCCCTCCCCCCGGAACGACCGCGGCGTTGTTCGACATGTTCTGGGCCTTGAAGGGCCCGGCGACCAGACCGCGTGTTTTGGCATAGCGGCAGAGTCCGGCCACGATAAGGGATTTCCCGACCCCGGACCCGGTGCCCAAAACCATGATTCTTTTCTGTCGGGCATTCTTTTTCGAAGGCATGAACCGTTCCGGTTTCGTGGTGAGGAAAACCGTCGCACCGGGGATCTCTTCCCGGCCGTGTAAAGGAAAATCGCGTTCATTCTAAAGGATTTTCACGCCCCTTGTCTCCCGTGTGCGTTTCCTATCAATTCAATTGACGCACACCTTCGCGATCGGTCAGAATTCAACGAACCCCGGGACCCGACAAAATCGAACCCCTGGCGTTCGCCGTAAAACCCGGTACACCGGGAAGATCGCACGAAGGAGGCCTCGATTGACAGCCAAAGAATGGATCTGTGGAAGCCTCTCCGCAATGACTCTTGCCTTGTCCCCGCAACTGGCCCTGGCCCAACAGATTCCCGCCGAAATCCAGAAGGGAAAGACCGTTTTCGAGCAGAATTGCGCCGTATGCCACGGAGTCGCCGGAGACGTCGGGGGAGTGAACACGAAAGAGATGAGTCCCGTTCCCTCGAACTTCACCGATCCGGCCTTCTGGAAAGGGAAAACCGACGCCCTGCTGTACCGAACCATCCTGAACGGGAGTTCTCGTGAAATGCCCGGATACAGGGACCTTTTGACTCCGCAGGAGATACGGGACGTTCTCGAGTACATCAAGACCTTCAGGAAATCCTAAGAGAGGCCCGGGGACGGGCCGTCCTTCCGAAAAACCGCGATCCATGTCGAGAGCATTCCCGACATACTCCTCCCTCGCCTCCGAAACGATCTTCGTTCCGATCGAACACCTATTCGCCAGATCTTGATCTTTTAAAGTGATTCCGATCACTGCATTCTCTTTTCGGCGATGGTAGATTGATCCCGGTTCTAAAAAGATCCCGCGCACATTACGGGAATCAAGATGACATCCCCAAGCAAGGAGAACCAAATGGACGCAAAAAATGGTATCCGTCTTTTCATCCTGTTCCTCGCCGGAATCGGATTCTTGACCGCATCTCCCGCCGCTTTTGCCGGCGGTCAGACGGGAACGACGACCCCTCCTGCCGTCACGGCTTTCCCGGACACTTCCGCCGACGTCGAAAACGAGAGCCTTTCCACGGAAATGAACGAAGAGATGAAGGAAAACCCCGGCTGGATCGAAGATGTGAAGGAAGCCCCGGAAGCCCAGGAACACGAAAGCGAACCGGCCGGATCGGCGAAATCCTCCTCGTCGGTCACGGTCCCGGAAAATGAAACAGCCGCCCAGGAAGCCGCGGAGAAAGCCGAGATCGAAAAAACCGAACAGGCGGAGCACGCCGACGTGGAACTCCTGATCGACAACGAGAAAGCCGAAGCGCAAGGATTCGTCGAAAACCACGAAAATGAAGCCATCCATCCGGAAGCCAACGACATGGCCTCCGAGGGCTCCGAAACCGGGGAAGTCGAGAACCACGGGCCTCAAGGATCCATTCAGGCCAATACACCGGAAGTCGAACACGAAGGCGCGGTATCCGGCGGAGGCGTTTCTGTCAATCCGCACAGCGATCATTAGGTTTTTGCCAATCCGACGATTCGATGATTCTTTGACCAGCCCCGGCTCATCTTGCCATCGAAACGAATCCGGCTTCCGGAAGAGGAACACGCTTCCCGGAAGCCGGACCTTCCCGACCGGTTTCAACTGGACCATCGCCCTGGTCCTCTCCCTGATTTCATTCATGTCCCCGGCGTTCGGAAAAACCGTGGGGAAAAAGGAGCCTGCCGCACGAAAAACGGAGGTGCCCTCGGCCCTCAAAAGGGTCCGGGAAGAATATCAGAAGAAAGAGTACCGCAAGGCGTATCGGAATCTTATCCCGTACCTCAGGCACCATCCGACTGACTGGGAATCCCTGTACCTCAAGGCCCTCATCGAACGCAAACTCGGCCAGCCCGCCGGGAGTTTAAAGACGGTCAAATTCGCCCTTCGGCACCATCCGCTCGATTACGACTTGCTTAGGCTCGGAGCCGAGGACCTGATCGACCTCGGGAGGCATCACGAGGCCAGGGTCGTCTTGTCCACGCTGGCCCGCAAGAACCCCAACGATCCGATCGTCCAGGCAGATCTCCTGAAAATCACCTTTCCGGCGGGAATCACCCTCTTCAATCCCTACTTCGACCAGCACGTCTACTACATGGCGGGCCCCCCAGCCCCGGTCGTCTTCGATTCGGTCGCCCTCACCGGCTTCGACCGATGGTCGGCCACCACCCGCCTCTATGGAATCGTTTACAACGGGGGATCCTCTTTCGCGTGGGACACCCAAGCCACGACCCCTCTTTATGGAGATGCGCTCCGGTTCCTCGTGGGACGAACGGAATACTTCGGAGGGTCCGCCGCCCTGGGCTCCGGCATCGAAAACTTCACGTATGCCGGGGCGGACATCGTTCACGGCTCTCTTTTCCACGGCATCTTCGAGGCCGGAGACACTCAGGTCAAGCCCTCTCCCGGACTCTACACCCACATGTCGTCGCAACTAGGCCGGTTCTATCTGGATGTCCAGGGGTACGACGAGATGCTCTGGGGGGATTTCGGAGAATCGATCATCCAGAACGGTACGGAATCCGGAGGGATTTTCACCGCCACATACACGATCCTCCCCCGTTTCTGGGCGACAATCCAGTATTGGTACCTCCAGTATGACCTCGACGGAGGAACCGTGCCCTGGGGGATTCTCCACAACACGATGGGGATGCTGGACAAGAACCTCTTCCCGAACCCCTCGATCGATCTTTTTTTGGGATACGACTCCTGGACGACCCTGACGGAAAATTCGGCGACCGCCCCCCTCATCCCGATGGTTCCGATCCAGGACTACACGTTCGGAGGCATGCTCGCCCGCAAGAACTTCCGGAACCTCTCTCTCCAGGCCCAGGCGGGAACGTTCTACGACGACCACAACGTCTTCTGGGGGTACGATCTGGGGATGGGGATCGGCTACCACCCGATCCCCCACCTCGACATCCTCGGGAACTTCACTTACTACAACATGGCTACCGGAATTATCGGGGCCGTCGAACAGTTCTCGTCCGCCGTCCGGGTCACCTTCTGACCCTCCCCCTGCTTGGGGCATGTTGCTTTCGATTCCGGAATATTCGTTGGACCCTGGAAAAAACCCCTGGTTTCAGGGCACACGACATCCGTCACACGTTCACATGCCCCCGGTCAGGGCCTTTTCCCGCTTTCCGCAAAATTTATGACGATCCCGATCACGGCCGCTCCTCAATGATGTGTGTACCCTAAGGTCGTGCGTTGGGTCCCGACGTCACGCCGGTTTTTCTTTTGATACTGATCCCCCAAAATCATCTCCAACAAGTGAAAGGAGCCGGGAATGAACCATGAGATGCTGATGACAGACGCATCTGCACGACTGCAGAACGCCGAAATCGAAATCGCCCAAAAAGAACGGACGATCGCCCGCCTCAGGGAAAACCTCCACGAAAAAGAAAAGATGGTGGACATGATGACGTTTATGATCACCCTCTTTCTCGCCTGGACCGGCAGCATTTTCCTCTTGTGCACCACTGGATCCCAGATCCTCTTCGGAGTTCCGTACCGGTACCCGCTGGGCGTTTTCTACCATTTCCCCAATCTGACATACACCGGCTGGACGTATTTTCCGTAATTTCATTTTACGTACGGTCTCCTTCGGGCCTCAGGTTTTCCGGGATTCTTAGACGGAGATCAAGACCAGGAGACCGAACCCGAGGGCAAGAATTTAATGGCCCAGCGCATCCCATGACCGTGAACTTTTATTCGGAAAACCCGAAAACGAAAGTACCCCTTAAGCTAAGGAGAGACACAATGGAGCCCAAAAAAAACCTGGAAACCGTGACCTGCGACGCCCTTTTGAAGAACGCGGAATACATCGGGAAAAAAGCTCTCGTAGACCCGATCCCTGAAATGGCCAACGAAGCGGGTCTTCCGCATCGGGCCGAAACGATGCGGGCGTATTTCACGGTGCACGTCAACGATCTCATGGATACGTTCGAATCTCTCCCCAAAGACGCACGCGGCGGACTATCGGACCCCCAAATGAGAGCCCGGATCGTGGACGCCGTGGAAGAGGGATTTGAATCCCTGATTCAGGCCCAACCGTCTTTTCAGCACGCAAAAGGACTTCAGCACACACTCTCCGACGTACTGGAATATTCACGGGAGGTGTTCCAGACGTTACGGGATCCCCATAAGACCTACCCCGAACGATTGCAGTTTACGGGAGGTCAGATCGACTATCGGTTGCCCCGGAATTACGCGATCCATCAAACGTCTTTTTCGAACACCTGAAAGTGTAATCGGTTTCCGCAGAACGACCGACTGTTTTCAGTGTCGCGTCACCTCATTGCCGGGTTCGCCGGCATTTTCGCTAACGGCGTTGTCCCGGACGCGAACGCATCCGGCGCCAAGAGGCGCGGAGTTTTCCCCGGATCGTCTCCGGACGGGGTAACGCAATCCCCGGTCAAGGGACGTGTCCGCCGGCCCAGGGGCTGGGAAAGAGTTCGTCGAACAAAACGTCAACCCGGACCGACGTATGGGTATCCTTCATGGCGTGGAGGACTTCCATAGGGGAGGGGTATCCCATAAAGGAGACCGTGTGGATCCGGTCCCCCGCGACGGACTTCCAGACGAGGGCCCGCTCGAACGATTCGACCAGGAAAGGAGGGCCGGCAATGAAATAGTCGCCTCTTCTCGCGTGGACCCCCAGGACTTCAAAAAGGAAATCGGGCGTGAGAGCTCCGACCTCCACTTCCGGTGATGGCGGGTCGGACGCTTGCGAAACCATCCGGACGAGCGTCAGGTTCTTGTGCTCCTTCGCCAGCCTGTCGATGTCGTTTTGAAAGGGTGCGGTCTCGACCGTCCGGTTGGCGGTGAAGAGGAAAAACGACACACGGTCATTCCTTGGAAGGGCCTCCAGGAGCATGCTCCGGAAGGGCGTTATCCCGATCCCCCAGGCAACGAAAACGATCGGTTCGTTCCATGAACGGCTTTCCCAATCATCGGGAAGGGTGAAGTTTCCCAAAGGTCCCGTGATTCCAACGGGAGCCCCGTCCTGGAGGACATCGAAGCAGTTCTTGAATGCGGACCCGGTCTTGCGGGTGGCAAAGGACAGAAAAGGCAACTCCGAGGGAGGGGAGGCGATGGTAAGGTTTCTGCCATCGCCCTTTTCATCGGTGTACGGGGGATCGATCCATCTCAGGTAGACATGCTGCCCGGGCTTGAAGGTGGCCCACGCCTCCCGGGGCAGTTCGACTTGGAAGGAAACCGTTTCCCGGGCTCCGGATCCTTTCGGGTGGAACCGGCCCTGGATTTCGGCTGGAGCCGTTTTCCCATCTTCGACTTTTTTTTCTCCGGCGGGACGAAGGGGGCCTGGATCTGGCTCCGAGTTCGGAAACATGGCATCCTTTCCCGGACGGTTCATGCCCCGGATGGGTCTCCCCTGCGGTAATACGGAGAATGGCCGCTTCGAAGGGCCTGTCCGTCGGTACTGGAACCTCAGGTCGCATCAAGACTCTCTGACTTAATATACCCCTTGCCCCCCGGGGACGATTTGCGCGCGGCCGCGACGACAACCGGATCCGGGATTTTCCTCCCATCATCTCTCAATGCCGCACCGGTCCGCGTGCTGAAAAGCCCCCACGTTATAACGTCTTGCCCCGGATATCCCCGACGTTACACGGGATCCCCTCTGAAATCTTTAACAAGGGCAATGTTGGAGTCCCTCAATCTCTTCAGACCGTCTCTTTAAGGACCGCCTTCTTTCCCGGACCCTGTTCGATCGTCGTGCGAACGTCCTCAAGGACCACGTCCAGAAGGTGCCCGCCGTGGACCAACGGCTCGCCTTCGTATTTTGGATAGGTATCCCTCCGGAGCGTTTTCCAGATCGCGCCGTAATCGAGTGCAAAGATCCGGATCAGGGCGTTGGCGATCTCTTTGGAGTACCTGAGAAGGTCGACGTCCTGCTGCCAGGCTTTTTTACGAAGGAGCATGCGGGGATAGAGTTTGACCACGAATTCGTCCCGGTCGTAGTCCAGGTCGATCACCGGCGATTGCATGGCCCAGCTTGTGGCGGCCTCGAAGACCGGCAGACGTATCGCGATCCCCCGGATGCCCGAACCCAATTCGGCCCCGTAATCCCGGGTAAACACGAGAACCGTGTTCGGGCAGGGGTGGACAAACAGGGTCCCCTTTTTTTCGGCGAGCAGAAGCATGTCCCAGACCGACAGCACCTCGCAGGTCAGGTCCTTCGGATACGTCTCTCCGCTCTTCAGCATTTCGAGCGCCCTGTCGGGGGACACGGGAATCTTTTCACCGTTTTTTTCGATGAAGATGTTCGAATTGGCAAGAACTCCCGCGTTGTTGTCCGCATAATACGCCTGGTTGACGGCTTCGTCTCCGCTGAGCCTGATCATGGTTTCTCCTGGTATATTCCTCACCTCTCCCTTGTTGGGAAGGGATGAAGAGGTTCAAGATTCTGTCCAGACTCATTCATGTTCCTTGGCGGAAAGACGACTGGACACTCTCCTTTGGGCCCCACGGACCCATCATGAAAGACCGTCGCTTTCCTCCCCGCTGGTCGTGAGCATTCATTCAGGATGCTGCGAGGGGCCTTGCCCGCCTCATCGCTTACAACGAACCAGGCTATGCGGACCCGCGGAACGGAGGAAAGACCGCCATGCGTAGACGCCTGTCCTCTCCGGAAAGGAAGGTCCCCATGTTCTACCTGGGCATCGACGTGTCCCTGAAATCCCATCGCTGT
>DAHUYM010000007.1 GCA_027315205.1 Leptospirillum sp. | reverse complement strand
AGTGGTCCCGTTCGTCCACCTCCCGTTTCGCGAGCACCTCGAGCCGCGCGCTGTCCCGTTTCAGGGCCTGGTACGCCGCGAAGTTCTTCCGGGTGTCGTGCGGCCGCCGGTACCCCTCCCCCGTCCGGTCCACCGTCGCCAGGATCTCCCCGAACCGTACCGGGTCCCCCTCGTTCACGTTCAGGGCGATCAGACGCCCCGCCACCGTCGACGACACGTAGGTGATCTTGCCCTGGACGTAGGCGTCGTCCGAGTACACGTAGTGCGCGTCCCCCATCCAGTGCTCCACCGCCCAGCCCACCGTCAACAGGAGCCCCAGAAGCGGAAGCACGGCCCGCCAGCCCGGGACACCCTTCCATCTTGTCCTTCCCGGTTTCACGATTTCCCTCATACGTCTTCCTTATCTCCCGATATTAAAATAATAAATAAAATACATTTTCAGGCACACGGCTTCCGGATTCAAGTCGTTTCGGAATAGCGAAGAACGCATCACTTCCCGAGACCATGGCGGCTCGTGTCACAGAGTTTGAAATATGATCGCATTTTAGGAAAAAATGTCGCTCAGCAAGTATCGGACTGATCGTCATTCCGATGCTTGGCCAACTAGTATATTGACCCGTTAATACGCTTATTAACGGGTCAATATACTAGAAAATCGGGGTGTTCTCGAGTCTCCTGAAGGTGTCCCGGTAAAAGGCTTCTTCAGACAGGAAAGAAGCCAGAAGTTGAGGATCGAAATGCTCCGGACGCGTCCGGTCATCGCCTTCCGAAAGCCTTTTCAGCGATTCCTCGTGTCCGAAGGCACTCTTATAGGGCCGCTTCGCCCGAAGGGTATCGTAAACGTCACATATTTTTACAATCCGGGCAGAAAGAGGAATTTCTTCCCCTTTAAGATTCAAAGGATAGCCGGTACCGTCGAAATTTTCGTGGTGCGCCAGTGCAATCTCCCTTCCCATTTCAACCGCGGGTGCTTCGGGACTAAATCCCAGAATGACCCCCCCGATGCGGACATGTTCCTGCATGATCGCCCATTCCCTTTCGTTCAGAGAATCTTCCTTCATAAGCACGTCGTCGGGAACGCCAATTTTTCCGATATCGTGCAAGGCGGCAGCCATATGGATCGTCTCGGAAAAATGGTCGTCCATGCCGATCGAACGGGAAAGATGTTCTGCGAAAAGGCTAATGCGGCGAACATGGTCACCCACGCTAACATCCTTGAGGGAGGTCACCCGGATCAATGCGTGGACCGATTGCCGGTAACTCAATGACAGCTGAGCGGTCCGTTCCTTCACTTTCCGTTCCAGATCGCGATTCCGCCGCGAGAGAAGTTCGGCGTACTCCTTCATTTTCAGGAGGTTCCTGACCCGTATCAAAAGCTCCATCGGGTCGACCGGCTTGTGAAGAAACTCTTCTACCCCGGCATTGAGACCCTCCATTCGGGACGCCGTATCGTCCAGGACAGTCAGCATGAGGATTGGTATGGGCCGGGTCTGGGGATCTTCCTTAAGGATTCTCGCCACCTCGAAACCCGAATAAAGAGGAAGCAAAACGTCCAATATCACCATGTCAGGCCGCTGTTCCCTGACCAGATCGAGAGCTTTCTGGCCGTCCGAAGCGAACTCCGTGCGGTACCCTTCGTTTTTCAGGATCAGGTCAAGGTAGCGACGTTCGGAATTGTCGTCCTCTACAATCAGGACCGAGAACGGTAATGACACACTTCCCATATCATCCTCCCGCTGATCTCTTCCTCAAAAGGTCTGAGACGGATTTTAGAAATGGTTCATATGAGTAAGGTTTCGCAAAGTAACAATCAAACCCGGCTTCGATGATCCTTTCCTCATCGCCTTTCATAGCAAAGGATGTCAATGCGAGAAGAGGGATCGATGCCGTTTCCGGATTCTTACGAAGCACCCGGGCCAACGACAATCCATCCATCCCGGGGAGTTGAACGTCCAGAACGATGAGATCCGGACGATTTTTCACCAAGAGACCCAGAGCCTCCTCAGCATCCTTGGCCTCTGTGACATCATAACCCTCTTTTTGGAGAAGAAGCCTCGCCAACTTCATATTGACGGGATTGTCCTCGACAACCATTATGAGTGCCATGATCGTCTATCCTTTCTCCAGGGCCGGAGTCGAAAGGGCTCTGTGAATCTCTCGGAGAAAAGCGTTTTTGGAAAACGACGATTTCCTCATGATATCCACGATATGCCCATTCAACTGGTTTCGCTCCTCCGAGCTCACCTCCTTCGAGGTGACGATAAGAACAGGAATTCCTGACGTTTCCGGGTTCCCGTAAAGGGCATGAAGAACATCAAATCCATTGATCTCCGGCATCAGGAGATCCAAAAGGATAATGTCCGGCCTGTGTTTCCGGGCGAGTTCGATGGCATCCTCCCCCCCGTAGGATTTCATCACGGAATACCCTTCGGCCAGGAGGAAGGCAGAGAGAATCTCAACGGATTTCATGTCGTCGTCGACAACAAGAACCGAACGGGAAGGCTCCGTCGGACGTATCGTTTCCATCTCTTCGAGGGTCGCATGGAGGAGAGCCGGATCGACCGGTTTCGAAAGAACCTTCGTCACTCCGATCGACATACCGTGATTGTTCTGTGGATCGAGCGAGAGAAGGACCACCGGGAGGTTTTTCAAAGTTTCATCCTTCTTGACGGCGTCCCAAAAAAGCCAAATCTCGTCCATCGCGTTGTCCCAATCGAGAAGAATGAGCTCCGGGCGCTTTTTTTTGGCAACCTCCATGCCTTTTTCTGCGCTGGTGGCGATATCCAATGTAAAGCCTTCCTCTTTCAAATAACCATCCAGCATGGTCGCCGAATCGGTTTCCGATCCGACCAGGATCGCGCTCCGGGTCGGCTTTTTTTCGAGTGTGTGAAGTTTAACCGGAGGCTCGTCGGCGGTACCCGTGGCTTGGAAGGGGATCCATACTGAAAACCGGGACCCTTTCCCCGGGACGCTTTCAAGGCCAACCGTACCGCCATGAAGTTGCGCCAACCCTTTCACAAGAGCAAGCCCCAAACCGGTACCTTCATATCGGCGGGACAAAGAGCCGTCCATCTGAGTGAACGGCTGGAACAGGAACCCTTGCTTTTCCTTAGGAATGCCGATTCCCGTGTCGATCACGTTCCACTCGATCCATTCGGCCTCATTGGCAAAAAATGGATCGTCCAACTCCCTTCCGAACCTCTTTTTGACCTCTACGGTCACCAAACCCCCGTCCGGAGTGAACTTCACCGCATTCGAAAGGAGGTTGTACAGGATCTGCTTCATTTTACGGACATCCCCTCGACATTTGTCGAGGTGCGGGTCGATCGATGAGGAAAGGTGTATGTTGTGGGAATGCGCTCGTTCACGAACAATGGTCAATGACTGGCGGACAAGGCTTGTGATGTCGATCTCCTCAGGCTCGAGCTCCATTTTTCCGGCTTCGACCTTCGACAGGTCGAGTATGTCGTTGATAAGGGAGAGCAGATGCAATCCGGATAAATGGATATCTTCGACCGATTCTTTCTGATTTGGAAGGAGATCACCCTGTATGCCGTCTTTCAGGATTTCGGAAAAACCGATGATGGCGTTCAAGGGAGTCCGAAGTTCGTGCGACATATTCGCCAGGAAATCGGACTTCGCGCGATTGGCCCTTTCCAATTCTTTGTTCTTTTGTGCGACCTCGTCGTTTCTCGACCGGAGTTCGCGGGTCAACAGCCTCAAATTGTCATACTGATAAAACTTGTTGAGGGCGATACCCACCTGCGATGCGAGGAGGTCGAGAAATTCCAGGTTCCGTATGGAGAGCTTCTGAAGTGTCACAAGTCCGAAAATGGCAACGACCTTATCCCCCTGGATCACAGGGATCGAGACAGCGGATATCGGAAAAGTCGCATAGAGTCCCTTGAGAACCCGAAGGGGCTCTCCCCTTGCAATTTCATATTGGACGATGCGTCGCGATGTGACTGTCTCCCAGAGAGGTCCTTCTTTCGGCATCAGTTTGGGCGTCAAGTCGCTTGTGGTTCCCAGGGCCGATTCCAGAATATAGCCTCCTTCCCATTCGTCCTGGAGATACAGATTGCCCGCCATGACCGAAAAATCGCGCTTCGAAAGAAGACGAAGAAAATCCTCGAAGACCTGTTTTCGGTCGAATGAACTATTGAAAAGGGCGAGGATCTCGCGAAGAGTCCGTTCGAATCGTGCCTGTTCCTGAATGTAATCCTGCGCCAAGTTCCGTTTATTCACTTCACGCCTGATCAGCAAAAGCCACAGAAAATTGATACCGGCCCCGATGGCAAGAAGTCCGAGGAAACTGAAGAGAGTCCTGCGCTGTGCATTCAGGGCCCTGGCTTCCCGAACGGCAAGAAAACTATTTTCCCGGGTCTCCATGATGGCAATCGTATCCAGGATTGCCTTCATCGTTACTTCGCCCGGCGATTTAGAGATAAAACGCCGGGCGGTATCAAATCCGTTCAGTCGATCGATCGAGATGGCCTCATTAAGAATCGAGAGACGGCGGGTCACAAGACTGACCAGGCTTTGAACCAAGAGCACCTGACTGGGATTGTCACTGACTTCGGATTCGATCTTCATCAGGAATTCGAACGCCGCGGATCCTTCTTGCAGCGTCTGGAGCATCAGGGGATTGCCTGTAAGAAGATAACCCCTTTCGGCGGATTCGGTCTGCAGAAGCGTTGATTTCAGGGTTTGAAGATGGAATAAAACACGGTGAGTATGGTCGACAAGTCCTTCTTCAGCCTGATGGACGAGACCAACCCTATATACGTATCCGCCGGTCCCCAAAAGGACAAAGATAACAAACCCGAACCCGATCCAGAGTAATTTTTCGATCGGCATTTCCACGAAGCGCTTCACGGGTTATCCCTTTCGCTCGATGGATAGCAAATTTCGATTTTGTACCGTGGGAGTTATGGATCAATCCTAGCACAGCTCGAAGGAAATGGCGTCAAGAAAATCATTTCAAATCAAGATTTAAACTCTATTCATTGATTGGAGTAATGATAATATGTGATCTTGTCTTTAGTGCTCTAAGTTTGACCCTCTCCGGATATTTGCGCTATCGTAGCAAACAACAATTTTTTTTCATTTTTTAAATCTATTACAGAAAAACAAAGTTAATAGAAAACGCAGATCCTGATCCTGGAAACAATAACCTCTAAACCGCGGGAAGATATACGACTAAAAATGTTTTCATCCATACATATAAATCCCTTTTTCATTCAAAATTTTTCAAAGACTTAAGGACATGCCTTGAGTGCTTCCCTGTCCTCCATGAGACATTTTTTAATAATTTACATTTATGATTATTTTTAAAATGAGGTACAATTTTCAAAAAATAACATTATTCCAAGAAATCCGATCCGACCCAAAAGCACGGAACTGTTGCTTGAGGTCTCATCCATATTGTTCCCGCGCATGCACATATTTCGGGACGGGCGTCATGTTGGACAAAACGATTTCCCATACGGACACGACACCTCGATATCACCCATCGAGAAATCTTTGTGAAAACCTTTCCGGGGGACTCGCCCTTTCACTATTAAAAGCGCGGTTTTGTACGGAACGGGCGCCATGAAATTCCTCGAAGCCTTCCAGGCTTTTCTTCAGCATTACGTCCATTCCGGCACACAAAAGTCTTCACACAGCGTTGATGCCCTTGAATCCCAGCCTTCGGATCACGATACGCGCGGCTCCGTCCAGAATCTCCGGATCCAGTTCGAATCCATGATCCGGCACATGGGAGAAGGTTTTTGCGAAATCGATACGGGAGGGAAAATCCTGTCCGTGAATGAAGCCACATTGAGATTTCTCGGCTATACGAAAGAAGAGTTGCTGGGACGGGATTTTCATGAGGCTGTCTGTGGTCATCAGAACGCGGATGATGATTCCGAAAATGCTCAAAGGACGTGTCCGATCCTGTCTGTTCTCTCCACACATAATTTCTTCGAAAGCGATGACATCCATTTTCTGAGGCAAGACGGAACGAGGCTGACCGTTTATGTGACCGCTTCTCCGTTCTTTTCCGGCTCTCCTCAGCGGATAACCGGGGCGATCGTCGTACTCCGCGATATTTCATCCCGGAAAAAAATGGAGATGAAACTAAGAGAAAGCGAAGAAAAGTACCGAAAAATCGTCCGGAACTCTCCGGATGGCATTTTCCTCTTCGATCCGGAATCCTACGTCGTCTTGGATGCCAATCCCATCTTCTGCGATATGATCGGATTTTTTTTTCGCGAAACCCTTGTCGGCAAACGGATGACTGAGTTTTGCACCGATTCAGAAGAATTTATCAGGCATAAAATCGATCGTCTCAGGGAAAAAGGCCTGCTGGAAACCTTTCGGACGGAATTCAGGCGATTCGACCAGACGCGTTTTCCCGTTTCGATCAGTGCGACAACGATCCCTTTCGACGAAAGAGAGGTCGTCCTCGTCACAGTGAGAAATATTGCCCTTGAAGTCCAGTCCGAAGGCATTGCAAGGCTTTCCCAGGAAATGGACCAGAGAATCCTCGAAGGCATTCCGATCGAAACTCTCTTTCCCAGGGTCACCGAAGAGATCCTCAAATTGTTTCACTTCACGGCCGTAGCCATATGCAGGATCGATTCCGAATCTCGTTACTTGCCCCTTTCGATTGCCGCCGAATCCGATACCGTCCGATCCGCACTCGAAGACGCATTTTTGTTCCCCCGATCCGAACTGTACGGCTTTTCTCCTGGAAATGTTCCATTTCATGGAAATTCGGCCGAGCTTCTCGACCTTGGGGACTATTCCGAAGAGGTTCGTCCGATCTTCGAAAAAATCGGGATGACCGCCAGCCTTCTGTATGCGATCGCTCTTCCGGACAGAAAGCCGGTCTCCGCCCTGAGTGTCTATGTAAAACGGAAGGAGGAGCTGACCGAACAGGTCATCGTCCTTCTTGGGGATCTTTCAAAAAAACTGGCGATCGCCTACCTTCACGAGCAGGAACAGTCCCAGATCCGCCTCCAGAAAATGGCGATGGAATCCGTTGACTCCCCTATGTTCATCACTGGACCGGAAGGGAGAATCGAATGGGCGAATCTGGCCTATCTCCAACTAAAAGGCGTCTCCCTTTCCGAGATACAGGGAAAAACTGCCGAATTTTTCAAGGATTTCTCCCAGGACCGGGAAACCCCTCTCAATCCCTGGAATACCTTAAGATCTGGATTGCCTTTTACAGGGGAACACATGGGGAGCCGAAACGACGGCTCTCTTTTTCCGTCCGAGATCCGGATCACGCCGATGATGTCTGAATACAACAAGATCCTGCACCTCGTCTGTATCGAAAGCGACATTTCCGAAGAGAAAGCCCGGGAAGAAGAACTGAAGCAGAAAGCCTATTTCGACCCCCTCACACATTTGCCGAACCGGATGTTCATGGAGGACCAGCTCGGGAAATCTCTCGCGGTTGCGAAACGCTACAAGCGGTATCTGGCAGTCCTTTTTCTCGATCTCGACGGTTTCAAGGAGGTGAACGACAATCATGGCCACGATATCGGGGACAGGCTCCTTTTGGAAGTCGCCGTCCGACTCCAGCAGATCATTCGGGAAGGCGATACGATCGCACGCCTGGGCGGGGACGAGTTTGTCATCTTGCTGAACAACGTCGAGGGCCTTTCCGACGTCGAGGTAGTTGCCCAACGGATTCTCGAGACGATCAATCGTCCCTATCTCATCGATACGCGCAAAATTCTGATCGGAACCAGCATCGGTATTTCGGTCTACCCCTTCAACGAAAAAGATGAAAGCGGCTTGCTCCGGGATGCGGATCTGGCCATGTACCAAGCCAAAAATAGCGGAAAAAACAACTACGTTTTCTACCACCTTCTTTCCGATGCAGTCACGACCGAAGAGGATTTTTCTCTCGGTGGCGCCGATAAGAAGTCCACTTTCGAAGACCTTGTCGTTTCGTTGGTTCCGATCGGAGATTTCCGTACGGGCGCGATCGTCGGGTTTTCCCTAAGGATCGAATCGAGCGGCCCGGGAACAACCTCTCCGGACAATAATGAATCCTCACGATCGGTCTCTCCGATATTCCTCCGCTGGCTGATGCGAACCGTCTCCGAAGCCTGCCGGACCGTTCAAACGCATTGTCCCGGCGCCTTTCTTAAAATCAGCCTTTCGCTCCATCAACTTATTTCTCCCGAATTCCTTCCGATCCTCTATTCCACCTTCGGGAACCAGTTGACGTCGTTGGCCCCGGGCCTTCTTTTCGGAATCAACGGGGAAAAAGCCCCTCCCATCCCCCTCGCCTACCAAAACGTCATTTGGGACCTGACCGAAAAAGGGATCCGCGTCGGACTCGAGCGCGTGGGAGATCAGCAGAACACACTCTACCTTCTGAGACATCTCCCTGTGGACTTTCTCGGAGTGACGCCTCTTCTCGTCCGGGAAATCGACTTCAAGGCGGATTCGATGGCATTTTTAGGTGCTCTTTTGCTTATGACGCATGCCTTGAAGCGCTCTCTCTTCCTTCCTGCCGTCGATGATCTCGAAACGGCGCTCATCCTGTCCCGAATGGGATGCGACTGGGGCGAAGGCTCGTTTGTGGGTTCCGCCATATCACCAACGCAGCTTCCGGACCGGATCGGCCAACTATCTTCCTTTTTTCAACTTTCCGGGTTCGAAACAGAATCATGGGACCTGGAGCACATTCCGTATCTTCTCGGGAGGAAAAATCACCGGAAACTTTCCCTCTCCTGTCTGGAAGCCGAACAGACCGAGATCCTTCCTGCAGATCTCCTGTTTTCGCTCGAAAATCACGCGTGTCCTCTCTGGCACTGGATGGAATCCTCCAATGCCAATTCTCTTCTCGCACCTCGAAATCTTGATGTCTTGAAGAATCTTGAGGATCGATATCATCATGAATTGATGACTTTCAGGGACTATATCCAGCAGGGAAATATGGAAAATGCCCGGACGCTCCTGGAGCGTCTGTCGGAAATTAACGAAAACATTCTCACAGGATTCCATGCCGTCGATGATCTGGTCTTCAAGCGTCCGCTCGAGTAAGCTTCCGGCTGGTACTGGACGGTCCGCTCAAGACTTTTCATCTTCGAACCGATGAGTTTTCCAGGAGGGAAACAAAATGGAATTACCTTTTTTCCTGGTTTTTGGTCTGATGAGCCTACTGTCCCTCCTACTCCTTTCAGGAATTCTCTATCTGATCCTTAAACCCGGAGATTCCCCCCAGACACTGGCTTCATCCAGCGTGCCCGCTCAAAAGACCCGATAGGCTGGAGAGGGGGAGGAACCCATTGCCTCCTCCTTCCGGGCCCTCCTTGAAATCGTCCATTTTTCGATCGTTCACAAGAGGCCTTGAGGTTTTGTGGAAAAACCTGTGGACAGGAAAGATCGGACAGAGATCCGGCGGGGTTTTGAGCCCTCTGGCCAGCTTTTGACCATTCGCCGGAAAGGAGATTTTCGGGGTTGAAAGTGATTACCGATACCGGGGATTTTGCGAAAGGTCTCCTACATCTCCTTTAACGGATTATCCATGAGAAAAGCCCAGGCCCCAAAATGAACAAGTTGACGGTTGGCACGAACGGGCCTTCTGAAATAAGGCTGCACGAATCGTGACAATCCCCCCGTCAAGATCAGGTCTATGCCGGTCCCCGTCAATCGCTCCATCTCCTCGGTCAGCCCCTCGACGGCCTTGACTGTCCCGAAGACTGTCCCCGACAAAACCCCTTCAAGCGTGTTTCGTCCAATGACCCGATAGGGCCTCCCCAGCGGAAACGAAGATAAAGCCCGACCCGCACCCACCGAAGAGAGCTGAAGACATATCCCGGGAAATAGAGCCCCTCCCAACACCTGGCCACTCCGGAAGAACGTGAGTACGGTGTGAGTTCCGAAATCCGCAACGACAATGAACCTTTCACCTGTTTGAAATCGCCAGCGGGCTCCGAGACACGCCGCAACCCGATCAACCCCAAGGGAACCCGGAGGGGTATAGTCGATCGCGACCGGCCATTCCGAGGATTTCGGAACGAGGATTTTCATTTGCGCGGTTGACAGCGAAAGAGAAGAAAAATGCGACGGATCGATGTCCGGGACAACATTGACGACGACGGCAGCGTCGATCGCCCCCCATCGGTCGGGGAACCTCCCGAAAGTCTCCTGAAAGGATCGGACAGAGCCTTGGGGCGGGGTCTTGAATACAAGGATATCGGAGAGACTACCGTCGGGGCGATGCTTTCCGATCGTGATACGGCTCAAACCCATTTTGATGGTAACGACCGCTTTATGTTTCACTTTTCCGGTCCATGGGTTCAAGGGTACGGACGGTCTCCGGAATTTCGATCAATAACCCGGACGGTATAAGAACTTCGAGCCGGCCCGAAGCGCCAATCGCCCGAATCTGTCCCACCTCCGGCTTTCCTCCGCGCTTCCATGCGACCCATACCCCTTTCCAGAGCAGATTCTGGTTCAGCCGCTCGAGGATTTTCAAAGACGAAACGGCTTCCGCGTTCGGGTCAAGGAATATTCGGTAAAACCGTTCGGAGACGCTCCATGCCAAACGATGCATTTCGGGAAGCAATTCCCAACCCGAGGCCTTAGGCACACCGGGATCGTTCCGATTGAGACCCGTGCCGATCGTCCATCCTTTCCTGGAACGTTCAACGAGAATGCCTCCGATCTTCCCGGGAGGCTCTCTTTTCCATAGGTCATTCGGGTACTTGAGCGCGCAGTCGAGTCTGTGCTCCGAAAGCTCTTCTAACAGGCAATAGGCCATCTTGAGGGTCCAAGGAAGTGTCTTATCCCCCGCGTGGTCGTTCCCGACCCACACGGAAAGAGCCAGGTTTCCTGGGGCCTGGATCCAAACGTTCCCAGGTCTTCCACGCCCGCGGGTCTGATGTCCGGCGTATAAGGCCGTGCCCGATTCAAGGACTCCCGACTCGCCCCATTTTCGGAGAAAAGTATTCGTGGAGTCGACTTCTTCCTGAAAAAATAATGGCGGAGTGGCTCTCATTTGCCGCAGGAAGGGCTCCTGAACGTTCATCAGTCAAGAAAATCGAGTCGAATCGGCGCATCGGGAGAGGAATGCGTAAGGGCTCCGACGGAAAGGACGTCCACATCCAGAGTCGCGAGCTGGGGAAGGCGCTCCAGAGTTATCCCCCCGGAGACTTCGAGAAGGATCTCCCGGCGATTCGACCTGAGATGACCCACAAGCTCCGCGAGCACCGGAAACGGCATATTGTCCAGCAAAATGGCATCCGCCCCGAATTGGCAGGCTTCCATCGCTTGCTCCGGTGTATCCGCCTCGATCTCGATGCGAAACGGGTGAGGGGCATTCCTCCGGGCCGTCTCGAGAATCCCGCGAACACTCCTTGAAACGGCAAGATGATTGTCCTTTATCAGAATGCCCCCATGGAGGTCGTATCGGTGGTTTTGCCCGCCTCCGACCCTTACTGCGTATTTCTGGAAAGCCCTGAGTCCGGGAAGGGTTTTTCGGGTTTCGGTGATCCTCAAGGGTCGCATGCCGCTTGGGCGGCACGCGTTGACGCGATCCACATAGGATCTTGTGAGCGATGCGATGCCCGAGAGGTGTTTGACCAAGTTCAGGATAAGACGTTCAGCAGCCAGAAGATCCGACAAACGGGATTCCAGGATTCCGATCGTCTCTCCTTCGGGATACACCTCCCCTTCCCCATAATTCCACTTCGCGCTGGACGACGGATCAAGGATCCTGAGCAAACGTTCGGCAAAAGGCGTCCCGCATAAAGTGCCTTTCTTTTCGGCATGAAGACTCGCCTTCACGATGGTTTTCCGTTCCGACTCGGAAAACACGGCGAGGGTCGTCAGATCCCCTCCACCAATGTCTTCCCTCAGAAACTCCTTCAACACTTCGTCTAGAAAGGGAATCGGTTCAAGCATCATGATTTCCCGCCCCGGGACAATATTCGCCTGAGTTGGGTCAAGGCATTTTCGAGACCTGCCGATTCGTCCTCCGCTTCCTTCAGGAGCCGTTCGTCTTTTTCGACGACTTCCGGGGGCGCTTTTTCACGAAATTCCCGGCTCTTGAGCCGCACAAGAATCGCATCCCTTTTCTGATGATTTTTTTCAAGATCTTTTTGGATCCGGTCCTCTTCCGCCGACACGTCGACGATGCCGGCGAGATCCAGAGTCACGTAACCGTCAGCAAAGGGAATCCGGACTCCCTCGATCGTTTCGGCCCCTTCGGTCGCAATGGTGATAGGTCGAATGCGGACCATCCTCGAGATAAAAGGAAGGTGCCGTTCATACCGGTTGCGCCGGTCCGATCTCGCGACCAGTTCACCGCCGAGTTCAAGGGAAGGATTGAGCTTGAACTGACTCCTCATCTGACGAATCCCGCCGATCAGAGACATGATCGATTCGAATTCCCTGACAGCGTCTTCGGCATCCGGATGAAGGGCGGGAAAATCCGGATACGTGAATTCCTCGAGCGGTCGCTTGTCGGGATACAGGATCTCCCACAGCTCTCTGGTCACATAAGGCATGATCGGGTGGGCCATTCTGAGAAGTACCGAACCGCAGTACCGGAGAGTCCTTTGGGTCTCGACCCTTTCGGGATCTTCTTCAGACTTCGCCAGCGCGGCTTTCGACGCTTCGATGTACCAGTCGCAGAAAAGATGCCAGGTGAAGTGATAAAGGGTGTTCGCCGCTTCGTCGAAACGGTAGTTGGAAAAAAAACGACGCATGTCCTGGACGGATTGGACGAGTGCCGACAGGATCCATCGGTTCGCAATCCCCTGAACCGCAGACGGATCCAGTTTTTCCTCGATCCCGGACACCGGCGCGAAGCGTTCGATGAACCGGAACGCATTCCAGATCTTCGAGACAAAATTCCGGAAACCTTCGACCCTTTCGGTCGAAAGTCGGATGTCCCTCCCGGGGGATGCCATGTGAACGAGCGTCATGCGAAAGGCATCGGTTCCGAATTGATCCATGATTTCAAGGGGGTCTACGACATTTCCCCGGCTCTTCGTCATTTTCTGTCCGTACTGGTCCCGTACGAGTGCATGGATATAAACATCACGGAAGGGAGGCTGTCCGGTGAGATGAAGCCCCATCATGACCATTCGCGCGACCCAGAAAAAAAGGATGTCGAAACCGGTCACGAGCAGGGAAGTCGGATAGAAACGCTCCAGCTCGGGATTGCTCTCGGGCCACCCGAGCGTTACGAACGGCCAGAGCGCGGACGAAAACCACGTATCCAGAACATCTGGATCCGGCTTGAACGGCTTCCCTTGGCATTTCGGACACTCCGATGGCTCCTCGGAACCAACGAGAATCTCCCCGCATGTCTGGCAGTGCCAGGCAGGGATCGGATGCCCCCACCATATCTGTCTCGAAACGCACCAGTCCCTGATATTCTCAAGCCAGTCGAAATAGGTATTTTTCCAGCCGTCGGGGAAAAAACGGACTTCTCCATCACGTACGACCCGAATAGCCGGTCCGGCAAGATCCTTCATCCGGACGAACCATTGCATCGAAAGACGCGGTTCTACAACGGTCTGGCAACGGTAGCAGATCCCGACAGAACCCGGATAAGGTTCTTCCTTTTCAATAAGCCCCTCGGAAGACAGTTCGACGATCATCCTCTCGCGCGCATCTTCCCGTGTCAGTCCCTTCAGGGGACCGGACCGGTCGTTCATGCGTCCGGTTTGATCCATTATTTCAAGGGGAGAAAGGCCGTGGCGTGTCGCAATTTCCCAATCCAGCATGGAATGGGAGGGGGTCACTTTCAAGACGCCTGTCCCGAATTCCCGATCGATCGCCTCGTCCGCGATCACCGGGATTTCTCTCTGTACCAGGGGGACGAGGACTTTTTTCCCGATCCATTCCCTGAATCGGGGATCTTCGGGGTGGACAGCGAGGGCCTGGTCCGCGAATATCGTCTCCGGGCGAGTCGTCGCCACTGTCAGAAAATCATTTCGGCGGGAAGAGTCGGGATATTTGACGGAATAGAGAGTCGAAACCCTGTCGACATAGCTGACTTCGACATCGGAAAGGGCAGTCAGGCATCTTGGACACCAGTGGATCATCCGTTCACCCCGGTACACGAGACCTTCCCGATACAGCCGGACGAAAACCCCGGAAACGGCCTTCGAAAAACCCTCATCCATCGTGAAGCGTTCGTGTGACCAGGAAAGGGAAGCGCCAAGACGACGGATCTGGTCCAATATGCCGGTCTTTATGGACTCCTTCCATTCCCATACCCTCGAGACGAAATCCTCACGGGTCAGGGACTTGAGAAGGATTCCTTCCTGGGATAGCCGGCGTTCGACCACGTTCTGGGTTGCGATACCCGCATGGTCGGTCCCCGGGACCCAGAGGACATCACAACCTTCCATCCTCTTGAAACGGGCCACGACGTCCTGGAGGGTGATGTTCAACGCATGTCCCATATGTAATCGTCCCGTGATGTTCGGAGGCGGAATCACCATGGAGAACGGGGTTCCTGAAGGACGATCCACCCGGACGGCGCGATTGTCCCTTTCAAACCATTTCCGTTCTACGGGCTGGGGTTCGTACGATTTCGAAATTCCCGACTCATTTGCCTCATCACGTTCTTTCAAAGGCTCCACTCATTCCCTTCCCGACGCGAGTTGTGTCATTGGAGATCACGGTTGCACAAGAGAATTACTTTCCGGAACGGTTCCTCAATACCATTCGTATCGCCTGATCCTGTTCCTGGAGGGTTTCCGAAAAGATTTGTCCTCCATGCCCGTTCGAGACGAAATAAAGATAAGGGACCTCCTTCGGGTAGAACACGGCCTTGAGAGCCATTTCCCCCGGATTTGAGATGGGAGTCGGAGGAAGTCCGGGATAGCGGTAGGTATTGTAGGGGGAATCGATTTCCAGGTCTCTGGCATGAAGCGTTTTACGTCCATCAAGCGCATAGATGACCGTAGGGTCGCTCTGGAGCTTCATATGCTGCCTGAGACGATTTATGAAGACTCCCGCGACAACCGGCATGTCTTTCGGATTGCCGGTTTCCTTCTGAACAATGGACGCCAGTGTGACCGCTTCCTGGACTGTAAAATGTTCCCTCTCCAATGCGGATTTCTGATCGGGGCTCAAGACGTTCCAGAAACGTTCCACCATGATCTTCAGTACATCCGCGGGCTTGGCGATCTTGGGAAAATAGTAGGTATCGGGAAAGAGATATCCTTCCAGCGACGAAGAAGGGACGTCCATCGCCATGAGAAACTGGGGATCGTGTGCGAGATTTAAAATGTCGCTTTCGGTCCCGATTCCCAAGGCGGCCATCCTCTGGGCAACCTGCCTCAAGGTGAAGCCTTCCGGAACGGTCACCCGGTAAAAGAACTTCTGACCGTTATGAAGGTCAACCAAAACCCGGAAAGGAGACATTTCCGGCGAAATCTCATAGACGCCCGCGAGTATATTGGTATCGATGCCCAGCAGATCTCCCCAGAATATGAGGGTTTCCGGATAGTGCGAAATCCCGAGCCGGTTCAATTCAAATACCACGGCCCGAAATGTTGATCCGGGAGACACATGCAGGAGAATGCGTCGTTCGGGCACACGGGGCCTGTGAAAGAGAGCATCAAAATTCCAGAAAACGAAAAACGCGAGTACAATCGTCGATGCGGTCCAGACAGTCTTCACCGGATCCAGTCGGCGGAATCGTTCCATCCACCTCTCCTTGTCAATCATCTTCGCCCAGGGCCTGTTCCTTCTCGATCGGCCGACTTTTGACACGTTCGTCGAGAAAGCTCTGAAGCATCAGTGCGGCAGAGAGGGAGTCGATAGGTTCCGAGAGACGGGATTTCCGCTTGCCCCGGTCCGGATTGATTTTTATCGATTTTCGCGCCTGATCTGAAGTCATCCCTTCGTCCCAGAAATAGACAGGTAAACCCAGGAGTATGTTCAACCTCCTTCCGATGGCAAGGAAAAGGGTGGCTTTGGGATTGATGTCGCCGCTCAAGTGATACCAAGGTATGCCGAAGACGATTCCCTGCACCCCGCGGGAGCGGACGAGATCTTTGAGTTCCGAAATCACGGATGATCCAGTACCGGGAAGATCCTTTAAAGGGCGTGACCACGGAACAATGGCAAGCCTCTCCGCAAACCGCAGGAAGTCGTCTGTTATGGCCAGGCCGATCCGCCTCTCACCCCAGTCGATTCCAAGGAGTGGAGCATTCCAGACCACCGGATAGGGAGATCCTGTTTCTTCACGGATCGCTTCCAGGACAGATCCTATTCGGCATTCCGTTTGTCGCTGGTTCCCGATGGGGATTTACGCCCCGCCCATTCATTCCTCAGATCCGAGAGATCGTCCTTGGTCGCAATATTCATGGCGTGTAACCCCTTGTTCAAATACTCCCGGACACGATCCGAAACTGGTTCTGCGGATTCCGAGAATGTTTCGTGAACCATCTTGGCAAAGGTCCCGTCGGTCTGTTTACCCTTATCGACAAACTCCTTGGCTTTTTCCCTTACCGATTCAAGAATGCCGATGGTTCCGTTCAGGACATCACTCACAACCTTTTTCATGGTCTTCTCCTTGATTTCGGGTGTCCACCTCAATCGAACGACGATCGAAACGCTTCCCCGGCTCGGACCCGTACCGTTTCAAGAAAAACCGGAAAGGACGCAGGTTTCGGCCCTCCGCCTTCCGCCCAGGTCGGTTTCCCCCCTCCACGGCCACCGAGTTCATCGGCCATGATTTTAACCCAGTTCGATATCGGAAAGCGTTCGGCAACGTCCGGAGATGCCCACCCAAGAAGTACGGCCTTTTCGGAGGTTTCCCCCAGAAGAAGGACCGCTCCGGACGGAACACGGTTTTTGATCGCATCCAGGCGTCCCCTTAGATCCTTCGGATCCTCCAGAACGGCATGGGTAACGATCAGGCGGTGTCCCCTGGCTACGATCGCCTCTTGATCGCTTGCGCTATCCTCAAGAACGAAAAGACGAGATTTGAGCGACTGTATTTCCCGAAGATACTGGGCACTCTCTTTCACGAGGAAGGCCGTTTTCTGCACCACATCCGTCGAACCGGCGCTCAGAATCTCCCTTATGGCCTCCAGGTTTTTCCTCCACTCCAAGGATTTCCGATAGGCAGAAGGCCCGGCGACAGCTTCAATGCGACGGACGCCGGCCGAAATGCCACTTTCCTGCAGAATGTAAAAGGCTCCCAGCTCCCCTGTCCTCCGAACGTGGGTACCTCCGCATAGCTCTATCGACATACCCGGAACCTGAACGACCCGAACAGTCTCCCCATATTTTTCATCAAAAAACGCGAGTGCTCCCATATCCAGGGCCTTTTGTTTTTCGACTTCAAGGATGTCAACAGGAGAATCCCCGCAAATCCACCTGTTCACAAGTTCCTCGACCGACTCGAGCTCTTCCCTGGAAAGGGGGCCCGGATATGTGAAGTCAAAACGAAGTTTTTCCGGCGCGACAAGGGATCCGGCCTGCCGGACGTGATCTCCCAAGACGTGGCGAAGAGCCGCATGAAGGAGATGCGTTGCGGTATGGTGACGCTCTGTGGACCTGCGCGCTTCTTCGTCTACGTGCTGGTCCAACGTTTCCCCGACTCTGATTCGTCCCGCTCGGACGGTTCCGCTGATGGCGATCCATCCCGGATAGGGCTTTCTTGCGCCTTCCACACGAAGATATCCAAAGGGACCGCTCACATCCCCGATATCGCCGACCTGTCCGCCTCCTTCAGGGTAAAAAACAGTCGGGGTAATGATCGCCGTCACCCGGTCTCCTTCGGCGGCTTCCTTGACCTCTTTCCCCTCCTTGATCAAAAGGAGCAGGGATCCCTGGGCTCCCATCCGTTCGTAGCCTGCAAATCGGACCGGCTCGGAGAGGCGATCGGGTTTAACGGGAAACTCTTCACCCTTGCCGACCCATGAAGCACGTCCACGTTCCCGCTGTTCATCCATCTTTTCTTCAAAACCCTTGAAATCCAGCGAAATACCATGAGAACGCGCGATGTCCTCAGCCACGTCGAGTGGAAATCCGTGGGTATCGTGCAACAGGAAAAGCATTTCTCCCGGCAATATTTTTTCTTTCCTACGGTCAATTTCCTGAATCAGCCCCAACAGGATCGGAAGGCCTTCCTCGAGGGTTTTGTGGAATCGTTTCTCTTCCTGTTCGAGGATCGCTTTGATCCGGGAGAGAGAGGATTCCAGCTCGGGATAGGGACCCTTCATCATTTCGGCCACGCGCCCGGCGAGAAATGGCGTGAAGGGCACGGGCATACCAAGTTCCCGTCCGAACTGTATGGCTCTCCGGATGATACGGCGTAGCACGTACCCGCGTCCTTCGTTCGACGGGACCAGTCCCTCGTGTAAAAGGAATACCGAAGATCTCATATGATCCGCTACGACCCGAAACGCATAATCCATCGGTCCGGCACCCTTTTCATAGGGAACCCGGACGGATTCCTGCATGGTTTCGATCAGGGGGAAAAACAGGTCGGTTTCAAAATTGCTGTCCACTTCCTGTACAACCGCCGTCAGACGTTCAAGTCCCATCCCAGTATCGATCGATGGCTTGGGAAGCGGATTCAGGGTTTGATCGCGTTCCCGGTTGAACTGCATGAAAACCAGGTTCCAGATTTCGAGATACCGGTCACAATCACATCCGACCCGACAATCTTCCGATCCGCACGAAAAAGAAGGCCCCTGGTCATAAAGGATTTCGGAACAGGGTCCGCAAGGACCTGTTTCTCCCATCTGCCAGAAGTTGTCTTTTTCCCCCAGACGGACGATTCTGTCCGGGGACATCCCTGAGACCGTCTGCCACAATTCGAAGGCTTCGTCGTCGTCGCGAAAAACAGTGATCCATAGGCGGTTCCGATCGAGACCGATTTCGTCTGTCAGAAATTCCCACGCAAATGAGATCGCTTCCTTCTTGAAATAGTCTCCGAAGGAGAAGTTTCCCATCATCTCGAAAAACGTATGGTGCCTACGGGTAAAACCGACCCGGTCCAGATCGTTATGCTTTCCACCCGCCCTCACACACTTCTGGATCGATACCGCCCGCTTTCGGGCCGTTTTCTCGGCCCCGAGAAAGATGTCCTTGAATGGGACCATGCCGGCATTGGTGAACAGAAGGGTCGGGTCTCCTGCGGGAATCAGGGAAGTGGAGGGGACGACCTCATGCCCCCTCGAGGCAAAATATCGGAGGAATCTCTGTCGAAGTTCCCAGGACGTCATGATGTTGCTTCCCGACCTTTCTTAACGGCTGGAACCGTCGCATCCGAATCGACCGATGGCGAGGGGGGTGTCGGAAGCTTGAGTTTCTGACGGAGCTTGTGTTCGATCTGCTTTGCGACATCCCCGTGGGTCTTAAGGTAGTTCTTGACCGCCTCTTTGCCCTGGCCAAGACGTTCGGACCCCATGGAATACCAAGCCCCCGACTTTTCGAGAATGCCGTTTTCGACTCCCAAATCGATCAGCTCCCCCAGAACGGAGACCCCTTCGTTGAAGGAGATGTCGAACTCCGCCTGACGAAATGGTGGCGCGAGCTTATTTTTTACAACTTTGACCCTGACCCGGTTTCCCAGGACCTGATCCCCTTCTTTGATGGCTTCTATCCTCCGGATGTCCAGACGGATCGAAGAGTAGAACTTAAGCGCATTTCCACCGGTCGTCGTCTCGGGATTGCCGAACATGACCCCGATCTTCATTCGGATCTGATTGATGAAGATCACCGTCGTATTTGACTTGGAAATCGCGGATGTCAGCTTTCTGAGGGCCTGGCTCATGAGCCGGGCCTGAAGACCCACATGCGCGTCACCCATATCTCCTTCGAGTTCGGCTTTCGGAACCAATGCGGCAACAGAATCCACGACAACCAAGTCGATACTGCCCGAACGAACCAGCGTCTCGGTGATTTCAAGCGCTTGCTCTCCGGTGTCGGGTTGTGCGATCAGGAGATCTTCCGTCCGCACCCCGAGTTTACGGGCATATGAGACATCCAACGCATGCTCCGCATCGATAAACGCCGTAACGCCCCCCTTTTTATGGACTTCGCTGATAGCATGGAGCGCCAGGGTCGTTTTTCCCGACGACTCGGGACCATAAATCTCGACCACCCTGCCTCGGGGATATCCACCAATACCCAGCGCAATATCAAGAGAAAGCGAGCCGGAAGGGATGACCGGCACTTCCATGACCGGCTGATCCTTCCCGAGCCGCATTATCGATCCTTTCCCAAACTGTTTTTCAATCTGGGATACGGCCAAATCCAACGATTTCTGGCGGTTTCCATCCTTGTCATCAGCCAAGTTCTTTTCCCTCCGAGTGATGCGTGCATTTAAAACCGGGGGTCATTTCCCCTCCGGCCTTCATTTCCGAATAGGGTTTCAATGGGACAACAATAACGGCATCACGATGGTAACCAGGCTTACCAACAAACCTGCAAAAAAACCCGCAAGAGCGTCGTCCGCCATGATTCCCCATCCACCCGGCCATGCCTCAAGCTTACGGATCGGTCCTGGTTTAAAAATGTCCAGGATCCGAAAGAGGATAAAAGTCTCCAATCCTTGAATTATATCATGGTGCACAAACGACAGAGAAATAAATTGGCCGACGAATTCGTCGATGACAACCATGGACGGATCGGGATCCCCCGTCTCGCGCACCGCCATGGAGGCGGATGCGACACCTCCGGCAAAAAGAGTCCCTATTAAGCCTGCAGACAAGATCGGCGACAACGGGGGCAGCAAGAACCAGGTCACAAGGGCCCCAAGACTGCCCCATGTTCCGGGTGCCCAAGGAAGGAGTCCCAGACCGCCGACAGTGTAAAAGAACCGGTTGGGAAACGAAGGGTTTTTGTTAGGGAGGCTCACCTTAATAATGCTGCCAGGTTTTGGATCCGGGAAAACCTAAACGGTCCTCAAACCAGCGCCTTTTCGCTGATAAACGATTCCAGAGATGAATAAAACTCGTCACCCAAGAGATACCGTATTGTTCCTTCCATCGACCGGTAGAGGGATGGACCAAGACCGCTGTGGTGACAAGGAAGGTGGGAAAGGTTTGCCGTCGTCTGGATGCCAAGGATCGTTCGCCCTCGTTCTTGATAAATGGCAATCGGGTATTGGATGCAGTCGGCGGGCTTGATCGACATCCAGTTGATCCCATGATCAACAGCATAAGCATGAATGGAACAGTGATTCTCACCCGCAGAATTCTTCGCCAGGAAAATGCACGAATCCATGTCTTCCTCTGCACTTTTCCGGACAATGAGATTGCACCGATAGTCCTGATCCAGGGAAAAGGCCCGGGACATGGCGTTGACTTCGTCCTCGTTCAGCTCGCACCCGCTCGGGCACTGTTCGTTGCAATCGGCCTCAAAATCTCCCCGCTCGAGGTAAACCTTTTTTTTTCGTTCCGTCATATAAGGAAGTATCCCGTCGATATGCTGCCGGATCTTTTCCTTTTCCCCCGGAGCCAAAATGTTTGAACGGTAACAACACATCGAATGGCATCCCTGAAGCATCACATCACAGTCAAACCGGGTGGTCCACAAACGGGGATCAACCCAGACGTTTCCGATCTGGACGTACTCTACTGGCTTCCCTGGAAAGGGCACGATCACCTGCCCGGACATGTTATTCCGCCTTTCTCAATTCGTTTTTCAGGAACTCCGTCACGAGCATGACCCATGGCGATCCATATCCTGTGACGATAGAAACAATCTTGGCATCTCTCTGGAGAAGAACTGCCCCAATGGGTGTTCGGCGGGATTTTGACAGAACGACCCACCCATGGCAAGCATCGAGCATCTGCAAGGAAACTATGATGTCTATTAATTAGATTTCGGCTTTCACTTTGCAGTTCGTATTCTGCTATGATCTGCCCGTCCGCATCCGCGCGCCTGACTGCATGATTTTCCGACCCGGAGGATCCAACATGTTCCGACTTTTCCATCGCGGGACTTACCTTGATGCAAAATCGGTTGCACTTATCCTGTTCTTTTTCTTTATTCTCTTTTTCGTCGCGTTCGGGACGGTACCTGCCCGGTCCAATATAACCCAGGTCTTGTTCGTAGGAGAAAATGGCATTCGCGAAAAGGCCGGTTCGTTCGATTTTTCGGCACATAATATTCTCCATTACAATCGATTTTCACTCGATATCACTAAGGGCAAACCGTATCGGGACGGAATGGGGCGTACTCTCGTCATTCCCGATACGCCGGAATACAAAGGGATCCAAGAAGTCACATATCATTTCTGGCACCCGAGAAACGAGGCCAGGCTCCTTGGTGCCATCATCATCAAGGCCTACGACGGGAAAGGACACCTCATAAAGCATGGAGCCTTCGACAGGGGAGTTTTCGTTGTTGTCCTTTCAGAAGACCTTTTCCACGGCGACTGGGTGGAATTCCAGGACGTGGGAACTTTCATACCGGGAGATCCTTCCCTTTATGTCAAGGTTCTGCTGAGGAAAAAGAAACGGATCGCCCTGATCCCGTTTACGCTTTTTCTGGAAGATTTCACGAAACGGATCAATACCATTCCGGTCGCATCATGGGCGGTCAAATGACCCCATGAAACACACCGACGGAATCATTCACACCCCGGCCACTCCCCTTGAATGAGGATGTTCTGTTCCCCAAGAGTGTCCGAAAAGACATTTAAAGGAACCGACTTTCCAAAGCATCCAGGGAACCCCTGAGAGCGATGTCCTTTTCCATAAGGTCTTGCGGGAACCCCTAAATACTCCTATATTTGTATAAATAATATCGTCTTAAAAATTATCAGGATCGCCTGTAATTTTTTCTTGAAATCCCTCTGAAAAAGAGTAATATATTGCCGCTCTCATTCCATCCCGCAATTTAGGGATAGGAAGTCCGTGCGGAAAGGCCAGGGACAAGGCTTTCGAGCGGACGCAAAAACGTCCGGTTTGTCCGAAACACTGCGAAGGAGCTCTGATGCAGTTCCAGACAGTCAGTATCTTATTTCGGTGTGACAGCACTTACGGGTTCGACATGCCCGCAGAAAGCGATGATTCGGCACATTCGTATTCGGGTGTGTGCGGGTTGTGGTTGGTCTGGCCGAAAGGATTTGGTCTCACTTAACTTAAGATCGGAGGCAAATAGAGTGCACGCCTTGGGGACCCACCTTCTTGTCGAACTGAAGGATTGCCAGGACGACAGACTTAATGACGTCACTTTCGTTCGTCAGGCCATGCTTGAAGCCGCCTTAGAAGCAAAAGCCACGATCATCGATGATCGTTTCCACGAATTCAGCCCATTTGGCGTCAGCGGTGTCGTTGTGATTGCAGAATCTCACCTCGCAGTCCACACTTGGCCGGAATACCGGTACGCAGCCGTAGATATCTTTACGTGCGGGGACACTCTCAAGCCTGAGGTTGCCGCTCTATTTCTGGCGAAGGCGTTCCATTCAAAAAATCCGAGCATCCACGAAGTCAAGAGGGGGATCATCGGGATCACGAACGACAAGAAACCTCACAAGGCAAGCAACAGTCAAGAAGCCAAAATTCGCCTCGAGAAAGGAAAAACATCCGATAATGAGCGCTCCGAGGACTTCCAAGTGGTATATTGAATACTCTTCACCATTTTTGGGTCACATGCACGGCATCACAGAGATTCTTTCCTCCGTGCGCACAAAGTTCCAGAAAATGGATATCGTCCGCTCGGGCGCGTTTGGCACCTGCCTTATCCTGGACGACAAGATGCAGTCCACGTCGTCGGATGAGTTCATCTACCACGAAACGCTCGTCCATCCTGCAATGCTCTCCCATCCCAACCCCGAAAACGTCTTCATTATCGGGGGGGGTGAAGGCGCCACCCTTCGTGAAGTCCTCAGGCATAAAACGGTGAAAAAGGCCGTGATGGTAGATATCGACGGCCAGGTCATCGAACTTTGCAAAAAACACCTTCCCGCGTGGCACCAGGGCGCGTTCGACGATCCCAGGTCGAGGATCATTGCGACCGACGCCCGGAAGTATCTCGAGGAGACCGACGACGTTTTCGATGTGATCATTACGGACCTTTCCGAACCCGTCGAGGAAGGACCGGCGTATCTGCTCTATACCCGCGAGTTTTATCAGACGGCGATGGCTCGGCTTTCACCCGGAGGAACCCTTTCCTTGCAGGCAGGTACGGCAGCGATTCCGTATCTTCTGAATTTCTCTGCGGTCTACCAGACTCTCAAATCCATCTTTCCGGTCGTTGCTCCCTATCAGGCATTCATCCCTTCTTTCGGGCTTCCCTGGGGATTTATCGTCGCATCAAAGCGCAATGACCCCCGAAGTCTTCGCGAAGAGGAGATCAATGCCGGCATCGAAACCCGGATCAACGGATCCCTGTCCTTCTACGACGGGATCGCACACAAGGGACTCTTCGGCATTCCGAAACATGTAAGACGCGAACTTGAGTCTTCATCCATCGTGATCGAAGACAACCAGCCACTTTTCACGTACCACTAAAATCCTTATGCCTCCTTTTGATCATAATCGCACGCCCCTCTTCGATGCGATGGTCGCACTGGCCGAAAGCCGGAAAGTTTCCTTTCACACACCCGGCCACAAGAGCGGCAAGGGCATTTCGACCCGTTTTCGTAAATTTGTGGGACCCAAGGTCTTTTCGATCGACCTCACCTGCCTTGATGAAGTAGATTCCCTCCAGAAACCAAGGGGAGTCATTAGGGAGGCCCAGGAGCTTGCGGCCGACATATACAATGCCGACCAATCCTTTTTTCTCGTAAACGGAACATCCGGCGGCAATCAGGCCATGATTCTTTCCACGCTGAACCCCGGAGAGCAGGTCGCGGTAACAAGAATTCTCCACAAATCGGTCGTATCCGGAATGATCATGACCGATTGCCGTCCCGTTTTCATACCGCTTCATCGAAGCGACAAAACATCCCTTCTCTTGAATGACCGTACTGCGGATATTGTCAAGACACTTGATCAGAATCCCGATATCCGCACACTTTTTCTTACTTCCCCCAACTATTACGGGGTCACGGTCAATCTCGAGAAAATCGTCGAAGAAGCCCATCGTAGAAATGTCAGGGTTCTCCTTGACGAAGCCCATGGCCCCCATCTGCATTTTCACGAGTCATTGCCGATGAGTGCCATGAACGCAGATGTCGATATGTGCGTCCAGTCCACCCACAAGATCATCGGCGGCATGACCCAGGCATCTATACTCCACGTCCGAAAAAACAGAATCGACATCGGCCGGCTTTCCACCGCGCTTCGTTATCTTCAGACGACGAGCCCGTCGTATATTCTTATGGCGTCACTCGATCTTGCCCGCATGCAGATGGCAACCGAAGGGAAAAAGCTTCTTGGGAAAGCTCTGGAACTGGCAAGACGCGGCAGGGAAAAAATCCGGAAAATACCGGGATTAACCTGTATCGACCGGGCGGAGGTCAAATCCTTAAGCCTGGGCGACAACGACCTCGACGAAACCAAGCTGACAGTGGGGGTTTCGGGAATTGGCCTCACCGGTTACCAGGTTTCGCAACGGCTTAATCTCGAGTTCGGAATTCAGGTCGAAATGGCCGACCTCATGCATGTGCTTGTCATCGTGAGTATCGGAGACCACCGGGACGATATCGACCGTCTCGTGTTTGCTCTCGAACGAATAGCCGGATCTCCCGGGACAAAAACATCGATAGACGAACATTCGTATGCCCAGGCTCCGTACCTTTTAAATCCCATACGCATGCCCCCCCGAACGGCCTATTTTTCCGCACAGGAATATGTCCCACTGGAGGATTCGGAGGGTGCCACTTCCGCGGATATCGTAACTGTGTACCCACCAGGAATCCCCCTTATGATTCCTGGTGAACTTATCACTCGCGACGTATTGGATTACCTCCTGATCATGCGTGAGACCGGTGCGACCCTGGACGGCCTCGACCCATCCAATCAACACATCAAAACGGTGCTCCCCGGACACTGAGCGGACCCACGGAAGTGTCGCATTCCTTGAAAAGCCCGTCTGGAAGACATTCCTTCTTTGACTCATGTAAGATGGACGTACAATTCGTCTCGGAATCTCCTCCTGTGCCCGTGAGGGTCCCATGAATCCCCGCATACCCTGGATTTTTCTCGTTTTATTTGTGGTCCTTCTATTCTCGGTTCAAGACCTCATGGATCTGAATGTCGATTATCTCTGGTTCCACTCCCTGAACCACTCCCTTTTGTTCTGGACCTACCTTCTGCCTCGTCTCGCCGTCGGGACATTGTCCGGACTCGCCTTTTTTCTTCTGGGCCTGTTAGGGATAGTTGCCGTCCCGAATAATACCGGAATCATCGTCCTCCCCCAGGCTGGCTTGCCCAAAACCTATTCTCTGCGCGCCTTTCAAAAAGGCTTGGCGGCAGTCTATCTTTTTATCGCCCTCTTCATCGGAGATCATCTTGCACGACCGGAATTGGGGCTCAGGCTTCTCGCTGCACTCAAGGGACCCGATACCGGTCAAACCGATCCGGTTTTTCATCACGACATCAGTTTTTATTTATTCAAACTGCCCCTCATGGAGTCGGTCCTTTCGTTTCTCCTTCTCACCCTCATCCTGACGATCGCGACGGCAACGATCCTGGGGATCCTCAATCATTCATTGGCCTTCGAAAGAAACAGGATATTCATCCTCCCGACATTCCGATTGCGCTTATTTCCGATTCTGTCGCTTTTTTCAATCGGCCTAGCCGCATGGGTCCAGCTGGGGCGTTACGATCTCCTGACCCAAAAACACGAACTCATTTCAGGTCCGGGATATACGGACATCCATGCCACACTGCCGGCGATGCTCTTTCTCGAGGCAGTCCTCGTCCTGACCTCCCTTATATTCCTTGTCTCGACATTCCGGGGTTCGATCATCCTTCCTTTATCCGCGCTGGCTTTTTCCTTTGCGGCCTATTTCATCGGCGTATCGATCATACCAACGATCGTCGAGCGATTCGTCGTTCTACCCGACCAGTTCCACTATGAACGTCCATACCTGGCCAGAAATATCGAAGAAACCCGGAAAGCCTTCAGGCTTGATGTCATCCGGCCGGTCGCAATCCACCACCTCTCTCCCTTGACGCCCGAAGGGCTCAGGCAAAATGAACGGACCGTGGAAAACATACGGCTCTGGGACCATCGCCCTCTTTTGACT
This sequence comes from Leptospirillum sp., assembly GCA_027315205.1. Taxonomy (GTDB): domain Bacteria; phylum Nitrospirota; class Leptospirillia; order Leptospirillales; family Leptospirillaceae; genus DAHUYM01. Next base: position 129,096 of record DAHUYM010000007.1, on the reverse strand, counting down.
ACCGTCCGCCAGCTCCAGCAGATCCGCACATACTATCAATTTCCTCTGCTGGCTCCCGACAGATATCGGGTCGAGGACCATCTTCGACAGGTCTTGTTGGCTCCAAGGGAGCTTTCCTACGAAAATCTGCCCTCTCCGAACTGGATCAATTTGCATCTTGCATATACCCATGGACACGGGATGATCATGACTCCCGTCAACCGCGTCACATCCGAAGGACTTCCCGTATTCTGGATCAAGAATATTCCCCCAGAGTCCCAAAAGGGGATTATGGTGACTCATTCCAGAATTTATTACGGGGATCAGATCATTCCCTACGCAATCGTAAACTCAAGGGTAGGGGAATTCGACTTTCCAAGGGGAAATGATAATGCGTACAACCATTATGATGGCCATGGCGGCGTCAGATTGAGCAGTACCGGAAGAAGAGTTCTGTTCTCCTACGCATTTGGCACAATGAAGATTCTCCTGTCGAACGCCATCACGCCTTCGAGCCGGATTCTGTTCCACAGGAATATCTTCGGAATCGTCCACCGGCTGGCCCCCTACCTGACCCTCGATCCGGATCCCGTTCCGGTCATCACGAAAGACGGACATCTTCTATGGATGATCGACGGGTATACGACCTCCAACCGCTATCCATATGCGACCCCGGCTCCCGGAGCACGCGCCATCATCAATGCCTTCACCGTATTCCGCGGCGGGCATTTCAGGGCATTGGAGACATGGCCTTCCGAACTCAATTACATCCGGAATCCGGTCAAGATTTTCGTCGACCCCGAAGAAGGGTTCCCGACCTTCTATGTCACCGATCCAAAGGACCCCATCCTGGCAGCCTACCGTTCAATCACGCCTCAACTCTATAAACCGATCTCCGATATGCCTGAAGACCTGAAATCCCATCTCAGGTTCCCCCCCGCCTTTTTCTCTATTATGGCCAGGCTTTTCGAGTCGTATCATATGTCCGATCCCCACACCTTTTTTAACCGCGAGGATCTCTGGTCTCTCCCGATGAGAGACGAACGTGTGATGACCCCTTATTACACTGTCATGCGTCTACCGGGGGAATCACATGAAGAATACGTCCTGATGCTCCCTTATACTCCGGCTCATCGGCAAAATCTTTCCGCGTGGCTTGTCGGTCGGTCCGACGGAGTCCATCTTGGTAAAATGACCGTATATACCTTTCCCAAAGAACGTCTGATTTATGGTCCGGATCAGATCGAGGCGCGGATAGACCAAAGAGGTCCCATTTCAAAGCAACTTACACTCTGGAACCAACAGGGGTCCCATGTCGTCAGGGGTACCTTGCTGATCATCCCCATCGCCGACACCCTTCTTTACGTCGAACCGCTTTATCTCGAAGCTACAAGCCCCGGGGCCCTACCGGAACTCAGGAGGGTGATCGTCGCCGTCGGCGACAGGGTCGTCATGAGGAAAACACTCTTGGAAGCCCTGGCAGCCCTTTTCGAAACCCCCGGGGGAAAAGTCGGACTTTCTTTCAGGGAAGAAAGCGGAACGATACAAAAAGGAAAGTCGGACTGGAATAATCTGAAACATATCGCAAAAGATGCCGAGAATGCTCTCAGGAACTCTAACCTAAGTCGTTTTGGACAGGACATCGATTCCATTCTCAGCATCATCCGGAAACATTGAGGCTCGGCTAGGAGAACTCTGGTAAAAAAACCGGCTTAGCCGGACTCGAGAAGTTCCCTTGCCAACACCAGGGTTGAAGGCGTCAGATCGCTTCCTCCAAGCATGCGGGCAATCTCTTTTACACGATCTTCCTTCTGGATCAACAAAATCGTAGACCGGGTCTCTTTTTCGGACTGTTCTTTCCTGATGACGTAGTGGAATTGGGATTTTCGGGCCACCTGATGGAGATGCGTGACGGTAATGACCTGTCGGGTCCGTGCGATATCGGAGAGAATATCGCCGACCACTTCACCGACCTCGCCTCCTATCCCGGAATCGACCTCATCGAAGATCAGGGTTTCGACACGATCCTGATCCGCAAGAATCCATTTCAAAACGAGCAGGATCCGGGAAAGCTCTCCGCCCGAAGCGACCTGATCCAGGGGTTTCGCCGGTATTCCGGGATTGGCTGAGAAAACAAACTGGATCGACTCGAACCCCCCTGGAGGAAGATCCTCAGGCGATTTTTCTTCGATCTCCACACGAAAATCCGCTTTTTCAAGCTTTAATCGGCCCAGCCTTCCCGTCACTTCAGCACTCAACCGTTTTGAAGCCATATGGCGCTTTCGTGCCAGTTCATTCCCGATATCGGTCACCTTTTGTCTCAAAACGTTCACCGCTTCGGAAAACCGTTTTTCCTCTTCGGCTTCATCATGTGCTTCCGCAATCGAGAATCGTTTGAGATACCCCTCCAAATCCGCAGGTTCGAGTCCATATTTCCTGGCAATCCTTTGAAAATGAGCAACCCTTTCCTCGATCTGCCCCAACACAGAGGGATCAAACTCCACCGATTCGATATACCTCCGGCATTCTTCGGCACTTTCCCTGAGTTGCGTCTGGGCTTCCGAAAGGGGTGCGATCATTGACTGAAGGCGAGGATCGTACAATTCGAGCCTGCCCAGATCCATCGTCATTTTCCGGACGCGTGCGAGAAGATTCTCCTCCCCCCCGTAAAGGGTTTCGTAAACGTTACCTACCGTTTCAAGCAAATCGTGGGCATGAAGCTGGATCGACAAACGGGTCTGGAGATCATCCCACTCACCTTCGTTCGGCTTAAGATATTCCCAGTCCGACGCTATCTCTTTAGCACGTTCAAGCTCTCTCTCCCGTTCCGCTCTTTCCAGTCGAAACTCTTCCCACTTTTTTACGGCATCTTTCCATAATCCACGGGTTTTTTCATAAGACTCCCGTTCCAGAATGGAGCCTCCGAAAAGATCCAGGTAAAGGCTGTGCAAACGGGGATTTTGCAACCGAGCACCCTCACCTTGACCGACAAGGTCCAGAAGAAATTCCCCGACTTCGGAAAGCTGGCTTTGAGTCACAGAATTTCCATTAATGCTCTGGCGGGTTCGTCCATTCGGAAGAAGAATTCGTCGGACAATCCACTCATCCCCCTTCTTGAGCAAGGTCGAAAATTCTTCGGGAGTCGGATCGACTGGAGAAAATATCGCTTCGACGCAACCTTCGGGGGCTCCAGGACGCACGGACAGAACACGGGGACGATGGCCGGTCACAAACGCGAGGGCATCGACAAACAGGGATTTTCCCGCTCCGGTTTCTCCCGTCAGGCAGCTGAAACCATCCTGGAAATCGATTGCAATACTTTCAATGGTGGCGAGATCTATGATCTTGAGATGAAGGAGCATAAGAGACCCTTGGCCGGTCTATCAGGAAGGGCATTGTTTGGCCGGAATGTTTCCCAAGGGTGTTCCGGCTGGAAAGAACCATGGCGGCCTGTCCGTCCGCCATGGCGGTAACACAAGGAGTCGTTCATGCTTTTAACAGGGCGTCAATCTTATCTTTAAAATTCTTTTTGCCCTGGGCACCGACGATTTTATCGACCGTCTTGCCATCCTTGAAAAACATCAGCGTGGGAATGCCCATGACCTGATAACGGACAGCGATATCCTGATTATCATCCGTGTTCAGCTTCAGGAAGGTCACACGGCCTTTGTATTCCTCGGACAGCTCTTCAACAATGGGCGCCACCGTTCGACAAGGCCCGCACCAAGGAGCCCAGAAATCGACCATCACAAGACCCGAGGCACCAAGGACATTCTTATCCCACTCCGAACTGCTGACTTCGATAACGCCACCTGCCATCTCTTTCTCCTCTTCATTCTTCTGATTGCACCATCCTGCCAATGTATTGAATTTTACATGATATAAGCACGTTCCGAATGCTGTCAAACAAACCGGAGATAGAAACGGCGGGTTCGACAATAAAAAAGGGGAGCCAAAAATCGGCCCCCCTTCAACCATCTGTGGGCAGGGACGGGATTTAGTACATGTCCCCCATTCCACCCCCTGGCATAGCTGGAACTTTCGGTTCCTTTTCAGGGATGTCACAAATCATGACTTCGGTCGTCAACATCAATCCCGCGACTGAAGCTGCGTTCTGAAGCGCCGATCTTGTCACCTTGGTCGGGTCAATGATTCCGGCCTGAAGCATGTCGACATATGTTTCAGTCGCCGCATCAAACCCCATCGAACCCTTTTCGGATTTCACTTTCTGCACCACAACAGATCCTTCGAGTCCGGCGTTCTGGGAAATCTGGCGAAGGGGCTCTTCAAGAGCACGCCGAATGATGTTGATCCCGATTTTCTGGTCGCCTTCCGCCGTAACGGAATCGAGTGCCTTAAGGCAACGCAACAAAGCCACTCCGCCGCCGGGGACAATACCTTCCTCAACAGCTGCCTTTGTCGCATGCAAAGCATCCTCAACCCGGGCTTTCTTTTCTTTCATTTCCGTTTCGGTTGCAGCACCGACATTGACCACGGCGACACCACCAACGATTTTTGCCAACCTTTCCTGAAGCTTTTCGCGGTCATAGTCCGACGTGGACTCATCGATCTGGGTCTTGATCTGCTTGACGCGGGCCTGGATCTTGACATGGTCCCCCGCACCTTCCACGATCGTTGTATTGTCCTTGTCGATATTGACTCTCTTGGCTCTGCCAAGATCCGAAAGCTTCAAATTCTCGAGTTTGAGACCGAGATCTTCAGCAATCATCGTCCCGCCCGTCAGCACTGCGATATCTTCAAGCATGGCCTTCCGACGGTCCCCGAATCCAGGAGCTTTTACCGCAGCGACCTGCAGGGTTCCACGCAACTTATTGACGACGAGCGTCGCAAGCGCTTCGCCTTCCACTTCTTCCGCAATAATAAGGATCGGCTTGCCCATCTTTGCCGTCTGTTCGAGGATCGGACGCAAATCTTTCATGCTGCTGATCTTCTTCTCGTGAATCAGGATGTACGGATTGTCGAGAACGACTTCCATGCGCTCCTGATCGGTGACGAAGTAGGGAGAGATGTATCCACGATCGAACTGCATCCCTTCAACCACATCCAAAGATGTGCTCATGCTCTTGGCCTCTTCGACCGTGATCACCCCGTCTTTGCCAACCTTGTCCATCGCATCCGCTATCAGTCGGCCGATTTCCGGATCGTTATTTGCCGAAATGGTCGCGATTTGAGCGATTTCCTTCTTGTCCTGGCAGGGCTTGCTCATTTTCTTGAGTTCATTGATAACGGCTGTCACTGCAAGGTCAATTCCCCGTTTCAACTCCATGGCGTTCGAACCGGCCGAGACGTTTTTGACACCTTCACGGTAGATCGAGTGCGCCAGCACTGTTGCGGTAGTCGTTCCATCACCAGCGATGTCGCTTGTTTTCGATGCCACTTCCTTCACGAGCTGGGCTCCCATGTTTTCATAAGGGTCTTTAAGCTCGATTTCCTTGGCAACGGTCACACCGTCTTTTGTAATCGTGGGAGCACCAAACTTCTTTTCGATCACGGCATTCCGTCCCTTCGGACCCAAGGTCACCTTGACGGCATCGGCAAGGGCGGCAACACCTCTCAGGATCGAAGAACGTGCATTCTCGCTGTAACTCATTTGCTTGGCCATGGTATTGAATCCTCCTTCTTGGAGTTCTCGGACTCGATTGCGCTGTCGCGCTGTCAGATTTCCAAATAGTTTATTTACTTAACAAAAATCCCCAAAATGTCTTCTTCTTTGAGAATAAGATAGTCGGTTCCCTCAAGATTGATCTTGGAACCTGAATACTTGTCGAAGAGGATAGAGTCACCAACCTTGACCGATTTGACCTCTTCGCCGACGCTTTCGATCTTGCCTCTCTGGGGCTTTTCCTTCGCGGCATCGGGAATGAACAGTCCGCCCTGAGTCTTGTCCAGCTCTTCTGAATAGCTGACAAAGACGCGATCCTTCAATGGTTTGAATTTCATCGATTTAAACCTCCTCGTCCAAAATTTGGGTTCGATATGAAGTGCCTTAGCACTCACCGGATAAGAGTGATAATAGACTAACAGACAAAAAGGGGTTTGGCAACCCCTTAAAGCGCTCCAAAGAACGTTTTCAAGTTCATGACCGCAAATCCAAAAAATGTTTCTCGGCGATCAGACCGTTAAAAAGTTATAAGGAAGCAACTTCAGCGATCTTGCGGTTCAAAATACGGAGTGCCGACTGGATCTGATTGTCTTCCTTGAACGGAATCCGTCCCAATGGTAAATGGTACTGGATATTCTTTGCTGGAATCATGACCTTCGATTCCGCGCCGTCCGGATTCAAGAAATGATGCTTAAGATTGACTTCCCTGGGAACCTTGATGCTCTTGATATTTTTGGGAATGATCTGCTTGACGATCACGTCCGGGGTGATACCGTAATCCTGGATCGAACGTCCGGAGGGAGTAAAATAACGAGCCGTTGTCAAACGAAGTGCAGAACCGTCAAACAACGGAAGAATCGTCTGGACCGAACCCTTTCCAAACGTCTGGGTCCCAAGGATCGTAGCCCGGTGGTAATCCTGAAGAGCACCAGAAAGAATTTCGGCTGCTGATGCCGTTTCCGTATTTACGAGAACAACGATCGGAAAATGAAGATAGGGCGAATCGTCGCGCGAATGAAATGCATGATATTGCCTTCGCCCTTTCATGGAGACAACAACCTTCTGGCTCGGGATAAAAAGTGAGGATGCATCTACCGCATCATTCAACAAACCCCCTGGATTATTTCTCAGATCAATGACCAGACCCTTCATTCCGTCCGACAGAAGCTTGGTAATCCCTTTCCTCATTTCTTTTGCCGTGTCCTCCGAAAATTCATGGACAATCATGTATCCGATTTTTTCGTCCAGCATCCGGACATGAACCGTGTGTATCCGGATGATTTCACGGACCAGAACGAAATCCCGCTTTTCAAATGCTCCTTTGCGTCGGATCGTCAAAGTAACGGGGGATCCTGCCCGCCCGCGCATCATGTGGACAGACTTCTCGAGACCTAGTTTGGATGTGCTTTGCCCGTCAACCTGGATGATTTCGTCGCCGGACTTGATCCCGGCCCGGTCTGCAGGCGATCCGGGTATCGGAGCCTGGACCAGAATCGCGTCACCGTTCGTAGTGATTTTGATACCGACACCGCCAAACTTCCCTTTGGTATCGATTTCAAGCTCGTGGTATTCCTGAGGGGTCATGTATTCGGAATGCGGGTCAAGCGATGCGACCATTCCCTTTATGGCACCTGTCAAGACCGGCTTCGAGGAAAGGGGGTCAACGTAGTCTTTCTGGATCAAAGCGTACACCATGGAAAACACTTTCAGACTCTTGTCGGTACCTCCGTCGGCAAATACCGCATGCCCGACCCCTCCCACGAAGATTCCGATTGCAAGAATCAGGATCACGTTACCGGTCTTCATCATCATTTTCCACATAACGAGCAAAATCCCCTTTTTTTACTGGTGCCATTGGCACAGATTTCCTCCCCCGTCATATAAGAACGGAAATCATGCCTATTAACGATTGATCAAATACTATCACGCAAACAATTGTTCCGCAATAAAAAACCATGTATTTCAATAGTATTCAAGCAAAAAAGATTGAATACATAAAAGGTCGAAGTCCTATGGAGTGATCGAATCGGGCACATTCTATCGCTCAAGGTAAGGGACAGGATTCACGGGTGTTCCGCCATGCGTCAAACCGAAAAAGACGGTTGGATGCCCGAGAGTTCCCCCTCCACCCGTGAGCCCGATTTCCCTTCCTTTTACGACGACCTGACCTTCATGAACGATAATCCGTTTAAGGTGCCCATACAGGGAATATACATGGTTTCCGTGATTGATGATCACCAGATTTCCATATCCTGAGAAATGCCTTGCGAACAGGACCTTTCCCGCAGCGGCACTCCGGACCGCTGCATTACTTTTTGTCTGGATATCGATCCCATCGTGAAAAGTCCCGAACCTTTCGACGATAGGGCCCCGAATCGGCCATTTCAATACCTTTAGTCGCAAATGGATCGGGGAAACAACCGAGCGGCCGGCTTTCTTTTTCAAAGATTCCCGTTCCAGACGTTCTATCAGATTCGATAAATGTCGGGTCTTCGCGAGAATTACCTTGTCTTTTTCTTTGATTCCTTGTTCTTTCGCTTCAAGCTGTTTGAGCTGGTCCCGAATCCCCGACATCTTTTGTTCTTCCAGACCTTCTTCTCTGCGTCTGCGAGATTCCAAAAGAAGAATTTTGTGCCTTTTTGCATCAAGTTCGTCGACTTCGAGTCGCGTGGACTCTTCATTGAACCGATCCGCTTCGATCGTCTCTCTGACATGACCGTAGGATTTGCTGGTCACGAACAACCGGATTGCAGTTTCCCGAGATTGGGGGGTTCCATCCACTTTTTCGAGATATCGGGCGAGGATTGCTGATATGAGGGTTTCCCTGAGATTCTCTGCCGTCTTGGCGTGTGTCTTTAATATTTTTTTTTCGTCACGGATTCCGAGATTCAATCGTTCAAGCTCTCTCGCAAATCGAATTTCCCGAAGATGGCTCTGCTCGAGTTGAACGTGCAGTTTCTCCTTATCCATCTTAAGTTCTAAAACTTGAAACGTTAAGTCATATCCTTTTGTTTGATATTTTTTCTCAAGCTTTTGATTCTTGAGCCAGAGACGATGGAGGCGTTCATACTCCGTACGGTGTTGCCGGATTTGGGATTCAAGCTTTTTGAGAGAACGCGGAGAATCGGCCTTGGCGATTGTTAATGGGAAAAAAACGCAAACAATCGAGAGGATTATCCTTAAGAAGAAGGAAGGAGTCTGGAAACAACCCCTGAAAGCCATCCCATCACTCCGGTTATGACTGGAAGAGAAAGAAGCATGATACGATTCGTGTCACCCCCGAGCCATCCTTTTCCAACGAGGATCGGGTCCAGGTTTCCTGGATATAAAAACGCATGTCCGGACCAAATCGTCGCGATGGACAGAATGCCCACAACGAACCCCATCAAAGATCCATTGACCAGCATAGACTTCATGGATACCGGGATTGCATTTTCCGGGATATCGTTTTGGATTTTGGTATCCGACACACCCCAAAACACCTTTCGTTGATCTTTTTCTGACTCCTCTAAATCCCGTTCTTTTTTTTCCGTTGCATGGCCTCCGGTTTCATATGCCTTTAGAAAGATTGCCCAAAAGTATGTAAAAGCGAGTATCCCTGCGCCAATGAAAAAAAATCCGACCCGTTTTAAACGCCGCATGAACTGATCCAGCTGATCTAGCCGCTCTGCCCAAACATCATTCGCTTCGATCAGAAGAACGTCTGGGTCACCCTTCAAGATTGTTCGGATTGCCTCCACTTGAGGTGCAAGAAAGACACGTTGCCCTTTGGGATCCCTCCCTAACGCTATATTCAGCAAGAGGACTTTCCTTTCCCCCCAGACCATTTTGACCAGATTCGGATCAGGAAAACTCTCGAATTTCGCAAGAATGTCCTTTGCATCCAGGAAGCTCCCGGCATTCGGACCCGAAATCTGAATAATCCGCCCCATCAAAGCATTGGACTTCTCCTGCGGCATTCTTTCACGAAAAACGACAGTCATATGGATGACGGAGTAACTGGTCATTCTTTCGGACTCGATGGCTATGTACATAGATACGAGGAAATAAAGGAAAGAAAACAAAAAAGAAGAAAGGATCAAGAAGGGAAAGAGCGGGATCCGAATAAAGGAACTCATGATAACATTGGTCTCATGAAATCGTTGACGTACCGGTCCAGGCATTGTCTTCAGGAAAAAGAGAACGTTCTCTGGTCGAAGATAGGAACGTTTTGCAAAACTGGATCCTGTGAATAGGGGACAACCCTTTTTCTATAAGACCTTTACGATGGTCCTGGGTTCCATACCCCTTGTTTTTTGAAAAAGAATAACCACGATATTTCTCATCGAGAGAAACCATGAGACGGTCACGGTACACTTTTGCAAGGATGGATGCCGCCGCAATCGAGAATATCGATTTGTCTCCGGAAGGGATTGCTCTTTGCTCTGTACCGATGTCAGGGATCAAATCTCTCCCGTCGACAAGAACAAAATCCGGAACGACCGGCAAACTTGAAATGGCTCTTTTCATCGCCAGAAGGGTGGCAACCCGGATATTCAAGCGTTCGATCTCTTCGACAGAGGCTTCCCCAATAGACCAACAGGGAAGGCTGGAACGCAGGATTTCATCAAAATGTTCTCGCTGGATTCGAGACAAAATCTTGGAATCCTTCACCCCCCTGCACTCATATGCGACCAACGGTAGGGTCAATACGGCTGCAGCCGCCACAACAGGACCTGCCAGAGCTCCTCGGCCGACTTCATCCACACCCGCCAGCCATTTTCGTCCTTCCGAAAATATCTCGATTTCGTAGGACATGTCCGGTTCTTCCCCCAAACGGGGTGGCAGAGTCATTCGATCAGGATTCTTTTTCTTTCCGACCTTCGATTTCCTGGAGACGGGCCGCTTTGCCTTTTTTGCCTCTCAAATAATAAAGTTTCGCCCGGCGAACTTTTCCGGCACGTATACGTTCAATTTTTACGATCTGAGGAGAGTGCAAGGGGAAAATACGTTCCACCCCGATACCGAAGGACACCTTCCGAACCGTCATCATGGCGCGTGTTCCACCGCCCCTCAGGGCAATCACGACACCTTCGAAAACCTGAATGCGCTCTTTTTCACCTTCTACAATTTTAAGATGAACCCGTACCGTTTCTCCGATCCGGACGTCCGTGGGGTTCTCTTTCATGTAAAGTTGTTCGACCTGATCCAGAACATTCATGGGATTACCCTTTCTCTCTTTTACTCTCTGTTTCGCCTTCTTCCGAATTATGACCTGCGATCATATCCGGACGCATGATCCTCATTTTTTCCAAAGCCTTTTCTTCTCGGAACGCCTTTATCTTTCGATGATCCCCGGAGCGGAGAACCTCGGGTACGGAATACCCGTCATAAACGGATGGACGGGTATATTGTGGAAAATCAAATCGATCCCCCGAGAAGGTTTCCTCCAGTACAGAACTCGGGTCCGAAACAACACCGGGAATCAGTCTCACCACAGAATCGACCATGGAAAGGGCGGGAAGCTCTCCCCCGGTCATGATGAAATCACCCACGGACCATTCTTCAATCGGATGGGCATCCAAAACCCTTTGGTCCACACCTTCGTAATGACCTGCCACAAAAATGATCGGACGAGGATCCGTCGCCCATTCACGTGCGACCTTCTGTGTGAACAAACGGCCCTGAGGCGACGGATAAACCAGCCTGGGCTCGAATTCGCCCGATTGATCTTCTCCGGCGCGTTCCTGTACAAACACGTCGACAGCTTGGCGAATCGCCCGAAACAAGGGTTCCGGACGCAGAACCATTCCCGCGCCCCCTCCATACGGATAATCATCCGTCGATCGATATCGTCCATTACCGAAATCCCTCAGATTCAGAACTTGGTATTGGACGATCCCTTTTTCCCGGGCTCTGCGAAGAATGCTGTATTGCAGCATTCCCAGGACAGGCTCGGGGAAAAGAGTGATCAGGACAAAGGTTCGAGAACGGACCATCGCACGAACATTTCCCGTCGACTACGGTCGACTTTCGGTACCAACGGATCCACGAAGGGACAGAGCACTTCGTGCCCACCCGATAGAATCCCGATGATATCCTGGCCGGGTCGTTCATAAAAACAGGAAACATCCCCGACCTTAGCGCCGGTATCTACATCAAACACAGCCATGCCGATCAACTCAGAAATCAGGAAAACTCCCGGATCATCGGGTCTCCAGGAATCTTTCTCCTCTAAATAAATCAGCCAGCGGGAACGACTTCGGACATCCTCCGGAGTTTCGAGGCCCTCAAATTTCAGGAGAAGCCCCATGTCCCCCCGGTCCAGGATACCTTCGAGGACTCGCCGTTCAACGGGTTCCCCTTCCGGAGAAAGACCAAATGAACGGTCTATGTCTTCCCGAAAGCGCGAAAGATTATCCGAAAAACTCCGGACAAAAAAAAACCATTGACCCCGTGAGACCGGCCTACCTGTCCGACGAGAACATGCGGGCTAGATAGTGGGTTCATTCAAGAATTTCCAATACATAACGCTTCCCCACGCGGGTACCGGCTGCATTGAGTATCGTCCTCATCGCAGATGCCGTCTTCCCTCCCCGCCCAATAACTTTTCCTAGATCCCCCGGTGCCACTTTTAGCTCTATGACAACCGTTCGTTCCGCATCCGTTTCCTTGACCACGACCTGATCTGGAGAATCCACCAAGGACTTGGCAATCATTTCGATAAGGGATTTCATGAACGGGATCCTCCCTGCAAAGGATTGGGTGATCAGGGGCCCCGATGCGAATAGCTAGTGCGCGACCTTTCGGATGAGACGTCCTACCGTTTCCGAAGGCAATGCGCCCTTTTGCATCCATGCTTTCAGTTTTTCAGCATCGAGCCGGACCTCGTCATTGTTCTGGGGGTTGTATGAACCGATCACTTCCAGAAAGCGACCGTCTCTGGGGGAGCGGGAGTCCGCCACAACAATGCGGTAAATTGGATGTTTCCTTCGACCATGACGCGCTAAACGGATCCTGACTGACAAACTGTACTCCTTATTTTTTGATGTGCAATGCTTGGCAATTGCCCCTCTTTCAGATTCAGAAAGGGAGGAGCGACTTCAAAGCCCTCATTCCGTTCGGTTTTAGGGCGGTCTTCATCATCTTCCTTATTTGATCAAATTGTTTCAAGACCTGGTTGACATGCTGTACTGTCGTCCCGGCTCCTACAGCAATTCGACGTCTTCGACTGCCATCAAGCTTTTCCGGATGCCGCCTTTCTTGATTTGTCATCGAAAGAATCACGGCCTCGGTTTTCTTGATTTCACCTTCGACCCGGTCGAAGTCCAGTTGAGCTTTTACAGTTGAAGCCCCTGGAACCATCGAAATGAGGTCGTCCATAGAGCCCATTTTTCTCATGCTACGGATCTGATCAAGAAAATCGTCAAAGGTGATTTGGTTCGAAGCCGCCTTCGAAACCATTTGTCGGGCCTTATCCTGCGTAACAACCGACTGCGCCTTTTCCAAAAGCGTCTGGACATCACCCATGCCAATTATACGGGATGCAATGCGATCTGGATAAAAAGGTTCGAGGCGATCAATCTTTTCCCCGGTTCCGACAAACTTGATCGGTTTCCCCAAAACGCTCCGGATGGAAAGTATCGCACCACCCCTGGCATCGCCATCGAGTTTGGTAAAGATAACTCCGTCAACACCAATCTGGCGGTCAAACTCAGAAGCGACATTGACAGCTTCCTGGCCAGTCATAGCATCCAGAACAAGAAGGGCTTCTTTCGGCTTGTAAAGGTCGCGGAGATTCTTCAGTTCCTCCATCATTTCCTGATCGATCGCAAGCCGGCCTGATGTATCGATAATGACGATTTCATGCATCCCTTCAATCCAACGGCGACGAACATCTTGATACATATCCTGAGGACGTTGTACACCTTCCTTGGGGGTGAGCACGGGTACCCCGACCTGATTTCCAAGAACTTCCAGCTGCTCTATAGCGGCCAACCGAACAAAATCCGACGCGACCAACAAGACCCTTCTGTTCGCCTGGCGAAAATGAAAAGCCAATTTCGCCGCTGTTGTTGTCTTCCCCGATCCTTGCAGCCCCATCATCATGATCAATGTCGGCGGTTTTGGGGAAAGTTGAAGACTCGCACGCTGATCGCCCAAGATATGGACCACTTCCTGGAATACTTCTTTCAGGACCGTCTGCCCGCCCGTCAACCCAACTCCGATTTCAGCGCCGATGAGGCGTCCTCGAATATTCGCTACAAATGTTTTCACGACATCGATATTGACATCGGCTTCAAGAAGGGCCACACGCATTTCGCGCAATGTTTCGTCGACCTGAGCTTCGCCCACGAGACCTCTTCCGGTAATCTTCCGGAAGATTCGATCGAAGCGTTCAGTGAGGCTTTCGAACATCACCCAGACCTTTTCGTGAGATTCTTCATCCGAGTTTTCAAGATTTTTCCGGGTCTGAAGATCAGGCTTTTACGCGGCCCCACCTGAACCTTTTCACCTGTTTTGGGATTTCGGGCAACGCGGGAATCCCGATGATGCACCTCGAAGACTCCGAATCGTCTCAATTCCAAATTTTCCGACTGAATGATCGAATACTTCATGGCTTCGATAAAGTCCAGTATCAGGGAACGGGCTTCCGCAAGCGAAATTCCCGGATACCTCTCCGAAATTCTTCTAATGAGATCATCTCTGGTCATGAGTGTCCTCCCGGAAATCCCGAATCAGCGCAATCTCATTTCAGGCAAAACGGACCAAAATCCCGCGGTGGATCCAATAGCATCACCCAACCAGGTCGATACCTTTGAATCCAACAGGGAACGCACAAACGTTTTTTTGGGAAAATCGCGTATGGAAGGGGTTCCCTTGATGTGTGCCATTTTGGCGGCCTGGAGTATTGCGTCATGGAAATCTCCGGTCCCGTCGATCAGATGGTTCTGAAGTGCCATATCACCGGTAAATACACGACCATCGGACAACAATTTTACGGTATTGGTATCCATATGGCGTCCCGTGGCGACAGCCTGAATGAATTGTTGATGAATGTTCTCCAGAAGACTCTGGACATACTCTTTCTCATCAGGAGTCATGGGACGAAATGGGGATCCGGCATCCTTCATCGCACCGCTTTTGATGACTTCGCTGTGAATGCCAAGTTTTTCCAGGAGATCCTTTATCTCTGCCATCTCCATGATTACACCTATGGAGCCCGTCAAAGAGCCCTGGCTTGCCATGATGTAATCCGAAGCCGACGCGATGTAGTACGCGCCCGAAGCTCCGACCGTTCCGATAGAGGTGACTATAATCTTTCCCCTCTTCCGAGCTTTCTGGATCTCTTCCCAAATATCCTGCGAAGGAACTACGGCACCTCCCGGACTATTGATACGAAGAACAATCGCCTTGATATCCGGATCATGCGATAAAACACGAACCTTTCTAATGACGTCCTCAGACTCGAGAATGACACCATCGATCCTCACAACACCGATTTGCTCCCCGCCGACAAAGGGAATTGGATGGCCAAAATGGGTCGCGCTGCGGCCAAGGAGATATACAATGGCAGTCACGGCGATCAAAATTCCGGCGTAGCGAAGGATTTTTTTGAATCGGATCATCATTTTGTCATTTCAAAAAAGGGACGAGGGATAATTCTTCACATGCGCCCCCGTCCCAGAAGGACTAGTCGTTCGCTTCCGATGAGTCTGAAGATTTCTTTCCCTTCTTTCGAGCGGATTTCAGAGCCTCTTCCATGGCGTTGTTTGATGGCGAAGGACTGGTGACGGTTGCTGGCTCGGCCACCGATTCCGAAATGGGAGCCGCTTTTACCGAAAGCCCGATTTTTCTCTCAGAAGGGTCCAGCTTGATCACACGAACCGGAACAACCGATCCGGACTGGTAAACCTGGTCGATCCTCAATCCGGGCTCCAGGTCCACCTCGCTAACATGAACCAAACCCTCTATGCCCTCAGCCAATTCGACAAAAAACCCAAAATCCATCACTTTCGTCACCGCCCCGTCCACCACCGTACCAACCGGGAAACGCCCCGGTATATCCGACTCCCATGGGTCCTGGGTGATCTGCTTGAAACCGAGAGACAACCTTTGACGCTCTTTCTCGATCTTCAGAACGACAACGTCCACTTTCTGACCTTTCTTAAAGATCTCGGACGGGTGGCGAACATGCTTCGTCCATGACATGTCAGAAATATGGATCAGACCATCGATTCCTTCATCCAATCCGACGAAAGCTCCAAAATCCGTAAGGCTTTTGACCTTTCCCGAAACAACTGTCCCGATGGGGTATCTTTCATCAACTGTATCCCAGGGATTGGGACCAAGCTGCTTCAGACCCAGGGAGATTTTCCGGTTCTTCTCGTCGATCTTGAGCACCTGAACTTCGACAGTATCCCCCACACTCATGATCTTGCTGGGGTGCTTTATCTCGTGATTCCAGCTCATTTCCGTCACATGCATCAACCCTTCGACGCCAGGCTCAATCTCCAGGAACGCTCCGTAATCGGTGATCGATACAACCCGGGCATTCACCCTGGAACCCTCCGGATATCGCTCTCCAACCGTTGTCCAAGGATCAGGGGTCAGTTGCTTCAGGCCGAGAGACACTCTTCCCGTCTCCTTGTCATGCTTCAAAACCATGACATTCACCTTATCCCCGACATTCATGAATTCCTGGGGATTCGTAACCCTTCCCCACGACATGTCGGTAATGTGCAGAAGGCCGTCGATCCCGCCCAAATCGATAAATGCACCATAGTCGGTGATGTTCTTGACAATCCCTTCAAGAACCTCGCCTTCCTTCAGGGCATCCATCGTGACTTTCTTTCGTCGATCGCGCCATTCCTCAAGGAGAACACGCCGCGAAACAATGATGTTGCCTCGCTTCTTGTTCATCTTGATAATTCGGACCTGGATGGTCTGCCCGATCAGGCGGTCCATATCCCTCACAGGTCTGAGGTCGATCTGGGAACCAGGCAGAAATGCCTTGAGACCGACATCGACGGTCATCCCCCCTTTAATCCGGGAAATGATACGGCCTTCGATGACTTCGCTCTGGTCAAACTTCTCTTCAATGGCATCCCATACCTTCATCCGATCCGCTTTTTCTTTCGAAAGGATCAAATTTCCATGAAGGTCCTCGCGTTCCTCAAGGTACACATGAATGACATCGTTTACCTTGAGGCCCTTGATCTCTTCCTCTGAAAATTCGGATTTCGGGATGTGACCTTCCGACTTGTAGCCGATATCGACTACAACCTCGTTCGGATAGACTTCGATGACCCTACCTTCGACGACGGAACCCTCATCAAGGTTGTGAAGCGTTTCCGCGTAAAGACGATCCATCTCCTCCGGTGCCAACATCATTTCGTCGGCGATTCCCGTCCCCTGGCTTACCGAACCTGAGCCAGCCTCTGCTACACTGTGTTCATTTGGCATACGAAACGTTCCTCCTCAACATAGCCGGTTCTCACGGCCTAGAATCTTTTTATATTAACAAGGAGAAAGAAAAAAAGGAAGGGCTCGTTCTGTCTTGGATAAGGGTAGGATTGCACCATTTAAGATTTTAAATAATATGAATAAATTTATTTTTATGCAGGTAACATGATTGTCCGACGATCGAACACACGAAACCTGTCGAACCCTTCAAGTCAGCCCGGGGGAAACGGAGATAATCAATGAGCCTCCAGCTGCCGCCAACCAACCTCCTTTCCCGGCTGATATTGTTCCTTTATCGGATTCGTGTCTTTCTCTACCTGAGCATTCTCATTCCAGTCTGGATCCTGAACAGAAAAAGCGGCGTTCCTCTGATCGCCTATCTGGTTTTTAAAGGGTACGGTTCGTTTTTTTCGAAAGTGTGTGCGTTAACATGCGGATTCCTTTACTTATTCGGCATTTTTTTAAGAATGGTAGGGACGGCATATATAGGGAAGGATTCGGTATGGGGCGGCAAAATCAGTTCCGGCTATACTTCTCAAGGCCCTTACCGGTTCTTGCGACATCCGATCTATCAGGGATCCTTTTTGATGCTGATTTCCCTCGTACCAATGTGTTCGGCTTCCGGAGGAACATTTCTCTTGGTAGCCGGAGGAGGTATCACTTTTTTTCTTGCCGTTTTCGAAGAGAAATCCCTTTCGGAGAGTTATCCAACCTATGAATCCGATATGAAACGGGTTCCCCGTTTTACGTTCCGGAAAAGCTACATTCGGTTCCTCGTCACCGAGGGCGTCAGAAAAATCATTGAAAAATGGTCGGAAGCCATACGGTCTGAATCTTTCAACCTTGCTTTTGTTGCAGGGTTTTTCGCTTTTGCCGCAACTTTTCGGACGTTATATTTTTGGGTGTTCTTCATAATGACCTTAACCGGTCTATTGAGCGTACAAGGGCTAAGATCCCGAACGACCCAACCCGACGATTCTTCCCCGAAGGAGGGATGATGCGCCGCCCACTCATCACACTGACTACCGATTTCGGGACAAAAGACCCCTATGTGGCAGCCATCAAGGGGGTTCTATACTCACGGCTTCCGGATGCGGTCGTTGTGGACATCACGCACGAGATCCCGCCGTTCGAGCCTGCCTACGCATTACCTGTACTGATAGACGTGCTTCCATGTTTCCCTGCCGACAGCCATCACCTTGTCGTCATCGACCCCGGAGTCGGATCATCCCGGAAAGCCCTGCTCGGAGAAAGCCTGTTTGGAAAAATCTTCCTCCCGGATAACGGATTGCCCGCTCTGCTTCACGATTGGATGGATATCAGGTACCGCAAAGTTGAAATAGCGGCTGCGCCTGAAGGATTCGCATCCCCTACATTCCAGGCCAGGGATCTGTTCGCACACCTTGTCGCTTCCGTGGTTCTCGGAGCGCCTCTCGACTCAATTGGGGAAAGGCTCCCCGCTTCCGATCTGGTTCCCGGCCTGGCGATTCCACCTTCGGGTTTTCTCAGGGTGTGGAATGTCGACCGCTTCGGAAATGTCCTCTTCGGATATCACTCCTCGTCAACACCGGATTCCATCGCGCTCTTGCTTGAAGACATCGAGATTCCTTTCGTAAAACGGTATCAGGATGTCCCTTACGGGGAAACAGGTCTCTTGATCAATAGCTCCAGGTGGCTCGAACTCTTTTGCCGGGAAGGATCCGCAGCCGACCGTTTTTCAATATCAAGGGGAATGATCCTCCAGGTTCACATCATCGGAGGCAAGGGGCGATTTTTTTAAAAACAGGGAGAAAGGTTTCCCTGGGGCCACAAGACCCCCACGAGGATCACAGAGGTACCAACCCATCGAGCCATGGCAGCCGTTCTCCAAGTGCGATGTAACTCACAAGCATTGTGCTGACCGGCCCCAGTGCTCCCAAAAGTGACGTCTTCTGAACACCCAGCCAGGTCATTCCATGCGAAATCAGATCGCTTGAAGAACAGTAGTAAAAATGGCGACAACACTGCATACACATAAAACTTACTGCTTGTGCGAAGCTTCGCACGGGACCTGACTGCGACCGAAACGTCAGCCCTCACCGGGCTTTCGGTCCGCACCGGATCCGGGGAAAGAGAGGCCGTGGCGCCGGTGGAAAAGATCGTCTTCAGGCTTCTGAAACGAGGCGGGGTGGACACGGATATCGTCCCCAATGCGAGCCAGGCGGTTCTCCAGGCGGTGATTCGGGGCAAGTCCTTTCCTGTGAGCCTGATTCACGTCGACGGATGGAGAGGGTATGACGGCCGGGTCGACCTGGGATTCGACAGGCATTTCCGGTCCATCACGGTCAGAATGAATACGCCCGGAGTCCGAATCACATCAATGGGATCTCCCGGAAGACGTTCTGCTGGCACCTGAAGGAGACCGAATTTCGCTTCAACCATCGGCATGGAGACCTTTTCAAGATCCTGTTAAAGTGGCTCGGGGAAAATCCACTTCGAAATGAACGGTCTTTTCTTCCTAATGACCCAAAAGAAAATCAGAAGATAGATATAGAAACCCCACAAAAACCATTCTGAAATATAGGAAGGATTAAGGGGGTTGCACCGGCCTCGTGTGGCAATTTGACAAGAATTCCCTTGAGGGAAAAGAAAAAAATTCCCAAGAGAGTCAGGACGATCGCCAGTTTCCACCGAATCATGGATTTGGGAAAAACGAATCCGGCAAGTCTTTATCGATCCTTGCGCAACTTGTAGGGAAAATTTTCGTAGAAATAATCGGGAGGAACATTGACCAGGAGATCCGGAAGCTCTTCTTTTTCTATGGCTCTCCACGGACCGCGAAGATCGTCCGATGCAAACCAGTTTCCTTTCCAGTTCTGATAATAACTTCCTTTTCTGTAATAAACCGGACGATCGGAAGAAAGGAAAAGATAGAGATTTGTTCGCGGAAGAAGTGTCGGTACAGGGGTTGCGTCGAACCGGATAGGAGGAGGAGGCGGAATGTCGGAAAGATCAGCGGAATGGAGGGGTTGCGATGGCTGACAAGCAGCAAGAAGCAGAAATAAAGCCAGGATAGAATAAATCCATTCGATATTTTTCTTGACTCTCGCGCCTTCAGCTCCTAGAATCCTCCCCATGTCGGACACGCCGAAAAAATCCTTTCGTAATCCCATTCTCCTGATCATCACTTTGTTGCTGCTCCTTTTTGCGGGTCTCTATTACGTCTCATCCCAACTCCCCCGTTTTCATGCCATGGGGCCTTAGGCGATACGCCCTTTCTGTTTTTTCTGACAGGCCCGGCACACTCCCTCGATTTCCACCCGGTGCAGAGTATCCGAAAATCCTTCCTGCTGGACGATCGCTCTAAGATCTTCCCCAAAAGGACAGGCCTCGATGTCGCGGATCAGTCCACAAACCCTGCAAATCAGGTGATGATGGTGACCGCTCGAGCCAACGATATACACGTCGTCTCCCGATTCCCGGTGGATTTTTTCAAGAATTCCCTTTTCGAGAAAAAGGTCTAGTGCCCTGAATAGGGTTGCCCGACCTACTGACTGATCTTTCTTCATCACTTTTTTTTCGAGTTCGAGGGCTGAAAAGCTTCCATGAAACGACTGTAAGGTTTCGAGAATAAGAAGTCTCTGTCCAGTCAGCCTGTACCCGCCGGAGTTCAGCATGGAAACCATTTCCTGGTACGAATACATAAACAATCCTATTCTGGAGGGTTTGAAGACATTCCACTTTATTATCCCGTCATCAAATCAGCCGGAGATGTAAAGGAAGGAAAACGCCTTTAATGGGCTTTGGGGATAAAGCACCTTCTGGAGGAAATCACCCAGAAAAGTGAATTCATTGACCACCCCTGGATGGGTCGTAACCGATACGATCAGGAGCGGGTCGGTACACCCGTTGATGTAGTTTCCAAGCCCGATTCCCTTACTGGTATCTACCGGGACGGGGGAAAGGATTCGCAGGAACCTGTCCAGATCGTCATGGAAGAAAAACTTGCGAACCACATGATTTTCCCAATCCACCCATTTCAGTTCGATAGCCTGGATATACCCATTGCTTCGTCCGATGAATCGTACGATGACTTTCTTATATTGTTCGGGAACCTTGACAACCCTGTTGTGCTCGCACCTGATAACGAACGGATGGGATGGATCAATTTCTATTGTGTAGGGAAGCTCGTAGGGTAATGTCTTGGGATTAAAGTACGAGTTGATGATCCGGACATTGATTCCGCTTGGGCTCGCGTCGGGAGTTAGACCGATACTCGAAAGCGAGGTGGTTTTCGGAGCGGAAGAGCATCCGGATCCAACACCCAGGAGAAGGAAAACGGCTCCAATCGAAAGAAGCCCCAAGCGTTTCCATGAGCTCATATGCATTTTCTCCGTTGGTCTTAGAGGCTCCCGGCCGGGAACCGATGACGGCCTACTCTCACAGGGCAGGTCAATGAGAAGACATGGCATCATACCAAGAATTAAGCTGATCATAAACAACAGGAACGACAATCAGCGTCAAAGCCATCGAAGAAAGTAGCCCCCCCACCACAACGAGAGCCATCGGAGTGCGCAATGCCCCTCCCGCGCCCCATCCGAACGCCATCGGAAGCATACCCGCCACCATTGCGACGGTCGTCATCAAAACCGGCCTCAAACGAACCGGACATGCTTCCATCAGGGCCGCGCGCCTTTCCATTCCCCTCCGTCTCAGAGTATTGGTGTAATCGACGAGGAGAATGGCATTTTTTGCCACAAGCCCAAACAGGATAATGAGTCCCATGGCACTCATCAGATTGAACGAGTTCCCGGTAACCCAAAGTGCGAATATCGCCCCGACGACACTTACAGGGATGGATACCATGATGACAAATGGCATCAGAAAATTCTCGAACTGCGAAGCAAGGACCATATAAACGGCGAGAATCGCAAGCAAGAGAGCGATAGTGAATTGTCCAATCGCCTGATTTAGCACATCACCTGAACCTCCGAACCGAAAACGATATTCCACGGGAACGTGGATCGAAGCCCAAGACGTGATAGATTCCATCGCCTTTCCGAGCGTTTGTTTCCCAACGATGTTCGCATTGACCTCAAGAGAAGGCAGTCGATCATCCCTGACCCGTTCCTGGGTCTCGGATTTCTCCGATACGATTGCAACTTGGCGCAGCGGAAGAGACTTTCCATTACCCAGCAGCACGGGAAGCCTGGAAAATCGTTCCGGATCGTTTTTTTCCTCCGGATCGATCGAAAGCAGAACCTTCTCTCCGCTTTCCTTCTGCTTCAAAATCCCCACATCCGTCATGTCCAGCAACATTCTGAGCGATTGCCCAAGAGATTCCGGTGTGACAGCGAAGGTATCCGGAAGGTTTTTCTTGGGACGTACCGTCATGATTCTCTGCCCGAACCGGTCAGGGGTCTCGATATCGACCAATCCCCTGATTCCTTTCATCCGGTCGGCAAGCTCTTGCGACAGGAGTTCCAGCTTTTGCCTTGAAGGACCCATGAGAATGACCTGGAGTGGAATTTCCCGCCCGCTACCCCCGACTAGGGAGATACGATCGACGGATACGTGGTCGGAAAGGTCCTTGGCAAAAAGGGTCCGTGCCATGGCCATGGATTGTTCCTGGGTTATCACGCGATGTTCCAGCGGTTTGAGTGATACATATAGATACCCTTGGTTCAGGGGGATTTCCGGACCTCCCCCGATCTGATAAAACACCGAAGAAACTCCTGGCAATTGAGAAAGCTCTTCCGAGGCCGCCTTAAACTTACGATCGGCATAATTCAGGGATGCCGAAGAACCCGCAGTCATTTGGACGACATATGCCCCCTGATCGGTTCTCGGTACAAGATCCCATCCGATTCTCGGGACCATAAGACCGATGAGGGCCAAAACGCCAATAGTTGACATGACAACAGTCCCCGGGTGACCAAGGGACCATTCGAGGAGATTTCTGTACCAAACCCTTAATTTTTCAAGCCAGCGGGATACAACTTTGACCTTCTTCAGGGCCGGTTCATTTTTCAAAAAACGGGATGCAAGGACTGGAGTCAAAGTGAGTGAAACGAACATGGACATTCCGACAGCAAAGGAGACTGTCAAACCGAATTCATAAAAAAACTTTCCGAAAATCCCCTGCATGAAAGCCACTGGTGCAAACACGGCGATGATGGAAAATGTCGTCGCCAAAACGGCCAGTCCGATTTCCCCGACCCCCTGACGGGCCGCGTCGGAAGCGCTCAAACCTTCCTGGCGATGCCGAACAATATTTTCCAATACGACAATGGCATCATCCACAAGGATGCCAACGACTAAAGAAAGTCCCAGCATCGTCAGTGTATTCAATGTAAAGTGAAAAAATTTCATCACCGCAAAGGTGGAGATTACCGAAGCCGGAATCGAGAGGGAGGCTATGATCGTAGGAACCAGGCTTTCCAGAAACAAAAAGATGACCACAACCGTAAGTGCACCCCCAAGAAGCAACGTCTCCAGCAGTTCCCTGTTATTCTTCTTCACGAGTTGGGAGCGGTCCATACGGATGATGGGCTTTTCCTTCCACTCTTTGGGCCACACCATGGTGTTCAGCATCGTTCTGACCGAACGGGAGACCTTCCGTCCGTCGGCCTCATTTTTCTTAAAGACCTGAATTCCTACCGCAGGATTTCCATCCAGCCTAAAGATCGAACGGGCCGTTTCCCAGCCTTCCCGGATCGTAGCCAAATCGCCCAAAATCACTTTTTTCCCTCCGGAGACCGGAACAGCCATCTGTTTCAGGGATTCGGGCGTCAGCGCCTGGCCGGAAGTCTCGACCATGATTTCGCGGTCCCCCTGGGAAACACGCCCGGACGGCAGGACGAGGGAATTTTGCCGGATCAGGCCGGCCAGCGTCTCCATCGAAAGTGAATAACGGATGAGAGATCGAGATCGAACCCATATATGTAGAACACGGGATGGAGGCCATATTGGGCTTATAACAGCCACACCGTCCAATGCCCTCAAAGGAGGAACGACATTTTCTTTCAACCAGGTAAGGTCACGATTGCCGATCTCCCCTCCATCAAATGGAAACACAATCCAAAGAAGCGGCATTTCCGTGGGAGTGACACGCGAGATGATGGGGGAAGGGAGTCCTCTCGGCAATTCGTGGCGAATTTTCTGGAGTTTTTCCTGGACCTCCGAAAAAAGTTTTTCGGGCTTTTCGTTATCCGGAAAGGTCATTGTGACCGTTGCCGCTCCGGGAACCGTGACAGAATGAACATGCTGGATTCCTGGAAGTGCTGAAAGGGCTTCTTCGGCCGGGAGGGTCAAACGTTCTTCTACGATCCGTGCCGAAGACCCGGGGTCGAAGAGGGTTACCGAAATGATAGGGAAAGAAACGCTGGGAAAAAGATTTTCCCCAAGCTTCGTGTAGGATACCCCCCCGGATATCACAAGGGCGAGCACGATCATCGTGATGAAAACCGGCCTTCGCAGAGCAAGATTCGAAAGAAACATAGACGCAGCAACTCCTCGATTGGAAAAATGTCTTAAGGGAATCTTTGAAACGGGGGAGCTTACGGGCGCATAATATAGCAGAGGGATCGGTAGACGAACAAACTGTGTCCGTAGTGTACTATAGATGCCGCAACGGAGGATCCGACGCGATGGGGGCTTCAAAATGGAATCGAGGAATCTTTATCGGACTTGTTCTGATGGGATCTTTTTTGACTACGGCTTCGTGCAACTGGTTCTTAAGCTTCCCGAAGGAAGGGACACGTGCTCCGATCAGTCATAACCCGGTCCTGAAGGTCGGGGAACGATATACCGATCTGTGCACGATGAACGTGCCCGATCATCTCCATAACGAAAGCATCAGCCATGCCCTTTACCACCATCGTCCGTTTCTGATTTTTTTCGGGGCTCCGGTCCACTGCACGCCGTGCGTGCACGAAGATCGACTTATCCAGGGATTGAGGGAACTATACTACCGGCAAATGGCCTTTATCCATATCGACGACTATGAAGATTCCGAACAGAGAACCGTCAATGACTGGAGGGTCCACGGTGAGCCTTGGGTCGCCCTCATCGACCAATCCGGAGTCATTACCCGCGTCATACCCGGTGATGCCAGCTATGATTCCCTGAATCGTACGATCCGGAAAATCATCCGATAATCGTAAGATACGTCTTTACTCCCCCAGTTTGCGAACGAGATTCTTACTTATCCAAACCAGCGCTTCCGACTTGTTCCTGACCCGTCCCAGTCTCTGGAGAAGCCGAATTTCATCCAAGATCCTTTCCCTCTCCGCTGAAGCCGGCACACCTGCCTGGACAAGGTCTTTACCTGTCACAAAGGGTGCGAGATGTCTGTCGGAAGAAAAATAATTTCTCCAGAACACAACGAGTTCGGAGGGTGACCTCAACGCCAAGAGACAGGCGGACGCGTATCCCATCCGGTCACATTCGTACTGCATCTGTCCGGTATTTCCGCCTGTTTTTTCCCAAAAACGGAAAACGTTCCCACGGTAGCCCTTTTCGAAGAGCACATCGGACAACGTCTTCCGGAGTCGTCCCGGCACCCCAAGAACAGCGGAAATGGCTTCGAATTCTCTCCTCGGCAAACCGAAAAACAGAGCCAAAAGAAATTCGGTTTCCCGAATGAATTTGGGTTCGTTCGACGTCCTTGGCAAATTGTAAAAGATCTGATTCCACCGTTGAAGTCGAGCCTTCCTCGGACCCGTGGCCAAAAGCTTTTTTGAAACCGATGAGAGAATTCCTGCCGTTAACCAACCATAGAGGATTTCCATAGGTTCCGGTTCGGAAAGGATTTTCGCCATTTCATCCCAGACCCGGCTCCGCGAAACCGACCGCAGACATTTATCATCGAGACTCCGGCTCAGAGCTTTGAACGTTCCCGTATCCGAGGAAAATCCCAGTCGGCAACTGAATCGTACGAGACGGAAAATACGGGTCGGATCGTCGACAAACGAATTCTCGTACAAAATGCGGAGTTTCCTTCGACCAAGATCTTTCCTCCCGCCCCAAGGATCGAGGATCCGGCCGAATCCCCGAAACGGAAATGCGACCTCGATAGCCATCGCATTTATGGAAAAGTCTCTACGTCCCAAGTCTTCATCGATTGTTGCGACAGATGTCAGGGGCAGTCCACCTGGTTTCGGGTATCGATCTTTTCGGCATGTGGCGAAATCGAACCGGACGGTGATCCCCTGATGTTCGATATCGATGCGGGCTGTCCCAAGACTGGACTCCATCCGAAGAATGGCACCCGTTTTCAGGGAAATCGCGCGGGCCCACTGGACGGCATCCCCTTCGAGGGCCCAATCCATTTCAACCGGCCCTACGGGTTGCCCGTACATGAAGATATCCCGTACCCATCCCCCTACAATGTAGGCCTTTCCGGTATCGGGAGGGGGCACCCGTTCAAGAAGGGTCTTCCAGAACGGCCATCCCTGAAAATGGACGGTTTCAGGTTGCATGGAACGCATGAGAATCGATTCCTTTTCGCGATGTCACGTTCCCAGATCCGATGAAATCCGTTAATATGAATTCCTTCATAGGGAGATACCACATGACACAATCCGCCAGTGACGGCTCGGAACTTTCATCGACGACCTCCGGCAACACCCCGTCCGGCGAACTGCACGACATTCTGGAACGCCTTCACGCGTTCCTTCAAGCACGGAATTGGGAAGCATGCCTGTCCCTTCTCGACGACGCCTCTTCCCGGTTCCCAGAATCCGGCCTCCTTCTGGTGGAGCGTGGACGTGTCCACGAAGGGAAAGAAGAATGGGAAAAGGCGGAGGACTGTTTCTGGAAATCCGTCCAGCCTCCGTTCAAACCTACCCCGGAATCCTTCCTGGGGCTCGCGCAACTCAAAAATCTCACTGGAGAGCCTGACAAAGCCTTGTGGTTTCTTGAGGAAGGTTTGTCGCAATTTCCAGGTAATACGGAACTTCTTAGGGAATCCGGCATCCAGAATGGGCTGAAGGGGCGCTGGTGGATTGCCGACTCGAGGATCACGGAAGCTTACTCCCTAAACCCCTCCAGCAAACAAAATGCCCTCGCTTACATTGCCCTTATCGAACGCCTCGAACTCCTTGAACAGTACCCCAAACTTTTGACGTTGTGCAGAAACCTTCTGAACGAAGATCCCAGTAATCACGAATGCCAGATTCTTTATATCAGGGCCCTGGAACGGAACAACCAAACCCGCCAAGCCCTCAAATACGTACGGACGCTTCTCAGGACACAACCCAAGAATCCATTCCTACTGGAGGAAGCCGGGCGTCTTCTGCTTAATATGAACGAATATACCCGGGCCGTGGACTCCCTGAGACTCGCGATGGAGGCCGGCGAGGAAACCGCCAGACTTTACGGACTGATCGCCATGGCATACAAGATGAACGGGAAGCCCCTCGCAGGCCTTGACCCCATCAGGAAAGCCCTTTCCCTTGAGCCCGACAATAGTGAATTCCACGTTCTGATGGGACTCCTCCAGATCGACATGAAAGAAATGGATAAAGCCATCCAAACCCTTCAGACCACTAACGAAGCCCATCCCTATCGGTCCCTCGGTGAAGTGTTTCTGCGGGAAAAGGCTCCAGAAAGAGCCATTCTCGCCTATTCGACAGCCTTTGAAAAGGAACCGGACCCCTATACAGGGGAAATCCTTCTGAAACTTTCGCTGGAACGTAACGACTGGTTTGCCTTTTTCGAAACAATGGCATGGATGGAGATTCTCTTCCCGGGCCGCCTTCCGAAAAAATTCAGAAGCTCGAAAGTGTTGCACCATTGGGAAAAAGAACCAGGTTCATCCTTTACCCGGCCCGAACAATTGATCATGCAAGGCCTTTCCCTTTACTTTTCGAATTCTTCAACAGAGTCAAAACCTTATCTCGAACAGGCCGTCATCGGCGACCCCCTGAGCGAAGTTCCTTACTGGATCCTCGCTCTGACGGACGAAAAGCTCGGGAATCCGGATTCCGCGATCCTCTGGTACAAAAGAATCCTTCCCAGCACCCGGGAGCCGGTTACATTGTTCCATTCCATAGCACGCGCAATGTTCCTGAAGGGTGAGCCTTCCGAACGCCTTCCCGTCGTTCTGGACGAGTTTCTGGATTTTTATCCAAGCCGCCCAGGTTTTTTCCGCGTCATTCACGAATGGACCATGCGTCGCGGGGAAATCGAAAAGGCCTTGCGGATTCTTCAGGATGGTATGGAAAGGCACCCCTCGGAACCCTCCCTTTACGGACTCTATGTGGACACACTTAAATACCGGGACAGCCGGTCCGGCTAATTCTTCCGGTAAGAAGCTCCGAATTCCCCGGCAGCATGGAGCAGGACCCCTTCCCTCAGTCCGGAATCTGAAACAACCAGACCGGCCTGAGAAAGTGATTCCATAATTTCAAGAAGGATCAGGGCTCCGGAAAAGATCAGATCTTCCCTACCTCTTTCGATTCCGGGGATTTTCAACCGTTCTGCGAGCGTTTTCCGGGAAAGTTTTTCGAAAATCTCCTGAACGGTCGTTCTTGAAAGCCCCTTGCCGTGGATAAGGGCGGGATTGTAAATCTTCATGCCCAATGCCATCGCCAGCAAAGTGGTAACGGAACCGGCCGTTCCGACCGTCGTGACACTGGAGGTCAGATAGGGAATCAGCTGTGAAAACATCGCATGGAACGAATTCGAAACGAATTGGCGGGCTTTTTTGATCTCTTCCGACCCAGGCGGATCTTTTTTCAACCACCCTTCCGTCAATGTCACGACCCCCACTTCGATCGAAAATGCTTTCAGGCTATCCTGTGACGTTTCGCCATATATCAGTTCAGTCGACCCGCCCCCGATATCCACGACAAGGTACGGCGGAGTCAATCCTTCCATGTTCTGGAGGGCTCCGGTATAGGTCATGCGGGCTTCCTGCTCTCCCGATATGACTTCCAGGGCAAAACCGGTGCGTTCAAGAATTTCTCGAAGTACATCTTCCTGGTTCAAGGCTTGCCGAATCGCCGACGTGCCCACGATCCGTATCTTTTCGGGTGAAAACGCCCTGGCTCTTTCCAGAAAATCAAGTAGAGCCTGGACTGTCCTTTCGAGAGCCTTGCCCTGGATCGAACCCGAATCTCTCAATCCTTCCCCCAGGCGTGTAATGCGTCCCTGAGTAAACAATACTTCCCCTATCTTCTGTCCTGTGGCCTTTGCCAAAATCATCCGCACGGAATTCGTGCCAACATCGATAACGCAGACCTTACGAAAAGACACGATTCCTCCTTAAGACGACAATCCCGTTCGATCCGAATTCTCCGAATCTCCTATCAGGCGATCCCGCTCTACGCGAATCTCGGCAATTCTCCCCATCAAAAGATCGAATTCCACCTGATCGGCTTCGTCGAGTTCGGGGTCATGCATCCTCTGGAAGAGGAATTCTCCCAAATCCCGATAAGCCTTCCTTAACCGGGATTCATTCCGGAGCTTGGCCAATGATGACTGGACGAGATCGCCCACTTTAAAGATCCAGAGAACGGTTTCCTTAAATACCCCGATCGTCCTGACCCAACCTGTGCGCACCTGCCCGAGGCGCACTGTTTCCTGGACGGATTTCTCCTCTATTGCACTTATCTCACCAGAAGCCATTCTGCCACGTCCGGGAATCGATTCCGTATGAAATTCATGAGTGTCGTCCATTCCCATGTTTTTTCGCTCCCTCCTTCCGAAGCCATTTCCAGAAAGGCGTGGGACGATCGTCTCGCCTCTTCAAGAAGTGGGGCATCCCTCACGAGATCCGCAACCTTGAAGGGAGGCAGGCCCGATTGTCGGGTCCCGAGAAACTCTCCCGGTCCCCGCGTTCTCAAATCTTCTTCGGCAATGCGGAACCCGTCGTCCGAACGGGTCAAAACGCGAAGACGGTCAATCCCCTCCCCTGAAACCCCGTTTCCGGGAATCAGAAAGAATCGGCCGGGAAGATCCCCTCTCCCGACACGTCCCCTCAACTGGTGGAGTTGGGCCAGACCGAAGCGTTCGGCATTCTCGACGACCATGACCGTCGCATTCGGAACATCGACTCCGACTTCGATCACCGTGGTCGCAACAAGGACTTTCACAAGGCCTGCCTCGACCCTGTTCATCATCTCTTCTTTTTCATCGGATGTCATGCGTCCGGTCAGGAGTCCGACAGCGATGTCCGGCCACTTTTGAGAAAGCGCACCCCACATGGTCGTGGCATCCTTCAACTCCTTAACGGCAGAGCTATCGATCACGGGATAGACGACGTAGACCTGTTCGCCGCGGTCAACGGACGGACGAATCTCGGTGTCCCAGAAATCCCCTTCTTCAGTGGACGCGAGCAACCGGGTTTCGACCGGGCGTCTTCCCGGGGGTTTTTCGTCGAGGATCGATATATCGAGATCTCCGAAATAGGACAAGGCCAGGGAACGGGGGATCGGAGTTGCTGTCATCACGAGCACATCCGGTGTCTCCCCTTTTCCTATCAGGATCTTCCTTTGCTCGACGCCGAACTTATGCTGTTCGTCGACGACAATAAATCCCAGGCGCTTGAAGGACAATGCCTCCTGAATCAGGGCGTGCGTTCCGATCACAAGTTCGATATTCCCCATGTAGGAATCTTCCATCAGAGCCCGCCGTTCGCTCCCCTTTATCGCATGTGTCAGGAGGGCTGTCCGGATTCCGTGGGGACCGAGAAGGGATCCGAGGGTTCGAAAATGTTGCTGGGCCAGAATTTCTGTGGGAGCCATGAAAGCCGCCTGGAAACCGGAGGAGGTCGCAAGATAAATGCCCCATGCCGCAACAAGCGTCTTTCCCGACCCGACATCTCCCATAAGGAGACGATTCATCGGCTGGGGAGTTTCCAGATCGTTCTGGACCTCTTCAAACGCGCGCTCCTGCGCCTTAGTCGGGAGGAAAGGGAGGGATTCCAGGAAACGTCTTCGTGCATCCCTCGCTATTTGGTAAGGAGTTGACCGGGGGGTGCACTGTACCTCCCTCTTCTTATGTCCCATGAGAAATTCAAGGAAAAAGAACTCTTCGAAAATGAACCTTTTTCTCGGGGGATAATCGGTCTCGAGAAGCGATTGGGTATCCCCTGAACCGTTCAGGTCTTTCGGAAAGTGGATTTCGACAAGAGACAAGAACCAGGTCGGCAACCCCAGAGGTTCCAGGACAGAACGCGGAACGGGATCGAAGTCTGTGCCCCAGAGAGTGGCCAATACTGTCCCTATCGTCTTACGGAAAAAGGTCGACCCCAGCCCTTCGGCCTCATGGTAAACCGGGACAATCCTGTTGATATGGAAACTTTTCTGTCCTTTTTTTTCCGGATCAATCCGTTCGACGACAGGCGACCGGACGGAGAGCCTCCCATCGAACGAGGACACTTCGGCTTTTCCGAAAAAAAATGCCGACGCGTTTTCAGGCAGGGTTTTCAACAGGTATTCCTGTCCGAACCAGACAGCCCGGACGGTCCCGGTCTCGTCCTCGAGATCGGCTTCGATCAGGGGAACCCTGAGATTCCGGAGCGACCTCTTTCGGATAGAGCGCACGCGGGCAATGAATCCCCGGGATGTCTCCGGAGCAAGGTGAGCGATCTTGGCCCCGGATCTCCGGTCCTCGTAACGGAAGGGGAAATAATACAGAAGATCCAGGATCGAATGTATTCCCATGCGGGAGAGCTTTTCGACCCTTTTGGGACCCACGTCGGCGATCGAAGTGAGGGGAGAGGCCAGTGAAATAGGTGTCCGGTTCATGGCCGGAGACGGCCCTCGTCCCGGTTTCCTTCGGTTTGGGCCTTCGGGGACGGATTGATTTTGTCAGCGAATATCTTTAGAATTGTCATGTTTTAACGAAATTATCACCGATTATGGAGGATGTTGTGGCAGATTCCTGCGCCGTCTGTGGCAAAACAAAAGTCATCGGAAATCAGATAAGCCATTCACACCGGGTTTCAAAACGTGCGTTCAAGCCGAATCTCCAGAATGTTCGGGCAGTGGTTGGTGGACAGGCGAAGAAACTCCGGGTTTGCACCCGCTGCATCCGGAGCGGATGGGTCCAGAAAGCGCTTTAGAGAACCATTTTTTCAGATTCTTTACCGTCAATCCTCTTCGCGATCACCTCAACTTCGATCCGCGCTCCCTTGGGAAGTTCCTTGACCCCGACCGTTGAGCGTGCAGGGTAGGGTCTCGATAGGACCTGCCCGTAGATTTCATTGACCACAGAAAAATCCTTCATCTCAACCAGGTAAATCGTCGTCTTGACACACGATTGCCAGCCTAACCCGCAGCTTTCCAATAGATTGCGGATGTTTTCAAGAACCCGCCGGGTTTCTTCCGTGATTCCTCCATGGACCAGTTGTCCCGTTTCCGGATCCAGCGCAATCTGCCCGGAGAGAAAGACCCACCCCCCGGTTTCCCGAACAGGAGAATAAGGTCCCACCGGGTTGGGCACCTTCGCTCCGGCCTTTATTTCAGACATGGAATGTCAGACCGAGCAACGCTCCGACCGCTCCGTAT
Organism: Leptospirillum sp.; assembly: GCA_027315205.1. GTDB lineage: Bacteria > Nitrospirota > Leptospirillia > Leptospirillales > Leptospirillaceae > DAHUYM01. The sequence goes on along the minus strand of DAHUYM010000007.1, from coordinate 96,552 downwards.
GAAATCATGGCCGTGCGGGGGTCACCGTTTATCTGGCACACCGTGCCTGGACAGGATCTCTTCCGGTTCCACCAGCTCACGAAAAAACCGAAGAAAACCCCTCCTGCTGCCCCGACAAACATGGCATAAACATTCATGGACAATTTCCTATGAAGACACGTGTGACATTCCTGGAGGTCGGGCGGACGGCCCTCTCCTTGTTCGCGCAACCCGTTGGATTGTATCATAGGTCCACGAAAAATTTGCCGGACTTGCACGCGAGCGAAACCGTTCGACACGCGAATCGGAGACGGAAGACAATGGCAAACGTTACAGTCCTTTATGCCCAATGGTGCCCCAGTTGCCCTTCTGCCAAATCGTTCTGGAAACGACTCATGGAAGAAGTGTCGTTCGAGTATGAGGAAATCGATATAGACACGCCCCGTGGGAGGGAAATTGCAAAAAGCCAGAACCTCACGTCCGTTCCGACGACCCTCATCAACGGACGAGCCTATTTTGTCGGGACACCTGAAAAGGAACGGGCCATCACGATCCTCAAATCCCTCGAATGACCTTCTTGGCTCCTTACTTTTCCCCGTTCCCTTCTTTGGTAGGATCCGGCCATCCGGCTCTTCCGAGCGATGAAACATACTGGGCCAGATCGTGCAATTGATCCGGCTTCAAAAACGTAAAGTTGGGCATCGGTGAATTCGGGAAATTGGTTTTGGAATTGACGAATTGTGTAACAAGCCAATGTTGGGGATGTCCGATCAGCCCCTCCTCGGACAGATCCGGCCCCATCCGTCCTCCCCTGTCCTGTAAACGATGGCATCCAAGACATCCGGAATGGTCGAACACCACCTTGCCCCGGGCCATGGCATCCCGGTCCAAGGGCACCAGCTTTTTATATCCTTTTTCCGCCAGAATCGAAAGAACGATCATGCTTGCCAGAACAAACAAAGTCGCCAGGACGGAAAATGGCCTTCGCAATGGCGAACGCTCGGGATTCCGGTCTGCGAACGGAAGAAAAATCAGGATCATCCCGATCAGTGCCGGCAAACCCACCACACCCAGAATTTCCGGCCGGATCACTTTGAGGAGCTGGAAAATCCAATCGAAGTACCATGCGGGCACGGGATTGTAGGCGCCGTTCGACGGGTTCGCCATTGCTTCGAGCCCGGGAGGGACCATGATGGCCAACATTGCGATCAGGAGAAAAACCCCAAACATCCCCAGCGAGTCCATCAACACTTGCCGTGGATAGAAAAATTCCTTCTGCGACTCAAGCGTCAGGGGATCGCCCCCGAACGGGCCCGCGGGACCGACACGGCGGAAAATCACCATATGCAGTCCGACAAAGAGAATGAACAGGGTCGGCAGGACCATCGTGTGTATCGTAAAAAAATGTGAAAGGGTCAAGGCTCCGAGTCCGACACCTCCCCGTATAGCACTCTTGATGACCGGTCCGACGATCGGAATAAGGCCTATCATGTTCGTTCCGACGATCGTTCCCCAGTACGCCCGTTCGTCCCACGGAAGAAGATAGCCCGTAAAAGCGGCGACCATCGTCATTGCAAGGAGAAGGACTCCCACGAGCCACATGATTTCCCGGGGCCTCTTGTAGGCGCCCCACAAAAAAACCTGAAGGAGGTGGAGCCCGACGAGAATGACCATGATCGAAGCGCCCCAATAATGAAGCCCACGGATCATACGACCGACGGGAATATTTTCATACGTCAGATGATCGATATAATTGACGCTGTCCCAAGCATGATCGGGCGTACCTCCATAGTAGAATGCCAGCATCATACCGGTCAGGAACTGAAGAATGAGGCTGAACATGACCATGCTTCCGAATACGTAGGCCCAACGGGCTCCTCCGGGCATCGGCTCGTTCAACAGAAAGCTCATGAGGGCCTTCAAACGGATCCGCTCGTCCAGGTACCGAACGATCCTGCCTTCTTTTTCGGGCTCCATCCGGATCCCTCCGCATAAGACGTTCAGGCCAGACGTACCTTCTTGGGAATCCCGATCGAGAACTGTTCGTAGATGATGGAAATAATTCCATCCGGGGCAATACGGACGGGAAAGGTATCCAAGGGTCTGGGAGCCGGTCCGGAAACGACTTTTCCGGTGATTTCGTAAACGGAATGATGGCATGGGCAGATGAACTGTTTCTGGTCCCTGAACCACTGGGGGGCACAACCCAAATGGGGACATATCGGAGAAAACGCGGTAAGCCTTGGATCGACGAATTTTTTTTCCAGGGCGGAGTCAAGTCCGATCGACACATCGGCGGCCACGGAATCCGGATCCGTGTCCCCGGAATGCCTTATGAGCCAGACCGTTTTTTCGATCGGCACCCGCATCCATCCGCTGACCGATACCGTCGAAAATGTCTGGGTAACGGGAGAGTCGAGGGGGAGCTGATCGAGTCGCATCGGCAAATTGATCCAGTGATCCGAGACCTTTGTCTTCACAGCCGCAAGGATGTACCCGCCGATGGGCACGACAAGACTGATTCCGATCAAGGTCGCGACAACCGCGGTCGATTTCGCCATAAATTCTCTTCGGGTATACGCTTCGGTTTCCCCGAAAATGCGGATGTCCGATGGTTTTAATGTCACGACGGAACCGACTTCGATGCGGTATCCCGAGGGGAAAAACCACGTTGGGAGTTCTTCGAATTGATCAGGATCGAAGACGGGAAACTCGTCGGGATTGACCTGACCCGTCAAGAGGAGCTCATGTGTCTCTATGGACCGGATCCGTTCTACGGGAATCCGTCTGAGGCAGGAAAGTTCGCGAATCACGATTTCCGTGATTTTCTTTTCCGTTTCAAAAAAAACGAGTTTTTCGAGCCTCCCGATCTCCCGGCGAGTTTCGTCCAGGACCGGAATGCCCATTCGAAAAATGACTTCTTGTGCCATTAGAATTCCTTTCCGTATTGCAAACTGCCAGAACGGGAACACGGGGAAATCATGGTCTGGTGGACCTCAAGAGTCTTCTGCACCTCCCTGCGATGAGGGGAGGACCATGCCCAAAGCATGATATCCCATGTCGACATGGATCAATTCACCGGTCACTCCCCGAAAAAGATGCGAAAGAATGCAGACCGTCACATCCGCAACCTCATCTGCCGTCAAGGGCGTCTTGAGGGGTGCCTGATCCCCCACTATGCGTTGCATATCCCCAAATCCCTTGATTGCTCTTCCGGAAGCCGTCTTGACCGGTCCCGCGGACAAAGCGTTGACCCTGATACCCCGATTGCCCAGATCGAAGGACAGATACCGGACCGACGCTTCCAGGGCCGCTTTTGCCGCCCCCATGACGTTATAGTGGGGAACGACACGTTCCGATCCAAGATAGGTCATCGCCACAACGGACGCCCCTTCGTTCATGACGGGGCAAAACTCACGGCACAACTGGACGAGGGAGTATGCACTCACTTCCTGGGCCAGGAGGAACCCCTCCCGGGAGGTATCGAGAAAAAGTCCATCGAGCTCTTCACGCTTGGCAAAGGCGATGCTATGGACCAATCCGTCGAAACGGACACCCTCCCGGAGAAAATCCTGTGCCGTCTTGGAAACCTGGGCGTCGTCCCGGACATCGAGTGGCACAAGTACAGCATCCTTTACTGAAGGGATTCCTTCCAGGAGCTTCTGGATGTTGGTTTTCTGCGTTTCTCCCTGGTAGGAAAATGCCACCCTCCCACCCTCCCGCATGATCGCTTCGGACACCGCCCATGCGATGGACCAACGGTTGGCGACACCTGTCACGAAGATGTTCTTGTCTTTCAAGACCCCCATTTCGCCTCCTCTCCTCAAATCCGACATCACCGCTTGACTGGAGTTTTTACCTTGCCGTTTGACGGGCCTTCCGGGAGAACCGTAGACGGTGGATTCGAAGCCTTCTTCAAATGCGGGACGGGCCCCGAGATCCGGTAGAATATCAGCCGGGTCTCCTGTCTTCTAGCCGAGTTTGTAATGACGAGGAATCCCGTACCATCGGCCGTCGATGTGAGGAATATGGGACGGGAATCGAGGGCAATCCGTTTGACGACGCGTTTTCCCGCGATATCCCAGATATCGAGTTCGTTCTTTTCCGGAAAGGAAACGATGAGAAGGTTTCCGCGAACCAGGGATGCCATCGAACCCGGACGGTGGTGGAATTTCCATGATCTGTGCGGGGTGGAAACGTCCGGATGGACGAAGTACAGTCCGTTTTTACAAAGGACTGCCAAGCGTTCCTTCTTCTCGAGGGACACGGGAACCACGTTCCGTGGACCGTCGCACGTCTCCAGATCCAGTTCACGAAGGAGCCGAAGGGTCGCAAGATCGACGATCCATACTTTTCCCTTTCTCATGAGCGGAAGATAGATCTGCTTGCCGGAGGCGTCCAGGGCAACGTCATGGACTTTGTCCCCCAATGCGATCCAATCCGTCGAAGCGTAAGAACCCCGGTCCAGCCGGTACAAAATATGTACACCGCCTGCCAGGAGAAAATATCCGTTCTTCGAAGATCCGCCGACCCAGACGGGGTTGAGTCCCGTCGGTTGCCGATACTCCTTGCTCGGATCAAGATCCGGGATGATCTCGAACTGCCGTGAGTTCCCGAGCGCGACAAGAAGGACGTTATGGCCGTGGTCGAACGAGACCCATTCCGGTCGATCGAGGTTTCGCAATGTTTGCCTTGTCGCACCCGTTTTCATATCCAGTACCTGGACCTGATTGTCTCGGAAAAGAGCCAGGAAAATCCGGCCATTCCTTTCATCGATCGTTGCCCGGGCGTACTGGAACGAGAAAACCCGTTCGAACTGTGTTTCAAGCCCAAACGACAGCGGGAGAACGGACTTTCCTATTTGATTCCGAGTCTCCTGGGGTCCAGGGGTATTTCCGGCCGGAGCCGCGACGGGAAGAGACACGGCAATCGAAGGAACGATACCCTGGAGAAAATAAAAAACAAAACCGATCCACGTACTGCGTCTAAAGCAAACCAAGTGAGTTTTCCCGATCTTCTCCAGGTAGGGGATGCCATTGAGCCTTGAGGGGCAAATGGTTTTCCAGAAGCGCCGGAAGCATATTTTCAACAAACTCCCAGACATATTCATCGATGAGAAGGAACTCCCGCGTTTCGGTGCGACCTTTTATGGACCCATGCAACCACAAAAATCCTTTTTCCCAGAATGGAACCAGTTCGAATGTTTCCCGGCCGGAAAGCTGGATGGTTTCGAGAAATTCAATAATCTTTTGGACAAGACTGAGCGAAATGGCCATAGGAAGGAGGTAGGACCAAGGAACGAGAGACACCGAAATTCCTTCGGATCCCGATCCGTTTTCAGAGACAAAGAGCTCGGAAAGTCTCCTGATGCCGCCCTGGAACGACACGTCGTCCTGCATTCGCTCGAGGCGGTCCTGAACACCCCCTTCCCCCGGAGACAAACTGGAAGAAAACGCCCCTACCAGGGTGATAGGTCCAACTCCCTCACCTTCCGGGGAGATGAAAGGATAGTGGCTTAGGATGGGATTGTCGGGACCGAGGATGGCTTCCGGTTGCCATCCCCAGAACCCTTCTTCGCTGAAATACCCGGATTCACGGAGGTACGCCGGCTCTTCCCCAGGCCCTTCCGCGAAGAAAGATTCGAAAAAGTTCCGACGTTCCTCAAAAGAAAAAAGATAGAGGTCCGAAATGCCCCCCCAGTTCGGATGGAGCTGCACATTCGGCCGGTCACCCATCGACGCCAGCATGTCCGAGATGATCGAACGCGCCCGTTTGAGACGGTCTTCCTCCATAGCGGGAATCTCTTCAGGGACACCGTCCACGAGAAGTCCGAAACCATAGAGAAATGGGCCTCCGGTGTCCATCGGAGAGACAAGATTCGATGTCTTCTCCACCTCCTCCGAATAACTCTCAAGAAATCTTCGGACATAGAGGGACCAGTCTGGCGTCATGAAACGGGTTTCATGCAGGAGTGGAAGTTCTTCTTCCTCGAAAAGGACGATCAGGGACTCGGATACGTTAAGATCTTCGGCGGGATTTTCAAGAACCTGGGCGGGATCCCCTTTTTGAAAAACGCCCTCAAGCTGGGACAAGGCCTCGGCGGGTGTCAGATTGGGGATTTCAGGTTCCTCGTCATGGATCATCATGCGTTCTCTTTGGAAGTCAAAACGGTCCTATCGCAAATCCTCGGTGAGAACGTATAAACCGATGGAAACGCCATCATCTTATGCGGATTCCCCGGGCTTTTCAAGGGAAATCAGGCGATGTTCGTTTATTGGACGATGCCTATTCCATTGCGTCCAAATTTTCTTCCTTCTTCCATCCGAAAAGGGGCATGTCCAGTTTGTTTTCGGGAGGGGCCCAATCATTCGAGTCCGGAACGGACTTCAAGAGTCTCTGCTGGTTCCAGAAACGAAGGATTTCGAACGCCCGGTCGACGACCTTATCGGGCAATCCCGCCAACCGAGCCACATCGACCCCGTAAGAACGGGAAGAATGTCCCTCGACAATCCTATGGTGGAAGGTGATTTCCCGTTCTTTCACCGTGACGGCGACCGACTGATTTCGAATGTAGGGCCGACGGGAAGACAGCCTGTGAAGTTCATGGTAATGAGTCGCGAAAAGGGTTCGGCAATGGATCTTATCGTAAAGGAATTCGGATATGGCCCAAGCCAGGGCCATCCCGTCGAACGTGGACGTTCCCCTCCCGACCTCGTCCAGCAGAACGAGACTACGGGCAGTCGCCTCGTTCAAGATCCGGGACATTTCCTTCATCTCGACCATAAACGTCGATTCTCCTTCGAGTATGTGGTCGGAAGCTCCAACGCGGGTCAGGATCCGGTCTACAAGGGGCATTCTCGCGCGATCCGCGGGAACCGGACAACCGGCTTGTCCCATGATCTGGATCAAAGCCACTTGTCTCATGTATGTCGATTTCCCGGCCATATTGGGGCCGGTCAGCACGATGAAGGAGCCGGGATCCAGGCGTGTATCGTTGGGAACGAAGCGTCCGGGAGGCAACCTCAATTCCAGGACAGGATGACGGCCGTTCTGGATTTCGATCGGCCCGGAATCCTGAAATTCCGGGAGGACATATCCCCGTTCCTGCCCGACCAGATAGAACGAACAGAGGGCGTCTACCGTTCCGACGAATCGGGCCAGGGCCTGAAGGCGTCCCGCGTGTTTTAGGATCTCCGCCCTTAAAAGATCGACCAGTTCGATTTCCCGTTTTGCAACCAAGTTCCGGGATTCGTTAATACGGGTCTCGAAATCGATCAGTTCGGGGATCGTGAATCGTTCGACGTTCGTCAGGATCTGCTTTCGGAAGTAATGGGAAGGAACGTTCTTCACCTGTCCCTTTGAGACTTCGATGAAATATCCGGTCACCTGGTTATATCGGATGCGGAGCGTTTCGATCCCAGTCTCTTCCCGTTCTTTCCCTTCAATCTCGAGTAGGGCCCTGTCGCCTTCCCGTTCGATGGCACGATACCCTGACAGCGCGGAATCGAAGGAATCCCGGATGACTGGTCCCTCACCCAGCATCACGGCCGGTTCGTCGACCAACGCACGATCAAGCAAGTCGTAAAGGCTTCCGAGTTCCGGCAGAAGAACTGTCCGTTCAGGATCGGGAAGCAAGACGTTCCATTGGGGCAGTTCCGTCAGCACAATGGCCGCCGACAGGCTTTCCCTAAGGCCGGACATGTCCCTTGGAGAACGGCCTTTCAAGCCGATCCTCCCGAGCATTCGTTCGAAATCCCCGATCGATTTCAGGATGGCGACAATCTGGTCCGGAAATCGAGGATGGGACGAGAGGAATGTTATGACGCGGTGTTTTCGTTCGATTTCCGAAAACCGCGTATCGGGCTCCAGGAGCCAGCTCCGGATCGTGCGACTCCCAATCGGTGTCTTGGCCCTGTCGAGAACCTCGATCAGGGACCCGTATCGTTTTTTTTCATCCGGGTTGGGGAGGAGATCCACGTGGCGAAGGGTGGACCTGTCAAGAATCAGAATTTCTTTTGGGCTCTCGACGACCGCGCCGGTCAGATGAAACAGGATCGACTTCTGGTGCCAGGAGACATACCTGATGAGCCGTCCCAACGCTTCTTCGGCTCCTTCGGAGAGGGTCGGAAAGAGAAACGACGAAGAAAGGGCCTCCTTCCAGTCTGTCTTGTTGTCGTTCGAATAGACCGTAACATCCCATCCATCGATCTCTTCCCGAAGGGCCTCTTCCCCGATCAAAATTTCCTCGGGGTTCTTCCGGGCGACCCAATCGAGGACTTCTTCCCGTCCGGCCCCGTCTTTCGGATCGAAAACACTCAAATGACCATCGGAAAGGTCAAGGCAGGCTCCGTACCACAACGCGCCTTTTCTCACGATGGAAATCCCGTTTTTTGTATTTCCTCCCGCAAGAGCCGGATCTTCGATAAGGGTGGATCGGGTCACGATACGGACGATTTCTCTCGAAAAGAGCCCTTCTTCCTCCGAATCCGGAGAGATTTGCTCTGCAATGGCAACCGCATGACCCTGGTAAATGAGCCTGGGAAGATAAAGATCCAGGGATCTGGCCGGTATCCCGCACATCGGCAGCGGATTCGGTCGGTTCCGATCCCGGGTGGTCAGCGTCAGTCCCAGTATTTTCGACGCGCGTTCGGCCTGGTCCCCGAACAGTTCGTAGAAATCCCCCAGTCGGAAAAGAAGAAGGGCATTTCCGATTTGACCCCTCAGATTCAGGTATTGCCGGAAAAGAGGTGTATCAGGAAAAACGTGATCGGGAACGACAGGATTATCCATGATGGCCGAGGTCAGTGTTCGAAGAAGGGGAGCCGCTCAGACTCCGGATATAGGTGATACGATTCCTCACTTTCTTCAATAACGAGAAAACCCCGCACAGAAGAATGCCGGAAAATGCGGAAACGATCGCGATGGTCCCGATCGAAAGAGGGCCGGTTTTTCCCCAGAACGGTATGTTGACGCTGACGGCTTGCTGGTCATTTTCCACCTGGAAGAGATAGCCAAAACCTACGATGATGATTCCCAGAAGGATTCTCATTCTTTGCGGTCTCCATGATCCACAGGAAGGTTCATCCAGCCCATCACGGTCTGGAGATCCTTCCATACCACTTTCTTGGCCTCGGGATTTCGGAGAAGATATGCCGGATGGTAGGTCGGAATCACCCTGATATCCGGAAAGTCCACGATGCGGCATTCCGTCCCGCGAAGCCGGGAAATGCTCTCGGAATCCGGGAGAAGGGCCTGAGCCGCCGTCTGTCCCAATAGGATCATGAAACGTGGCTTCAGGGCACGGATCTGCTCCCGGAGATAGGGGAAACAAGCGGCTCGTTCGGCCGGGGTGGGGACACGGTTCCCGGGAGGGCGGCATTTGACCGTGTTGGCGATATAGACATCCTCTCTCTTGAGTCCCATTGCAACGATCATTCGTGTCAGAAGGTCCCCGGCCCGGCCGACAAAAGGGCGACCCGTGCGATCTTCGTCCGCTCCGGGCCCCTCTCCGACGAACATGAGCCCGGTGCGTCCCGAACCTTCCCCGAAGACGACTTTATTCCGCGTTTCCGACAGGGGACAGGCTTGGCACGCCTCGGCCTTCACCCGAAGAGCAATCAACGGATCGGTGCCTTCTTCCTCGTAGAGGGGTTCCCGGTCCCCCGATTTTCCGCGTCCTGAAGGCGGTTTTGGCAGAGCGAAGGTCGGAACATGCCTCGAAAGATACTCGAGGTACACGGCAAGATCGTTCAGCGGTAGATCCTCACTCATGCTCCCGGTCCTCTCCGCTTAACTTTCCGGTCCATCGATCACCCCGGCCGCGGAATGCAGGGGTTCGTACAATGTACGGTCCTCTTCGGAGAACAAGAAGGTTCGATTTTCGAGTTTGGAAAGGACCTTGGGGATCCTCTCCGCCAGTTCATGAGCAAGAAGCCCGCGCGTCGTTCCTTCTTCATAGGCCATCTCTCCGGCTTTGCCATGGATGTACGCTCCAAGTGTGGCAGCGAGAAAGGGTTCTAGACCCTGGCCCAGAAGTCCGGAGATAATGCCGGTTAAAACATCTCCCATGCCGGCAGTCGCCATATTTGGGGCTCCCGACATATTGACCGCACATCGTCCGTCGGGAGAGGCGATGATTGTCCTCCATCCTTTCAGGAGAAGAACGGCATCACATTTTCCGGCAAATTCTTTTGCAAGAGCCGTCGCGTTTTCAAGAACTTCATGGACCGGAATCCCGGAAAAACGGGAAAACTCACCAGGATGCGGGGTCAAGACCAGAGGGCGTCCGTTTTTGCGGCGTACGTCATCCGGTTTTTTCCAGTTGAGGGCGAAAAACCCGGCATCTCCAACAATCGGTCCCTGAAACTCGTCAAGGATACCGTCCAGGTTTTTCCGAAATCCGGGGTCAGGATCAATCCCGGGTCCGAAGGCAAGGACATCCATCCGGTCAAGTAATGCCGGGAGGAAACCACTTCCAGGCTCTTTTGGCCATCCATCCACCATGATTTCAGGGAAACGGGGGAGGACTCCCTTGTCCCCGTCGGCAAAAAAAACCGTCGCTAACCCCGATCCCGAGCGCAAGGCACCCAATGCAACCAGTTCGGGTGCACCCCGTTTTCCGGGACTTCCACCCCATACGGCCACATGACCGGATTGTCCCTTGTGGATCGACAATGCCCGCTTTGGAAGCCACCCAATCGCATCCCGATCATCCGAAGCCCATAGGGTTCCCCCCATGCCAAACCCCGGAGGGATCCCGATATCGGAAACAACGACGGAACCCGACATTCGAAGTCCCGGATCGACGAGAATTCCCCATTTAGGAAAACCCAGAGTGACTGTCAAGGTCGCCCGGATAGCGGAACCCAGGATCTTCCCCGTCTCCCCGTCGACTCCGGACGGAATATCGATGGAGACGATACGGGCACCGAGACCGTTAACCCGTTCAAAAGTCTGTCTCAGCTCCTCTTTGGGCATTCCCTTGAATCCGGTTCCAAGAAGTCCGTCGATGACCACATCCGCATGACGGATCCGGTGCCAGGCCTTGGGGCTTGACAGTTCCTCGATCTGGATTCCGAGATGAATCAATCGGTCGGCTTCCCTCGCCACCGATGGACCACACATGGATAGGGGATATTGGAGACCTGCAGACACGCGTATGCCCCGGCAATGAAGTTCCCGAAGGGCCGTGAGAGCGTCACCGCCGTTGTTCCCCTTCCCCACCAGGGCGACAACCTTCGAAACATTCCGAAAAGAACGGAGGAGAACTCTCGCCACTCCGATACCGGCACGTTCCATCAGGATTTCTTCCGACAACAGCAATGTATCCATTGTCTCTTGTTCGATCCGCCGCATTTCCTCAGGAAGTACCGCCCTCATGCTTCCGATCCGCCCGTCAGAATGACCATAGATACGACTGACTCCCGTTCATGAGATATTGAAACCCAGATGTCCCTGACACCTTTTTCCTTCAATATCCGTGATACACCACCTTCGCACGACACGATAGGGGCGCCGGTATCCATGGACCTGGTTCCGATCTCGGTCCATTTGACCCCCCCGGAAAGTCCCGTTCCCAAGGCTTTCAACAAAGACTCCTTGACACCGAACCGCCCTGCAAGGTAAACCGGGCGACCCCGGGATTCGAGGATTTCATCCTGAGTGAAGATTCTGGTAAGGAATCTGTCTCCGAACCGCACTGCCAAATCCCGCACTCGTGAAATGGAGACAAGATCGACCCCGATCCCCACGATCTCCCCAGGCGCCCTGGCTCCCGGCGGACTCATCAAAACGAGGTCCTTTCCGTTTCGGATAGATGGGCGTTCAAAATCTCCCGAATCTCTCGGACCGATCGGTCGAGACCGACAAATACGGCATTGGACAGTACGGAATGCCCAATATTGACTTCCGTGAGTTTGGGGAGACGAAGAACGGGTCGCAGGTTCCGGGTCGACAGGCCGTGTCCCGCGGCAAGCCGGATTCGCGAACGGGCCAGTCGTTCCGAAGCGTCGATTAGGCGATTCAGCTCGTCTTGGTACGAACCGGATGGAAAGAGATTGGCATACTCACCTGTATGGAGTTCCACCTGGTCTACTCCGAGTTGAATGGCACTTTCGACGGCCGGCGGATCGGGCGCCAAAAAAAGAGAAAGCCGAATTTTGTGTTTCCGGCATGCCGCCAGGAATTTTTTGGTACGCCCAGCGTACTCCGGAGTTATCCGAAGACCACCTTCGGTCGTTCTCTCTTCGCGTCGTTCCGGTACAAGGGTGATGAGAGCGGGACGCACATCGAGGGCGATACGTTCCATTTCGTCCGTAAGAGCCATTTCGAGATTGAGAGGGAGTCGCCCCCATTGTTTCAGAAGATACAGATCCTTGTCCTGAATATGCCGTCGATCTTCCCTCAAATGGCAAACCAGCTGTTCCGCACCAGCCTGATATACCGCGACCGCTGCCGAAAGAGGATCCGGTTCATCACCTCCCCGGGCATTTCGAAGGGTGGCCACATGATCGATATTCACCCCAAGCCCGATCATCGCCCTTATTCGCCTTTCAAGGGACCTACGATGGAAATCGCCTGGTTATTTCCCCATTTCAGGGTTTTCGCCAATTCCAGAATCTCATCCGGGGTCACTTTGTCGATCCAGTGTTCGATCTCCATAACCGGAATCTCCTTGCCCCAGAGGAGAATGTCTTTTCCCATCTTTCCCATGCGACCACTAACCGATTCGAGGCCGATCAGTAAAGAGGACTTCAGTTGGTTCCGGGCGCGGGTCAGTTCGTCACAGGTCAGGGGCACCGACTCAAGGCGCTGAAGTTCCGAGATGAGGACTTCCTGAAGTTCCTTTCTTCTTGAAGGACGCGTTGAAGCCGATATCCGGACTATTCCCCCATCGGTAAACGACAACGGTGTGGCATAAACGGAATATGCCAATCCACGCTTCTCACGGACTTCCTGAAACAATCGGGAACTCATTCCTCCGCCCAGGTGTGTTGTCAGTAACCGCAATGCCGATTGTCTTTGATCCGTTTGCGATACACCCCTCACCCCAAGGCAGAGATGTGTCTGCTCAAAATCCTGTTCGAGTTCACGGATGGAAAAATGCGGTTCCGGCCGGGTTGTCTCGATCTTTGTCTTGACCTTCGGTGCGATTTCCCGAAACGCATTTTCCAGCTCATCAGAAAGAGTCGGCCAATCGATGTTTCCGGCAATTGTGATAAAAAGGTTTCCCGGATGATAATGCGTCCGAAAATATTGGCCTACGGATTCGGGTGTGAAACTTCCGATCGTTGTTTCCGTTCCCAGGATCGGTCGTCCGAACGGATGGCCTTCGAAATACGCGCCAAACAAGGTTTCCGCAGCAAGGTCTTCCGGGTCATCCCTCGATTCGGCCAGTTCTTCGAGGACGACCCCTCGTTCCCGTTCAAGCTCTTCTGCATCGAAGATGGGATTGGACATCAGATCACCCAAAAGGGAGATCGCCCGCCTGGCATTTTCGGAAAGAACCGTTGCGTAAAACGACGTCATTTCCTGGCCGGTGAAGGCATTCATCTCACCGCCGAGGAAGTCCATCTCGTTGGCGATTTCTTCTGCCGTCCGCAATTTCGTTCCCTTGAAACACATATGCTCCAGAAAGTGGGTGACACCACTTTCGGAGAGTTCTTCAAAACGGCTTCCCGCCCGAATCCAGACACCAATCGAAGCCGCACGGCTTTCAGGCATCGGATCCCAATACACGGTGATCCCATTCGACAATTGATGAACTTTGTTTGGCATTTCGGACCTCTATTATATGACCGCCGGTCGTTAAGCCTTCTTACGCTCGACAAATTAAGGCTCTGTCACGGCTTTACTTTAAAGGATCATATCACACGAAGGGAGGGGGCTGAAAACCGGATAAAACGAATTGTTTTTTAACGACTTAGTGGAAAATAAAAAGGCCCAGCTTCCGCTGGGCCTTTTTCAGGGCAGGTAGAATGGTAGAGATAAGGACAAACGAAAACTCCGGGGTGGTTTATCCACCCTTGGGAAGGTAGAAAGGATCCACACCCACATAGCTGACCAACCAGGTCCACAAGAGACCAAGGACTACAGCCACAACAATCAGACCGTTCGCCCCCTTGTTTGCATCCATGGCGTTCCCCCCTTTCCATTTGTAATGTCAGCGAACATTTAGCGTCCGCTCCCGACCCGAACTTCCCGCTCCGCCCCAACTTCAGCGATGGCCTCTTTGCGGGAAAGCCGGATTTTCCCTTGACGGTCCACTTCCAGTGCCTTGACAAGAATCATGTCACCTTCGGAGACGACATCGCTAACTTTCTCGACCCTACGGTCAGCAAGCTGGGAAATGTGACACAGCCCCGTCGTTCCAGGAAAAAGCTCCACAAATGCACCGTAGTCCGCAACGGTTTTTACTTTTCCAAGATAGATCTTCCCGACCTCGACCTCCTCAATGATCTGGTTGATCATTGCGATCGCCGCCTGTGCCGCTGTTTCGTCGGTGGAAGCGATCTGTATAAGGCCCGAATCGTCAATCTCTATCTTGACACCGGTCTTTTCGGTAATGCCACGGATGACTTTTCCACCGGGGCCAATGACTTCCCTAATTTTGTCTTGTTTTATCTTAAGCGTCAAGATTCTTGGTGCAAACGGAGACATAGTATGCCGAACCGAAGGAAGGGCATCCATCATTTTTCCCATGATGAACATGCGTCCTTGGCGAGCTTGCTCCAGGGCATCCCGCATCAATTGGGTCGTGATGCCCCCGATCTTGATATCCATTTGAACCGCAGTGATTCCTTTTTCGGTACCGGTCACCTTGAAATCCATATCTCCAAGATGGTCCTCGACACCAAGGATATCGGAAAGAATTGCTACTTTATCGCCTTCCTTGATCAGCCCCATCGCGATGCCGGCAACGGGTGCCTTTATCGGGATCCCGGCATCCATCATGGCCATGGTTCCACCACACACCGTCGCCATGGACGAGGAACCATTCGATTCAAGGATATCGGAGACAAGACGAATGGCATAAGGGAAAGATTCCCTTGGCGGGAGAACGGGACGAAGTGCCCGCTCGGCAAGATTTCCATGTCCAATCTCCCGTCTTCCGGGTCCCCTAAGTGGCTTGGCTTCCCCTACCGAAAATGGCGGAAAGTTGTAATGCAGCATGAACCGCTTTGTCGTTTCGCCCTCAAGGGCATCGATCCTCTGTTCGTCATCCGATGTGCCAAGGGTTGCCACGGAAAGGCTCTGGGTTTCCCCTCTCGTAAACAGGGATGAACCATGGGTCCGGGGAAGAAAACCGACTTCGACCGTGACCTGACGAATATCAGACGGACCTCGTCCGTCCGCACGGACTTTCTTCTCGAGAATCATTTCGCGCATGATCCGCCGTTCGATCTCATGGAAGACATTGTAAAGTTCGCGGGTCGCCTCCGGTGTAATCGTACCGCCCGACTGGGACGAGGTCTCCTCCAGAACGGCCTGGAAAATGCTGGTTACTTTTTCCTGGCGTTCCTGTTTCATCGGTATCATGAGGGCCTCTTGAAGATCCCTATGGATACGCTGGTTCACCCGGGCCAAGAGTTCCGAAGGAACCGGATTGGGTGGCATCGGCCTCTTTTCCTTGCCGACATCGGCCCTAAGCCGTTCCTGGGCATCGATCAGGGGGATGAGAGACTTGTGTGCCAAGTCGATGGCTTCTATAAAATCCTCTTCAGAGACCTCGTCGCCTTCGCCTTCGACCATCATGATGGCATCGCGCGTACCTGCGACGACCAGATCCAATTGGGACATTTCTTGCTCTTCAAGATTCGGGTTTATGATGAACTTTCCGTCTACGAGCCCGATCTTCACGGCGGCAATAGGGGTGGTGAAAGGAATGTCCGAAAGATAAAGAGCCGTAGAGGCTGCCAAGATAGCCATCACATCCGAAATTCCACCCCTGTCGATCGAGATCACACTTGCGATCAACTGGGTCTCATAAAAGAACCCGTCTGGGAAAAGTGGCCGGAGAGGCCGGTCGATAAGCCGGCTATTCAAAACCTCACGCTCCGACGGCTTCCCTTCGCGCTTGAAAAAACCTCCCGGTATCTTCCCTGCCGCATAGGCTCTTTCCTGATAGTCGACGGTCAAGGGCAAAAAATCTATCCCGGGCTTGACGACCTTTGATGCAACTGCTGTGGCAAGAACGACAGTTCCGTCCGCCCATACAGTGGTCGAACCATCCGCCTGTTTTGCCATTCTTCCTGTTTCGAGCCGGATAAGTTTGCCTCCGACAGAGACTTCGACAGTAATAGGTTTCATGAATAAACATTCCTTTCGATCTGATTAGCTCTTTTCCAAAAATCAAGAAGGCGGTTGTCAGATGGCCATGCAAGAGTCCATTCCGATGTGGAACTCTTCCATGCCCGTCTGAAACCGCCCCTCCTCAACCGATTACTTTCTTAGGCCTAACCGGGTAATGATCTCCTGGTACTTAGCCAAATTGACCTTTTGAAGGTAGTTCAAATGACGTCTTCGACGGCTCACCATCAGCAATAAACCTCTTCGGGAATGCTTGTCTTTCGGGAATTTCCGAAAATGTTCCCCCAGCTGGTTGATCCGTTCGGTCAGGAGGGCGATCTGAACTTCCGTGGAACCTGTATCCTCGGGGTGCATCTGGTAACTGTTGATGACCGTCTGTTTCTTGTCTCTCGATAAACCCATGTGCATGAACCTTTCCGACATGTCACTTTTGTTTATGGATCTTCCCTTACTGTGCCCCGACAACTTTCTCGACCCGGGCGACAGGTAATCCCTTTGGTTGAACATCAAGGTCTGAGCTCGAAACAAGTCCCTGCCCCAATGCTAAGAATTTCCCTTTCCGGTCGCATATTCTAACGGTTTCTGAAAAATTAAACAATCCACCTGCATGGTACACTTGGAAGCCTGCGAGAATCGCTCCGCGAAAGACTCCCGCCAAATGCGCGTCAAAAACCCGAATTTCGGGAAGCTCACGAAAAATTTCATCCGGCGTGATTAAAAATGTGTGAAAAGATCCGCTTCTAAGGCTTTCCAGCAAAGTCTCGAGCGAGACGGTCTTTTTATCTTCCAAGGAAAAACGTCCATAGCCCGAACGGCCAAGGACGCTTACGTGTCCTCCTACCCCTAAGGCCTCTCCGATATCCTGTGCCAGGGTACGGATATAAGTCCCCTTGGAACAATGGGCGCTGAACCAGGCCTTGCTCCCCTCGACTTTGAGGAGCTTGAGCTCAAGAATTTCAATTTCCCGAGGCTGGCGCTCGACCTCTATTCCTTTTCTCGCCAATATATGGAGCGGAACACCGTCACGTTTGATAGCCGAATACATGGGAGGCTTCTGCAGAAGCCTCCCACGAAAACAAGGAAGTATGTTTTCAATGCGCTCGGAATCGATTTCGACAATCTCGCTTCGGGAGAGAACGGCACCTTCCGCATCGCCTGTATCTGTCGTGATACCAAATGTCACCTCGAATTTGTAGGTCTTGTTCCAGGCATGAAGCATTTCTGAGAGACGTGTCGATTTTCCGACAAAAACAGGGAGGATTCCCGTCGCCATTGGATCCAAAGTCCCACCGTGCCCTACCCTGGAAAAGTTCCCTGCTTTTCGGATACGGGCCACAACATCGTGAGAGGTGATGCCTTTTGGCTTGTCGACAAGAAACATGCCGGAGATCATCGATTCCATACCGGTGCCTTCATTCTTCTATATTAAGCTCGTCCCACAAGGCGGAACTTTTCTTTTCATTCGCATGAGAACTTGCCGGATACGAACCGGACAACGACGCAGAGGTTTCCGCATACAAGAAATCGATTTCAGGGACGGATTTCAAACGGATCATTTTTCCAAGTTCGGACCGAATACGGCCTCGCAATCGTCCAAGGGCTCTTCGATAAAGCTCGGGATCTTCGCCCGGAAACAGGGAATATATAATACGCGCATGCTTCAGGTCGTCGGACACGACAACCCCCGTTATCGTGACCCGGCTCAACGGTGGTTCATGCGTAATGCGAACCAAAACAGAGGCGACGGCTTCCCGAATTTCGGAAGATACCCGGTCGGCTCGGCGAAAAGCAGGTTTCATCAGATATACTCTTTAAATTCGTCCAGTATTTGGATTTCTGGGTGGGATGCGACAAATTCCGCAATGATCGTCAGCGTCTTTTCAACCTGCACATAATCGGACGAAACCATGACCATTTCCAGAACGGATTTCTGCCAAAAATCCGCATCTCCCGTTTCGGCTATCGATACATGGAAGCGGTCCTGTATCTTTTTTTTAACACTGGACAGAATGAATCGCTTATCTTTCAGGGAGTGGGAAAAAGGGAAATGAAGAATCAGGACCTGATGGCCAATGGTACCTTTCCCGCCCTCTCCGGAACGGGATTGTTCATCCTTCCAGTTTCGCCGCAATCTTTTCTTCAGTAAAGCATTCGATAATGTCACCGTTCTTTATGTCTTGGTAGTTTTCCAGGGAAATGCCACATTCGTAACCGGCTGTGACTTCCTTTACGTCGTCCTTGAAACGCTTCAGCTGGGAAATCTTGCCTGTATGGACGACAATGGAGTCCCGAAGGAGGCGGACATGAGAACCGGATTTCTGGATGAGTCCGTCTACGACATAGCAACCCGCAACCGTTCCCACTTTTGAGATATTGTAAACCTGCCGGACCTCAACCCGACCAAGAACCTTTTCTCGTATTGTCGGAGCAAGGAGACCTTCCATCGCTTTTCGAATATCGTCGATCGCCTCGTAGATGACCGAATAAAACTTGATGTCGACCTTCTCTTTTTCGGCCAAAACTGCGGCATTCGTATCAGGTCTCACATTAAAACCAAGAATGATGGCATTGGATGCCTTGGCAAGAAGGACATCCGTCTCACGAATTCCACCGACTCCTTCGTGAATAAATCGAACGCGGACCTGGGGAGTTGCGAGCTTTCCTAAAGCGTGACGGATCGGTTCCAGCGACCCCTGAACATCAACCTTAAGGATGAGATTCAGTTCTTTGGTCTCTCCTTCTTGGATCTGGGAATAGAATTCCTCGAGAGAGACTCTCTTCTGGCGAAGCATTTGGGCAGACCTTTGTTTCAGAAGACGGCTCTGGGCAACCTGCCGGCCACTCTTTTCATCTTCTACGACAACAAAGGTTTCTCCGGCTTGGGGAACGCCATCGAGCCCAATAACTTCCGCCGGGAAAGAAGGCGTTACATTCTGGATCCGGTGTCCCCGATCATTGATCAGGCTTCTGACACGTCCAAAGTGTCCGCCAACGACGATGAAATCCCCAACTCTCAAGGTTCCTTTCTGAACCAGAATCGTAGCGACTGGTCCGCGTCCCCTATCGAGCTTGGATTCGATCACAACGCCCTGTGCCCTCCGGTTCGGGTTCGCCTTGAGATCCAAGACATCCGCCTGAAGCAGAATCATTTCCAGAAGATGATCGAGGCCAGTTCTTTTTTTGGCGGAAACAGGGCAGTAGATCGTCTCCCCTCCCCAGGATTCCGGAAGGAGTCCCAAAGCGGAAAGTTCCTGCATCACGCGATCGGGATTCGCTTCCGGTTTGTCTATCTTATTCAAAGCTACCACAATAGGGACGTTTGCGGCCCGGGCATGATTGATCGCTTCTGTAGTCTGGGGCATGACCCCGTCATCAGCAGCGACAACCAGGACCACAACATCCGTAACCTGGGCTCCCCGGGCCCGCATGGCTGTAAAAGCCTCATGACCCGGAGTATCCAGAAAAGTGATGTCCCGGCCATTTTCAGTCACGGTATAGGCCCCGATGTGTTGCGTGATCCCACCGGCTTCCGCCTCGGCGATCTTCGATTTTCTAATGGCGTCGAGAAGGGTCGTCTTACCGTGATCCGTATGCCCCATGATCGTCACGACGGGAGGACGCGTACCTAATTCCCCATCAGCTTCTTCGATCTGACCCAAAAGTTCATCTTCGGATTCTTCCGCCTGAACCTCGACGGTGATCCCCATGGACTCTGCCAATAGAACAGCGGCATCGGGGTCGATTGGCTGATTGATCGTTGCCATCACGCCCATGCCCATGAGCTTCATGATCACTTCCTGAACCTTGACACCGAGCCTGTCCGCGTATTCCTTGACGCTGATGCCTTCAGCGATCTTGATGCTTTTTTTCCGGGTCTTGGTCCCTTCGGCAACACTGACTGAAGATGTTTCCATGATTCGTTCCTTACGCCTCTGACTGCCAGCACTGCCCCTTCGGATAACAGGCGCCTTTCCAGGAAGGGGACGGGAAGATTCTTTGGGAGGCATGCCCGGAAGAACACCGGGCCTGACGACTGTCGGGGGAGGCACGGGCGGCACTGGACGCAACGGGGCAGGCGCGGGGACGATGGGAGCTTCTCCTCCTTCCAGAGGTTCTTCGGTTTCGATGGCCTCTTCTTGACCCAACAGGAGAAGCCTGTCCGATTTTCTGGCCCTGTCCTTACCTAGTTTCGAAATTTTGGTCTTTTTGTCTGCGAGGGCTTTTGGTTCTTTTTCTCTGCCTTTCTTTTCTTCCTTGGCCGCCGTCGCAGAAAATGCCCCTATCTTCTGGGTTTCTTCACCCGCCTTTGATACTTTTACGGCACCTGCAGGCCCACTTCCATTTCCGGGAAGACGTTCCGAAGGTGCCGCCCCACCCTCACCGACGCCTATCCGGGAAGGCTGGCCACCTATATCACGGGAATGGACTGCTTCTTTTCCCTCGACTGAAGCTCCTTGCTCAGGCAATTCCCCAAAAGCGGCATGCCCCTGTTCAAGATCGACCTGACCTTCCCCAAATGCCGAAGTTTCCTGCAAAGCAGAAAGGGTTTTTTTCTTGATCAGGATCGATTTTTTCTTCTCCTGTGGTGGCTCATCGCCCTTCTTGATCCGTACCCGGATCTGGGCTACCGTCTTGTCGTCAAGAGACGCCATATGGTTGGTAGCATGAATGCCCCATAACTTCAGCTTCGCCAACAGGGCCTTGCTTTCAATTTTCAGTTCCCGAGCCAGTTCATAAACTTTCATCAGATCAAGAGACTCCCTCTTTAGTGATTGCCACTCAGGAATTCTGGGATTCTTCCGGAGTGTCAGAACTTACGGATATTCCGAGAAAATCCTGTGCCGTCTGGATCAGTTTCGCAGCCGTCTTGGGGCCGAATTTAGGCAAAGCAGCAAGAGCATCTACCGAGCCCTGAGCGATTTTTTCCACTGTATCGAAACCTGACTCTCTCAGGATCTCAGCCATATTTCCGCCAACGCCAGGAAGATCTTCGATCTGCAAAAGAACAGGTTCACCCTCTGCGGTCTCAAGAGATTCGGCAAGCGAAGCGACTCTTTCCGCACGCTCATTCGTGACCATTTCCGATTGCATCTGGCTTTCGCTGAATATATCGATCTTCCAGCCTGTCAACTTTGCAGCCAGTCTTACGTTATGGCCGCGTCTCCCGATCGCCAAGGAAAGTTGTGCATCCTGTACGATAACCGTAGCCACTTTTTCCGTTCCCATATCGCGAATATTGACGCGAACTGCTTTTGCCGGGCTCAAGGCTCGTGCAATGAAGGTGGCAGCGTCGGGGCTCCATTCGATAATATCCACTTTTTCACCATGAAGCTCACGGACGACCGCCTGCACCCTAACTCCCTTAACACCAACACAAGAGCCGACAGGGTCCACATTGGGATCCCGAGAATATACCGCGATCTTGGCTCGCTCCCCCGGTTCCCTCACGACCCCCCGCATTTCGATCACCCCTTCGGAAATCTCCGGGACCTCTTTCTCGAAAAGCCTGGAAACGAAATCCGGATGCGTTCGGGAAAGTACCAGCTGCGGACCTCGGCTCGTCGTCCTCATATCGAGGAGAAGCGCCTTTATACGGTCCCCTCTCCTAAAGCTCTCTCGAGGCATCTGTTCCCTAAGGGGAAGAATCGACTCGGTCTTGCCAAGGTCGACGATATAGTTTTTCCGTTCGTGACCGATAATCACCCCGTTGACGATATCCCCCTGACGGCCTCCGAATTCTTTCGTCACGACATCCCATTCGGCCTCGCGAACCTTCTGGAAGATAACCTGTTTGGCAGCTTGGGCCGCTATCCGGCCGAAGTCTTCGATTTCAAGGAAAGATCCAATCTCGTCCCCAACTTCGGCTCCGGGATCAGAAATCAAGGCTTCTTCAAGGGAAATCTCCTCGGAAGGCACTTCTACATGGTCCACGATCCTTCGGACCTGAAGTACCTGGACTTCCCCAGTCCGAGGATTGATTTCAACCTGAAAGTTTTCCCCACCCCCGTAACGTTTTCGAGCCGCGGCAACCAATGCGGTTTCCAAAGCGCCAATCAGGGTTTCCTGGGGGATGCCCTTCTCTCTGTGCAACTGATCAATGACGGTTAAAAGCTCCTGGTTCACCATAACCCTTTCAGACCCCGATACGGTGGTCTCTCCTTAATAATTGACTTAAAAACTCCCGTTAGCGGGGGAGTCCGGATTGCGCCAGAATTCCGCTCTAACTTCCGAAATAATATCAAGCGGGATCGTTTCAAACACCGTTTTTTTCCCGATAACCGATGCCAAAACAAGCTTTTCCCCGTCAAAGGAATCGATACGTCCCCGGAAAACCTTCTGATCTCGAACCGGTTCGCGCGTCCGAACCTTGACATGCCTTCCGAGATTCACTTCCAGTTCGCGGGGAATCCTAAGGACACGGTCGAGCCCAGGGGAACTTACCTCAAGCCTGTAAGGCCCCAAAAAAGGATCTAGGACGTCGAGTCGATCACTGATGCATCGGCTGACGGATTCAAGTTGATCGAGCGTGACCCCTCCTGGGCTGTCGACGTAGATCTTCAGAACGCCGCCGCTTTTTCCTGGCACAACCAAGTCGTACAAGGTCACGCCCAAAGGGCGAAGAAGGGGGATCAACTCTTCTTCCAGATGCAAATTCAACCCTTTTTCTACCATCCTGTACTTGTAGCATGCACACTCTTATAAATCAAGGAATTGCCGGATTTAAAGGCCTTTTTGGAGGGGACAGCTACAGCTCAATGCGTTTCGACAGGCTGCCCGACAGGAGGCCTGTTTGCGTAAGGCACCAAACCGCCCGAAGGAAGCTCTTTTGTGGATTCCACCCCGGGTTTTGTCCCCGATGCCTGGGTTTTATCCGAAGTCGTCGAATGCGTGCAGGAGGCGAAAATGAGAAAAATCACGGCAAGAAATACTGCGACATGGGTATTCTTAAAAAAAATAGAGATCGCTCCAATCGGACCGAAAACTCTCGATATGCTCAAGGTACTCTATCCCCACAAAAGGAAAAACCCGTTCATGAAAGCCAAGAGACCGACAACACCAAGACCGATACTCGCATACCACAGAAGAGAACGTCTTAGCATGACCGCCATTGAAGACAGGACAATGCTTATCTGAAAGCAAACCACCCCCAAGGCAAAACCATGGTGATGGCGAAGAGATTTTTCCGAGTCCGAGTTCATTATATCGCGTTTCTTTTCAAAACCCAGGGCTTCTTCACGTATCGCGGACAATTGTGTCTTGTATTTGGTGATCAGCAAACCCAGGCGATCCTTCTCCCCCTTGGGAGCCTTCAATAATTTCTCGGTTTGCAATTGATTTTCAGAAATATGAAGCTTGATTTTTTTTGCCTGATAAAATGCCCACTGATCAGAGGATTTTGCCTGGAAAAAGATTGCGGAATTTTTGAGGATGATCGCCTCAGATGTCTTTTGCTCGGATTCGAGGTTCGAAAGTGCGGCTAAAACAGCAAGGACGGATGTCGTGAGAGCAACCCGTATATTCCATTCATCCCGCTTGTGCTCTCTCTCCTCCAGACCTTCAGTAACAGATTCGATCAAATCATGTGCTTCGAGAGATTCCTGTCCCATAGAGTGCAGCCTTCAGGGTTTTTCTACGGTGCTTGGCTTGTGACGTTCAAGCACTCTTGATACGGCCTCTACGAAATTTTCAGGCTCGAACTTGACGATATATTCGTCCGCTCCAGCCTCTACCCCCTTCCGTACATTCTCACGCCCCGACATAGAAGAATGCATCAAGATAGGCAACATTTTCAGAGTCGGATCCGACTTGATTTCCTTGGTAAGGGTATATCCGTCCATAACTGGCATCTCAACATCCGTGATCAGGAGAGCGATGCGATTGGAAATCTTCTTGTCGGGGTCGTTGTCCCGTTCCTTGCGTATTCTTTCGAGAGCTTCGGAGCCGTTCTTGGTATCGATGACGTTGTACCCTCTCTTCCTGAGAGCCTTTGTCACCATGGACAATGCTACCGGACTGTCATCTGCAGCAATGATGAAACGCTTTTCGGAACTCTTCGTATCCGGCATATGTTCAAGAGTTTCTTCCTGTTTTCCATAAATCCCCATTTCCTCGACGATTGACTCGAAATCGAGTATGAGGAGAACTTCCGTTTCGGTGAGCCTCACTGTACCGGTAATCTTGCTGGTCGTCGTTCTCCCGCTCGTCGCCATCGTGATGGGAATGATGTCCTTCCAGGATATCCTTCTTATCTGCGCTGCCTTATGCACAATGAACCCCAAACGCACGGCACTGAATTCCGTCACGATGATCTGCTTGTGTTTCTGGTTCACTGATGAAGGTTCCTTGATTTTCATCCAGCGCGCGAGATTGAGAATCGGGATCACCTGCCCCCGAAGATTGATGATGCCCTCCTGGAATTCGTTGGCATCGGGCACGGGAGTGATCAGCTCTGGCATCCGAATGATCTCGATGACCTTGGAAACATTTACCCCGTATATCCCCTCCCGGATCGCGCCGTTTTCCTCTTCCTGAAACATTCGGAAATCGACAAGCTCCATCTGGTTGGTCCCGACCTGGAGGATCAGACTATCCAACTGGCTCATTCGGATCTCCTAACCCTTAATTAAAAAGGGGAAAAATGGGAACTCTCCAAAACCATATAGAACGATTCGATATGCCGGGCTCGATAAATGCCTGACCGGAATACGTCGATCGGAAAAACATTATGGATATCAGAAGACACCGACATGCTCACCGTGTGCATCGATCCATATGGTTTATTTGGAGCTCCTGCCCGGAATCGAACCGGGAACCTTCCGCTTACAAGGCGGGTGCTCTGCCGATTAAGCTACAGGAGCAATCACCCAATAAACCGAAGTGCATTTTAATCAGTTGAAGGAAACAAACGCAAGGAGTCCTTGACCGTGCAATCACTGTTAGGGTAAGGTTTTGGCTCCGATTAATAGGAGTCCGAATCGTGCAAAATACGCAAACCCCGTATAGAAAGAGTTCTCCGTTGAACGCTTGGAACCATGCACCAAAAACTCGGTTCACATTCTTCTTATCGGCGATATTCCTTCTCATCGGTAGTCTCCCGCACACAGTTTATTCTTCGGAAAATTCTCCCGCGTCCCAGACCGTGGGGAAGAATTCTTCAACCATGGATTCAGGGTCTGATCTGTCCGCATTGAAGGAAAAATTTCAAAAGGTGATTATCTCATCTTTGCAGGCCCAGAAAGTCCCTTTTAAAAAATTTTCATGGCTTGCGACGAAAGAAATCGCCTCAAACGTCACGGCTTTTCCTTTTTCCCTCGAGATCGGAAACCGGAAAATCGTTTCGGTTGTCTATCTCGTAAACGGACGCTACCTTGTCACTTCTCCCCTCCTGGACGTTTCCCAGAATTACAAGCCAGTCCCGGACATTCCGCCTCCTTCCCCGATCGCGATGGATCTTTCCTCCTCTCTCTTTCCGCTGGATCGATTTCCGACCACCGGGAACCCATCCTCTCCTTCGCGAGTGATAGAGTTTGGCGACGACCAGTGCCCGACATGCCGAAAATGGAACCAGGAAGAAGAGGACAAACTTCGCAAGGACCCTTCAATCCAATTTACGTATATCCCCCTTCCGCTTGTCACTATCCATCACAATGCCCTCAAGGCCGCCGTATTTGAAATGTGCGTCTTCCGGAACAAGCCCCAAGCGTTCTGGAATGTACATGATCTTCTGAACAGGCGAGTCGAATTGGAAAGCGTCGACGAAAAAGACCTGGACGGTGTTCTTTCGGGGCTGATATCGAGCCAAGGTCTTCCAGCCACTAAGATGAACCAGTGCATTCTCGATCAGGAACCATTGGTCGACATACAGAAAGCCGACGATATTCTGACCCAGAGAACAGGAATCCCCTCAACGCCGACTTTCATCATCGGAAGCCATGTCCGCACGGGTTTCATTTCCTACGAGGAAATCAAAAAAATTCTTGGACCAAATTCCACTTCCCGTTAGGTTTCCATCCGTTCCCTTCGTTTCCTTCTCGAAACGAAGGTGCACAAACAGCCTTCGCAACTTTGTAAATCTCCCCAAAGACTTTTGCTCAATCAATCAAGATAAAGCGTTCATCCGTAAAGTCGTTCGACCACCCAAAGGGCAACAAGAGTCGTACCAAGAACGGGAATCGTCAGGACAAGCCCTACCTTCATGTAATACCCCGAGCCGATCCTAAGACCTTTTCCTTCGAGGACATGGAGCCACAAAAGAGTCGCGAGGGACCCGATTGTCGTCATCTTGGGACCGAGGTCGCATCCTATGACATTCGCCAGCGCCAAAGCTCTTTCGACAGGAACCGGAAGGTTTGCCGAATGAATGGCAATCGCACCCATCATAACCGCAGGCAGGTTGTTCATAACCGCCGATAATCCCGCCGTCGTGAAGCCAACGGCCAGAATTCCAAGCCCCAGACCATGATGGGCCATTGTCTGGACGAATTGAGTCAAGGCAGACAAAAGACCGGTCCTTCCCAATCCGAAAACGACCACATACATCCCTATCGAAAAAAAGACAATCCTCCATGGAGCCTGTAGGACCAGAGTCAAAGGATTCAGAAAAGCATTCACCATACCGGCAGAAAGCAAGATCAATGCTGTTCCGAGCGTGATCGCCGAGATTGGAACCCCGCGAAATGGCAATAAGAAATCCAGTGACGCCATCACAGGAAGAAGTACCCAGGCAAAGCGGAAAAGGAATCGGTCGCGAATTGCGCTGTCCGCTTCAATGCCATTGATCGAAAATCGGTGCGGAATATCCGATTTGTAATAGATAAAAAGAACCAGTGAAGAAACGAGGAAAGCGACGATATCGACAGGGATCATCCGGATGGAATAGGTCCAGAAGGAAAGATGAAAATAATCTGCAGAAAGAATGTTCACGAGGTTGCTGATCGGCATCGGGAGACTCGTTATGTCCGCTACAAAACCTCCTCCCATGACAAACGCCACGAGAGAGTGCCTTGGCATTCCCAATCGGACCATTTGCGCCAGAATAATGGGAGTAAGGATCAGGACTCCGCCATCGTTTGCAAAAATGGCTGAGACCCCTGCCCCCAAGGTCACCATATTAAAAAAAAGTCGTTTTCCATAACCCTCCGAAAGCAAAATCATCTTGAGCGCCATCCACTCGAAGAATCCGATCTTTTCAAGGGACAGCGAAATTAAGATAAGTCCTACGAACGTTAAAGTCGGATCCCAGACGATCTCCCAGACCGCTATGACATCTGAGAATGGATTGACTCCTGTCACGAGATCGGCAAATGCTCCGATCATTGCGGAAATACCGATGCTGAGACGACCGGGCTGCCACAAGACAAGAAGGATCGTCGCCAAAAAGATTAAAAGTGACAGTGCGGAATGATTCAGGATGGACCTCCCGAACAGTTATCAAGCAAAGAAGCCATTTTCGTCAGTAGGCCGAGAATTGTTTTCTGGACGATGCGAGCCCGGATTACGCGGGCACTCAGATTGAATTTTCGGGTGCATGAAACTACCATGATCCTGGGACTCAAATAAATGATATGTCTTGATGAAAGAAGGATGGTTGCGTGTCTAAAGACCGGTCGAGCTACCTCGTCGACCCCGGGCTCACAAAAGGGTATCTTGTGGAACCGGGGAAACAGTGAAGCGGTCCCATTGGCCCACTGGCAATACGGAAACGCTCACCGAAAAAACCGATCACGAGAAGGTTTCCTCGACCCTGAATTTGAATATCCGCAACCTCGAAAAAACTCCAGAGTCTTCTTTATGCCAGTCAAACATTCGCCGTTCTCATCTGATTCCATAGGGATCGACGCGGAAGGCTAAAGGTGGCGTGACCAAGCATGTCTTTTCCGTAATCAATCATCAAGGCTGCACCGATTCCTCTTTAAAAGTTCCCACAGAGGAAGAACCGTTCCATGACGTAGTATGACTGGTCCATTCAACAACCCTCGACTATAAGTCGAAGGATTCAGGGGCTGTCGATTGGAAATCGACTACCATCGGCAATCTGTTCCCCTTCCTGATCATCGATGTATTCTTCGATCATGTCATCGATGATCGTTCCCGAACTCACGGCCAGATATCCTCTGGCCCAGAAGTATCGGCCCCAGAACGTCTTTCGGAGATGCGGATACGGATTTCCGGAGTCCTCGAGAGCTGATCCCCTTCAGCCATTGCACGATCTGTGGAAAAGGCATTTTGATCTGTTCAACCAGTTTGAACGCATGCTCTCCGAAAACGGGACCCTGGTCCTGAAATCTTTCTATCGATCTCCCAGGATGAACGACTGAAACGGATCAGGGAGAGACTGGAACGACTACCAGTCCGCATGCGAAGACATTCTGAATCTTTGCTCCACCCCCTGCTCGCATTCGTATATCATTAACCAGCGGACAAGAAACAGTTCAGGAATTTTTCGTTTCCCGATTCTCGTTGAAACAGTGGAGAAACTTGATCTAAAATTTCCAAAATCTAAAATCAAATGGCTTTGAAGTTTTTCCCCACATTCAAACCATCCTCATTTTCAAAATTTTACAAGGAGTTCCTTTCATGTCGCTTCTGAAGTGGAGTGATATCGATCGCTGGACGGAGATCGATTTCGATGATTTGACCCGTCAGGCCGAGACTTTTACGACTGAAGATAACAAAGAAATCATTAAAGATGCCCTTTACACAATAAAGAATTCATTTACCTTGATCGACAAGCAAAAAACAACGAAGGAAAAACGGGATCGGATGACGAAAGAGCGCATCAATATCCTGATCCGGATGGGATTTCAGATCCATTTCAGGGAACCAGGCACTCCATTCACATCTGAACCTCCCAAAGCGTCGAAGGAAACGCCCAAAGAAAAAGAAGAGGTTTCTGCAAATCCCTAACCCAACAGTTTTTTCTTTCCAGGGTACGGGGAGCCTACTGATCGGCCATGGCTCCTCCCCATGGATCGTTGTCGGGTTTTTGCTACTTTTTTTTTTCGCAGGTGTGCTCTGGGGAAGCTTCCTTGGCGTCGTGGCTCACAGGATCCCCAAACGCGAATCGATCTTTGTGCCCCGTTCGCATTGCGACTCTTGCCGAAGAACGCTCCCATGGCAAGAACTTGTCCCCTTCAAGACATGGATCATTGGGGGTGGAAAGTGTGTTTTTTGCCGTTCCCCGCTTTCACTTAAAATACTGATTCCGGAGGTTCTCACCGGCCTGTTCTTCGCGACAATTCCCTTTCTAGGAAAAACCTGGCAAGAGATGGCCTTGTATGGTCTTTTCTTCTCTTTCGCCCTCCCCCTTTCGATCATTGACTTTGAACATCGCCGGCTTCCCCACGCATTAACTCTTCTGGCGGCAATAACGGGGCTTCTCTCCGAATGGGCTTTCTCCCGATTTTCCATGGATGTTTCGGCCCTGGCCTTTCCAGCGGCTGGCTATCTGGCAGGTTTTCTCCCCTTTGCCATCATTTCTCTGCTGCATCCACGCGGTTTGGGAATGGGGGATGCATTCTGGCTTGGAGCGATCGGAACATTTGTCGGACCTTTCGGTGTCCTCGAAACGCTTCTCCTGTCCACGGCATCGGCCACTGGAAGCGCGGTTCTTTACTGGATTGCAAAAAAACGTTCAATCGAAACCGGTCCTCTCAATAACATCGTGATCCCATTCGGTCCTTTTTTAAGTTTCGGTGGAATCGTAACCCTCATCTGGGGCCCGTCCCTCACCAAGTTTCTTATCGCCATTCTTTGATTTGCCTCCGTCCCCGAATATTTTCCAACGGCCACCCGGATGAATCCCTTTCCATTGTGTTCGCGTCTGGAATATGGTAATAATTCGCCATGTCTATGCCCTATCATTCCATACTTTTTCCGGTCGACTTCACCTCGCTTGACCCGGTTTCGGTCAGGTCGATCCGGTCCCTACTGACCGACAACGATGCCAAACTTCACATTTTTCACGTCCTGAACTCGTTCGAAGAGGTTCCCATGGGTTTTCCTATACCTCCGGTCTATTATCGGGAGGTCGATCTTGCCGCGGGCAAAGAACTTGAAAAACAAGCCGACCACTTCAGGGATTTCGGAAAACGAATATCGCTGGGTTTGTACAGGGGAAGGCCGGACCAAGTCATCCTCGAAATCTCCCAGTCCAAGAACGCGGACCTCATTCTTCTTCTTTCCCACGGGAAAGGTCTCTTCGGAAGAATTCTTGTAGGGTCGACGTCCACCTCTGTCATTCACCACTCTCCAATACCCGTCCTGCTCATCAAACCCGAAAAGGTCAACTCGGTATTTCGGCGCCAGCTTCAGGAAACGAAACCCCCGGAGAATTTCTACGACATACTGGCGGTTTCAGAAAAGAAAGAGTCCTTGCCCTGACAGACCCCATTCGAAAGACCTTCGACCTTCCCGAAGGCATTGATTCCGTTTCTTTTTTTGGCGAACTCAACCATCACCTGCGTCTTTTCGAGCAGGCGTTCGGGATCCGACTCACCCCTTCCGGCTATCAACTGATCGCAACGGGCCCATCTGACAACGTTCTGCAGAGCGAAAAGGTCATCAGCGAGCTGGCGTCATTAATGGCGGCGGGATACTCCATTCGCGAAGAGGAGATCCGACAGGCCATCACTCTTACTCGGACAACGCCGCATATCACACTGCAGGATCTCCTTTCGGAATTCGTGCCGATCAACAGCCGCAAACGGGTCATTTTTCCCAAATCGGCAAACCAACTTCATTACATTCAGGCGATCAAGGCGAACGATATCGTTTTCGGCATCGGTCCGGCCGGTACGGGCAAAACATATCTCGCGATGGCCATGGCGGTCTTTCATCTCCTGAAGCATTCCTTCCGAAGAATTATCCTGGTCCGGCCGGCCGTGGAAGCCGGGGAAAAACTGGGTTTTCTTCCCGGAGACATTACTGAAAAAATCAATCCTTACCTTAGGCCGCTTTACGATGCTCTCTTTGATATGATCGAAGTCGACAAGGTGAATCGCATGATCGACAAGAGAGAAATCGAGATTGCTCCCTTGGCGTTCATGCGGGGAAGGACATTGAACGATTCGTTCGTGATCCTCGACGAAGCCCAAAATGCGACCGTCGAGCAAATGAAGATGTTCCTCACTCGGATCGGATTCAATTCCAAAGCGGTCATCACCGGGGATGTGACCCAGATCGACCTTCCCCAGGGACGTTCGAGTGGCTTGATCGAGGTCCAGAACATCCTGAGAAACATCGAGGGAATCCGTTTCCTTTATTTCAATGATGTTGATGTCGTGCGCCATCGATTGGTTCAGGAAATCATCAAGGCCTACGAACGCTATGAAAATCCCGATCTGGGGCAACGCTGGGATTCCGGAAAATCTTAGCTTCCGGTCCCAATTCCACAAAGATACCAATCGGAACAGGATCCTTCTTCTTGGGATGCTCCTGGTCGCATCGACGTTCCTGATGCACGGACCGGGGACGCGCATGCTGGATCTCCATCCAGGGGACATCTCCCCCGACGATTATCGAGCTCCGTTCGAGATCCCCATCCCCACTCCAGGCAACGATCCCCCGTTTCATGCCGTCACAATCATCCCGGAAGGAACACCGATTCTCCAAAAGGGAACCGTCGTCACGAAAATAGGGGACGAGGCTCTCAAGGTGATCAAAATCCATCAAACCCCAAAGGAGATCTTTGCGTCTTCAGGACGTTCTCTGATTCTCGGGAGCCTTCTGATCATCGGTCTTTTGCTTGTCTTCGAGTCTATTGTCCTTCCCCCACCGAAATACGAAACGATCAACCGACCCCGGACTTTTGCGATATTTTCTTTTCTCGTCGTGGTGTTACTGATCATCGATAGGGATCTTCAAAACGGTCTATTGGCATGGATGGAAAATCTTCCGTCCACATGCGAATCGGAACTTCTGGTGTTCTCGCTCTCTACAGTCATTGGGTCTGTCCTGGTTTCGATTTTTCCAGGACAACGCCTGGCGGCAGTCACAGCCCTTTCCTTCGGCGTGATTCTTTCCATCACACTCGCTTATCCGCCATGGCCGGGTTTCTATTCGTTTCTTATTTCCGTGCTTGCGGGTTCTACACCATACGGCAGAAGCCTTCTGGGGCTTATGGAAACCGGCGTATTGATCGGGTTCTTTTCATTCTTCCTTTCTTTTTTATTTCACTACTGGAAGGGATCCCTTTTACCGTTCGAACCTTTGACCCCTCTCGCCTTCTCGATCTGTGGCGGACTGATGGTCTCGATGATTGTCTCACGGTGCCAGCGCCTGATCGAACGGGGGCTCGGTGCCCTGTCCGACGTAGCCCTGACTGAATTCCTTGACGTGGATCATCCGCTGCTAAGGGCATTTTTCCAGCACGCTCCGGGAGCCTGCCAACACAGCATGGCCCTTTCCTATCTCACCGAACTGGCAAGGCTCCGTAAAACGTTTGTCCAAACCCTCGTATCCACGCATTACCATAGAATTCCCTATCTGAAATCACAGGCCAAAAATTCGGAATTTCCAAAGACGCATGCCGTTCAAAAATCCGCCAATGCCCATTGAACTCGCCTCACGCCAGCGCAAATTTCCTCTCCCACTGAAAGAGTTGTCGAAAGCGGCGGAACTGGCGTTGAAGGAATTGGGAGGATCTCGGGAGTTCATCTCCATTGTTTTCATGAATGACCGAACAATCCGGGAAGTCAACAAGAAGTTCCGAAACAAGGATAAAACGACAGATGTCCTTTCTTTCAGGTACGCACCTGAGCCTGTGCCCGACCTGGAAGACGTTCCGGTAGGCGAGATCCTCATATCGGTGGAAACGGCTTCCAGGCAGGCAGAGGCACTGAAAATCCCTCTTGTGAGCGAAGTCTTGAACCTCATCATTCATGGACTCTGCCATGTCTTCGGGTATGATCACGAGAAAGGGAAAATAGAGGCGGATCGGATGAGGAACATGGAACGCCATATCGCCAGAAGATTGCTCAGTGAACTTGAAATGACACTCGACATGTTCAGCTTGGATCAGAGCGTCGGGCGGCTTCCCGAGAATACGGTCCGTGGAAAAATTCCAGATCCCAAGGAGACGCGAGAATCATGAATCTTTTTCAACGGATTGGCGAGGGGCTTCGAAAAACGAGATCCCAACTGGGTGATGGTCTCTCAAATTTATTAAAGAAACCCAGATCACCCGCATTTTACGAAGAGATCGAGGAACTGTTGATTGCCACCGATGTGGGGCCGGCCCAGGCATCGCTTCTCGTCAGGGAACTCAAAACCTGGGAAGAACAACAGAACGACCCCAAAAAAGACCCTCTTGTCTTTATCGAAGAACGAATTGCCAGTTTTTTCCCTCTCGATCCTCCGCTTTGGGAAGAGAAGCCCCATATCTCTCCGGTCACGGTACTTTTTGTCGGTGTGAACGGAGTCGGAAAAACGACAACTGTAGGGAAAATGGCCCATTACTTCAAAGCGCGGGGGAAATCGGTCGTTCTCGGAGCCGCCGACACATTTCGTGCAGCCGCTGTTCAGCAACTCATCCTATGGGGAGAACGGCTCGACGTTCCGGTCATTCGGCAAAAGGAAGGGGCGGACCCGGGAGCTGTGGCTTTCGATACGGTCAAGGCCGCACTGGCTCGGAAGATTGACGTAGCCCTGATCGACACGGCAGGTCGCTTGCAAACAAAACACAATCTCATGGCCGAACTTCATAAAATCCACGGCCTCGTCAAAAGGGAACTACCGGATATACCTTTTGAAACACTGATCGTCCTCGATTCGACGCTTGGGCAGAACGCCATGAGCCAACTCGAACACTTCCAGAAAGCACTCCCATTGACGGGCATGATTCTCACAAAACTCGACGGAACATCACGGGGGGGAATCGCCGTCAGCCTCGCTCGAAAATATCGACTTCCTGTACGTTTTGTTGGCGTCGGGGAGGGAAACGACGACCTGCTCCCTTTCGACCCTGTACTCTATGCCAGGGCCTTGGTCCGTCCGGGAACAAAACTCGACTGAAGACCCATCATCGCCAGAGGACCGGGCGTCCAAGCCGTTTCTCGATGGCAGCCGACATCGCCTTTCGGGGTGCCGGACGGGATGTCCAGACTTCAAAAGACATCGCTCCTTGCTCAAGGAGCATCGGGAGTCCGTCCTCAACAGGAATGCCCCGGTCGATCCCGTGCGCGAGGAACGGTGTCGCACCGCCGTCCGGTCTATAGGAAAGATCCATCATTCCCAGGACACTCTGCACGTTTATGTTCGAAAGCGGTGGGAAATCTTCGCCGAAGGCATTTCTTGAAAGCGTATTGATCACGTAATCGAATGCCGCGTCTTCTTCTTCAAGGACAGACAGTCCGGCAACGTTTATGACGGATTCCGGACGGATCCATTGAAGTTCTCCACGCAAATGTTCGGCCCGCTCGAGGGATCGGTTCGCAATCGTCAGGCGGGTAACACCCGATTCCAGAAGCGCCAGAACGACGCTGCGTCCGGATCCGCCTGCACCAAAGACCAGCGGATTTTCGGGAATCGTTTTCCCCGTCCTCTTCAAGAACAGGTCGAACACGCTCCGGAATCCAGGCACATCGGTATTCGTACCGTGCCATGAGGAACCCTTCAAAACGACCGCATTGACAGATTTAGCTCTTTCGGCCACCGGATCCCTGGAAGAGACCCATCGATAAACCGATTCTTTATGGGGGAGAGTGACATTGAACCCCTGTACTCCAAACAGGCTCATCGCCTCAAGGGCTTCTTCCAAACGTTCGGGGGGTATTTCAAAAGGCACATAGGCGGCATCCAAACCTACACTGTCGAACGCGGCCTGCTGGAATAAGGGCGAGAGGGAATGGGACACCGGAAAACCAATGACGCCGTATAGACGTTTCAAAAGCCTTCTTTCTTTTTTATACCGAGAAAGACGAAACCCTTGATGAATTCAGGAAATTTCAGGCGATGTCTTTCAGGATGTAACGAAAAATCGCCCAAACGAAAATACCGGTGATCAGGGTGATGCCGGCGATCAGGGTCGCTTTCGGCCCGGAGACGATCATGTACCAGAACACGAACAGGAGAAAAAGCCCCATGATAAAATAGAGGGCAACCCTGTACCAATCACCCCGGGTCATGCGTTCGTCATCAGCGGGATCGTTGGGACCCGCCCGAAGGGAGGGACCGTTTTTCTCTTGTTTTTCTGAAATCATTCGTTTTGACCGCCAGTCATCGAGAACCGTTCTGGACCACAAATCCAATTGAACCCTTGCCAGTAGTATAATAGACCTGATCAACACTCTCAAATGGAGGCGGTCGTGTCCGAAACCAACCGGATAGCCGAAGGAACCGACGGCGCCGAAAAATCCCGAATTCTCGAACGAATCCGGAATTTTCCCGAGGAACCCGGCGTCTATCTCATGAAAGATTCGGAAGGGACGGTTCTGTATGTTGGAAAGTCACGTTCCCTGAAGGACCGGGTGCGCTCTTATTTTCAGGAATCCCGTCCTCATTCCGGGAGAATTTCAATGATGGTCTCTCGAATCCACGAAATCGAAATCTTCCGGACGAAAAGCGAGATCGATGCCCTGATCCTGGAAAACACCCTCATCAAGAAACATCGCCCCCGATACAATGTCCTGTTGCGGGATGACAAGACCTATCCTTACCTGAGGCTTACATGGAACGAAATCTACCCTCGTCTTGCCATCACCCGAAGGGTCAAGAATGACGGGGCGGTTTATTTCGGACCCTATGCAAATCCAGCAGCGCTCCGGGATACCCTGAAAATCATCAACAAGGTCTTTCCTCTCGCATCATGTCAGATTCCTCTCGACAAACCGACACTGGAAAGGCCGTGCGTAGAATACCAGATCCACCGATGCCTCGGTCCCTGTGCCGGATTGACGACCCCCGAAGAATACCGCCGGGTCGCAACGGGCGTCCGATTCTTCCTCCAGGGAAAAAACGACGACCTCCTCGTCCTCCTTCATGAGGAAATGGAAAGATACGCGCAATCCCTAGAGTTCGAAAAAGCCGCCCTGGTCCGGAACAGCTACCAGAACGTTTTGAGAGTCCTGGAGAGACAAGCCGTCCATTTCCCCTTTCACTATCCCCTGGATGCGATTTACTTTTCGATAGACGGCAACACGGTCCTGGCAGAAGTCCTTCATGTCCGGAACGGTCAAGTCGCCGGGAAAAAAGAAGCGGAACTCAAGAACACGGACGATACGGATGACGTCGAACTTCTAAGCGCTTTTCTGGAGCAATTCTACGGCCGCGAGTCTTCTTTCATTCCTTCCGAGATCCTTGTTCCCTACCCTTTGCCGTCTCAGATTCTCATGTCTCTCGGATGGATGTCCGAAAAGAAAGGTGAATCGGTTCGGGTTTTACATCCGAGACGCGGAGACAAGAAAGCCATTCTCGATCTGGCGCGGGAAAATGCCGAGGAAGCTGTCAGAACACGGCAGGTCCGGAAGGGAACGGCAACCGACGCACTGGAGGAATTACGGCTCTTCCTGAGCCTCCCCAAGATCCCGGTCACGATCAATTGCGTCGACATCTCCAACACCGGGGACAGCCTTCCCGTCGCTTCCCTAGTCACGTTTACGGAAGGGAAACCCGACAAATCACGTTACCGCAAATTCAGGATACGCTACGAACGGGGGCAGGATGACTTTCGAATGCTGGCGGAAATCATGGAGCGCCATTTCAGCGACCACCCCCTTCCGGACCTGCTTGTCATCGATGGAGGCTCCGGACAATTGAGAGCCTGTCTTGAGATCCTGAAGACATTGGGGCACCCGAACCCGGAAGATCGTGTGATCTCCCTTGCCAAAGAACGCTCGAAAAAAGGAAAGATGGAACGCGTTTTCATTCCCGGGCAGGAGATTCCCCGTATTCTTCCACCCCACCACCCGGCGACCCATCTCCTGGTCCATATACGTGACGAGGCCCACCGATTTGCCATCACCTACCATCGATCCCTGCGGGAGGAGTATCTGACGCGCTCCCACTTATTGAACGTTCCCGGAATTGGTCCCACCCGTGAAAAAAAGCTGATCCGCCATTTCGGATCCCTCGATGCGGTGTTGAAAGCCTCACCCGAGGAAATCATGCAGGTGGCCCACATCTCGAGGACCCTCGCCGAATCACTCCACCGCTCTATCCGACAGGCTGGCCCTGAGGAGGAAAAACCTGAAAGCGCGGTTCCGACATGATCCTTAATGCAACGTTGATCGCTTTCGGGTTCATTTGGGTTGTCGCAGCCACGTTCTTCCGTACTGTGCTCGACCCATGGTTTTCGGCCTATCCTCTCCTGTCCACACTCGTCCTGGCCATTATCCTCCTGACCTATGCCACGACCTTGATCCTTTCGGGTTCGAATCTTGGAAGGCCGTTGAGTTCCAAGAAGAAATCATTTCAGGGAACTACGTCTCCCCCCTTTTATTATATTGTTCAATGGGCGTTCATTGCCTTGACGATCGTAATCGGCGGGCTTTCCGTCCGCACCGGGAACGGGATTCTGGCCGCCCTTCTCTGGCTGACGGGAGCCGTGATCCTTTTGTCCCTTTTTCTCTTTCTTATGATTCCACAGTCCTTCCGGACCGAAAGCACAACGGGAGAAATCGTCGCGGTCGCAAACCGGCTCCACCTGAAAGAGGGAGCATTCGGTTTCTGGGACACATGCATCCTGGCAGGGGGATTTTTCCTTGTGATCGGCTCCCTCTTGCAGCCATTTTCCCTGGTTTCTGGCTATCTTTCCATCGGAACCGGTCTCGCTTGGCTTTTAGGAGCCATCTCCTTCGCGATCATCTCCAGTTTTTTCCTTGGAGGTTTTGCACGTGTCGAGAAATCACCCTACGTCTCCCTGATCCCCGAAGAAAACTTGGCGTTTTTCGTCGGCAGGTCTCCTACCAAGAGCGCCTTGCTCGAAGCCTATACCTCCCATGTCCGCTCCCGTTCCATTTTCCGGGCCACCCGGAACGGGATCCTCCTCTGGGGTCCCTCCAACAAGGGACAACTGCACTTTGTCCGCGCACTTGCCGGAGAAACGGGAAGAGCGCTCCTTGAATTCCCGCTTTCGACCTTGAAGGACATCTCCCCCAACGGAGCCGCCGAAAAAACAAAGAACCTCTTCTACAAGATCCATCTTCATAAACCCACCGTCGTATTCATTCCCGACTACCAGGACATACTCGCCCACACATCCCCTCATTCCGGAGCCTGGGACAACGCCAAATCCTTTCTCGCCAGACTCTCGACCCAAAAAGATGCCCTGATAATCGGCGTCGCGAAGGATATCGAAGAGATACCACAGGAATTTCGTTCCCCTCCCCTGATCCATTGGACGATCGAGCTTCCGACACCCGATCTCGGTACCCGAATCGGTCTTCTGAGGATCACACTGAAAAATCAGGCCCAGAAGAACGAACTCCTTCCGGGGAATCTTCCTCTCCTTACGGAAGAGATGATCGGGGGGTATGATCTTAAAAAACTGGCCGATCTGATGGAAGGATTCGATACGGAAGATATCGAGGAAATCGTTCAAAACAGCCTTAAGAACGCCCGTAACGTCAAACGCCCATTAAGACAACTCGATCTCGATGTCGCGATTCGACGCAAAATGCAGGGCTTGGAGGACCCCACTCTCGAACCTATGGAGTACATCCGATCCCGCCTGACACCGGAAATTCTCCAACCTGCGATCGTCGAAAAGGCCGCGACACGGATCCTGACCCAGAAACGACGGACCAACGATGCCCTCCTGATCATCGGACACGATCCCCTCCTTCGAAAGATGCTCGTCAAGCAATTGGCCGAGCGCGAACGCTATCATTTCGCAACGATCAACCAGAAGGAGTTGGCTCGGGACAGTCTCGGAGCGTTCCGGAACTTCATTATCCAGAATAAGCGGAACCGTCCGGCCATGTTGTTTGTCGATCCCGTCGAGCTTCTTTTCCCAAGGGTCCAGCTCAGCCACTTCGGTTACCATGGGGAGATATACAACCAGAAGGTGATTGAACTTTCGCAGGTTCTTCAGGAACGACAGTTTTGGCTGGTTTGCGGAACTCCCAACATCAACGATGTCGACCCGATGATCCTGAGAAAATTCGGCCGGATCATCGAGCTTGCGGACATCCAGCGGGAATTGACCCAGGAGGTCGAAGACTTTGCCTTGGGACAGATCCTCGACGGGACCCTCCCGGAAGAAATCAGTCTCTCCCGTTTCAATCTCTTAAAATCGTCGCGACCCTCCCAAGAAAACGGGGAATTGCCCGGTAATTCCGACGGTGAAACAAAAACCTCTCCTTTCCGCCTTTTTGTGAATCCCGTTCCGGACTCCCCCATACCGGGCCTCTACGGCAGAACCGATACACAGGCCGAAATTCTGGGCACACTCGACTCTTCCCGGCTCAACATACGTCCCCATGGATCCGCCGTTTTAGGATCTTTTTTCTTCCTCGGACCCTCCCAGAGCGGGAAAAAAACCCTGGCCGAACACCTTGCATACCACATGCACAAGCACAAAGATTCTTTCGTCTACCGTGACATGAGCCTCTATGAAGAGCTGTACTTCGCGGAGCAATTCATCCACAAGCCCCTGGACACACGGAAGACTGGTCCCGTGGTGCCCGAAGGCCTCTGGGACGTTCTCTCGAAAAACCCGGAAAGAGTCCTTTACCTCGACAATGCGGAGCGGGCTCACCCTTCCCTGTGGGACTCCATTCTTCCCGTTCTCAGCGATGGAGCGCTTTCTTGGCACAAGAAAGTTCTCCCCGTCCCGGGCATCATTGTCATCCTGGGCACGACACTCTTTTCACCCACGGACTTCGAAGGGAAAGAACCATGGGAACGCTCTTCGGAAATCGTCCGGACTGTTCAGCGGACCAATCGCAGGCTGGCGTATCTTCCCATCTTCCAGGAACCCTTCCTGCGTTACATCGATCTCATCGTTCCGTTCCCGTCCCACACCTTGGAAGAAATTCTGGAAATCACGACCGTTTCTTCCAACAGGATCCTTCGCGATTTCGCGGAAAAAATCACTCGCGACGGGAGTCTCAAGGTCGATCCGTCCGTCTATGACTCCCTCGCAGGAAAACTCGATCCCGAAAAAACAGGACTTGCCCGCCTCGAAAAAACGGTCCAGAATGCATTCCTTCAACCATTGAAAGTTCTGAAAGAGACCATAGAAACCTCAAAAGATGTCCACGATTTCACTCTCTTCTGGAATAACGACAGGATCGCGCTTGACGACCGAGTCCGCACAGAAACCCCTGAACCCGCTATGCCTTCGGCCTAGCCCCCTCTAAGAGCCCCTCGGGATCGGGCTCATTTTCAAGATTTTTCCGTTGTTTCCAAATTGACAGAAACTCCATGTCCATGCTTAAATCTTGGGGATGAATTCACTCTTCACGTTTGTTTCCTGAACCCGGCGCACCTCCCTATCGGGGACGTCGGTTTTTTTATCGCGATTGATGATTCGCCAAGATACCGAGATCGGAGGCACGCACATGAGACAGGAGTGGGTGAAAAATCGCCGGGGGGTCGTGACCCAACTGCACTATGCCCGCAAAGGAATCATCACGGAAGAGATGGAGTACGTTGCCCGCGTCGAACATGTGTCCCCGGAGTTTATCCGATCTGAAATTGCGCGGGGTCGTCTCATCATCCCCGCCAATATTCGTCATCCGGAGCTGGTTCCCATGGGCATAGGCATCGGCGTGACCTGCAAGATCAACGCAAATATCGGAAATTCCGCTGTTGTCCCTAACCTGGAAAACGAAGTGGCCAAACTCGATGCCTGCATAAAGTACGGCGCGGACACCGCAATGGACCTGTCCACGGGCCCGAAGATCCCCGAAATCCGGGAAGTCATTCTCCGGAAATCCACGATCCCCATCGGTACGGTTCCCATATACGAAGCTATCCAGCGTGTAGGCGACCCGATGGACCTTTCCGAAAAGGATCTGATGGATGTCATTCGCTTTCAGGCCGAACAGGGCGTCGACTATATCACCGTCCATTGCGGTGTACTCCAGGATTTTATCCCTCTCACGGCCGGCAGGATCACGGGCATCGTGAGCCGCGGTGGATCCCTGATGGCCCAGTGGATGATCCATCACAAGAAGGAAAATCCCCTCTTCACGCATTACGATGAACTCCTCGAGATCTGCCGGGAATACGACGTTTCCCTTTCCCTTGGTGACGGGCTTCGGCCGGGGTGCCTAGCCGACGCTTCGGACAAGGCCCAATTCGCGGAGTTGAAGGTCTTGGGGGAACTGACCCTCAGGGCTTGGGAAGCGGAAGTCCAGGTCATGATCGAAGGCCCCGGACACGTCCCTTTCGACCAGATCGCGATGAACGTGGAGAAACAGCAGGAACTTTGCCACGAAGCTCCCTTTTACGTCCTCGGTCCCCTCGTCACCGACATCGCGCCCGGATACGACCACATCACTTCCGCCATCGGGGCTACGGCTGCAGGAACGGCAGGTGCCGCGCTCCTGTGCTATGTCACTCCCAAGGAACATCTGGGACTTCCGGACCTCGAAGACGTCCGAAATGGAATCATCGCCTACAAGATCGCGGCGCACGCATCCGATATCGCGAGACATCGCCCCGGAGCGAGGGATCGCGACGATCTCCTTTCAAAAGCCAGATACTCCTTCGACTGGAATCGCCAGTTCGAGCTCTCGCTCGACCCGGACAGGGCTCGCAGCATGCACGACGAAACCCTGCCCCATGAAACCTTCAAATCGGCAGAATTCTGCTCGATGTGCGGCCCCAAGTTCTGTTCGATGCATATCAACGAGGAGATCCGCCGGGAAACCCAGAACACTCTTCTCGATCCCAGGGCTCAGGTAAAGCCGGCGGCAGCCGATAAAGTCGGTGCCTGACGCCATTTTCATTGCTTGTCCAAAGGGAACGGTGTCACCGTTCCCTTTTTTCTTCCCTTTTCTCACGGTGACGTGGGACGGCGCTCGAATACCCGTTTCCCGATCCCTCTTTCACATCCATGCGAAGTTTGGGGCACTGTCATGCCAACCATGAGGATTGGCACTCCGGTTTTCTTTAACAATATCCCCTTCGAAATCGAAGAGCGGCAAATCCTTCGGGAGATGCGGATCCCCCGGAAATCCTTCCTCAGGGAACTCGACGAACCCGCACTGGCCGCCCAGATCAAAAAGGCCATCGACGAAGGATATCGCCTGATCCAGGGCAAAGGTGTATTTCGGACGCTGACAATCACCGGAATCAAAGACAATTGTGTCACGACGAAAGAGACCGAAACGCTGTTCATCGGTGAAAAAATGCTGAAACTTCTCAGATATTGCGACTTTGCAACCCTGATTGTCGCCACGATCGGACCCCAGGTCGAAGACCGGGTCGATGCCCTGGCGGCAGGAGAACCCGCCTATTCCTTTTTTCTGGAGAGAGTCGGGGCCTGGATGGCGGACTATATGGGAATTTATCTGGACCGAGCCGTCGAGAAAGAAATTCATCGATTCGGCTACGGAAGGACCTTTCGCTTTGGAGTGGGTTACGGGGACTGGCCGCTTTCCTCCCAGAAGGAGGTCATGGCCCTGACGGAAGCACACAAGATCCATATCGAACTGACCGACTCGTTCATCATGATCCCGAGACTTTCGGTTTCGGCTGTCATCGGATGGGAGCGTACCGCCGACGTACCGCCGAAAAACCGCCAGTCCCGACCTGAACCGGACGAGAAAGAGAGCGAAATGTGAAACCATTGCTTGAACGCCTGAAATCCGAAGTCCTTTTGCTCGATGGTTCCATGGGGGCCCTTCTCCAGTCCCGCGGACTCCCTGCGGGATATGCGCCGGACCTCTGGAATCTCGAGCGCCCGTCCGATATTCAAAACGTCCATGCGGAGTATGTCGATGCCGGGTCGGATATCATCCTGACCAACACCTTCGGGAGCTCTCGCCTTCGGCTGCGGGAATACAACTCAGAAGACAGGATCGGGGAGATCAACCGTGCCGGAGTCGAACTCGCCCGTCGCGCGTCCCGCGGTCGCGCATACATCGCCGGAGACATCGGTCCTTCCGGTACGACGATCGCACCGTTCGGGGACCTGTCCTTCGACGA
This sequence comes from Leptospirillum sp., assembly GCA_027315205.1. Taxonomy (GTDB): domain Bacteria; phylum Nitrospirota; class Leptospirillia; order Leptospirillales; family Leptospirillaceae; genus DAHUYM01. Next base: position 53,169 of record DAHUYM010000007.1, on the reverse strand, counting down.
TGCCATCGAAATCTTCCGGGAACAGGCGCATATCCTGCTCGACGCGGGTTGCGACCTGATCGCCATCGAAACGATGTTCGACATCCAGGAAATGCGGGCCGCCCTTATCGGCGTTCGTGAAGCGGTCGGAAACAGGATACCGGTGATGGCCCTCATGACCTTCAACACCGATGGCATCACGGACTCCGGGTCGGACCCGGAAACGGCCGCTTCCGTTCTCGAAGGCTTCGGTGTCGATATCATGGGACTGAACTGTTCGGTAGGACCCGAGGCAATGGTCCCCGTGGTTGCCCGCCTCGGACAGACAACCAACACCTATATCGCCGTGGAACCGAATGCCGGTCTTCCCCTCCATCAGGACGGGCGGACGATCTACCCCGCGAATGCGGAGGAGGTCGCCTCTTTCGCCCCTAAATTCGTGGAAGGGGGGGCCAATATCATCGGCGGCTGCTGCGGGACGACACCGGACTACATCCGGATCCTGGCCCGGACTGTAAAACGGATTCCTCCGATTTCCCGGCCCACCCCCAATCTCCTGAAAATCTCCTCGCGGACAAAAATGACCCTTGTCGGGACCGGGGTTCCTTTCCTGATCGTCGGAGAAAAGATCAATCCAACCGGAAAGAAAAAATTCTCCGAAGCGATCGCCGCCGGACAGACAGATCTCATCGTCGCCGAAGCCCGGAAAGAAATGGAAGCCGGAGCCCACGCCCTGGATGTGAACGTCGGGGTTCCCCTCGTGAATGAAGCGGAAATGATGGACAAGGCGGTCACCGCCATCCAGAACGTGGTCTCGCTTCCCATCGTCATCGACTCGTCCTACGCGTCGGCCCTTGAGGCAGGTCTCAAGATCTACCCTGGAAGGGCGCTCGTCAACTCCGTAAATGCGGAGGATGAACGTCTCGAAGAGGTGCTTCCCCTCATCAAGAGGTATGGCGCATCGGTCATCGCGCTCGTTTCCGGAGACGATATTCCCGAAAAAGCCTCGGACCGGCTCAAAAACGCTGAAAAGATACTGAAGAGGGCCTTGGACCTTGGACTGACGCCGAGAGACATCATTTTCGACACGCTGGCCCTGACTGTATCGGCCGTCCAGGAAGCCGCGCGGCAAACCCTGGAAACAATCCGCCTGATCAAGAGCGAACTCGGAATGCCCACGATCCTGGGGCTTTCGAACGTTTCCTTCGGCCTCCCCAGTCGAAAACTGATCCACGACAACTTTCTCGCCATGGCCATCGGTTCGGGACTGGATGCCGCCATCTGCGATCCCTACGACCTGGTCCTTCATCAGACGGTCTCTTCCGCCAGCGTATTCGCGGGGCGCGATCCCGACTGCCGATCCTATATAAAGAAGGCCGAGTCATGGGCCGCCCCGGACGGCTCTTCGGCTCCCAAAATCCGCTCCGAACCCAACCGTCCTCTTACGACGGTCGAAGAGATCCGCCAAGCCATCATCGAAGGCGAACGCGATTCAATCGACAGCTTGGTCCGGCGCGCTCTGGCTGAAGGGGAATCCCCCTTCACCATATTTCTGGACTATATGACACCCGCGATCCGCCATCTGGGCGATCTGTTCGGCCAGCGGGTAAAATTCATTCCCCATCTCATCGCGGGCGCCGACACCATGAAAAAAGGCGTGGATGTCCTTCAGCCATACCTTGAAGTCCAGGGGCCGGTCGAAAAAAAAGGAACGATCGTCTTTGCCACCGTGAAAGGGGATATTCACGACATCGGAAAAAACATCTGCATCCTCATGCTCAGGAATTTCGGATACAACGTCATCGATCTCGGCAGGAACGTCCCCCTCGAAACGATCCTCGATGCGGCAGAAACGAACAAGGCTGAAATCGTCGCATTGTCCGCCCTGATGACGACGACCATGATGCAGATGAAAACCGCAATCGACACGATCCGGGAACGTAACCTTCCCTATAAGGTCATGATTGGCGGAGCCGTCGTGACAACCAAATTTTCCGAAGAGATCAAGTCCGACGGTTACGGGAAGGATGTCGGGGAGGTCGTGCCGCTGGCGGAAAAACTGATACAGATTTTTTCAAAGGATCGCGTGAAGGTCTGAAGGTTTAGCGGCATTCGAACGTCAAGCCGTCATAGGCGGCATGAACGTTGGGGGGAAGCTCCGATTCCAGGGTTTCATGATCGATCCCGTGGGAGAGGTGGGTCAGGAACGCCTGGCGCGGTTTAAGGCGTTCGACAAGTTCGAGCGCCTGCCACACCCCGAAATGGGATTCATGGGGTTCGTACCGTACGGCCCCGATAATCAGAGTGTCGATTCGATCCAGATATGTCATCGATTCTTCCGGAATCCGGTTGCAATCCGTCAGATAGACCAGATTCCCGACCCTCAAAGCGTGATTGAAAACCGGTCCATGCTCGACGGCAAACGGGACAACCGGTACGCCGTGTATCAACGTCGAGTTCTCCACGGTGTGAGGGACGAGTTTCGGCCTCGTGACACCCCCCCTGTTCTTCTCCGAAAACGCATAGGGAAACATGTTCATAATGATCCGGAGTGTCTCGGGATCCCCGTATACAGGGATCGCTTCTTTCTGGAGATAATTGAACGTCCGGAGTTCGTCGATCCCCAGGATATGATCGGCGTGGGAATGGGTAAAAAAGACGGCATCGACCCTCTGCAATCCGTGCCGGAGAGACTGGATCCGAAGGTCGGTGGCCGTATCGATGAGGATGTTCCGTCCTTCGAATCGGACGAGGATGGAAGACCGTGTCCGTTCATTTTTCGGGTTGGAAGACACGCAGACAGGACATCGGCATCCAATCATCGGAACGCCCGTGGAAGAGCCTGTCCCCATGAAAAGAACTTCGAGTGTCCCTTCAAACACGTTCATCACCCCCCGGACAGCCGAAGAAAGCGATCCCATCGATCAGGGATTGACTCGGAAGATACGGACGTGGTTGATGACAACAGGGGTCGCCGGACGATCATTCCGATCGGTGGCCACTGCCGAAATCTTGTCGGCGACCGACTGGCCTTCGAGGACCTGACCGAAGATGCTGTAGTTTCCGGTCAGCCAGGGGGCGGGTGCGACCGTAATGAAAAACTGGCTTCCGTTCGTATTCGGTCCGGCATTGGCCATTGCAAGAACACCCGTACGGGTGAAATCCCGGGATGCGTCGATTTCGTCGTTGAACTGGTATCCGGGACCGCCCGTTCCGTTGCCGAGGGGATCCCCGCCCTGGATCATGAAGTTTTTGATAACCCTGTGGAAAATCAGGCCGTCAAAGAAAGGGCGCTTGACCATCGAACCCGTCCGCGGGTCCAGGAATTCCTTGGTTCCGTTCGCAAGTCCGACAAAATTTGCGACCGTCGCGGGTGCCGACTGGGGAAAGAGCTGACAGGTGATGTTCCCCATCGTTGTTTCGAATTCGGCATACTCTCCCGGTGGAAGTGTTTTTCCCTCCTGTGCCATCGCTTCGCTCACGCTATGTCCTCCAGGCCCTGTCGACAGCGCAAGCATCGACAATAGGGCGATCATGGTCGCACCGTAAAACATTCCCTTGAGAAGTTGACGGATACTGGTTTCCATCGATTCCCTCATTTCTTCCCGGCCCTCCTCCGATCGTTTTCGTTCAGGAGCTTTTTCCGAATGCGGAGACTTTCCGGGGTGACTTCCAGAAGCTCGTCATCCTCCAGAAATTCGAGCGTCTGTTCAAGGCTCAGGTGACGCGGCGGGGTCAATACAATGGCATCCTCCGCCGTGGAAGAACGGATATTCGTGAGGTGCTTTTTCTTGCAGGGATTGACGGCCAGGTCCGTCGGCCGTGAATGGGCACCGAGAACCATCCCTTCGTACACCCTGACTCCAGGTCCGATAAAGAGAACGCCCCTCTCCTGCACGTTCTCGAGTGCGTAGGCGACCGATTCTCCCGTCTCCATCGAAATGAGAGCCCCGCTTGTCCTCCCGGGAATGTCGCCCTTGTAATCTCCGTAGCCGTGGAATGTGTGCGTCAGGAGGCCGGTCCCGCGCGTATCGGACAAGAATTCGCTCCGGTATCCCAAAAGACCCCGCGCCGGAATCAGGAACTCGAGTCTTGTATGGCCATCCTTCTGGGGAGCCATGTTCAGCATTTCTCCCTTTCTGGGCCCCAGCTTCTCGATGACCGTCCCGACGTACTCCTCAGCGACATCGATGACGAGATACTCGTAGGGTTCCTGGCGTTCTGATCCCTCGCCCTTGAACAGGACCTTCGGGCGCGACACCTGGAATTCGAACCCTTCGCGACGCATCGTTTCGATCAGGATGCCGAGATGCAGTTCACCCCGTCCCGAGACCTTGAACGAGTCCGGACTGTCCGTCTCCTCGACGCGAAGCGCCACATTCGACTTGATCTCCCTATAGAGTCGATCACGGATGTTTCGGGAGGTAACGAACTTCCCTTCCTGTCCGGCAAACGGAGAGTTATTCACCAAAAACTCCATCGCGATCGTGGGTTCCCCGATTGAAATCGGCGGGAGGTCTCCGATCGTATTGATATCCGAAAGGATTTCCCCGATCCGGAGGTCCGGAAACGCTGCGATGAGGATAATGTCCCCCGCCCGTGCGGACGGGACTTCAACCCGCTTCAGCCCTTCGAACGAAAGGATCTTCTTGATCTTCCCTTTTTCTTTCAAGGCACCGTCGACCACGCGGCCGATGGTTTCACCTGCGGCGACCTGTCCCCGCACGATCCGTCCCAGGGCCATCTGTCCGATGTAGGAATCGTATTCAAGGCTGGTGACCTGCATGAGAAACGGGCCTGAAAGATCCACGGACGGAGGGGGAATGTGGTTGATAATGGTTTCGAACAGGGGGATGAGATTCTCGGACGGTTGCGCGAGATCCTTTGTCGCATACCCCTTCTTTGCCGAGGCATAGATGACGGGGAACTCCATCTGTTCGTCGGATGCGCCCAACTCGATAAACAGGCTGAAAACTTCGTTCAATGACTCGACCGGACGGGCATCGTGCCTGTCGATCTTGTTCAGAACCACGATCGGCTTCAACCCGAGAGACAGCGCTTTATTCAGGACGAAACGCGTTTGTGGCATCGGTCCGTCGAATGCGTCCACGACCAGGAGAACGCCATCGACCATGGTAAGCGTGCGCTCGACTTCACCAGAAAAATCCGCATGGCCAGGCGTGTCGACAATATTGATCTTGTAATCCTGGTAGTGGACGGATGTATTCTTCGCCAGAATCGTGATTCCGCGTTCTTTCTCGAGCTGGTTCGAGTCCATGACACGTTCCTCGACCACCTCATTCTCCCGAAACACATTTCCCTGCTGAAGCAATTTGTCGACCAGTGTCGTCTTCCCGTGATCGACGTGGGCAATGATGGCCAGGTTGCGGATGTGAAGAAGTCCGGCCGTTGGAATAATACTTTCCATAAATTTTTGACTCCCTTTGTGGGTGAACTTCAAAAACTTCAATCTTTACATTGTAAGAGACAGAAGGTGGGAGGGTCAATCAAATCTCACAAAGACTCCGCTATAGCCTTGTGCGGCAATGGAACCTGCTCACGCGATGAATGCCAGGCATTTCAGATAATCGAGCTCGGGCATCGACATCGGACGGGGGTGATCCATCGACGCCCTTCCTTGGTATATCAACTTCGGAATGCGTCCGGACCTCCGGAAAACATCCCTCAGGATCCCGAAGAAATCCTCCCACGTCAGGAGACCGGAGCAGGAACACGTTACAAAAATTCCCCCGGGGCTAACGAGAGACAACCCCATTTCATTGGCAGAAAAATACCCTCTGAGACCCTCTTCCTTTTTCTTGCGGTTTTTGATGAACGCCGGAGGGTCAAGAACGACCACATCGAACCGAACACCATCCTGCCTCGCTTTCTGGGACCATTCCATAAAATTTGCATGGATGGATTCTCCTTGGGCGGAAGGAGCCGAATTCGAGACATTTCGGAGAAAATACCCGAGCGCTTCTTCCGAAACATCGATGCCTGAGACGGAAGAGGCTCCCGATGCCAAGGCTGCGACGGACCAGTTCCCGACGTAACAAAAGGCATCCAGAACCCGCTTCCCTGAGAAAAGAGGGGCAAGTTGCCTGATATTCTCCGACTGATCAAGGAAAAGACCAGTTTTTTGGCCATCACGAAACGGAAACGATATCGCTTTACCGGCAATCATGACTCTGAGCGATTCAGGAACGTCTCCAAGCAACAGGTCGTTGTCTGACTCAAGTCCTTCCGTCCGCCGCGCATAAAGACGATTGTCCACCTTGATTCCCTTCGGGCGGATCTCTCTTTCGAGAATGGCGAGAATCGCATCCCGGTATTTTTCCATCGCAAGTGTGGTGATCTGGATGGAAAGCCAATCGTCGAAGCGGTCTACGACAAGTCCTGGAAGCCCGTCCCCCTCCGAATGGATCAAACGCCTGGCGTTGTCATTTCCGGTGATCTTCCGGCAGACGAGCTCGATTGCCGTTTTTATCTTCCTGTCCAGATAGGATTCGAACACCTTCCAGTCCCCGTCTTCCAAGAGCCGCGCTGCAAGAAGCGTATGCGGATTATAAATTGCCGAGCCGAGCTTCCTGCCCGATGAAGCAAAGACATCCGTAAAAAGGGGACTTTCATCGCCGGCAGGTTCGAGCCTCGCCACCTCATTGCTGAATACCCATTGGTGACCGGCCCGTATACGCCGGTCTTCCCCTTTTCCCAGAATAAGACGACCACGCTTTTCCAAGCTACCTTCTCCTCACTTTTCGGTGCATCCGCGGAATCTGCCGAATCGTCCCCCTATCGATTACAGATTCAGGTGGACAACACCGCAAGGCCGAATTTAGAATCGATTTCTATGAAGCAGTTCGATCCAGGATTTTTGCCATCCAAACACTCTTTCTTCCCTATAGGCCGGAAACCGAATTTGTCCGTCGCTTCGTTCCATTCATGACTGCAAACGCCCCTAGACCATTCCTTGCCCGGAACATTCTGGGCCCCATCCTTGCCTTAGCGTTCAGTCTCGGCACAACCCTCATCAATCCGCCAGAGACCCTTGCCGGTGAACCGCCTTCCGCAACGGTGACCCTGGACCAGGACCTTCCGGACACCTTCCTGCAGACCGAAGGCCCGACCCCGGGTACGGTTCCTCCGCCCAAAACATCACACGCATCGAAGGGAACAAAATCAAAAAAAACCGTCTCCTCAAAAGCCTCACAGTCATCGAACTGGAAAATCGACTGGTTCCCGAACCAGGATCCCTTTACACCCTTGCTCGCCGACCCCCGCCAACCGACGTCGTCCGGAAATTTCTTTTTCCTGTCCAATCAAGCCTACGGCCAATTCAACGGAAATTTCGGTGCCGACATCGGGATCGTACGCATAGAATCCTCATCGGAAGGAATCAATCGATCGATCCAGGTCGGTATCATGGGAGCAAGTTTCAGCCGTTTCGCACTGGTCGGCCCTTCGACTTTTCTCGTGGATACGGATTTCGTCATCGGCCTCCCGGTCACCTTCAGGATAGGCGCATTTTCGACACGCATTTTCTTTTATCACGAAAGTTCCCATACCGGATACGATTACATGACGTACTTCAACCTGACCCAGACCGACAATTTCGGGCAGGAAATCCTGCAGGTCATACCCTCCTGGGACATTACGCGCCACGTCAGGATCTACGGAGGAGCCGCTTACCGGGTCATAGGGCTCTATTTCTATCCGACGTTCAACGATTCGCTGATTCTCCAGGGAGGATTCGAAGTCTACTCACCACAAATCAAGAGATTCGAATCCCGGGCGTATTTCGCATTCAACCTGGAGTCCAGGGGAATCAACGGATTCTCTCCCGACACAGATCTTCAGGCCGGATTTCTATTTCATAAGAAAAACTCTTTTTACCAGATTCGTCCGGCCATCGATTTTTTCAACGGATATTCGCCGATGGGCGATTTCCTCTTCACCAGGGAACAGTACTTCTCCATCGGCGTATATTTTGACTTTTGAGTCCCGAACGACAAAAATGGTCGGGTTGTCTAAATGCGGCAGGACAATCCGGAGCCGAAGATAAATCCCTCCCCGAACACGACAGGTTTTATGACAAGACGTCTTTTCGTTACCTTGGCTCCATTGTTCACCAGTCACTCTGTCGAGGAACCCCTGGCCGATTCCATCGCTGCCTACCGTCACTCTTTACGGCGGAAGCCGATCGTCTTCCTGATCGCCTTGGCCACACTCTTGCTGACCTGGATGGGGGTTCCCCGGCCGGCCCAGGCCGTAGACATCCAGTTCATCGGCGACCTCGATCTCATACCGGTCTCTCCGCTCCAGAACGAGGGCATCATCGGCGGGGGGGGAACGGTCCGTTTCGGGTGGGAATATACCCCGGATTGGAATGTCTTGTTCAGTATCGGATCGCAGTTCTTCCCGACATCTACCACGAATCCCGCCATCAACGTGACCACCCATGAAGCCAACAATGGGGGGCTGGTTTCGCTGATTCCCGTGACGGTGGGCATTTCGCACACCTTCTACCGGCTCTCGAAGACGCAAACGTTTTTTGGCCTGGCCGACGGCGGCGTCGCATTCGAATATGGCTACGGCAATAGTTCCCCTACGCCCGAACCCTACGTCGAAGCCGGGGGAGGTTTCGACTTTGGCGCATTCTTCATCGAAGAGACCGTCAGCGTGATGCCATTGGCCTTCGGCGCCTATCAATCTTCGGAGCCCGGAACCCTCATCATTTTCTCCACGGGATTCGGGGTGCACTTCTTTCAGTTCTAGCCTCGATCTTCAGCCCAGGCTCAGCGGAAGCGACCGCACGGGAATCCAGTTCTGGATATGATGTCCGAATACGGAATCAATGAGCGAGATCGCATTGTCGATCCAATCTGCCGGAACGGGCACATGCACGTCTTCGTTTTTTCCCCATCTCTCCAGAAGCGCGAGAACATCGGTCTGTGTCCGGACCCCATCCCTCTTTCCGTCTGACCCTAAGCATTGCCGGCACAGGATCTTTCCATCCGGCACGTGATAGGTCACCGTTCTCCCGGAAAGATCTTCGTGACATCTGTAACAATTGCCCGACTGTATGCCGTACCCCAGAAAGACCAGGGCAAGGCTTGCAAATCGCAGCCAGGACAGGGAAGGTGCGGGTCTTTCGGATTCGAGATCCTTCAAATACCGGATCATGGAATCGAAAAGGGGCTGTTCGGGATGCTGGGGAGGGAGAAGGCTCAGGAGAAGGCGAACGGCGGCACCTGCCCAGTACATGCGCTCAAGGTCTTCCCTGAGCGCGATGAAGCAATCGATGACCGATGCCTTGTGGATCCTGTAAAGCGTTCCTTCGAGATGATGTCGCCCAATTAGATACGACCATGTGAGGGGTTCGAGGGCAGCTCCGAACCGGTTTCCAGGTCCGTTGGCACCCCGGGCAAATCCGGACAGAAGACCCTCGTCCTTCGAAAAAAATGTCACAACCCTGTCGTGGTCCGAATACCGGACGGAGCGCAGAATCAGGCACTCCCTTTCCATGACGCCTCAACTTTCCGGCATATAGCCCAGTTCCCGGAGCTTTCGGGGATCTTCCCGCCAACCCGGGGAAAGTCGAACCTCCATCCTGAGAAAAACCTTTCCCCCGATGAGTTTTTCGATGTCCTTCCGCGCCGCTTCGCTGATTTCGCTTATCCGATCCCCGCCCTGCCCGATCATGATGGCTTTTTGGCTCGGCCTTTCGACAAAGATCGATCCGGTGATCCGGGTGATACTGTCCGGGGGTTCGGGTTCCACGAACTCCTCGATCATGACGGCCGACTGATGGGGGAGTTCGTCCCGGAGCAACCGGAAGATCTTCTCCTGAATGAACTCCCGTGCCAGCTGGCGGATCGACTGGTTCGTGTACCATTCGGCGTCAAAAAAAGGTTTCCCTTTTGGAACAAGCGTGAAGAGAAGGTCCTTGAGCCGTTCGAGATTGATCTTTTTGAGCCCGGAAATGGGGACGATCTCCGCGGGGATCCCCCAGCTCTCGACTTCAAGGAGTTCGGGGATCATCCCCTGGCCACCGGGGCGATCCATCCGTGTCGCCGCGATGACGAGAGGTTTGTCGCCCAGGATCGGGGAAAGAATCCGTTTCATGCGGTCGACATCGGTCTTGGACGGCAAGGGTGAGAGACCGACGACCCAGACCACCACGTCGGCCGCGAGAATCGATTCCTTCGCCGTCATGACCATAAGCTGGTTGAACGCATGGTGAAGCCGGTGGAGTCCGGGCGTGTCGCACAGGATCAGTTGTCCGCGCGGTTCGGTCACGATCCCCTGGATACAGGTCCGTGTCGTCTGGGGAATCGGAGAGGTGGCGGCGATCTTTTCACCGACAAGGGCGTTCAGGAGCGTCGATTTCCCGGCATTCGGGAATCCCACGATCGCCACAAGACCACATTTTTGGATCCCTTGCTCCGATCCGATCTCAATGGTCATTCCCGGGGGGGACTCTGTCCGGGGCTCTACTTCGACGATGTGATCCAGTTTTTTCTTCTTGCCTGCCGACATTCTGCCCCCGTTCTTTGTAATTCTACTTCGGTCGAGTCTATCATGAGGAAAGTGCCGAGCCAAAAATCCCCTTTCCAACAACGATTCCGGATCCGACCATTGAAAACCCGCAATCCTCGGAAAACCGTCTTCGTCACCGGCGCTTCGTCTGGCCTGGGCCACGCCTTGGCGCGTGAATATGCGGAAGCGGGAACGAAGATCGGAATCGTCGCCCGTCGAAAGGAGAAACTTTACGCACTGGGAGACATCCTGTCCCGTGCCGGTTCGGTCCCGTTCGTATTCACAGGAGATGTACGCGACAGAAATTTCATGGCAGAATCGGCGGACTCTTTCCTCAAAAACGCCGGGGTCCCGGATATCGTCATCGCCAATGCAGGAACCCGTGGAAATCATCTCGGATCGTTCGACCAAGACGACAAAGATCTCATCGATACCAACTTCCACGGCGTCCGGCACACCATTCTTCCCTTCATCCCGTCCCTGCTCGCTGCCGGACGCGGACAGATCCTCGTCATTTCGAGCCTTGCGGCCAAACTTGCCCTTCCCGGCGCCGCAGGATACTGCGCTTCCAAAGCCGCCATCAACCGATGGGCGGGATCGTTGCGGCTTGCTCTGTCACCACGAGGCATCGATCTGACCATCGTAAACCCGGGATTCATCCGAACGGAAATGACACGGGACAACCCCTATCCCATGCCGTTCGTCATGGACGCCGACGAGGCGGCGAGGATCATCCGGCGAAAATCCTCTTCGGCCCCTTCCGAACTGAATTTTCCCTTGCCCATGAGCCTTGGAATCTCCCTTCTTGCCCTTCTTCCGGACCGGATCCGGGAATCGTTTCTTTCACGATTCCAAGCCCGGCTTTATCTTTCGTGGCCTCCGGCTCCCTAGCGGACCTTCCCTTGCCCTTTCTCATGTTATCTGATAGGTTTACGATAAGTAATCAGGCCTGATTCACGGGGTTATAATCGATGCCGTACAGGAGGTTTTGTCATGTGGCACGGAGTCATCATGGCAGGAGGGTCCGGAACGCGGTTTTGGCCCTTGAGCCGGGAACTTTTTCCCAAGCAGTTCCTCTCACTCTACGGTTCGGAATCCCTTCTCCAGGGCACGGTCGACAGGATCCTCCCCCTGATCCCGGCGGAGCGTTTGTGGATCATGGTCGGGCCCAAGCACGAATCCGAAACCCGGCGGGTTCTCAGGACCGTCGGAACCGAGGGAATTCCCCTGCACGTCTTCGTCGAACCAAAATCGATGAATACGCTGGCTCCGCTGGCGATCGCTTCGGCCCTGGTCCAGAAGGACGACCCCGAGGGCGTTCTCGCCATCATGGCAAGCGACCACCTGATCGGTCCCCAGGAGAATTTTCTCGCCCTCATGAAACAGGCCTGTCTCATCGCCGAACGCCAGGACGTGATCCTGACGTTCGGCATCGAGCCCAAACGTCCCGAAACCGGTTTCGGATACCTCGAACTCGGGGAAATCCAGCCGTTGGTGTCGACTCCCATGGCGCCCGTGTACTCGGTCCGGCGCTTTGTGGAAAAACCCGATCGGGAAACCGCCGAATCGTTCCTGTCCCGGAGAAGCCACCTCTGGAACAGCGGAATGTTCGTCTTCAGGGCCTCGGTTTTCCTTGACGAACTGAAGGAATACCAACACGCCTTCTTCGAGCATGTCGACGCATTCCGGGCGGCGATCGGGACCCCCGGCGAGACAAAAGCCCTGAAAAAACTCTATACCAAAGCTCCCAACACGTCCGTGGACTACGGCCTCCTCGAGCATTCGAAAAATGTCTGGACCATCTCCGCATCCCTCGACTGGAAAGATGTCGGCAGCTGGAGCGCCCTGGACGAAATTTCCGACCGGGACGTCCTCGGGAACGTCCTGAGGGGCAATGTCATGTCGGTCCACAACAAAGACTGCATCCTCTATGGGGACAAGCGCGTACTTGCCGTCATCGGCGTAAAGGACCTTATCGTCGTGGACACGGAAGATGCCACCCTTGTGTGCCACAAGGACGAGGCCCAGAGGGTCCGGGAAGTCGTCTCGGAGCTGAAGAGCAAGAACCGCATCGAGGCAATGGAACACCGGACGACGCATCGTCCGTGGGGCCAATACACGATCCTCGACCAAGGCCCCCACTACAAGATCAAGAATGTGACAGTCAATCCGAAATCCCGCCTCAGTTATCAGATGCACCTCCATCGTTCGGAACACTGGGTCGTCATCTCGGGAACCGCAAAGGTCACGCTCGATGATCAGGAAGTGTTTCTGCACGTGAACCAAAGCATCGACATCCCCAAAACCACCCGTCACCGGATCGAAAACCCCGGAAAGGTACCCCTGGTGTTCATCGAAGTCCAGAACGGGGAATACCTCGAAGAGGACGACATCATTCGTTTTTCCGACGATTACCAGCGACTCACCCCTTCCGACGATTCCCAGCCCTTCCAGTCCCAGGAAGGATCCGCTTCATGATCGAACCCAATCCAAAAATCTTTCGAGAATACGATATCCGTGGAAAAGCCGACCCCGATCTCACCAATGGCGTCGTCGACGGAATCGGCCGGGCGTACGCCTCCATGCTCAAGGCGAAAGGAGGGCACTCCGTCTCGTTGGGGCGGGACGTCCGCCTTTCCTCCCCTCGCATTTCGGACACCCTCATCAACGCCCTGACCTCCTCCGGGATCCAGGTAATGGACATCGGAACCGTTCCGACTCCCCTCCTCTACTATTCCCTGTTCACCCTTCCCGTCGACGGGGGGATCATGGTCACGGGGAGCCACAACCCGTCGGAGGATAACGGGATCAAGCTCGCGATCGGAAAGGAAACCCTATACGGAACCGCTATCCAGGAGATCCGGGAGAAGATCCGGGCCGGACGCCCTTCGAATGGCCAGCCCGGCCCAAAAGGAAAGGTCGTCACTTCTCCGGTCCGGGACGCCTATATCCGTGAAATTACCGAAAAAATAGGCCCCCTTGCCCCGTTCAAGGGAAGACCCGTCCGGGTCATTCTCGATTGCGGAAACGGAACGGCGGGGCTGGTTGCCGGAGATCTTTTCCGTGCGGCAGGGGCCGACATCAAGATTCTTTTCGAAACACCCGACGGCCGGTTCCCGAACCATCATCCCGACCCGACCGTCCCCGAAAACTTGAGACAGCTCGTACACGAGGTCAAAGGTTCCGGCGCTGACGTCGGGATCGCCTTCGACGGAGATACCGACCGGATCGGGGTCGTCACCGAAAAGGGAGAAATCCTTTACGGGGACCAGCTCATGATCCTGTTTTCGGCTCAAGTCCTGGCCGAACTCCCCGGATCGATCATCATTTCCGAGGTCAAGGCCTCCAAGGTTCTCTATGACGAAATCCGGAAGATGGGCGGAAAGCCCCTCATGTGGAAAGCCGGCCATTCCCTGATCAAGGCCAAGATGAAGGAAACAGGGTCTCCGTTTGCGGGGGAAATGAGCGGTCATATCTTTTTTGCCGACCGATACTACGGGTTCGACGACGCACTTTACGCAGGGCTCAGACTCCTGGAACTCCTGGTGCAGAAGCAATCCACTCTATCCGAGCTTCTGGAGCCGGTTCCCAAAACCTATTCCACCCCGGAGATCCGAAGAGACTGCCCCGATTCAGTGAAATTCAGGGTGGTCGAGGCGATGAAGCCACTTCTTCTGGAACGCGGAATTCCCTTCAACGATATCGATGGCATCCGGGTCGAATACCCGGATGGCTGGGGCCTTGTCAGGGCATCCAACACCCAGCCGGCCCTGGTTCTTAGATTTGAGGGCCTGACGGCACAACGCAGGGATGAGATCCATAAAGAGCTGCTTGACCTGCTTTCAATCGCTGAAGACCTCGTGTGAAAGCCAAATAAAAAAACTTTTTGATTCGCGGCATCGTAGTGGTATGCTTCTTTTTATGGATTCCTCCCAAAGAAGCTCCCCTTCCCGGCCGAATTCCCGGGAGGCGGTTCCCATGCGTGCGGACACCTTTTCCTGGAATCTTCAAGCCCCAACCATCCTGGATTCGATCGCGGGCTCGGCAGGACTCCCCTCTCTCTTTATCGGCACTGACTACCGGATTCACTGGATCTCCCCCGAGGCCCGTCACCTCCTGGGGTTTGAATCGATGCCCGATGAGCCGACATGCCGGGATCTTCTTGAAGGCAAGCTCTGCCAGAACCAATGTACCGCTTCAGCCCCCAAAAATCCGGACATGAAGAGCGGGGATGCGGTTTTCCAGACGTGCTGTTTCACGCCCATTCGTCCCCCGTTTGTCATACAGACCCAAACGGTCAGCGACAAGGACGGACATTTGCTCGGCCTCTTGAAAAGTGTCCGGGTGGGCGAAGCGAAAACCGGGGATAATTCACTTTCATCCATGGCACCGACGAGCACATGGGTCGAGGAACTTCGTCCCGTCATTCCAAAGATCGCCCGAACGAACATCCCCATCCTTCTCGTTGGGGAAACGGGAACCGGAAAGGAATGCTTCGCGAGACTTATCCATGAGGAAAGCGACCGGCGCAAGGGCCCGTTCGTCGTTCTCGACCTTTCGCTCGTTCCCGAAACACTGATCGAAGACGCCCTTTTCGGTCATATCCGGGGCGCCTTCACCGGAGCCATGCAGGATCAACTCGGAAAACTGTACCAGTCAAACGGTGGGACGCTGTTCCTAGACGAGATCCAGAATATTTCCCATGCGGTGCAAATGAAACTCCTCCGGTTCCTGGAGAACAGTACCTTCGAACCGATCGGATCCCGGCATACGCAAAAAGTTGATGTGCGCATCATCGCGGCGACGAACGAATCCCCTGAAGATCTCCTGAGAGAACACCGTCTTCGTCCGGATCTTTTTTACCGGCTCAACGGCCTGTCCCTCGAAATACCCCCCCTCCGGGAGCGACCGAAAGACATTCCGGTTCTTTTGGAACATTTCCGATCGGAATGGAGCCGTCGCACCGGGTTGCCCGCTCCCACCCTCGCATCCGAACTGATCGATGTCATGGCCTCTTACGATTTTCCGGGCAATATCCGTGAACTTCGACACATGGTGGAAACGCTCCTGTCCCTGTCCGAACCCCTCGACAACCTGACCCTCGACCGGGTCCCGCCTTCGATCCGCAAACTGCTCTTGCGGCAAGAACCGAATATGGCACTCAGCGATTCACCGGGACGCCCCTTGCATGAGCAGACCCTCCAGGAGTTCGAACGCCAGAGGATCAAAAAAGCCCTGTTTCAGGCCAGGGGACGCATCTCCGAAGCGTCCAAATCCCTGGGGATCAGTCGTGTCACTCTATGGCGAAAAATGAAACGGCTGGACCTCTCCTCCTGAACATACGGTTTCACTCCTGAAACATTCGTTTCATCTCCGGTTTCATTCATGAAACCCGATGGCACTCCCTACCGACGCTTGATCCGATATCGAACCCCATTTTTTCAACAATCCTAGCGGGATACGTCATCCGTCCTATTTCCGGCATCCTCCTTGCTTCTTCGTCGGGACGCACCGTATCGGAGGAAGGGATCCGGTATGAACGCATTATTTTCATAAAACCTGAGGAGAAAAAATGCGAAACTCTGACGAAACGATGAAAAAAACCTGGTTCACCTTTCTGATCGTCGTCCTCACCCCGTTCATCCTGTTCATCGTGTTCGAAAAGATCCAGTTCCCGCTGATCAAAGGTATCGGCGGGTTCTAGAAAAAAAGTAATGGGGGGGGACACTCGTTCCCCCCGATGCCTTTTTCCATCACACATTGATCCTTCTTTTTCTCCCGTGATCCCTCCCGGAACAAGGAGTCTTTTGAGGATTTTATTCCCTGATCGCTTGCCTGTTGCCGAGAAAATGCCCCAAGACCTGATTTCTCTAATGTCGAAATTCAAAATGCGTGCGATTCTCTTCCTTCCCGAACCCTCGGCCGTTTCGGCATTGGGCACGTGAACCGTTTCCTGGGAGCCCCCTATACCGCCGCCGTCCGAGAAAGAAGCCTGGACCTCACGGGTTTCTGCGCTACCGTCGACCCTTACAACCCGATCGCCGGCCACTCTTTTGAAAGATTGCCTGTGCCCGGTTCTCGTTCTTTTACCCATACTTTGTGGAGCATCCATGACTTTGATTCTTGACCCACACAATCTCCGGAAGCTGGTCAGCGACTATAACCGGCTCGCGGACGATGCCGACTGGAACCGGTTCCAAATGTCTTTGCGATCGGATGTCGATCCGGCCCTTCTCACAGAAGGGCAAAAACAGGCGGTCGTCTTCGTGACCCATATTGAAAACCACACGCCGGGCTATATTAAGGACTACCTTTCCCGGTTTCCCGTCGACGGATACAGAGAAGTGCGGAACGCCATGCACAACCGCGAACTCTTCCACTTCATCGTACGCTGGGGGGTCGAAGAGGACCGGCATGCCGAAGCCCTGTCCCTCTACCAGCTCTCCGCAGGCATCGCTCCCGACGCGGACATCCTTCTTCGGGAACTCATCGAAGAATGCATCAAGCCTTTTTCGATCGGATTTTCAGAACCGGTCCAGGTCTTTACCTACACATTTCTGCAGGAGAAGGCGACCCAGCTTTACTACCAGTACCTCGCCCGCATGGTTCAGGAACCGGTCCTGAAAAAACTTCTCCAGACCCTCGCAAAAGACGAATCCCGGCACTTTGTGTTTTTCTCACGGGTCTTGGATGCCTACCTCGACACGTTCGGCGGGAAAATCATCGCATTGATCGAGGAGGTCGCGCTTTCCTACCGGATGCCTCTCTACAATACTCTGAAGGATTACCGTCGCCGGGCCATCCGGATGGCCCGGGAAGCGCCGGGATACGACCGGAAAACTCCCGTCAGGATCCTGGCCGACCATCTGGAAAAAGCGATTCCAACCCATCGGGATCTTGAAATACCAATCCGCCAGGCGATTTCCAGAATGCTCCCGGACATCTTCTCCGGGGAGGAAACCCGGAAAGGAGAGTATGGTGCGCTTTGAAATCCTTCATGCAATGGTTCGCAAAAAGCCGCCATAAATCGGAAAAGCCATCCTTAAAAGGGGTCCACCGGTTTTACGAGTCCGGTCACCCTCCCGGAAAACACGATTCCACATTTTTACCATATCCCGAACAGTCTCACCCTTGACTTCCAGAACGTGTTTAAATAATGTATTTAAAATACATAAATAATCGGGTTACGGAACTTGAGTGCATGCCTTACTTCGTAAACGCGAAATCGGGGAACTCCAGAAGGGTTCCCGAACGGAATAATCCAGTATTAAAGAAGTATTTACAATACATTATTAAAACGATGGCGGGGTCACCGGTAAAATCCCCGCCGATTCACCGCTCCCCCTTGAAGGAGCGATTGGCGCCGGGGTTTCTTGCCTTCCATTCCCCGGATTGGCGTCACCATTTCATTCGACAGGAGTGCATCATGGTTTCACGAAACAGAGCCGGTTTCCTGAGATATCTTCCCGTCGCGATTGTCTCGATCTTTTTCCTCGCCTCATCCCCGGACCCGTCGTCTGCCACCACCCGGGAGTTCAACCTGACCATCGAGGAAGTCACGATCCGCGTCGCTCCCGATCTCACGTTCAATGTCTTCGCGTTCGACGGACAGGTCCCGGGTCCCCTCATTCATGTGCGTGAAGGGGACATGGTCATTGTCCACGTCACGAACAACACCTCCATGCCGCACACGATCCACTGGCACGGGATCAACCAGAAGAACAACTGGAAAATGGACGGGGTGCCCATGATCACCCAGGAAGCCATCCAGCCCGGCGACACCTTTACCTATCGATGGACGGCCGAACGGAGCGGCAGCCTCTGGTACCACTGCCATGTCAACGTCAACGAACATGTGGCCATGAGAGGCATGTGGGGTCCCATCATCATCGACCCCAAACATCCGAGTCCCCTCGAAAAGAACGTGACGAAGGACTTCATCCTCATGTACAGCGCCTGGGAGTCTCCCTATGCCAGGCACTATGGGCGCGGCGGCGGTCCCAGGGACATTTCGGACTACTTCTCGGTCAATGCAAAGTCCTTTCCCCTCGATATGCCCATCCGGGTCAAAAAAGGAGACATCATCCGGCTGCATTTCTACGGGGCCGGCGATGAATTCCACGAGATCCACCTTCACGGGCACGACATGCTGATCGTCCGGAAGGACGGGTACCCTCTTCCCCGTCCCTATTTCGTCGACACGATCCTCGTGGGACCAGGAGAACGCTATGACGCCATCGTCCGGATGAACAACCCCGGCCGGTTCGTCATGCACGACCACATCGACCGCCACATGACAAACAACGGCAAGGAGATGGGGGGGCCCATGACGGTCGTCGAGTACGACGGGATCCCGAAAGAGGATTGGTATGTCTGGAAGGACAAGGACAAGACGTACGATCCGGATTTCTACTACACCCAATCCATGAAAAAAGGGTACGGGATTTTCGAGAACCCGAAATTCAAGGGCCAGCCCGTCGAATCCGGACACCATCACCACCATTCGGATTAGGAGGATCATCCAGATGGACATTCGAATGCCGATACGTGCGGTCCTTCTTGCCCTGGCCGGGTTACTCTCCATCGCGATCCACCCGGCCGACTCACGGGCAGCGGACTCTCCCGGAATGGATCTTCTCAAAAACCGATGCGCTTCGTGTCACAGCCTCACCGGACCGGCGCCCGCATCGATTCATGCCTTGTGGGCCCGGAAAGGGCCGGACTTCTTTTACGCCGGTAACAAATACCAGAGGTCCTGGATCGTTTCCTGGCTCCAGCATCCGGTGCGGATCCGGCCTGCCGGGATGTTCTACGCCGACCATCTGAAACCCGGACCGAAGCGGGATATGGTCGACGAATCGACCCTTCGGCCCCATGTCGCTTTGAGCAAGGCGGACGCGATACTGGCCGCGGACGCGCTCATGACTTTAAAGGGCCACAACGACCTCATCAAGATGGAGCATGTTGCCCCGGGATCGATCTCGAAATCGATGGGAGAAATGGTCTTCGACAAGTTCCTCGGGTGTCTTGCCTGCCACCGGACCGATCCCGACTACGGTGGACTTTCGGGTCCGGAGCTGTATACGGCCGGATCCCGGCTCAGGCCGGAATTCATCGCCAGCTATATCCGGAATCCCCAGGCCTGGGATCCCAAAATCTGGATGCCAGACAAACATGTCAACGACGCCCGCATACAGCAACTTGTCCATTACATCGAGTCGCTCAACCTGGGAGGTTCCCATGCATCCAGTCCATAAGACATACGCTTTCATCCTGGGACTTGCCGTTTTATTTCTTGCTCTCCTGCCCGACGCCCTCCTGGCCGCCCCGGCCAAGGACAACTACCGGACGTATTGCGCCCAATGCCATGGGCTCCAGGGCAACGGGCGGGGCGTCAACATCCGGGACATGTCGGTCCAGCCAAGAAACCATACCGACGGGGCCTATATGTCGTCCCGGTCCGACCAGGATCTCTTCACCGCCGACAAAAAGGGGGGACTCGCGATCGACAAGTCGGTCCTGATGCCTCCTTGGGGGGAGACCCTGAGCGACTCAGAGATCCACAACATGGTCCGATATCTCCGGACTTTGTGCCACTGCCAATATGGCAAGCAATAACTCGATCGGCCGGGTGGAAAACAAAGGAGGTGAGAAAGGCAGGATCTAAAACGTTATCTCTCCATATTCGTCATCAGGCCTCCGGAATTTCGGAGGCGATACGATCACTCAAAGAAAAAAGGAGTTTTAAATGAAATTTTTTCAAACAACTCTTGTCATCATGGCCGCTGGCTTGTTTCTTGTAGGAACACTGACGGAAACCGTCGAGGCCAAAACTGTCAAGGTCGTCATGACAGCCGAGGAAGTCAAGATCCCCATCGATAACAAAGGCACGCTCTACCCAGCCTGGACCTTCAACGGGGCGATTCCCGGGCCCGTCGTCCGGGTCAGTCAAGGCGACACCGTCGACTTCACCCTTATCAATCCCAGGACCAACCAGAACTCTCATGCGATGGATTTCCATGCCGCCCAGGTGGATGTCCTGAAAGAGTTCGCTCCGATCAAGCCCGGCACGCAGGAACACTGGACGTTCGTCGCCAGGGTTCCCGGTGTTTTCATGTACCATTGCGGCGCCATGCCCATGGTCGAACATATCGCCCGGGGGATGTACGGGATCATCATCGTCGATCCAAAGGGCGGATACTCGAGGCGATACCCGAAACCGGACAGAGAATATGTCCTGGTCCAGGGCCAGCTCTTCCAAAATCCGGACGATTATCAGGCCATGCTCAAGAACAAGGGTTGGACCAACTCCCTGATCAACGGAAAGATCTTCCACTACGACCCGGTTCACGACCCAAATGCGACCCAGGCCCTGGTCGCCAAGCCCGGGGAACGGGTCCGGATCTTTTTTGTCAACGCCAATGTCAATATGCCCGTGGCCTTTCACCCGATCGCGGGCATCTGGGACCGGGTCTACCTGAACGGGAACCCGAAAAATACCCTCTACGGGATCCAGACCTACAATGTCGCGCCGTCCGAAGCCGATACCTTCGATATTGTCTCTCCGAAAGACCGGCCGACGAACAATGCGATCGTGGACCATACCATGAGTGCGGCGCTTCGGGGAGCGATAACCGTGCTCATGAACACCCCCGATGCCGACCCCAGCGCAGGACGGGGTTCCAACATCCTCTTGAAGTAGTCTTCCGGATCGGAGGGGGACGGAACCGTCCCCCTCTCCCTTTCATCATCACGCAAAACCGAATTCTCCCTTCTCGAAGATGCTTGCCTGGCCCGGACGAACCTCGATCACCGCGGGATTGGACACAAGACGACCGGAAAAACAGGGGGAGAAAACTCGAAGACCGGGACAGAAAGCAACGGGGGGAGGGATGACACTTGAAAACCGTTTTCAGTGGACGTATCGCACCGGCTCTCGGTTCGACAAAAACCGGACCTGTTCTCTGTCAGACATCTGTCAAGGATGGATCAGATGTCTGATGAGCCGGCGTCTTTTTTTCGGGCAGCGAGAAAACAGTCCGAACGCCACAGGCAATGGATCTGGTCGCAGATCCCCGCAGTGGCGGTTCCGAAACAGTCGAAATTGCCTTCCCGTCGCTGGATCGTCCGGATCAATTCCCCTTTTCGCATCGACCCAGGAACGACTCCGCGGGAACGGGCGTATGACCGGACGTCTGCCATGTTCATTGTACCCTCCCGACATCCCTCATGAGGTACGAACTTTTTGCCGACGGCCCGTCGGCTGGGCTGCCGAACCTTTCCCCCGGTTGACATTCCGAACGCTATGGGGATTCGTGACGATATCCCTGATCAGGAGAGGGCGCAAAAGCATCCTGTTTTGGGTAATATCCGCAAGCGTGAACTGATCGAGGGTATTAAGGAACGCCTCCCTCGCCGCGGTCAGAACCCCCTTCAGGCCGCACACTTCATCGATCGGACAAGCCGACCGCTCATCGCCCATGCATTCGACGATCCGGAAATCGGGTTCCGTCTGTCGGACCAGGGCGCCGACCGATATCGATTCCGGGGAACGTTCGAGCACCATACCGCCTTTTTTACCACGGGTCGTGCGGATGAAGTCCTTGAGCGCCAGGTTGTGCACGACCTTCACGAGATGGTTGCGGGATATACCGAACGACTCGGCAATTTCCGTAATGGTCGAGGGAGACTCGGGTTTTGCGGCAAGGTAGAGAAGAACCCGGATCGAATAATCCGTATACAGCGTCAGTTGCATAGGGCACCTTCCTTTAAAAATCGCCTTTTGTCATACCAGTGCTTGCTTCACGGATTAATATATCACATATACATGTCTATAGGTGGCCCAGGTTGTCAGGATCGACTTTCGTACCCGTTTCCATTAATCATGAAAGCGAACACGACATTCTGACAGAGCGCAGGCGTTTTCCGAACGCTGGATAAGGATACACATTGGCCGAAAACATCAATCCATGCTGGCCAATCGAAAGGTTCTCCGGGCCGCCATCGGGATCCCCCTATGCCTTTTGGGCATCATCCTCATTTTCGGGCTGAAGCCCCAGTCCGGATCGACCATTACGGGATTCGCGGTCCTGACGGCCGTCGTCCAGGCCCTGGGCGCTATCGGTATCGTGCTTTTCGATTCGGCTCTTTCGGATGTCCCGAGCCGGAAATCCGCCAGGAAATGGTCGAAATCCTGGAAAAAGGCCCGCTCATGGAAGCGGCCCGGCTTCTCGGACGCCATGCGCTCATCGACACCCGTCCAAACCCGGAACATAGTTCGGAGTGGATCGAGAACACGACCGGCATCGTAGACTTCTTCCCTGACGAATTTCATCGAACGGCATAAGGTCCTTTCCAGCCAGTTCCCCCGCGTTCTCTCGAAGGTCGAAGAAGGTCTCGGGGAACTCATCCGGTCCCAGAACGTCGACGATACAGGGTTCGCCCTCTCCCAGAAAGAGGCACTCGCGCTGATACCCCGGATAGCGGCCAATCTCTCGCGGGACCCGGATTTCGAGAAAATTCTCGACGGTAAAAGTCCGGGGGCCGCTTCAGGAGAGTAAGAGGGAACGGACAACGTCTTCGAGAGTTTTCCGGATCCGATCCACGTCCAGATCGCGAAAAGAGGCCGGAGGAAGAGGGTCACCGATCCGGATCCCGATCCTGCCGGGCCGTGGGAACCGGTGGTACCTGGAGTACGCCTTAAATGAGCCATGGATTGCTACCGGCACGACCGGAACCGGAAAAACTGACAGCAAAAAAGCCGTCCCTGGCCGGAACGGCTTCATCGATCCATCGGGGGAGCGGCCACCCTCGGGAAAAATCGCGAGGGCGTCTCCGTCCTTCAGAAGATGGTACGCCACGCGAAGTCCCGTCGAGGCTTCCTCCGGGTCAATGGAAACGATTCCGCCCAGATTCCGGATCCGCTTCAGGATCCCTTTGTCGAACAGGGGTGAATACCCCCAGAAATAGACGTTCAAGAGAAGATCGGCGGGCAGGGCAAGCGACAAAAGGATTCCGTCAAGGTAGGATTCGTGGTTGGCCACGATGATCGAGGGCCCCGTCGGCCATTCGCATCTCATGCCGCCTGCGGACACGTAGTTCCATCCGCCATTCGGATTTTTCCCGAACTTCGGCCACCGGACCCTGAAATACAATCCGAAAATCGCTTTCAGGACCGATTTTAACCCCAAAAACCAGAACGGTGGACGACCGCTGGAGGTTGGACGAACGGGTATTCGTTCCTTTTCCGAAGGGGAAAGAGGTGCGTCCAGGAATCGGGTGGTCGATTTCCCCTTCATGCCGGTCCCCATGGACAGGGACAGGGTCAAAAGATCTCCGACCGTCCTGACGGAATCCCACCTGTCTTCGGTGACTGTTTCCCCGAATGCCTCCTCCAATCGCGACGCCAGCTCGATCCGGCTCAACGAGTCCATCCCGAGATCCACCTCAAGATGATCCTCAGGGGATAACGGTCCCTTCGTTCCCAGAACTTCGCGAAGGATCTCGAGGACCCGGCGGGACTGTTCCCCTTCTTCTTCCTCCCGGAGAGGCTTTTTCGAGCGATCCCGGCTTTCGATCCGTTCGACGATGGCTGGTATTTCGAACCGGCGGATCTTCCCCAGGCGTGTTCTCGGAAGAGGTTCCAGTGTGATCGAGAATCCCCCGATCCGGCTGTGCTGTGGAAGCTTCCGGTTCAGCCGGTCGACGGATGAAGACAGAGCGGGCGTGATCTGGACGATCTGGCGGCTTCGAAACGCCTCATCGTCCGGACGCAGGACAATCCACGGGACTTTGTTCCTAAGCGTCAGGACCGCTTCGGAGACGAGCGGATCATCCTTCAAAAGGATCTCGATCGAATCGGGCTGGATTTTCTTGCCATTCGCCAGAACGAGGAGTTCCTTCTCCCGCCCTTTGAGGAACAGGAATCCATCGTCCAGAAGACCCAGGTCCCCGGTACGGAACCACCCTTCACCGTCGGTGATGGGGGCCCTCCGGGTCCGGTCCATCCAGTATTCGCCCGCGACGTTCAGCCCCTTCGCGACGACCTCGCCCGCCACGTTGCCGGGAGAGGGCGGGAGGATGCCCAGTAAAACTCCATCGAGCGCAGGGCCCACCGACCCGATCCTGAACCTCTTTCGATCGTTGAACGTCAGGACCGGAGCGGTTTCGGTCAAACCGTATCCTTCAAGAAGAGTGAGTCCCCATCCCCAGTAATCCCGACACACCCCCTGCCCGAGTGCCGCACCGCCCGACGCCATGACTTTAAGGGATTTTCCGAACCTTTTGTGGAGCGAAGGAAAGAGACCTTTTCCCGGGTTCCAACCGAAACGAAGCCGCATGGAAAGAACGAACGGCATCAGGACGTTCCGGGTCAGGCGGGCTGTCAGACGCCCTTTCTGTTCGATTCCGTCCCAAATCCTCCTGTGGAACCCTTCCCAAAGAGAGGGTACCCCGGGGAAGAGGGTCGGATTGAACTCGGAAAGGGCGTGTCCGATGGTCTCGGGGAGCAGGTCGGGAACAAAGGCGGTGGTGCATCCGAATGCGAAGGGGAGATAGACGAGGGACATGAGGGGATAAGAGTGGTGCAACGGGAGAACTCCGAAAACCCGGTCTCCCCGCTCGTAAATCCGGGTTTTTTCGACCATGCGTACGTTGGCAAAAAGATTTCCGTGCGTCAGGGGAACCCCTTTGGGGGCACCGGTTGTTCCTGACGTCAGGATGAGACATGCGACCCGGTCCGGATCGGGGATAAGGCATGATTTCAGTTCTCCCGCGAGAACACGCCAGGTGTCTTCGGAAATCTTCTCTCCGGCGGACAGCCACCGAGGAAGTGTCCGGACCCTGAGGGTCCGGGGGAGGGCATCCAGGTCCCCCGAACCCCATAGCCCCTCTTCGAGAAGGAACCCCTCGACGGAGAAACTTTCGAGGAGCGCACGGACCTCGGAAGGAGGCAGGGCGTGATCGATCAGGATCGGGATAAGGCCCTCCAGCTCCAGGGCCAGAAGGGCCACGATGTTGCTGTAGCCCGGAGAGACGGCGACCCCGACAAGGTTCCCCCGGGACAATTCCATGACTCTGAGTTCGGCGGCCCTTCGCGAGGCGTGGACGACCGCGTCCCGATAGGAAAAGATCCGGGGATCCCGATTCCTGGCCGGACGGGGGCTTCCGTCGGTTTCGGGCCATTCCCATGCCAGGGGGAAATCCGGCATGTTTTCCGCCCATTTGAGCACCCGCCGGAAGAGGGTTTCATCCGAACTCCCGGAATATGCCGGTTTCATATCTGAGATACCGCCGGTTTTCGTTTTCGTGCCGAGGGTTTTTCGGGGATTTCCACGATTTCGTGAAGGACGGGGATATGGATCCGCGTCCAGCCTTCTTTTTCAAGAACTTCCCGGAATCCCGACAGGGAAGGACGTTCCCCGTGGACGAGGAAAACGGTTTCCGGAGCCTTCATCGGACGGCACCAGTCGAGGAGGTCCCCCTGGTCGGCATGGGCGGAGAAGCCGTTGATGAAATGCGTCCCTATACGGACATCGCACTCCCGACCCAGGAGGGTGACGGTTTTTGCTCCGTCCACGATCCGCCGTCCCAGGGTCCCTTCGGACTGGAAACCGACAAAGACGAGGCTGGACCGAGGGTTGTCGATCTCCTGGGACAGGTGGTGAAGGATCCTCCCTCCCGAGATCATCCCCGAGCCGGCCAGGACCACCCGGGAGTCGGGAATATCCCTTATCGAACGGGATTCCTGGGCCGAACGCGTCATCCTGAGGCCCGGGAACAGGAACAGCTGCCCCTCCCCGGCGGCCGTCAGGCGCCGGGCCTCTTCGGAGAGAAGCTCCGGAAAACGCCCGTAGATCTGGGTGACATCGATCGCCATCGGGGAATCCAGGAACACATGGAGATCCTTCGGAAGACGCCCTTCCTGGAACCATTCGCGGAACACGGATAAAAGGTCCTGTGCCCTCTCGAGCGCAAAGGTCGGGATCAGCACGTTTCCTTTTCGGGAACGGGTGTCGGTCAAAACGCCGAGGAGCTCTTCCTTCGAGGCCGCGAACGATCTGTGCAAGCGGTCCCCGTAGGTTGTTTCCATGACGACGTAGTCGTTGTCCAAAGGAGGATCCGATGGTGACAGGAGCGCCGGGACCTCGGGACCGAGGTCCCCGGAGAAAAGGATCCGGGTCTTGCGTCCCGGACGCGTGACGGTCACCCGGATCGAGGAGGACCCAAGGATGTGGCCCGCGTTGTGAAATGAGGCGTCGATCCCCGGAGCCAGGTTGACAGGCATTTCATATTCGGCGGGCCGCGCGAAAAGAGCCATCGTGTCGATGACGTCAGGGAGTGTATAAAGGAGAGCGTGTCTTTGTCCGGATCTTCGATCCGGGCTGCCCTCCGTCCGGGGAGAGCGGCGTCTTTCTCCACCTTCGCCCGCCCTTGTTTTTTCCTCCTGGAGATGGGCCGCGTCCCAGAGCACGATTTCGGCCAGGTACCGTGTGGGGAGCGTCGCGATGATCGGGCCCCGAAAACCCTTTTTCACCAGAAGGGGAAGCCGGCCGCAGTGGTCGAGATGGGCGTGCGTGAGAAGGACGACCGATACGGATTCCGGGTCGAAACCGAACGGCATGTCGTTGGACGAGAACAGCTCGTCCGGCCCCTGGAACATGCCGCAGTCGACCAGGATCCGAAAACCGTCCACGTCCAGAAGGTGGCACGAACCGGTAACGCAGGAGGCGGCACCGTGGAAGGAAAGATTCACGGACGATCCCCGATGGATCGACCGAACAAATGGGTTTTCCGGCCCGGATCAGAACCCATGGAATTCATACTCCATCATGAAATAGGTCGTCGGTTGGGGTCCCATGCTTCCATAGATCGAAAGACCTTCTCCGATTTCGTTCAGCCAAATGTCCCCGAACGGCATATAGGCCACTTCGGGGATCACGGAGACAACCGAAACCGTTTGCCCGTTGGACATCGGAACCGCCCCATTCACATCCGTCTCGAGCTGGAGCGCCCAAACCCCTTCCCAGGTCCTTCCGGCGCTAACCTGGAAAAAAGGGTTGGCAACGGCTCCCGGCCCGACGGGCATAGTGTATCCGGTGATTCCCTGAAAATATACACGATGATACCGGTACGCCCAAAGAAACTCCGCCGACACGGAATCCCCCTGTCCGGGAAAGTTCCGGACCTGGGGGGTCGGCCACCAGTTTCCTTCCACCTCGATGGACAGGATCGCCGCCTGCCGGGAGACCTCCGAACCCGTCTGAAAAGGAACGACCCGGATCCCCGCATCAAGGGGACCGAACGCGGAAGGACCGGAACCCAAAGGATAGTTCATCAGAAAAACGGGAAAATCAAATTCCCCTCCAAACCAGGAGTTGAAGGCAAAATCAAGTTCCCCGGAAAGGGTCCAGGTGTTTCCGGCCGATAAATCGTCCGCATTGATCGAATGGAAATAGATCGCGTTCTCGACCCAGGATTCCTCGATGTTGATGCTTCGGACGACACCCCTGTCCTGATCGAGAGGAAGGGCTGTATTCGACGAATCCCCCACGGGCGCTGGCAACACCGCCCCAGGGTTTGCCGAATCGGCTCCCGGGGAAACCGGATCTCCCCAGGCTTCCCGGTTCGCCCCCAGTAACGTCATTCCGGCCAGAACAGACAGCACAAACAAACTCTTGCACGACAAACACGACACAGAACCTCCTTTTTTAATAATGATAATCATTCTCATATTAAAAAAGGCGCCTGTCAACTGTTCAGGATGGATGCCGGAGAAGGATTCCCGCCGGATACCCCGAAGGTTCCCCCATGCCCCGATCGAGGATGCGCGCACCTTCCAGAACCAGGTTCATCGGGAATCTCCAGGTATACACGCCTTCATGGGAACCCGGATTCATCCCGCGAATAAACAGGTAATGCACTTCCCCCACATGCCGGTCATAGTCGTAATCCGGTACTCTCCCGGACAAATATCGATGAAGAGCCATCGTGTACAAAAACGCCTGGATGAAATACCCTTCCCGTTCCATGGCGTCCTCGAGCCTGTCGTGGGCATACTCCGCTCTCGAGGCTCCCAGACCGTTCGACTTGTAATCGGCGATCGAATATCGCCCTTCCCTCAGAAACACAAGGTCGAGCGTCCCGTTTAAAAACCCCTTGATCCGCCGGCCCAACTCCGGGGAGGAGCCCGGCATCCCCGGGACCCGGATCCCGTTAGCGCGGAGAAGGTGCCAAAGGGCGTCGGGGAGGAACGAACGCACCGGAAGCGAGAACTCCATTTCCCGAATCGTCTGGCGTCTGGGAAGGTCGCGAAGACAAAAATCCGTTCCCGGCAGAAGCGGCGTGTCGAAAACCCGTGTCAGCCTGCGGACAACATCCCCGACCCAGTCTTCGACCCGGAATCCGAACGAATCGAGGATCGGCGGCACCTCGGCCGACAGGGAAAGCGGATCCTCAAAGTCGACCCGTTCCAGGATCTTGTGCAGCATCGTTCCCGTTTTCGTCCCGCCCGGGAGCCCTGTGCCGCTTTCGATGCCAGGCGAGAGGCTCTCGTCAAGGCCGGGCCTTTCCTCCGGGAACTCTCCTTCCCGATAGGCCGTCAGGCGGGTGAAGCTCGTCACCTCCCATCCCCTGGGCAGGAGTGCCGGGGGAGGCATTTCCTCCGGCCCGGCGGAGTTCTCTTTGACCGCGGACCCGACCGCAAGACCGGAGGGTTCCGGATCGAATGGCATCCACTTTGCCTCCTCCCCGAGCCGCTCAAGAAGTCGTTCGAAATCGCGCACCCGCTCACCGGCCTCGCGTTGAGCCATCCCGAACCGGATGCGTTCGAAAATATCTTCTTCGGTCCGGGATCCCCCGGATTCGTGGCTGAACGGATAGCCCTGGAGAATCCAGGAGGACCCGGAAAGGAGACATTTGGCGTTGGCGAGCAGACCCGGGTCCCAGTACAGGGTGACATGAACCTTGGCTCGTGTGAGGGCCACGTAAAACAGGCGAATCTGTTCCGCCAGATCCGAGCGGATGAGGCTGTCCCGGTCCCGCTTTTCAATTTCGCCTGTTACCCGGAACCCTCCGTCCTCACCTTCCCGGTAAATCAAATCCGGCACGGAACCGTCCCGCCAACCCGAACCCGCTTCCCAGAGATACGGACAGAAGACGATATCGAATCCCAGCCCTTTCGCCTTGTGAACGGTGAGGATCCGGACATGGTCCGAACCGGGTTCCGGGCGAAGGAACTCTTCTTCCCCCGGGCTTCCTTCCATCGTCCTTTTCTTTGCGAAATGGGCGATCAGTCGTTCGGGAGAAAGCCCCTGGCGACGCTCCGCTTCATTCAGAAGTTCCAGGAGATGCCACGTGTTCGTCCGCATCCTTGGGCCGTCCGACCGCCGGTCGAGCCTCGAATCGATCCCGTACGCTTTCCAAAGCCTGAGGAACATCGGGTAGACCCCGTGACGGGCCCAGATTTGCCGGAAACCGGCGAACGCCACAGCGATTCCTTCCCATGCGGTGGAACGACGGCGCGCATCGTCGATTTCCTCGGCGTTCCAGCCGATCAGTCCGGTCGCGAGCGCCAGGATCCGCTTTCCTTCGTCCGCCGGATCCCAGACCGCCCTCAGGATCCAGTCGAGGTCGACTGCTTCACGCGTCCGGTAGACAATTTCCTGGGATTCGAGGGACGCCGGGATTCCCAGTTTCGAAAGTTCGTTCCGGACGGTCGCGCCTTCATCGTTGGTCCGGACCAGGACGGCGATCGATTCCGGGGACACCCGCTTTCCATCGAGACGGATGTCGGAACCGTCCTCGAGAAAACGGGCGATCCCGAAAGCGGTTTCCCTCGCCAGCCTTTCCTTGAGATCCGTTTTCGAAAGCGTTTCCGCGCCGGAACCTCTTCCCCAGAACCGAATCGACGGGAAAGGATTGCCTCGGGAGGTCAGGCTCCTTTCCATTCCCCGGGACCGAAGCCGGACATAGTCGATTCCCGGAGTCAGGAAGGGAGTTTCATGATCGGAAAAAAGACGGTTGAACGATTCGAGAAGCCCCGGGGAGGAACGGAAGTTTTCCCACAGCGACCGGATTTCCCCGGGAAACCGGCTCCGAAACGCGACATACGCGTTCAGGTCCGCACCCCGGAACCGGTAAATCGATTGCTTGGGGTCGCCGACCAGAATCAGCGGCGTTTTCCGGGACAGTTTCCACCGCTCGAAAATTTCGGTCTGCACGGGATCGGTGTCCTGGAACTCGTCGATCAGCACCAGACGATAGCGCTCCGACAGGCGAACGAGGAGCCGGGGGCCGGCCGACGGGTCTCGCAGAACGTTCAAAAGATCGATCAGCAGATCCCCGTGAAACGCGATCTTGCGTTTTTTCTTTTGTCGGTCGAGTGCGACCCCCGACCTTCCGATCATCCTCCGGATCGTCTTCCCGACACGGGCCTCCCACAGGACCACGAGGTCTTGGGAGGTATCGGCCATCTCGTCGATCAGGGAAAAAAAGGGATGTTCGAACGGTTTCCCTTTTGCCTTCAGGGACGCGTTGAGGACCCTCGCTCCCCACTTCCCCCAGGAGGAAGGTGTCTGATGTCCTTGAGTCTTTCCGTTGCGGGATTCTAGGACGCGGTGAACAAGAAAGAGGGGGTGGGCCAGTTCCCGCTCGAACCAGTCCGGGAATGTCTCGATCGCTTTTTTTCGGTATTTCTTCCCGCTCAGCCGGCCGTCTTCCAAAAGATTCCTTATGATCTCCCGGTCCGTACTCCAGAGAGCCCGGAGAGAGCTTTCGATCCTCCGGAAGGTTTCGAGAACCTGCGCGTCCACTCCTTCATCGTCGTCCATGTCTTTCACTCCTTCCGGGGAGTGGTCCAGGATCGACTCAAAGGGACGCAACAGAGTGTAAAAAGATTCGGGGGTCCAGGGTATCGGGCCTTTTGCCGTCGATAATTTGCGCTCGAGAAGGTAATAAACGAACGGCGCGGGCCCGGCTTCGATAAGGCTCCGGAAGACTGTCTCCAATGCCATGAGCCACTCTTCCTTCGAATCCGTCACAAGGGTCCTCTCAAAAGGCAAACCGGTTTCGAGAGCGAATTCCGAGAGAACCTTCAGGCAGAATGCGTGGATGGTCTGAATCTGTGCCTGGCCGATCCGGTCGATCGCGTCCCGGACCCGGCCCTGGAAAATCCGGCCGATCTCACCCGGATCGGCTCCGGACTGACCTAGACGTATCCTGGCCCGGTCGATTAGACCGGTCGTC
This sequence comes from Leptospirillum sp., assembly GCA_027315205.1. Taxonomy (GTDB): domain Bacteria; phylum Nitrospirota; class Leptospirillia; order Leptospirillales; family Leptospirillaceae; genus DAHUYM01. Next base: position 21,405 of record DAHUYM010000007.1, on the reverse strand, counting down.
CAGCTGTTTTCTTTCTTCGGGGGTTTGTTTTTTTCGATCTGGCCGAGGACGTCGTACAAAAGGTCCCGGATCCGGTCGATCAGCTCGGAGGTCGCGGCATTCGTAAAGGTCACGACCAGGAGGCGCTCGATGGTGCACTCTTCCCGCTCGAGGAGGGCACGGAGGAAAAGGCCCGTGATCAGTGTCGTCTTCCCTGTGCCCGCACTCGCCTCTATGAGGGCCGCACGGTCCAGGTCGATCGCCTGAAGGAGCTGTTCCGATGTTTCGAAACCGTTCAAGTGCCCTCCTCCGTCTCCGGCTTGGCGTCACTGGCGGCAAAAATCGGCAGGAAAAACAAAAGCGACAGACGTTCGAATTCGGCCAGGGGGGCCCGGGGATCCCCCAGGACGTCGGGATGGGGAATCAAAGACGAATCGGCATAGAGCAGATGGTGTTCCGGATAGATCCCCTCTCCCATTTCGAACTCCGTTCCGGTCCAGGACTTATGTGCCTTTTCCAGGCCTTTCCTGCGAAGATCGGCCGTGCGTCCGTCAAGGGGGAACGTCGCAAGGGTCAGACCTTTTCCGGAAAGCGCGCCTGCGTACGCCAAAGAGCTTTTGGAAAACAGGGGAAGAGGCCTGAGCCCGCCTTCCAGATAATACCGGATGAGCGTTTCAAGGTGCGCTTCCGGCGCCTCCGGAGGACTGAGGACATGCTCCGTCCATCCCCCGGACCGGGTCAGGCAATAGACCCGTCCATGCCATCCTCCAAAAGGTTCCCTTCTTTGCATCAGAAGATGCATCGCCCAGGCACGGAGCCATTCCGATCCCAACATCTCCTTCGGGAACACCGCGGACCACGTGCCGGATGGACGGCTCCAGAGAAGCAGAGCGCCCGTGAGACGGATGCTTCCGTTTCGATCAGGATCCCGGATGTCTTCGGAGACCGGAACCGGGCCGTAGACCAATCCTTCCGATCCCAAACGGTCCGCGAGTTCGTCGAACCTGTTCCCCATGACCTTCAAATCGGCCATCTCCCATTCCCGGACCGTGCCGTGAGGGAGGTCTCCCGAACTTTCCAGGAACGCTTCCGGACCGGGAAAGCTTCCTCCTCCCATCCTCCGGGAAAGGTACCGGGCCAGCCCCCTTTCGGTCCGCCTTTCGACAAGAAATGGCTCCGATTCGGGAAGGGCCTCCCTGTCGCGAGTCGGTCTGACGCTCCCCCAATGTTCAAGGAGATAAGCGGAAGGAGACCGGAGGAATTCCATGAGATCGGAGACGTCCCTTTCCCCTTCCCAGGGGATATCGTGAATTGGTGAACGGCTCCAGAAGGTCCGATCCGGATTGCACCCGGAACCCACCGGTCTTCCTTCCGGTTTTTGTTCCTGAACCACGCGTGTTGCGACATCGTCTCCGAAGCCTTCCCGGATCGCTTCGAGAAGCAGGACAACCGGAGACGATGGGGGAATGATCCCAGCCCCTTTAGGGTTTTTTCCGGTGTAGCTGACTCCGAACACGGAGCCTGCCGACAAGAGTGCATCGAGGAAAAGGGCATTGTCGTCTTCCCATACGGAGCGGTCTCCCGGTTTCGGGTGGTGACCGAGAAAATCGAAGGACAGGGGGCGATCGGGCCTTGGAAACGACCCGTTTTCCATTCCGAGGATCCAGACAACCCGGAACGGGATCCCACGGACCGGAACCATGTTGGAAAACAGGACACCTTTCCCGGTGAGGATGGCACGGTCCCTGCTCTCCTCACCGGCTTCCTTTTCCACGATCCGGCGAACGCTCGAGAGATCCCACCGTGCCTCTGGCATCGGCCCGGATCGTTTGAACCGGAGCAAGCATTCCCGGAGAAGCTCCCTCTCCCGTTCGTCCATCGGACTGTCGGGCTCTTCCGGGAAAAAGTCGGAAAGAATCCCTTCCAGGAGCATTCCCCATTCATCCAGGGTGTGGGTTCCTCCGGCCTTGTCTTTCAGGGTGTCGAGGCGATCGAGAAAGACAAGGAACCGTTCAAACAGGGACCATATGTCGGGATCGGCGTTTTCGAGCGGGATCATGGCCCCGTCGCCGGGGAGGGCTTGGGCGCGGGCCAGGGACAAGAGCATCCTGTCGCGTCCGTACTGGAACGTGTTCCTGTACGGTTCGGGGCTTCCAAACCGTTCCCGGGTAAGACCATCCAGTCCCCAGAGAATTCCAAGACGCCTTACGATCCGGTCGAGGGCCGGGAGGTCCTCGATTCCGAAGCCGAACGCGTGCCGGATCCCCTCGGACTCCAGGAGAGAAAGGACATCGAGTGCGGAAAAGGGGCTGTCCGCGATCTCCAGGAGTCCAAGAAACCAGGAGAGAAGTCCTGATGAAGGGGTATCTGCCGACAGAGTAAAAGGGATCCTGAAATCGGGGGGATCCGCGAGGAAAACGCCCTCCACGAAGGGTGTGTAACGTTCCATATCGGGGGCGAGCACAACGATGTCCGAAGGCTCCAGGCCCGGAACCCGGGACATCAGTTCGAAAAGGGTCCTCCGGAGCCTTTCCACCTCATCCAGGGGACTGTCGCATACATAGATCCGGATCGACCCGTCCTCGGGGGAAATCTCACGGGAAAGATCACCGGCTTCCGGTCTTTCCCGGTCGTACCAGATGTCCTCCTTGACCATGGAAAGGAGCGAAGACGCCGGAACAGCCCCCCGATCCGAATCCTCTTCCCATTGGGACACCGATTCCAGAAGGATCTGCTGCATGGCCTGATGCTGGTGCCCTAACGCCCGGAGAAGCCGGTTTCCGGAATGGAAGGTTTCGTTCCCGGACAGATTTTGACGCCGTCCTTCGTAAAGGGAGTACTCTCCCGAAGGAGATGGATGATAGACGACGACGTCGAGAAATTCCGAGACTTCCACAAGGAGGCCGATGACAACCGGGGGGAGAAGAGGATGGCCAAACACATGGATCGGGAACGGATACTGTGCCCGAAGCCTCTCCCGTACGCCGCTGTCTACGAGGGATGCCTTGATTTTTCTGAGGAGAGCCGCCCGGTGGTCCGGGAATCCGGTACTTGCGAGCCGCCAGATGCGGGACAGCCATATGTCGTCCCCCCATCGGCCCGACTCACCTTCCTCCCACGCCAGAATGATTTCTGGGCGGTACAGGGTGAGACGGTCATACAGATCGGCCAGTCGGCGGGCAAAATCGTAGTACCAGTAAGGATCTTCCCTGAAAGAAGGAAGTTCGAGGCCGGCGGAAGACAGTTGCGGATGCTTTGAAGGCGAAATCAGGACCCGGACGATCTCGACGGTCAGGGCGGGAATCGAAAGAGGTTCGGCCGGGAGGCCGGTCAGCACGCTTCCGAAGAGCTCCCATAGGAAGCTTCCGACCGGGAGGATCCGGAAGTGGCAGAAACCTTCGTTGGATTCCGCCACAGCAAACCGAACCCATCTGGCCATGCCCACGGTCGGGACGACCAGGATATCCGGGAAAAGGGGATCCCTTGGAAAACCGAGGCGAACCGCGAGATGGGCAAGAAGGCTTTCGAGACGGCGTCCCTGGACAAGTTCGATCACGGCCCTGGTCCTTGCGGACGATCAGAACGGAAAGAAATTCACTTCGGTCCTCCCGGAGCATCCCAAAGTCTTTCGGCACTCTTCTCCAGAATGTCGAGGGACTGCAGGACTTTCATGCTGGAACTTTCCATCCGCCTGACGGCAACAAAGACCATCCCGTGATCTCCCGCACTCTGTTGCCGGACTGCTTCCTGTGCGGCATTGTGGACATCTTCGTGGGGACCCTCGATCTCCCGAAATCCGTTCAGGCCGGAGTAAGACTTCCTTCCCTCTCCTTCGTAGTACCATTTTCCCAAACGGCAATGGGTGTGAGACGACAGATCATCGGCCTTCTTCCCGGAAATGCCGAGGAGGATCCCGTAGACCTCGAACTTATAGATGAGGTGGTCCATCTTCAGGAGATCCATGAAACTCTTGAGGGACGACGCAGAAACCATCGACTCCATGTCCTTGGAAAGAACGAGGATTTCTTTCATGCTCCTGGAAGCGGCCTCTCCTTCCTTGTTGAAACGCTCCGACTCCCCGGACCAGACCTCCATGTGACTTTTGGTACTGAGGGTTTCGGCCTGGATCGCCTTGACGAGGGTGGTGATCTCGTTCGTGGCGTTCCGGGTCCGTTCGGCCAGCTTTCGGACTTCGTCCGCGACGACGGCGAATCCCCGGCCCTGCTCACCGGCCCGGGCCGCTTCGATCGCCGCATTCAAGGACAAAAGGTTCGTCTGGTCGGACACTTCCTTGATGAGCTGGACGATCCCGCTGATCTGCCCTGTCCTCTGGTTCAGCTGGTCCACGTCTTTTGCCGTGTCCCGGGTCTCGTGGGCGATCTTCAGGAGATTTCCGGCCATCCGGGACATCATTTCTCCGGTTTTCTCCGTAATACCGGAAGCGACGAGTATTTTTTCCTTTTCCTTTTGCATATTGCTGGACAGAACCCCTATGCTGTCACGGGTTTCCTGAAGCGACTGTCCGAAAACCTGCATGCTCTCGAAAAGATTCCTGAAGCCTTGATTCTCCTCCTGGACCCTGGAGAGTTCCGCCCGGAGCCTGAACAGCTCCCCGTCATCGCCCGGCAGCGCCTTCAGCGAATGCGCCAAACCATTTCCGACATCCAGGGCAGAAGACTCCCCGTTTTTTCTCCCATATCCCAAAAAAGGCATCCCTATTCCTCCTTCAGTGACCCGCCCATGGATTTCCAGACCGCTAGAATTACGATATACCCGATGGAGGACTTTTTCTTTTTCACAATTCCCCTCATTGTATCTCAAATTACAGACCCCATAAAACGGGTGATCTAGACTCTTTTCGGACTGTTCGGCGATTTTCATTTGACAGGAATCCAAAGAGCTATTAAAATTGAACATGAGAATCAATCTCAACATTGGAAAAGGATCCTGTGTTCATGGAAACGTATCTCATTCTGGCCCGGGAAACTCTGGAAGCGTCCCTTCTGGTCGGCATTCTCCTGACGACACTCGGCCGTCTTGGCCGAAAGAGCGATATTCCTAAAGTCTGGTTGGGAGCGGGTCTGGCCGTCTCGGCCTGTATCGTGCTGGGGTTCCTCGCCGATCGGCTGGAATCCTTCCTCTCGGGATCGGCCAAGAACATCCTCGACATCACGATCTTTTTTCTAGCCGCCATCTTCCTTTCGTATATGGTTCTCTGGATGACGCAAAACGGACCTTCCATGAAAGGGGAAATCCAGGGACGCGCGACCCGTGCACTCGAGAGCGGTCATGTCGGGATCTTGTTCCTCCTTTCGTTCATGGGCGTGTTCCGCGAAGGACTTGAAACCATCCTGTTCCTCTGGGGCGTCTCTCTTCAGGCGGGATCACGTCTTCCCTGGCTTCCCTTCGCAGAAGGAGTCTCCGGCGTCCTGACCGGGATCCTGATCGTCGTCGCCCTATTCAAGGGGTTCTCCCGAATCCCCCTGGGGCTCTTCTTTAAAATCACGTCGGTCCTTCTCATCCTGATGGCCGCGGGAATGATTTCCTCAGGGATCGGCCGTTTGATCTCGCTCGGCGCAGTCTCCCCGATCGTATTCCAGGTGTGGGACTCCAGCCGCATCTTAAACGAGCACACACTCTTCGGAAGCCTGATGGCCGACTTTTTCGGCTACCGGGCTCGTCCTTCCCTGATGACGATCCTGACTGTCTGGGGGTATCTCGCGTTCATGTTCTCCTGGCTTTGGCGCATGTCCCACACCCGGCAGGAGCCATCGAGACGATGACCCGTCGGTACCGGTCGTTTCCCGATTGGCTCTCGTCCTTCTCCCTGGCTCTCCCTGCGGCACTCTTTCTCCTTCTCCCCCTCGCGGCTTGGGGTGACGCCCCCCGCGTCGTCACCCTTTCGATCCTGCATCATAAATTCATCCCCGACACGATCACCGTTTCCTCCCGGAAATCCTTTACCATCCATGTGACCAACAACGACAACCATCCGGAAGAGTTTGAAAGCTACGACCTCGAATTCGAGATCATCATCCTTCCCCATCGCTCGATCGATGTCCCGATCCGCCCCCTTGATCCCGGCACATATGAGTTTTTCGGGGATTTCCACCCGAGAACCGCCCGTGGACGCATCCATGTCGCACCATAAAAATTCCTGCTTGGCCACTTGGGGGAAAACCTCTCTCCTCTTGCTCACAGCCTTTTTTATCCTTTTCCCCGAAACCGGCAAGATCTCCTCCTCCGCTCTCGCCCAACCCCCGGTTCATTTCTCCAAATGGACCGAAATCGCTCCAATGCCGACGGCCAGGGATTCGCTCCTCGTCCTGAAGCAACATGACGGCCGTATCGTCGCGATCGGCGGGGAGGCCGTCTCGGGGGTCTCCAATGCGGTCGAACGGTTCGACCCCAACACGCACACATGGGACAGGGCCCTTTCTCCCTACCCAGTGGCGGTTTCCTACCTTTCAGGCGCGACGCTCCCCGACGGCAGGCTTTTCGCCACCGGAGGGTTCAACAGTTCCGGATTCGTTCGGGACAGTTATCTCTTTGATCCACAAAAAGGATCCTGGACCACGACGGCCCCGGATCCCGTGGCCCGGGCCGGATCCATGGCGATCGTCCTGGCCGGCGGAGACGTGCTCGTGACCGGGGGCGAAACCGAAAACGGCATCACCGGTGTTACCGAGGTCTTCCGTCCTTCGGAGAATCGATGGGTTTCCATGGAATCCGCTCCGGAAGGGCGCCTGGGCGGCGTTGCCGCACGCATGCCTGACGGACGGGTCCTTGTCGTGGGGGGGCTCTTGAAAGCCGGCGGGATAACTTCAGGAGGGCGGTATTTCAATCCGAAAACAAAGAAATGGGAAGAGGTCATACCACCTGGACCGACGCCTCGCCTTTACGGAATCGGTTCGGCCTTGCCTGACGGAACGTTCCTGTTTCTGGACGGCTTCAACAGGACAGGGGTCCTTGGTTCGGCGGACCTGTACGACCCGAGGACGGGAAAATGGAAAACCCTTCCTCTTGTCGATCCGGTCGCCCGGAAAGAGACCGGGGTCGCTGTATTAGGCGATGGTTCTGTGATCGTCGTCGGCGGCGAAGACCCAAAGGGAAGCTCCATCGGAAACGCAACGCGTCTCAAATAAACGCGGTCCCGGGATCCTAGGGGGATTTCCGAACCCAGTGCCCTGTCGGATCGAACGTATATCCCCTTTTTTCAAGCTCGACGGCCGGATGGATGACATAGGCCCCGGACGGCAGCATCTCGGTCATGGCGTCCTTGTCTTCCTGAAGAATCTTCCCCCCGTCCGGACCGGTCCGGGGTTGGCTTGATCCTGCTGCGCCCGCATTTTTCAGCTGTTTCTCCGCTTTTTTTGCTTCTTTTTCCTTCTTTTTACGCTCTTTCTCCCTGAACGCGTTCCATTCGCTCCTGAGCGTCACGACGGTGCCTTCGTACCGGTAGCGGAAGGGGTTGCCGAAGAACGGTCGGATCCAGTCCCCCTGGGGGTTGGCTTCGTCGGTGGTCACGATCCGCCGCGAATAATGCATCAGGTAATAATGCGCCGGGGGCTCCACCGGCTGGACCTGCCGCAAAAACTCGGAAAAACTGATGCGGTGGATCGTCTCGAGGGCGGCTTTTTTCACGACGATGATTTCGTCCGCACGTTCGGGGATCGGAACCGTCTTGACGTAAAAACGGGTCGACTTGTTCTCCAGAAGGTCCCGGTCGTTCGAGATCCTAGGGGTTCCGCTCGTGGCACAGGCCGCCGGGAGCAGAAGGACGAGGACGAAGAATGCCGCGTTTGATCATGCGTCCCCTTTCAGGGCGAAGAGAGTACAGGTAAAAGGACATTAGAATGGATCACGCCGGAATTGCGGCTTTTCCGATGAAAAAGGATCGAACGGTAAAGGCCTTCCGATTTCCCTGGGAAGCCGGACTGTTCCGGACAACGAGGCCCTTTTTGACTTCACCATCTTGTCACATCTTTTTCCGAACGCCCAAGTCTTCTTGATCGTGATACAAATCCGAAGGCTATTTTCGCTCCATGTATCCTCCGAATGTACGATCCCTTTACGACCGTCACCCATTTTTACAGAAGGACTTTACCTTCTTTATGTCGCTACCTGATCCAAGATCGATCATAAATTTATGAAATACAAAACAAAAAATGGAAAATATTCAAATCCCATAAACCCTGGCATATGATTTGCTATTTTTATTAAAGACTAGCTTATCCCTTTTGGGTTTTCTTGATCTTTCGGGACTTTGGACTTACAGATCTTGGGTTTTAACGTGGGAGAATCCGCATGAATACCGTGGGGCTGAAACGAAAATCGACCTTCTGGACACTGTTTCTGCTTGCATTCGGATTCCTTTCAGCGGGACTCCCCGGAACGCTTCATGCCGGAATCATCGGTCCAAGCTGCGGCTCGTGCTACGGATCCGTCTATACCCTTACCGACAAAACGCTCAGTCTGTCGACGCTGGCAGATACCTATCAGATCACGCTGACGGTCGATACGGCCCTCACGGATTCCGCCCAGTATTACCTGAACAGCGTTGCCGTCAAGACCACGCCCAACACGGCGGATATCCTGTCCATCTCGTCTGTAAGTCTTCCATCGGGATTTACCGGAAAAACGATCGGTGGCCTGGATGCGAACGGGTGCAAGTCCGGATCGTCGGGATTTGCCTGCGCCACCTATTCGTCGGCGACTTCCGGTCTTCTGACGGGGAGCGCAACATATACTTTCCAGTACGACGAGTCGATCGTTCCCGGAACATTGTTGACGGGGACGGATGCTGCGAGCATCAAGGCCTTGTATCTGAACAGCGATGGGGTACATGACGGGATCACTTCGGAAAACATCACATTGGGCGGGGGGACTGCCGTTCCGGAACCCGGCACATGGATCCTGTTCGGAACAGGAGTCGTCCTGGTGGGTTGCCAAGTCTGCCTGCGTAAAAAGCGGTCCGTCTTTGTGTAAACTCTTCTGAACGCTTTTCCGGACGATCTTCAAAGGGATTTACCCGGTCATTTTCAGACGGGCGTGATGAAAGAGATTTTCAAACCACCCCGGACTGCCAATTAGACGGTCACAAATTCCCGAACTGGCGAAACTCTTACCCTTCCTCCTCGACTCTCGTCAGGGCTCCCTGGAAGGGAGATCGGCAAGACTTCCGAAAACCTGTTTGAGCCCCTCGGACCATTCCTTCCGAAGCGTGTTGAAATAGACGTCGTTTTCCTCGATATGCCACTGGTGTCGCGTCGTAAAACTCTCGCGCTCGTAGCAAAGAAGGTCGATCGGAAGACCGACTGAAATATTGCTCCTCATCGTCGAGTCGAAGGAGACGAGCAGACATTTTGCGGCATCTTTCAGGGAAATCCGGGGCGTTATCACCCGGTCGAGGATGGGTTTCCCGTACTTGGTCTCCCCGATCTGGAAATACGGCGTTTCCCGGGTCGCCTCGATGAAGTTTCCCTGGGAATAGATGTGAAAGAGGCGGGGCTCCTCTCCCTGGATCTGCCCCCCCATCAAAAATGACGCGCTGTAGTCGATATTGTCCTGCGCAAGGTAAGGGCCTTCCTTGAGTTGCACCTCCCGGAGCGTCTCCCCAAGGATATTCGCGACATCGAAGAGCGACGTCGCGGACCAGAGGGTTTCCCGTCCGTCGCCTGCATGGGAGCGCTTCTCGAAGAGCGTGAGGGCGGCCTGGGTCACGGAAAGGTTTCCCGAGGACAGGACGACCATCACACGGTCGCCGGAACGTTCGAAGACTTTCATTTTCCGGAAGGTCGCGATATCGTCCACGCCCGCATTGGTCCGGGAATCCGAACCGAAGACGATGCCGGATTCCAGCATCAGGGCGGCGCAATAGGTCATCTATAGACACTCCGTAACCGGCGATCGTTCACGCATTCGATCCACCGTCCATGACGAGATGGGCGTCGTCGGTCGTCAGCGCAAAGCCTCTCTCGCTCGGCATCCGGGAGAAGACCGAGACGGGTTCGGCATCGCCGTAAACGAAGAAGCTCGAATGGATCTCGTCCGTCAAAGCCATGATCCGCTTCAAAAAATCGGTGAGGTATTCGTGCATTCCGAAATCGAATATGTCGGAAATGCGCGCGAAATGTAAGCGCGCGTGAAGTTCTCCCGTCCGCCGTCGGGCTTCTACGCCGGATCCTCCGTTAATCCCGGCCAGAATGCCCAGGATCTCGTCTAGGCATGCGTGAAGCGAACGGGGCATATCCTCTCTCAAAATCAACATCTCCGCAACCCGCATCGGCGTGATGACGTCCCGGTACACTTTCCGGTAGGATTCGAACGCGCTGACCGACCTCAACAGCGCACCCCATTGATAATAATCGACGGCTCCCCCCACGTCCTTCAGGCTGGGCAGGAGAATGTGGTATTTCACATCGAGGATGCGGGCCGTGCTGTCGGCGCGTTCGAGGAAGGTGCCCAGCCGCACGAAATGGAACGTGTTGTCCCGGAGGATGGTTCCATGGGTGACGCCACGGAAGAGATGAGAGCGCTCCTTGACCCATTCGAAGAACTGACCGAAATCCCTTTCCTTCGGGCTCTTGTCCCGCATTCTCTTGAGCTCGATCCATGTGGAGTTCAGGCTCTCCCACATCTCCGTCGTAATCTTTCCCCGGACCGACCGGGCGTTTTCGCGGGCCCTGGACACGCTCGAAAAAATGCTGAACGGATTTTCCCCGTCCAGCGCCATGAACCTGAGGACATTGTCGGCGTTGATCTTTTCGTATCTCCCGCAAAAAGATTCCAGGGTGCCCGTGATGTTTAGGGGCGCGTTCCATTCCTGGTACCCTTCAGGCGTCCCCTGGGGCAACAGGGACATGTGGTGCATGATGTTCAGAATCCGGGCGGTGTTCTCCGCGCGCTCCATGTAGCGCGCCATCCAGTAGACGTGCGAAGCGGTCCGGCTCAGCATGGCATTATCCCTCCAGTACCCAGGTGTCTTTTGTTCCGCCCCCCTGGGATGAGTTGACGATCAGGGACCCTTCCTTCAGGGCCACCCTCGTGAGTCCTCCCGGCACGAGCGAAACGGATTTTCCGTTCAATACAAACGGCCTCAGGTCGACGTGGCGCGGCACAATCCCGGAGTCCGCGAAGGTTGGGCAGGTGGAAAGCGCAAGCGTGGGCTGCGCGATGAAGTTCCCGGGGTTTTCGAGAATGCGGCCCCGATACGCCTCGATCTCCTTTTTCGAACTGGTCGGTCCGACCAGCATCCCGTACCCTCCGGACCCCTGGACTTCCTTCGCGACCAGGGAATCGAGATGTTCGAGAACGTAGAGCAGGTCGCTTGGATCGGACAACCGGTAGGTCGGGACGTTCGCGAGGAGCGGTTCCTCCCCCAGGTAGAACCGGATGATCTCGGGAATATATGTGTACGTCGACTTGTCGTCCGCGACCCCGGTCCCCATGGCATTGGCGAGGGCCACGTTCCCGCTCCGGTAGACGGACACGAGACCCGGAACTCCGAGCACGGAATCCTGCCGGAACACCAGGGGATCGAGGAACGCATCGTCGACCCTCCGGTAGATCACGTCGACCCTTTGGGGACCCTGGGTCGCCCGCATGTAGACCTTGTTGTCCCGGACGAAGAGATCCTGCCCTTCGACCAGTTCGATCCCCATCTGCTGCGCCAGGAACGCATGCTCGAAATAGGCGCTGTTGTGGGCGCCCGGGGTCAGGAGGACGATCGTCGGATCGTTGATGCCCCTGGGGGAGACGCTTCTCAGGTTGTCGAGGAGCATCTGGGGATAATGGTCCACGGGAGCGATGGACTGGCAGGTGAACAGCTCCGGGAAAAGCCGCATCATCATGCGGCGGTTCTCCAGCATGTAGGAGACGCCCGAAGGCGTCCTCAGATTGTCTTCCAGGACGAAGAATTCGCCTTCCTCGACCCGGACGATATCGATGCCGGCAATATGGACGTACACATCCCCCGGCACCTTCACCCCTTGAAGGGGATGGAGGTACTGGGCGTTTTCCAGGATCTGTGCGGAAGGAATGACCCCCGCGCGGAGGATTTCCTGCCCATGGTATATATCTCTAAGGAAGGCGTTGATCGCCCGGATACGCTGGACGCATCCGGCCGACACCGTTTTCCACTCTTCGGCGGAGAGGATCCTCGGCAGGATGTCGAACGGGATAAGTCGCTCGTTCTCGGACTCCTTTCCGTAGACGGAAAACGTGATCCCAAGCCTCTGGAAAAGGAATTCGGCTTCAACCTGCTTTTGACGGAGAGACTCTATGGGGGTTCCTTCGAGCCATTGGGAATAAGTTCCGTAGGGAGGGCGCACGATACCGTCGGCCCGTTTCATCTCGTCGAAACAGGAATCGCGTAAGGGGTTTATCGAGCAATCGGAATCCCGCACGTCGGCTCTCCCCCCATTCCAAGGGGTGAATGATAGACCCGGAATCGCTTTTGTTTCCTTAACGGATCAAGCAATGACTGTGCCACCGTTCCGGAAAAATCCGGAAACGTGCGGTACAACCTTAGGGGTGGGACAGATCGAACAAATTCCGGTGTGAGAATTCCCGGAACATGAAGGCGAAGCATTCCCAAAAATGTTACTCGTTTTACAAAGATGAACAAAAAATACGGAGAAAACAAAAAGAGCCGGGTTCCTCGGGCTTAAGCGGGAAGGATGCGAAGATGCTGAAAGAATTCACGAAATTCATGATGCGGGGAAATGTCGTGGACATGGCCGTCGGCATCATCATCGGCTCGGCATTCGGAGATATCGTCAAATCGATGGTGTCCGATATCGTCATGCCCCCGATCGGGCTTTTACTCGGAAGAGCGGATTTTTCGAACCAGTTTTGGGTTCTGCGGAACGGTTCTCCCACAGGCCCCTATGCCACCGTCGGAATCGCCCACAAAGCCGGGGCGACAACGTTGAATTATGGCCTATTCCTGAACTCGGTGATCGGCTTCCTGATCATCGGATTCGCGGTGTTCATGCTGATCCGGTCGGTGAACCGGCTTACCGCTCTTGTTCCGAAAATCGAAGAATCTTCCGAACCGACGACGAAAGTGTGTCCCTACTGTATGTCCGAGATTCCCATTTCGGCAACACGCTGCAGGGAGTGCACCTCTTCGCTTTCCTGAAGCTTTCCGTTTCCCTCCGTGATTTGTTTTTCTCCAAAATCCGGCTCCCATGAAAATATTCAACCAAATGGTTGACACTTATCCCGGGAGAGGATATATTCAACCACATGGTTAAATCTAAAACCCAGGAACTCGATCACATCTTCCATGCCCTGTCGGACCCGACCCGACGGTCGATCCTGCGCGACCTCGGAAAAAGGGAAAAAACCGTTGGAGAGATCGCCCGACCTTACCGCATGTCTCTCGCCGCCATCTCGAAGCATTTGAAGGTACTCGAACTGGCCCGACTGATCGACCGCCGAAAGGCAGGGAGTCACCAGTTCGTCCGTCTCAACCCGGAAACGCTCAAAACGGCGGAAGAGTGGATTTCCTATTACGAACAGTTCTGGAACGAACGTCTAGAAGCGTTACGGAACTTATTGGAGATAGAAGGAGGCACCGATGGATGAAAAGACGGGATTGCAGATCAAGACGACCATCAAGGCCGGGAGAACCGCGGTGTTTCGTGCGTGGCTCGAGCCGGAGATCATGAAGAAATGGCTCGCTCCCGGCAAGATGAGGGTGACGCTCGCGAAAACAGACCCCAAAGCCGGAGGGGCCTGGCGGGTCGAGATGGCGGGAGACAACCCCAGAGGTATCTTCATGACGCCGGTGTTCGAAGGGGTCTACCGGACGATTCGTCCCGACGAGGAAATTTCCTTTACTTGGTCGATGCTCGGGAATCCGGCCTCGAACAGCGTGGTCACGGTGACTTTCAGGGATGTTGCCGGCGGAACCGAAGTGGTCCTGCTCCACGAAGGATTCGGGGATACCGAAACCCGCGATGGACATCACCACGGCTGGTCCGGGTCTCTTGAGAATCTCGGGAATCTCCTTAAGAAGCAAACGAACCCCTGACAGGCGCGGCCGGCGCCGAACTTCATTCCGGCTGATTTTCACAGTCACTTGCCCTTCATTTTCGGCCCGTGACGGCCATCGACCAGTTTGTCCAAGGCAATGACCCTGTCGCGGAACTTGCTTTCCCGCACCTATACGATCTTTCGCAAAAAAGTTCGTACGCCGGGTGATCCAGGTCGATTGCGATACGTGTCGTGGGTTCTCGGGTAACCGTCTGCACTCTACCGACGATCGCCCGAATACCCCAAGGAGCACAGCATTTCCCTCGTCACGACCAGGACGGGAACAGATTCCCCGAACGTCTCTTTCCTGCGGAACGAATCTTGGATGGATCCGCATTCTTGAGCCTTTTCCGGAGACTCTCCGGATCGGGGCAGAAAGGCCCCAGGATCTCCAGGACGGCATCGATCGCGAGGGTTTCGTAATCCCCGAGATCCACCATGGGGAGTTCGTCCCCCCGAGAAGGGACCACACGGTCCCCCGGGTAGGACTCTCCCCTCCCGGAAATCCAGTACGAGACGGTTCCGGTTTGCCTCTTCCTGAAGGCAAGCCCTTCTTTCTGGGCCGCGACGACGGCAGGAGAGGCTCTTTGATAGGTTTCCGGGGATCGATGTAGCCGTTCCGACAGGCAGAGGTCCGCAAGGGGAACCCGCCGGTCGCGAAGATCCCGCAGACGAACGCGAACGGCCTCGAGAAGCTCCGGAAGGGCGGCACGGACGTCGGAGGCTCTCTCGCACAGGCCCATGCGTTCCAGAAGATCTTCCTGGATCGTCCGGATAAAGGGAGGCGTTCCCCATTGGCGCGCGGCGATCCCCCGGATCTTCGTCCGGCCGTCCCGCATCCTTCCGAAATAGCGGTTCGCGCTCCCCAGGAGCGTGGAGCCTTTCCGGGGAAGGAACACGATCCAGGAATAGATCCCCTCCACCTCGATCGGAATCCCCGTCCGTTCCCGAATGGCGCTCTTGACGACGGACAGACGGCCGTTCCCTCCGGGGTCCGGGGAATCGATACCTTCAAACCACAGGGAATCGACGATCGCATGGCGCACGGGGAGATTCCGGGATTCCAGGATTTCACGGGCGGCAAGGAGGGAAGCCCTTCCCCAGGCGGTCACGGCTTCGTGCGACTCCACGTTCCCGAACCGGGCGTTCTTGTACCCCAGGTACCCGAAGCAGACGACCAGTATCCACTTGAGGGCGGTCTGCCGTTTTTTCGCCCGGTCATGGTCGGTGCCTGCGGGCGGCTCCGAACACTCCTTTTTGAGAGAGAGGCGGCGTTTCAGGATCGGCTCCAGCACGTCGGGGACAAGCCCCCTCCGCTTCAGACAAAGATGATGGGGGCTCTCCGGGACACGATTTTCAGGACAACAGGCGCAGTTGACCGTTTCCGGGGAGATGTTCCGGTGAACCATGAGGGCGGGATAGAGGGACGAAAAATCGATTTCCGTGACGTTTTCGTATACGCCGGCCCGGGGAACCATGACCATCCCTCCCCGGTCCTTTTGAAGGAATTCGAGGCCGGAAGAGAATCCTTCTGTCTTTTCCTTCGCAAACGGAATCCGGATTCCGTTCTGGAGGGCATAGGCGATCTGCGCGGAGGAAATAGCTCCTCCGGCTGTGCACCGGGCCAATGTCTGGAAATCGACGAAACTGAAACGCGCGATCTCGATCAGACCCGAAAGGAACGATTCCTTCAGGAAAAAGGAGGTACTCCTGTCCAGGTGCCACCGTCCCGAAAGGACGAACGGCCTCCCGTAAAACGGGGCGGCGTCCGGGAGGAAACGGTGCGAGAGCTCGGCCAGGAGTCCCGGAAAAATCCGGCGGTCACCTCCGCGCGAATAGAGGACATCGATGTTGTGGCCGCGGATCCAGTCGGCCAGATGCCGGAGAAGGGAGAATCCGGTGTCAAGGAACATCCGCTCGTCCCTGCCGTCGGAGAGGACGATCCGATTTCCATCCAGGAAGATCTCCGCACTCTCCAGGGTCTCCTCCGGAAAGTCCCTGTCGGGATCGGGATGGATCCCAAGAACGGTGTCCCCCTCCTTCTCGATATGCACAAACGATAGCGGGTGGATCCGGTTCTGGCAGAGGTAGCGCATGGAAACGTCGATGTCCGCGTTGAAGAAACGGACCGGAAGACGTGAAAGAGACGGGAGGCAGGCGAGAAAATCCCGGAAGGCCCGCGGACGGGAGAACACGAGCGCGGTCATATCGTGCTCTTCCCCGGTGAACAGGTCCTTCCACCGCTCTTTCCTTCGCGAAAGAAAGGGGTCCATCCGCGAAAGCCGGGTCGACACGTTCCGGAGGGCGCTCCCGGACGCTTCCATGAGAACGGAAGGCCTAAACGCAGGATCCCGGAGAAAGATCATCCTGCGGTCAGGGGTCCGGATCCAGAGTCCGACCCCCTCCTCTTCTTCCGTGATATCGAACAGGAACCCGCGGATTTCGGAACCGGACGGCACGGGATCGCCCGTTCTCTTGAAGAACGTCGGAAGCTCCTCCGGCTTCACGGGCGGCGGGAACGTTCTTCTTCCAGCGCCTCGATCCGGCGGGAGAGGTCAAGGATCACGCTCAGGAGAAGGACGTTGAACGGATGGGTCTGTCCGGACATTTCCCCGCCGGCATGCACATAGAGCCGGGAGGTTTCGAAAAGCCGGTCCAGGACGTCCTGCTCCGCCCGGGAGAGGCCCTTTCGAAACGGCCTCCAGGACTTTTCCTCCTGCTCGACCTGTTCGCGGAACGTGGAAACGGATTTGCCCATGGTTCCCTCCTTAGACGATGGGGCCGGTGCCTCCGGAAGGACGCCTCCGTCCCCGTCGGCGGTGTCGGCGATAAAGCGCGGATCGGCGGCCTGAAGAAGGAAAAGTCGGCATCTTTCCGGATCGGTTTCTCCAAAGAGCCGCCGGATTTCCTGATGGAGCCGTTTCGAATCCCCCGGGGAGAGATTCTCCGAAGGCTCGAACCCGGAGAACAGAAGAAGACAGGGGACGGTTTCCGATGCGATCCGGGAGGACAGATCCCCAAGAATAGATCTCAGCTGGTCTTTCGTGAATCCCCGACGGATCCGGACGCGCCCGAGAAGTTCCCGCCAGTGCTCCGGAGACTGCTCGCGGCTGGACACCAGGAGGAGGGGGTCGGGGGCGATCCCTCCCTCCCCGGCGATCCAGTAGGT
The DNA here is from genome assembly GCA_027315205.1 of Leptospirillum sp. Taxonomy (GTDB): domain Bacteria; phylum Nitrospirota; class Leptospirillia; order Leptospirillales; family Leptospirillaceae; genus DAHUYM01. The sequence continues at coordinate 4,214 of DAHUYM010000007.1, read as the reverse complement.
CCTGCCTCCCTCCAGGAGAAACCGCCGGACCTCTCGGAAGAAGACGACCGCACTCCGGGAGTCGAGAGGCCGGGTGCGCTGTCGCGTCCAGGGGTCGGACTCTTCCGGGAAGACTCGCGTGCGGCCAGGGTGCCAGGACATGGAGGAAACCCTCTCGGATCATCAGTAAAAAATTGTCGTACAAATATTTTTCCTAAAAACGGGAGGGCTGTCAAATCTCCGCACCGGATAAGCCCTGCCCCCTTCCGAGGGAACCCGGGATCTCATCCTCCGAAAACCGGCGCTTTGACAATGGGGAAATCTGCGGTAGAACCTAAGTCAAGATCTTTTGAACGAAGGAGAAAAATAGATTCATGCGCCTTTTGTCCAAAACCCTCAGACATCTCTGCCTTCTGGGATGGATCTGTCTTTTGACCGCTTTCTTCGGTTCGGGACTGCCCGTCTCCGCGCACGCGGCAACGACGGCCCCGGCCTCCCCTTTCGATGTCCTGATCTTCTCGAACGGAGACCGCTTGACGGGACAGCTTGAACGCATGTCCGACGGGAAAGTGGTCTTCAAGGCGGATGCCGCCGGCGAAATCACTGTGCCGCTGGACAAAATCAAGGAACTGCATACCGCCGAAAATTTTGCGGTGATCGTCACGACGCCAAAGGACCCCTTTGTCCTTCCCGGCATGCAAGTTCCCGTGGGAACGCTCGATCTGGCAAACCAGATCCTGACGGTCCATACCAAGACGGGCGCGCAAATCCTCCCGGTCAAGACAATCACCTATCTCGTGGATGAAAAAAGCTACAGGACCGCCATCGCATCTTCGGGGGGGCTGTTTCACGGCTGGACCGGCTCCGTCACCTTCGGGGCGAGCAATGTCACCTCCACCCAGAACGTCAACACGTATTCGAGCGGGATTGCGCTGACCCGCTCCGTTCCGTCTGTCCCATGGATGCCGTCCCGCGACCGGACGATCCTGGGTTTCAGCAGCACATACGGAAGCATTTCACAGCCGAACACCCCCACGATCGAAACAAGCATCTTCCATGGGAACGCCGAGCAGGACCGGTACTTCTCGAAGGACTTCTATGTGCTGGGTCACGCCATCTTTGACCACAACTCGACCCAGGGCCTGGATCTCCAGCAAATGTACGGCGCCGGCATCGGGTACACGGCCTATAAGAGCGCGAAGCAGCAGCTCAATTTCACGCTCACCACGGACTACACCAAGCAGGAGTTCACGGACCCCGGCAACAACAAGAACCTGATCGGCTCCACGTTCGGGGACAATTACTTCTATACATTTCCGCACGACATCATGTTGACGCAAACCGGATCCATTACGCCGGAGTGGAACGACATGAACGCGTATTCCGCGAATGTGAGCGCCGGCCTGACGATACCTGTATTCGGGAACCTGGCCTTTTCCATACAGGCCATCGACAGTTACCTGAACGATCCCGCTCCGGGATTCACCCCCAATTCCCTGCAAATCAACGCCGGTTTGACCTACACACTGAAGTGACGGATGACGGCGTGTTTCGCGGATCTCGTCTCGAGTCTCTCTCATCGGCCGTTGACAGCATCCCAAAACTAGTTTATATATATAAAATATTAATTAATATAAACTAGTTTGGAGAGAGTAACGATGGCACACCAGATGCAAAGAAAACTTGCTCTCTTGGGCTTTCGGTGGTGGATGGGGCTCGTGAAACTTAAAAGGGTTCTCGTGAATCTGGGGCAACCGAGTCTGAAGCGGTTGGACCACATCACGATTCCTGTTCGCGATCTGGATGAAGCCCGTCGTTTTTATTGCGATCTCTTGGGAGCCACCTATCTTATTAGGGTGGACGACGAAACCTTCAAACGGTTCGGACGCCCCGTTGCTCCCAATAATGGTGAAGGCTCACACCACGTTTCCGTCTGTCTCGGGGGATCGACCCGCCTGGATCTGTTTTTCCAATCCAAAGGCCAGCCGTCATCCGAGGTTGGACATCCCCACATTGCGTTCGAATCCCGTCCTTCGGATTTTCCATACTGGAAAGAGCGACTCGAAGCCCGGGGAATCCCGGTCGAAGGCCCATTGCAACTCGGGCCTCCCGGCCAAGCGTCTCTTTATTTCAACGATCCGTTCGGAAATCATCTGGAGATCACCTGCCTGGGGTTCTGGAACCAGGTCCAAATCCGGCCTCCGTCGATGTCCCGCCTGATCTGGAATCCAGGGAGACCGGAATGATGCCGGGCAACAAGATGCCGATTGCGATCGGCGAACGCCTTGTGGAAGTTGTCAACCGCATCTCGCATCGCGAAGGAAAAGTTTTGGCTCTCATGAATGAATATTCCGTGACCCTTCCACAAGTCCTTATCCTTAAACGACTGGAGACCGAAGGCGATCTGACCCTTTCGAAAATCGCCGAGAACTTTAAAATGTCACTGTCTTCGGTAAGCCAGATGATCGATCGCCTTCATTTTCAGGGGTTCGTGGAGCGCCGTGAAAACCCGGGCGACCGTCGTCAGAAAATCGTTCGTGCAACACCAAAATCGAGAATTCTTCTCAAAAGGTTTCATCGAGCGCGTGCCGAAGAATATGCGATGGGGATTTCAAAGCTCACTCCAGGGCTTCTTTCGGATCTGGACCGGATTCTTAAACGAATGATCGATGAGTGGGAGAAAATCCTGTAGCGGTGTGCATGGCTTTAACGTGCAAGTCGGTTGGAGGAGAGAGCGATCGGGGCATTTTCCCCGAAGCGTTTTAAACAAGGGACTCACTTAAGGTAAGGTATGGGCATGCGTTTCCCGCCATCGGCATGAAACGAAGAGTCTTGACCTCTTGATCCACGGATCGGAGATCCATGATACCGGTCGGACGACTGCACAATCCCGAAGGTCTGGTGCAAGACGGAACTCAACTCTTTGAGAAGCGTGCCGAAGAGGCGATCCGTACCATGCGCCGGTTCCTCCAGGAGCCTCCATCAGTCTCGGAACTCGCGGAAGAAGCCCGCGTCACGCCCTGGCATTTCATCCGCCTGTTCCGGCGTACGGTAGGCATTCCCCCAGGTGAATACCTGGCGGCGCTCCGGATCGAATTTGCCAAGACGCTTCTTCTGAAAACCCCCGAAAAAGTCACGGACATCTGCTTCGATTTGGGGTTCAGCAGCCTGGGAAGCTTCACCAGCCGATTCACGTCCCTTGTCGGCGTTTCCCCCGTCGCCTTCCGTCGGCTGGCCGACGAATTTTCCCCGAAGCGGCTCACGACCCAAGTCGAGCGGCAGGAGCGATGGCAGTCCTATCCGGGACTCCGTGGCACCGTCAAGGCGTCCTCTTCCTTTTCGGGTCCCATCTTCGTCGGTCTCTTTCCCAAACCGATCCCCGAGCGTTTTCCCGAAGCCAGTACCCTGTTGATGGGGCCGGGAGCCTTCCGGATCCCCCACGCCTCACCGGAAGGGTTTCTCATGGCCGCCGGCATCGGCTCCTTCCACGACCCCACCTCCTACCTCATCCCCAACGATTGCCTTCTGGTCGGGGTATTACCCCTTCCCGACCGAGCCGACCGGGAACTGGAACTCCACCTTCGACCGCCGGAACCCCTCGACCCCCCGATTCTCGTGGCTCTTCTCGCCTGTCTTGGAAGGCCGGATCCGATTCCCGGGTAAGAGCAATCTAAGAGAAGCGAAGTGTGCCCGCCTCCCTTACACTGAAACAAATCCCGAGAAGGAGCGTTCCACTTAAACCCAAAAGACATCCTATAAGGTTCACAAGAGGGGAACAGGAATAAGACAGGAGTCATGAACGCCTCATCATGTTGGTTGCAGGAACAGCCTGCGAGGATCGTAGTTGGTTTGGTATCGGAGCAGGCTGTAGACGAGGGTCAACAGTTTTCGGGCGACGACGATGAGGGCCTGTTTGGGGGCTTTCCCCTGACTGATCTTCCGGTGGTAGAGGGCTCTCAGGTCCGGGTTGTGCTTCAGGGCCGCGACGGAAGCCATGTACAGGGCCTGTCGGAGATGTTTGGGCCCCTGTCGGCTCATGCGAGGAGACCCCAGGGACTTTCCGCCCGATTCGAAAAGGACCGGAAAGAAGCCGAAATAGGCCACCAGGTGGTTGGCCGAGAGGAAACGGGAGACGTCTCCAATCTCGGCCAGGAGAACCGCGGCAGTCCTGGGGCCGATCCCCGGGATGGCGGTCAGGCGGTCGGCCGGAGACGGACCGTTTCCCGGCGGCGACA
>DAHUYM010000006.1 GCA_027315205.1 Leptospirillum sp. | reverse complement strand
AAGAAAGATCTTCATCGGATTGGTTCGAGAGATAGTGAAAATAATCCAGATTTTCCGTGAGCAGTGTTTGGGTGAAACAAGGTCTTGGAATCCCGTGCATATGGCACCATGCCACCTTCTGGTTTTCGTCATGCCGGACAGCGATCTGGGTATACTCAAATCGCGTGTCCGGCGTGATTCGATGTTCGGTGGATGGCTTTTCAACGTTCTTCATCACGGTCTCCCGAAAATGGAGAGAAAAGAAATTCAGTGTCAGACTCGTCTGGTGAAGCAAATACCACTAAAAGGGGTTCTCTTGCAAGAAAGAAATCATGATCGTTCAATCTTCATGATTGCCATTCTTGGAAAAGATCGCATAAGAAAACCGTTCCGACGGCTCTGGCCATGAATGTAGAGACAACCGATTCATAATTATATGTTTTTATTGTTTCCCTGACATCAATGTCGTTTTTTGTGGGCCTGGAGATCAAAAGGACCCTTCATGGTTCACGTTTGGGAATAAACGAGCGAACGCGGACCTATATTTCCGGTCACGAATAAATTCTTGCGAGCCGGTGTGTTTGGTTGTAAAATGGAACCATTTCACAACCGGAGGACGTATGCCCAGCATTACTCTTAAAAGCATCCCCGAATCTCTCTACCGGCAATTGAAGGATATTGCCCGCAGTCACCATAGAAGTCTCACGCAAGAACTTGTCGTTGCGCTGGAGACCTACGTTCAGGAACCCAAGGCGGAAAAACGCCTGACACTCGATCGGATCCGCCTCCTGCGCGATCGCTACAAGCCTACGATCTCCGACCGGGATATCAAGGGCTGGAAAGAGTCCGGGCGACCATGATCGTGGTGGATACAAATCTTTTGGTTTATCTCTTGTTGCCCACCCCCCATGCCACAGTCGCCGAAGCGGTCTGGACAAAGGACGACGCATGGGTTGCACCGGAGCTTGTCTTCTCCGAGTTCCGGAATGTGTTGTCTGGGGCGGCACGTCGAAAAGATATCTCATGGAACGATGCCCGGGCGATTCTGGATCACGCGCTCGAATTGATTATCGTGCCGGAATGCCGGATCGATGGCCCGGGTATTCTTTCACTGACCGAGACGAGCAAATGCAGCGCCTATGACTGCGAATTCGTCTGGCTTTCCCGGACTCTGAACGTTCCCTTGGTCACGGCGAACAAGAAGGTCCAGAAAGATTTTCCCGGAACGGCCCTGAGTCCGGAAAGGTTCTTGGAAAAGTGACGTGGAAAGAACACAAATGGCTGTCGAAAATCCTGTGCGGACGTTAGCCGGTACGGCAATGGACGAATAAACGGGAAAATGCGGATGGAACTTGATTCCGGACTCAGACGGGCAGACGTCTACCGGAAGACGATGGTCTTCCTGCCATGGATCAGGATCCGGTCTTCCACGTGATACCGGACCCCCCGGCCGAGGACAATCTTTTCTATATCCTTCCCGAGCCGGACCATTTCCTCGGGGTCGTCATCGTGATCCACCCGGATCACGTCCTGTTCGATGATGGGGCCGGCGTCAAGATCTTCCGTGACATAATGGCAGGTCGCCCCGATGAGCTTGACTCCCCGTTCGTAGGCCTGGTGATAGGGCCGTCCTCCGACGAACGACGGGAGGAAGCTGTGGTGAATATTGATGATCTGCCTTTCAAGCCTTCGGCAAAACACGGGCGGAAGAATCCGCATGTATCGTGCAAGGATCAGGACCTCGCCCCGGTATTTCTCGTATAGTCGCTCCATTTCATCGAAAGCTTCCGGATTGCCATCAGGGGCCACGGGAATATGGTGAAACGGCACTTGGTGCCATTCCACAAACCCTCTCAGATCGTCATGGTTGGAGAGGACGGCGACAATATCGAACGACGATTCGGGCTGCTTCCAACGGTGGAAAAGATCGGACAGGCAATGATCCTGTTTGCTGACGCAGATCAAGAGGCGTTTTTTCCGGTCTGAGTCGGAAATTTTCCAGGTCATGCCGAACCGGTCGGCAAGAGGAGCGAACCGGTTCGAGAATTCTTCAAGGGTCAGACGGAAGGAATCCGCGAGAATCGCCTGTCTCATGAAGAACCAGCCAGCCTTTTGATCGGCATGGTAATTGGCCTCCACGATCCATCCTCCGTGTTCGGCCAGGAACTGCGTCACTGCCGCTACAATTCCAATCCGGTCGGGACAACTCATCGTCAATACATATAAACGGGCCAAGTCGGATCCTTTCCCCGGGACGTCTCCCCTCGAATGCCGAATGCCATTTCTTTCTTAGGAAAACCCGGTCATGCGGGTTTCTCGAATGATTGACCGAGCAATCTTGGATTAAGGATAAGAATGGTGGGATCGAAGAATATGTCCTGTCCTATCCGATGCCATTAGAGCACGTTTCAGGAACGATGTTTTGAATCCCCACAAGATTTGGCCTCGACAACAGCTGATTGCGTAGGCAGCTTGGCAATTCTCTCCATGTGCTTGGAACCCCATGCGCATAAGGGGTGCATCGCTTGTGCCAAGTCCAAGCCAAATGTCGTCAGAGAATATTCCACGCGAGGCGGAACTTCGCGGAAGTCTTTGCGGTCCACGATGCCGTCAAGTTCCATTTCCTTCAATTTCTGAATCAGCATTTTTTCACTGATACCGGCCACGAGTCTGTGCAGCTCGCTATATCTCCGGGGGCTACCGGCGAGGTTCCACAGGATAAGAGATTTCCACTTGCCGCCGATGATAGCAAGAGAAGCATCCAGACCGCAGCTGTATGTCTTCTTTGTCATGTCTTCTCCTTGACTGGTCCGGGTTAATACTTACCATAACGTAAGTACTGGAGCATAGTATAGTATAGACTCATACTGAAAACGCACATTGAACAACCCATCATAATTAAGGAGATCGATCATGACTAAGAAACTCGAAGGAAAAGTCGCCGTAATTACGGGGGCTACGTCCGGGTTGGCATTGGCGACGGCAAAACTTTTTGTTGAGGAAGGTGCCTATGTTTTCATTACGGGCCGCCGTCAGAAAGAACTGGACGTTGCGGTAAAGTCTATCGGCAAGAATGTTACCGGCGTTCAGGGAGATGCAGGCAAGCTGTCCGATCTCGACCGCCTCTACGACATAATCGAAAAAGAAAAAGGGCATATCGACGTGCTTTATGCCAGCGCGGGGCTTGGGGAGTTTAACATTCCCCTCGGCTCAATCACCGAAGAAAACTTTGACAAAACGTTCAACCTCAATGTGCGTGGAACGCTTTTCACGGTGCAAAAAGCGCTGCCACTGCTGAGGGATGGCGGATCGATCATTATGACGGGTTCCATCGCCGGAGCGAAAGGCTTTCCCGGGCTCAGCGTATATAACGCAAGCAAAGCCGCCATTCGGTCCTTTGCACGGACATGGACCGTCGATCTCGCGCCGCGAAAGATTCGCGTGAATGTCATTAGTCCCGGCCCGATCGATACCGGTATATTCGTCGGCGTTCCAAAAGAAGTAAAGGACCAGTTCATTTCCTTGATTCCGATGGGCCGTATCGGTGAACCGGAAGAAATCGCGTCTGCCGCGCTCTTTCTCGCTTCGAGCGATTCCAGTTTTGTCACCGGCATAGAGCTCTTCGTCGATGGCGGGACAGCCCAAATATAATTGTTGGACTGCGCCTGGATGGTAGCATATGCTGCCACTGCAGGCGCAGTGTTGATGTCGGTTGGTGACGGGAAGACCACAAAAATTAAAAATCCTTGGAGGTTCAGTTTGAAATAGGTTGCAGTATAGGTGAAAAAATGGCGTCCCAAATGTGATTAATCCTTTATATAACCAGTCTGTTTATGCTGAGTTCATGGGAAGTTTGTGGATAATCTCTCCTGGGTAAATTACCGGTTTTGCCGGTGGACTCCCAAAGTTTGACAGTTCTGGGATCGGCCCCGGACGATAGCGACCTCATCATATGATGTAGAAAAGGGTAACCAAGAGGCGACGCCCGGATGTTTTGGGCCAGATTGCGTGCAGGACAAGACATTTGGGTGCGGTCCTGGTTGTTTTGTTTTCCCGATTGCGATCAGGCCTCTTTGAAGGGCTGCGATCTTAAAGCCACCGGCTCTGCCGGTGGATGCTTGCTCAGAATATCAGAGGGTTCCAGACAATAGTCCGAACATACTCATTTATATACGCGAATGCGCATATTGAAAATTAATACGTGAAGGCGTATAAACTGATCGTATTCGGTATCACGTATAAAAATGAGAGGTGCAGCTATGGAACAGATTGCGCGTTCAGCCAAACAGATCGGGGCGATTATCCAGCGCCAGCGCCGTCAGGCCAAGCTAACCCAGAATGAGTTGGGTGTAAAAACAAGTCTTCGTCAGGCCACCATCTCGAAGCTGGAATCAGGAGAGGCAAATTCCCGACTCGGTACGCTGCTAGATGTCATGGCTGCGCTTGGTCTTGAGGTCGTAATAAGGCCCCGAACGAAAGCCTCCGCACAGGATATTGCGGGCTTGTTCTGATGGCTCGGCGACAAACGCATATACCGCTGAATGTTTTTCTGAACGGGTGCCTCGTCGGTCTCCTGCGGCGGCAAGGTACGGGCGCCATTGACTTCCAGTACGATGCCTCTTGGCTGGACTGGGAAGCCGCCCTGCCGATTTCTCTCTCCCTGCCATTGCGTGAAAACCGTTATGTCGGTGCCCCCGTCGTTGCCGTTTTTGACAATCTGCTTCCGGACAATGAGGATATACGCCGTCGTCTCGCCGCGCGCGTCAAGGCGGAAGGCTATGATGCCTACAGCCTTCTTTCCGTTATCGGCCGCGATTGCGCTGGAGCACTCCAGTTCTTGCCGGATGGAGAAGGGCCGGGACCTGTGGGGCAAATCAGCGGACGTCCCATTTCAAACAATGACATTGCGCGCATTCTCGAGGATCTGGGCAGAACGCCGTTGGGTCTCACGGAGGCAGGCGAATTCCGCATGTCGATCGCTGGCGTACAGGAAAAAACCGCTCTGCTTTTTTGGAATGATCAATGGTGCATCCCCCACGGTAATACTGCAACCACTCATATTCTAAAACCTCAGATTGGCAGACGAGAGGGTCTCGATTTCTCTATGAGCGTTGAAAATGAATACTTATGCATGCAGTTCACAGCAGCGCTTGGCCTGTCCACCGCCAAGACGAACATGATGGAATTGGGTGGCAAGCGCGTTCTCGTGGTCGAGCGCTTTGATCGCCTCTGGACCGGCGATGGACGTCTCCTTCGACTCCCCCAGGAAGACTGCTGCCAAGCCTTGTCTGTGCCGCCAACTTTGAAATACGAAGCGGACGGGGGTCCAGGCATCGGTGACATTCTCACATTGCTCAAAGGCAGTGACGATCCCGAGTATGATCAAAAAATGTTTATGAAAGCCGTGATTGTTTTCTGGCTTATGGGCGCTACGGACGGTCACGCCAAGAATTTTAGTATTTATCTGGGTCCTGGGGGGAGGTTTCATATGACGCCTCTTTATGACGTGATGTCAGCGCAGCCCTATTTCGATACCGGCCAGATTACGCGGAACAAGGTGAAGCTCGCCCTGTCTGTCGGCAAGAGACGTCATTACACAATCAACACCATTGTTCCGCGCCATTTCATCGAGACGGCAGAAGACTCCGGCATGCCGGCCCGCAATGTTCAAACACTCCTGGAGGAATTACTTGTGCAAACACCGGATGCTATCGACAGTGTGTTAAAAAACCTGCCTCCGGATTTTCCGGAAGAAATGGCGGGATCAATTAGCGAAGGCATGATGCATCGCCTGGGTAAAATCAGACATTCGATATAACACAAAAACATTCGTCGGCGAGGAAGATAAGTGGATTTTAGGGAAGGTAAAGATGTTTTCTTGAATGAGCTGTATTGGCGTCCCCAACCGGATTTGAACCGGTGTTACCGCCGTGAAAGGGCGATGTCCTAGGCCTAACTAGACGATGGGGACGTAGAGGTAGACGAAAAACAATTGGGAAGTCTATATTGGGTATTATGTTTTGTCAAACACGGTTTTTTAAAGTCACCTGATAAATAAGGTTGGTTTGGAGAATTTTAAGGCCCATTTTCATTAAATGGGCTATCAGGTGCATTTCTCTTTCGAATTCAGCCCGGAAAATTTGACTTTTACGGGAAATTCGGGGTAATTTAGCCCAATTTGGCTGTTTTGGAAATCTTGGCCTGCCGGGTTTCCCCCAATTGAGAAAATCCCAATCGAAGAGCCGTTTTTCAGGAGTGAGGGTGGATGAAACTTTACGAACACGAAGCGCTTGAATCGATTTACCGGAAATTCCATATACCGGCTCCGAAATTCGTTTTTGCCACGGAACCCAATGACAAGGTCAGGGAGTTCATCGAAAAAGAACCCGCGGTTGTGATCAAGTCGATGGTTCTGGTAGGGAAAAGAGGAAAGGCCGGTGCCGTGAAAGTCGTCTCCGACAAATCCCATGCCATCTCCGTTTTCAAAGATTTGGCGACCCGAGAGGTTTATGGGGAAAAATCCATTGGGGCCTTGGTCGAAGAAAAACTGAACATACAAAAGGAATATTATCTGAGCGTCACGTATTCGACCAAAGACAGGGCGCCCGCCATCATTTTCAGCGAACACGGCGGAATGGACATAGAAGAGATCAATCCTTCCCTTATCTTCACGCATGTCGTCAAGGACGTTCGAAGCGTCTATCCTTACCAGATCCGTAAGTTTCTGGTCGAGATCGGCTTTTCCGACAAGGAAATGCTTCGGCCGCTTTCCGAATTGATCGTCAATGTGTATCGGGCCTTCTGGGAAACCGAATGCCGCCTTCTCGAGATCAATCCCCTGGTCGTTGCCCAGGTCGGGGACAAGAAGAAACTGGTGGCCGCCGATGCTGTGGTCCTGTTGGATGACGATGCTTCCATTTCTCCTTCGGTCCGGTATGGTGCCAGGGGCGGGATGGGACGGCCGCTGACCCAGCGGGAGCAGGACGCGATTTTGATCGACCAGGGAGACCATCGCGGAAAGGCCGGATCTTATGTGGAGCTGGAAGGGGATATCGCGCTCATGACCTTCGGTGGGGGCGGAAGTACCGTGACCGCCGAAACGGCGATCGAAGCCGGGCTACGCATTGCGAATCTGACCGACATCGGAGGAAACCCCCCGGCGGAAAAAATGTACAAGATCGCAAGGATCATCCTTTCCAAGCCTGGATTGAAAGGCGTCCTCGTGTGCGGAGGAACGGCCAGCAACACCCGGATCGACGTCACTCTGGGAGAAGGGTTGGCCAAGGCGCTGGACGACATGAAGGCCGAAGGAAAGCTCGATCCGAACCTCATTTGGGTCGTAAGGAGGAGTGGTCCGGAGTACGTCAAAGGGTTGAAAATGCTTCACGAATGTTTTGTCCGGAATGGGATCAAGGGCGAAATTTACGATTCCCAGCTTCCGATCACTGAGGCCCCGATCCGGCTTAGGGAACTAATGATCAAATACATCGGATACAAGCCAGAAGAACTGGGTTGAAACAGAATCCTCGCTGGACATGAATCATCAAGGAGGCATCGGCTTGAAAGGTCCTGTTTATTTAAACGAGAAGACGGGCATTGTTGTAATAGGTGCGACCGGGCGGGAAGCTTCCCAGGTGATCAAGGAATCCGAAGTCCTGTATCCCGGAATCATCAAGGCAGGGGTCACCCCTGGAAAAGGCGGGACAAACGAACTTTCCGTCCCGGTATTCGACACGTTGTCCGACGCGGTCAAGGACCCGAAGATCGGTTCATCGATCAATACCGCACTTATCTACGTGCCGCCGGTTTCTGTGCTCGATGCCGTCATGGAATGCCTCGACGGGGGAATCAAGGTTCTGTATATCATTACTGAACATGTTCCGATCCGGGACTCGGAAATCATCTATCAGGAAAAGGTCCGTCGAGGGGCGGTCATCATCGGTGGAACGAGCCTCGGATGTTTCGTCCCGTCTGTGGGACGGATTGGAGCCATCGGCGGGAAGGATCCTTCGATTGCCTTCAAGGCCGGTGGTCTTGTGATCATTTCCAAGAGCGGCGGTCTGACTGTGACGACAGCGGAAATGTTCAAGCGTCGAGGTTGGGGGACCTATTGTGCTTTGGCCATTGGGGGGGATATCATATCCAACACGACGTATGCCGATGTTTTGACGGAACTGAAGGATGACCCCAACGTGAAAGGGGTCGTGATGCTTGGAGAGCCGGGCGGTTCCTACGAGGAACAGGCGGCGGAATTGATTCAGGCGGGTGTTTTCAAGAAACCGGTGGCGGCTTTCATCTCGGGACGGTTTCAGGAGCGGATGCCGGAAGGTGTGGCTTTTGGGCATGCGGGCGCCATCGTAGAACGCGGAATGGGGAAGGCCACCGACAAGATCGCAAGGTTGGAAAAGGCCGGAAAGAAGAGCCCCGTCAAGATCGCGTTCTATTACCACGAATTGGTCACTGCCATCGAATCCCTCGGGGTTCCGAGAGATTTCGAAGACAGCACGACCGAATACGTGAAGCCGTTGTACTCCACGCTCAATTGAGCAGCGCAACCGACTAGAAGGGGGGTGAGAAGCAATGGCCGACGAACAGTCAACGCAATCATTCGGTAAAAATTTTATCATTGCAGTGCTTATTCTTGGGGGTACCATGCTGTTCTTGTTGTTCATGGGCAAGGCGGCCCAAATCAACAACCACACGACAGGCTTGCCTTGGCCCTGATTTCTTTTTGAGCTCTTGGCCCGATTCACGGACCGGTGTGGAGAGTTTGTTTTCCGCCGGTCCGGCCGGGTTTTTCGGAAGTGTCCTGTTGCCTGTCCAGGCGGCGGGGGAACGTTATACGAAACACCTCCATGCTTCCGATCGCGATTCAATCTTTCCGGGAAAGGATCCTGTCACCGGATGCAAAGCCGCTCCGGATCGATGGAACTTTCTGTCTGGACGCCCCAGGGGTATTGGTGAACGGTTCGCTCTTTCCCTCAATATGAGACCTTCAAGGAGATTAAGCAATGGCGCTTAACCTGACCCAAAAGATTTTGAAAGCCCACCTCGTTTCCGGAGAACTGATCCCGGGAAAAGAAATAGCCATCAAGATCGATCAGACGCTGACCCAGGATGCGACGGGCACCATGTCGTACCTCCAGTTCGAAGCTCTCGGCCTGGACCGCGTGAAGACCGAACTTTCCGTGTCATACGTCGATCACAACATGCTCCAGACCGGCTTCGAAAATGCTGACGACCACCGGTACCTTCAGACGGTGGCCACCCGTTACGGGATCATTTTCTCCCGTCCGGGAAACGGTATTTGCCACCAGGTTCATCTCGAACGGTTCGGCAAGCCTGGCAAGACGCTTCTGGGCTCCGACAGCCACACCCCGACCAACGGGGGACTTGGCATGATCGCAATCGGCGCCGGAGGTCTCGACGTCGCTCTGGCCATGGGAGGGGAGCCCTTCTATACGACCATGCCGAAAGTCGTTCTGGTCAAGCTCACCGGAAAACTTCAGCCTTTCGTTTCGGCCAAGGACATTATTCTGGAACTGCTCCGCCGGCTGACCGTGAAGGGCGGGGTCAACCGAATTTTCGAATATGGGGGTGAAGGTGTTCGTTCCCTCTCCGTGCCGGAGCGTTCTACGATCACGAATATGGGTGCGGAACTGGGAGCCACGACATCGGTTTTCCCGAGCGACGAAAAAACCCGCCAGTATCTGAAAGCCCAGGGCCGGGAAAAGGACTATGCTCCGTTCGAGTCGGATCCGGGCGCCACGTACGACGAAACGGTGGAAATCGATCTGAACACCCTGGAGCCCTTGATCGCCCAGCCCCACTCTCCGGATAACGTCGTCAAGGTCCGTGAGATCAAGGGAGTGCCTGTCGCCCAGGTCGCGATCGGATCCTGCACAAACTCTTCCTACAAGGATCTGATGACCATTTCGTCGATCATGACCGGCAAGACGGTCCATTCGAATGTGAGCCTGGGATTTTCCCCGGGCTCCCGCCAGACGCTCGAGATGATCTCCCAGAACGGCGTTTTGGGAAATCTTATCATGTCCGGCGCGCGGCTTCTCGAAAGCGCTTGCGGTCCCTGCATCGGGATGGGATTCGCTCCTCCCTCCGGAGGCGTGTCTGTGCGGACATTCAACCGGAATTTCGAAGGACGCAGCGGAACCAAGGATGCGAAAGTCTACCTCGCAAGCCCGGAAGTCGCGGCTGCGTGTGCCATTACCGGAACCATCACCGATCCCCGGGACCTTGGGGTTGCATTCCAGCAGGTCGACATACCTGAGAAATATGTCCTGGACGACAAGATGTTCATCTTCCCGCCGTCTGACGGACATTCCGTGGAAATTCTCCGTGGACCCAATATCAAGCCCCTACCGACCCGTGACAGGATCGCCTCAAAGATTTCAGGAAAACTGCTCCTGAAGGTCGGGGACAATATTACGACAGACCATATCATGCCGGCCGGTGCCAAGGTTCTGCCCCTTCGTTCGAACGTCCCGGCGATTTCCCAGTACGTATTCGAGGCGGTCGACCCGACATTCCCGAAACGTGCGAAAGAGGAAGGCGGCGGTTTCATTGTCGGAGGAACCAACTACGGCCAAGGGTCGAGCCGCGAGCACGCGGCCCTGGCTCCCATGTACCTGGGGATCAAGGGTGTCATCACCAAGGCTTTTGCCCGGATCCATCTGGCCAACCTGATCAATTTCGGGATTCTGCCGTTGACGTTCGTGAATGAAGCGGACTACGACAAGATCGAGCCAAACGACATGCTGGAACTCGACACGTCCCATCTCGACCAGAAGCCCATTACGCTTAAGAACGTGACCAAGGGAATCGATATTCCTGTCACCCATACCATGACCTCCAGGGATCTCGAGATCGTCAAGGCGGGTGGAACATTGGCCTACGTCAAGAGCCGCTCGAAAAAATAAAAAACCGATTCAACCATTGGAGCCGGTGGGGTAACCCTCACCGGCTCTTTTTGCGTTCGGACCGGGCATTTCAGTCCGTTTTTCCGGAAAAAGCGAGCCGGTAACTCTTTGGGAGGAACCATGTCGGAAGAAAAAGAAGGGGCGTCGACGAAACTTTGGAAAACGTCGGTTGCCGGACATGTCGATGGCAAGACGGTTGTCCGCGGATACCCGCTGGATGATCTGGTCGGGAACGTGTCTTTCGCCGAGGCGATCTATTTGGTCTTGAAAGGGGAACTGCCGACAGAGCGGGAGCGGAAGATGATGGAATCCATGCTTGTGGCCTGTATCGACCATGGCATCGGACCCCCTTCGGTCGTGGCGGCCCGGACGGTCTTTTCAGGCGGAAACCCGTTGAACGCTGCTGTGGCCGGTGGGGTCCTGACCCTCGGAGATCACCACGGAGGCGCGATCGAACAGTGCGCGAAAGTC
Organism: Leptospirillum sp.; assembly: GCA_027315205.1. Lineage (GTDB taxonomy): Bacteria > Nitrospirota > Leptospirillia > Leptospirillales > Leptospirillaceae > DAHUYM01. Next base: position 145,093 of record DAHUYM010000006.1, on the reverse strand, counting down.
TATCAGGAACAGCTGACGGGAGAGGTTTCGGACGTCAAGGCGCACGCACGAAAAGTCGTGAACGATTTTGCTTCCAAGAAGAAGCGTTTCCCCGGGTACGGACACAAGATCTACAAGCGAGACCCCCGGACCATCAGGCTTCTCGAACTTGCGAAAGAGTATGGTTTTTCCAATCGGTACGTAGAGTTTGCCGTTGCAATCCAGGATTGTCTCGAAGAAGATTCCAAGAAACCTCTTCCCCTGAACGTGGACGGAATGATTGCGGCGATCATCTCCGAAATGGGAATGTCCTGGAAGAACGGAAAAGGCATTTTCATCATCGCCCGCATTCCCGGCATCGTGGCCCATGTCGTTGAAGAATGGAACCGGGAGAAACCCTTTCGGAGGCTCGAGGAAGGTACGTATGAGTATGATGGTCCTCCCGTCCGGAATGTGCCGACCCGGAAGTAATCGTATCCTTATGGGCCTGCCGTATAGCGGCGGGCCCAAAGAGGCCTCCCTCCTGATCCCTCACCTTTGGCGTGGTCTTGAACCCCAGGTAACATCCCTCATGGAAACTCTTCCCGAGAGGTATCCGGCATGTTCGGCAACGAAGACAATCTGAAGCAGTCACACTCTGACGGAAATTCACCTGAGAGCGATTCCCGGGCTTCGAAACACTGGGGATCGGAATCCGTGCCTTCCTGGTACCTGAAGGGTGTCAAAGGTGTGCTCATCGCTCTCCTCGTGATTCAACTGAGCGTCATGATCTGGGCGACTCTGGAGACGGCCTTTTCTTCCTTCAGGGAAATCCCGAACGGTCTCCTGAGCGTTCTCAAGACCCTCCTCGTCGACAGCCTGCTGATACTGGCGCTTCTGGAGGTTTCCCGGACCGTGGCGGCCTATTTTACGCTCGGGAGGGTCAAGATCACCTTCATCGTGGACACGGTGCTGGCGGTCTTCCTCTCGGAGGCGCTGGTCATCTGGTTTTCGGGAGAATCGGTTGTGAGAGCGATAGAACTGGTCATTCTTCTCCTGGTGTTGACCGTGATGCGTTTTGTGGCCGTGAAGTACCATCCGACGCGCCAGGAAGAACCCGGCGAGCCGCCCTACATCAGCCCTTCGATCGGCAAGCTCTGGGGGGCGATCGTCAAGAAAGCCAAACGGGAAGAAACCTCTCCCAAAACCAATGCGTGATTGAAGACCCCTTGCCGGATCTGGTAAACTTCGAAGACATTTTTTCTCAATCTCACCTTCTCGATCTTTCCGGATGCTCTCGAAGAATTCGGACGGTCCAATCTTAATTTGTCTCGGGGTGGTCGATGTTTCGATATGAGGTTCCCGAAGGGGCGCAGTTGATTCGGGTATGGATCAACGGGAAGGAATGGCAGGTTCCCGAGGGCCTGACAATGGTGCAAGCCATGTGGCACACCGGTCATGAGGTCATTCACGGGATCGGCTGTCTGGGAGGGGTTTGCGGAGCCTGTGCCGCCGTCTACCGGATGCCGGGGGATTTCCACCTTTACAACGCCCTGGCCTGCCAGACCCTGGTCAAGGCGGACATGGCATTCAGCCTCATCGCATCGTTCCCCTCCCAAAGGGCCAACTACAACATCGAAACCCTTCCGGATCCGAAAGAAGGGCTTTTCGAGCTGTATCCCGAGTCCGCGACATGCCGAAACTGCAATGCCTGTACGGAAGTTTGCCCCCAGGGCATCGACGTTCGCGACAGTGTCTGGCGTGCTGTTTTCGGGGATTTCAAGACGGTCACGGAGGAGACGATGAGCTGCGTGATGTGCGGCCTTTGCGTCTCTCGGTGCATCGCGGAAATGGCCCCCCACGAGATCGCACTTTATGCCCGCCGCGCCTATGGGGCAAGAGAGCTTCCCTTTCCCGAAAACCTGAAAGTTCGACTCGAAGCCGTGCATGCGGGGTCGTATGATGCGGACCTCGACCGGCTGGGCGGTTTGGACCCGAATCTCCTCAAGAAGGAATGCGAAACGAAATGACCGCTTCCGGAGGGCTTTCCTCCAATCCCTACGACCATGTTCCCTCCCTGGACCCGTCCGATCCCCCGAAGATTGAAGGGTCGGAACGCCAGAATCTGCTTTCCCGCTATTACCCCGACTATCGTCCCGAGCACAAATCGACTTTGAGGGTCGGATGCAACAAGGGGGATGTGGTTCCGGACGAGATTTCCCAGATACTGGAATCCCGAAGCCTCCTCGAAACGAAAGTCGACAGGATGGTTCCCAAAGAGCCCGACGCCGATGTCGACCTTCTCATCATCGGGGGAGGCGGGGCCGGAATGACGGCAGCCCTGTTCGCCCAGGAGTCGGGCGCCAAGGTGCTTCTGGCAACCAAGCTTCGGGTCGGAGACTCCAATACGGTCATGGCCGAAGGCGGCATTCAGGTCGCCCTGGGCGGAGACGACAGCCCCGTCAATCATTTCAAGGATGCTTACAGGGGCGGTCATTTCGTAGGAAAGCCCGACCTTCTGTCCGTTCTCGTGAAGGAAGGTCCCGACGTGATCGGATGGCTTGTCCGGAAAGGCGTCCTCTTCGACCGCGATTCGAGCGGGAACCTTTCTCTCCGGAAGGGAGGGGGTACCAGCCGGCCGCGCCTGATCTCCGCGAAGGACTATACCGGTCTCGAGATCGTCCGGGTCCTGAAAGAAGATCTCTTGAATTCGGGAGTCGCGATCTGGGAGTTTGCCCCGGCGGTGGAACTTCTTCAGGGTCCGGAAGGGTCTTGCGCCGGGGCCGTCTTCCGGGACGTCGACAGCGGAAAGCTCAAATGGGTCAAAGCCAAATCGGTGCTTCTGGCCACGGGTGGTACGGGCCGGCTTCATATCGGGAGCTTCGCCACATCGAACCATTTCGGTGCCACCGGGGACGGTCTGGTGATGGCGTACCGCCTTGGAGCGGGGTTGATCAACATGGACAGTTTCCAGTATCACCCCACAGGGGTGATCTATCCTTCGGAAATGGCCGGGATGCTGATTACCGAGGCCGTTCGGGGCGCGGGAGCACGGCTCTACAACAAATCCGGGAAAAGATTCGTTCCCGAGCTCGAGACCCGCGATGTCGTCGCGGCCGCCATTATCCGGGAGTGCGAAGAGGGGCGGGGTGTCAGGACGCCTGCGGGACATTTCGGGGTCTATCTCGACCTGGCTTCGATCGACAGGGACATGGGAGAGGGCACCGTCTCCAAGCGCTTCCCGAACATCGTCAAGCTGATGGGAAAACACCAGGTCGACTGTACCGTTCAGCCGATTCTCGTCTATCCGACGCTCCACTATCAAAACGGGGGCGTGACGACCGATACCATGGGCCATACGTCCGTGCCCCACCTCTATGTGGCGGGGGAAGTGTCCGGCGGTGTGCATGGAAAGAATCGCCTGATGGGAAATTCTCTTCTCGAGGTGTTCGTCTACGGCCGCCGTGTCGGCATGATCGCGAGCGAGGAAGCCCAGAAAAGAAATCCGTTTTCATGGCACGAAGTCAGTGTTACGCATGTAGAACGATTCGAGAACGAACTTGAACGGGAGTTTCCGGGAACCCACCTCTCCGAAGCCCCCCTTCTTTTTCCGGATTACCGAAACCATCCTGACAATGCCCTTGCGTGACCGGTTCCGAGTGTCCGGCCACCCCTTGTCCCGAGCGAGCCGATCAGCGGAAGGAGAGTTTGATTGAATATCCACGAATATCAGGCCAAGGAACTTTTCAAGGAGTTCGGAATCCCGGTTCCAAACGGGATCCTCGTCGAGTCGAAGGAAGCGATCTCTTCCGCCCTTTCCTCGTCGGGTCTCTTCACCGGTGAGAACCGTCCTTCCGTCTGGGCTGTCAAGGCGCAGATACATGCCGGAGGACGCGGAAAAGCCGGCGGCGTAAAAATCGCCAGGAAAATCGGGGAAATCCCGGGATTCGTCGAGACTCTTCTGGGAAAGGTCCTTGTGACCCATCAGACCGGTCCTGAAGGACGGGTGGTCCAGAAGATCTGGATCGAGGAAGGGTCGAATATCGCCAAGGAATTTTACCTGGGGGCGGTCGTCGACCGGAGCCAACGACGGATCACCCTGATCGCCAGCACCGAAGGCGGGATGGAAATCGAGGAAGTGGCGGAAAACCGTCCCGAAAAGATCCTTCACCTGTCGATCGATCCGGCGGAAGGCTATTCCCCCTATATCGGACGCCGCCTGTTCGGCTTTCTGGGACTTCCGTTCCCGGTCCAGTCCCAGTTCGTGAACCTGGTGCGGGACCTTGTCGACTTTTTCGTCCGGAAGGATGCGAGTTTGATCGAGGTCAATCCGTTGGTGCTGACGAAGGAAAACACTCTCGTCGCCCTGGACGCGAAGGTGGCGTTCGATGACAACGCATTGGGGCGGCACCCCGAGATCCGATCGCTCAGAGACCCCTCCGAGGAGAACGAACTCGAGATCGAGGCTTCGAAGTACAACCTGAATTACGTGAAGCTCGACGGGAACATTGCCTGTATGGTGAACGGTGCAGGGCTCGCCATGGCGACCATGGACGTGATCGCCCTGGCCGGAGGATCTCCCGCTAACTTTCTGGATGTCGGCGGAGGCGCAAGTCAGGAGACGGTCGAGCAGGCTTTCCGGATTATTCTTGGCGACCCGCACGTGAAGGGGATTTTTGTCAACATCTTCGGCGGGATCGTCCGGTGCGAAAGGATTGCCGGCGGTATCATCGCCGCAGCGAAGGACGTCAAGGTCACGGTTCCCCTCGTCGTTCGGCTCCAGGGCACGAATGCGAAAGAAGGCCGGGAGATGCTCAAGGACTCGGGCCTGGATATCCAGGTCGCGGAAGAGCTCTTCGAAGGGGCAGAAAAAATCGTTCTTTCCGTGAAGGGGGGGAAATGAGCATTTTGGTCGACCGTTCGACCCGGGTGATTGTCCAGGGGATCACGGGCAAGGAAGGCACCTACCATGCGATGGCCTGCAGGGATTATGGAACCAAGGTCGTGGGCGGCGTCACTCCGGGAAAGGGGGGAACAACCCATGAAGGGTTCCCGGTCTGGAATTCGGTATTCGACGCAAAAAGCGCCGAGAATCCCGACGTCTCCCTGATCTTCGTCCCGCCGGCATTCGCTGCGGATGCGATCCTCGAATCGATCGCGGCCTCCATCCCATTGATCGTCTGTATCACCGAAGGCATTCCCGTGCTGGATATGGTGCGTGTCCGGAGAGTCCTGGATGCCCGGAATGCCGAAGGGGCCAGGATCCGGCTCATCGGTCCGAACTGTCCCGGCGTCATCACTCCAGACGGCGCGAAGATCGGCATCATGCCCGGATACATCCACAAGAGGGGAAGGGTAGGCGTCGTATCCCGCAGCGGAACCCTGACCTATGAGGCTGTCTGGCAATTGACCCAGCTCGGCCTCGGCGAATCCACCTGCGTCGGGATCGGCGGAGATCCTGTCCGGGGACTGAACTTCGTTGATGTCCTGGACCTGTTCGAAGACGATCCCGAGACAGAAGCGGTCGTCATGATCGGAGAGATCGGCGGAGAAGACGAGGAAAAGGCTGCTGTTTTCGCCCGGAACGAGATGACCAAGCCAGTCGTCGGGTTCATCGCGGGCTTGACCGCTCCCCCCGGCCGCCGCATGGGCCATGCGGGTGCGATCGTGTCAGGAGGCAAGGGAACGGCCAGGGAAAAAATGGCGTTCCTGGAACGCCATGACATCACGGTCGTCGACAACCCTTCCCTGATCGGGAAGACAGTGGCCGACGTCCTTAAGAACGGAACGCGCCGCCGGCCGGTCAATACAGGCGTTTAGGCCGGCCTTAGGGAACACCCCTCCTCAGGGCGGGGCAGGATTAACCGTCATTTCTTGAGTCAATTGGAGGATTCATATTATGGCAGCAGAAGTCAAAGTGGGGGATATGGCTCCCGATTTCACCCTTGAAGATCAGGACAAGAACAAAGTGACCCTTTCCTCGTTCCGGGGAAAGAAGAATGTCGTTCTGGCGTTTTATCCTCTCGATTGGAGCCCGGTCTGCACCAACGAGAACACCTGCTTTTCGAACGACCTTCCGAAGTTCGACCACGCCGATTCGGTGGTGTTCGGGATCAGCACCGACAGTACGTGGAGCCACAAGGCCTGGCGGGACCACCTGAAGCTCAAGCACACCCTCCTGTCCGACCTCAAGCGTTCGGCCTGCAAGGATTACGGCTTGTTTATCGAAGATGCCAACATCAACAAGCGCGCGACCGTGATCGTCGACAAGAAGGGAACCGTCCGTTATGTCAAGGTTCAGGAGATCCTGACCGCCCGTGATGACGCGGATATCCTTAAGGCGCTCGAAGCCCTGAAATAAGGGGAGAACGGGGTCGATTCGCGGGGGAAGGGCCTTGGGGCTCTTCCCCTTTTTTGTTTTTGGGCCGATCCCTCAGTAGCCGGATGAGGAAGAAAGAGAGGCTCCGGACATGGGGACGTCCAGGAGGACCTCGTCGTTCGTAGCCGTCTGGGGGTAGGAATAGACGAGGTGAAGGGTCATGTGATCGATGTTCCCCAGCTTCCCCTGGTACACGAAAAGAAGTGGAAACGATTGGCGGCTCACGGCGTGGACCACGGTATCCTTGTGGGAAAGGGCATGATCCACCCATGAACGGGACCAGGAGGAGGGATAGACGGAAGAAAAGGGCTTGTCGGCATGATGGAGAATGAAGGTGTAGGTATCGGATCCTTTTATGCGGAAGTTCATCCCGCCGGCCGAAAGGTCGATAAGGGAGTGGCGCAGGTGAACCCTGAGTGTTCGTGCTCCCTTGTCGGTGACATCGAGTGGCACGAGAATGAAGGTCGTATCGTCCTGTGCGATGACCTTCGGAGTACTGGCAAGCATGGAGAGGGGGCTCGACGTTTTCAGATGGCAACCGCCCGATAGCAAAACCCCGGCAAAAAAGAACGCGGGTACCATGAGGCGGTTCACCGGGAAACGTATCGGAAAGGAAGGAAGGAAATGTCGCATCGGGTCGGGACGGATGGAGGTCTTGCCTCACATCCCGCAGCAACCCCCACCGCAACAACTTCCGCTGCCCTGGGACGAGGTCGCCGAGGAAGCCGCGACCTCCCCGCTCCCGAAGGAATCTCCGGCGGCACTGCTGAAGGTGGAAGGGATTTTCCGGACATCAAAGCTTTTGCATTCCGGACAGTCCGTTTCCCCGGTACCGACGTGAATGGACTGAAGGAGGGAGAAGCGTTTTCCGCATCCGCTGCAAAGATATTCATAAATCGGCATGGTCAGGCTCCGTTGGAAATGGGTAAAAGATTCTACCTATCACTCTAGCAGAGCCTTTGACGCGGATTCAAGGGGATTCGGGTTCAAAACCGTTTGGTGTTCATTCGAGCGTTGATGCAAAGGCCCGCGCCAGACGCCTCCTTTGGTGCTTAGGTTATGAGTCCCTGCGGCCGCGTTTCCGGGAGCATCTCTCGGCCCGCCAATGCCCCGGAATGAATGGCCGGGACAGGGGACCCGACCTGACCGGTGCGGATGTACGGATTCTGCTTACAGATATCGGGCCGATTGCCTTCCCCGCGACGAATCGAAAACTGTGTTCCACCCTAAGAAGAACCATTGAAATCTCTTCTCTTATCGGGCCGCATTCCGATGTTCCGTGGGTCGCTTCGCCGAGCGCGACCGCCTTCTTCCCATTCAGGAGATCAATCATAAGGAGTCGAGTCCTTTCCGGTACGGAACGGGAGAATTCTCTTGCGAGATCGATGTCGGGAGCAATAATGGGTGCGAGTCCGGTGCTTTCCATCGGGACCGCCACTTTCGTGTTCCTCAAAATAAGGATACCTGCCGACCCTGAAACAGGAAGGGTTCGGGAGTTCCCCCTCTCCTGTTTTGGTGCGGCTTGTGGGGCAGGTCTCAGGACGGCTTGATTTTCCGTGGTGGGTGAAAGTGGGGGATGCCGGCGGACTGTCAGGGACGGGGACCCATCCCTGTTGTACCGGAATCAGGATTCCAGACGACCTGATGATATCCCCGAGATGTGACGGACGGATCAAGAGAGCATGTCATGGAATTCATTGTTTTTATTTATATGGATTTTTACAAAGATCGATTAAAGAGTCGATATCGATTCCAAAAGGTGTTGACATTATGTGAGGGGTTCCTATAATGGGGGCAAGTGGTAAAAAGTGGGGGGAAGTGGATGAAGGTGTTCCGCGGACGGTTCCAGCATTCGCTCGACGAAAAGGGGCGCGTAGCCATTCCTCAGCGCTTTCGCGAGACCCTCGACAATTCCGAGGACGGCGTCCTTTCGCTCGTCATCACGGTCGAGCCGGACGAATGTCTCGTCGTCTACCCCGAGCCCTCCTGGCGGGAGCTGGAATCGAAAGTCGCCCTCCTTCCCCAGATGAACGAAGACCTCAAGGTCTACCTTCGTTTCACGATCGGATGGGCAACCGACTGCCAGCTGGATCGCCAGGGAAGGATCCTCATTCCCCAGCCTCTCAGGGAATACGCCCGGCTCGAAAGGGACATCTGGTTCGTCGGAATGCTCAACAAGTTCGAAATCTGGAACGGGGACCGACTGTCTGAAATCACCCGAAAGGAGAGAGTCCGAGATGTCGCGCAATCTCTTGCGGGACTATTCTAGCGATTCCGAGACCGATAACCCGGCGACGGGCGGGGGGGAAGCGAAGGAACTCCACAGACCCGTCATGACCGGACGTGTGATGGAGGTCCTCTCCGTCGAGCGGGAAGAGTGGTACGTTGATGCCACTCTCGGGCAAGGGGGGCATACCTGTGCCATCCTTGCCCTTGGAGGGCGTGTCGTTGCCTTCGACGTGGACCCCGAAGCCATCGCCCGGGCGAGGGAATTCCTGTTTCCAGGACATGAAGAACGGCTCATCCTGGTTCCCGCCAACCACCGTGACATGGGCGAAATCCTTGCTTCGTGGGAGATCCGTCCCCGTGGCGTGATTCTCGATTCCGGGTGGTCGATGAACCAGGCGGGTTCGGAACGGGCCGGCCTTTCGTTCGAAGGGACGGGCCCCCTGGACATGCGCCTCGATCCTACGCTTCCCGTGACCGCACGGATGATTCTGGAGGAGAGTTCGGCAGAAGAGCTTGCGTGCCTGCTCTCAAACTTCGGGGAAGAACCTCTGGCGTTCGGCATTGCCCGTGCACTCGTCCAGTCCAGGAGCCGGGGTCGTCTTCCCGGGACGCCGCGGGACTTGGCGGCATTCGTGAGCGGTGTTTATTACAGGAAAGGTTTCCGCCGGAGCCGACGGCATCCTGCGACCCGCACATTCATGGCCCTCCGGATCGCCGTCAACCAGGAAATCGACTCCCTGGTCAAGGGTCTCGAGGGGGTTCGACCGATTCTCCAGCCGGGAGGGCGGCTCGCAGTCCTTTCCTTTCATTCGAGGGAGGACAGGGAGGTAAAGCACCTGTTCCGGAACTGGGTCCGGGAGGAACGGGGCGAGCTCCTTTTTCCGAAACCCCTCGTCCCCTCGGATGAGGAACTCTCCGAAAACCCGAGATCCAGAAGCGCGAAGCTTAGGGTGTTCATTGCACATTGAAGGGATTTTGCGGCCCCGATTTGCGTGGATTTACTTTTTGAGTGCCCTGGCTTTCTTTCTCATCGGCATGGGGGTCACGATCCTTTCCGTGAGGGCGGACCACCAGGCCGCCCGTCTGAGAGACGAGATCCGGGCGCAACAGAAACGGGAAAAGAACCTTGAGCTGGAGCAGTCCACGCTAACGCGAGAGTCACGGATGCGGACGTTCGCGCGCGAACGTAATCTGAATCGTGCGGCACCCGCTTCGGTCATCTATCTTCCTTAGATCGAAAAGGATAGCCCGGGAGGGGAAGAGTGAAAGTCCGGACAACATGGGTTGTTGTCGGAGTGTTGCTGGGCTTTCTCGTTGTGGCCGGACGGCTGTTCGACGTTCAGGTTGTCGGGCAATCACGGTACCGGAAGGCCTCTCTCCTCGAACACCAGCGATTCGTGCTTGTCCGGGGGGAGCGGGGCGGATTCCTGGACCGGAACGGCCAGATTTTGGCGGCCAACCGGACCATTCCGTCCCTGGTGGCCGATCCCCAGATGTTCCGGTCCCGAGTCCGGTCTCGGCGTGTCATCTCCCGTCTGGCAGCCGTCCTGAACATTTCCCAGGCGACGCTCATGCAGAGACTCCGGAAAGGGGGACATTTCGTCTGGGTCCGGCATTCCCTCTCCCCCTCCCAGGCGGATTATTTCCGGACCCGTCGTCTCCCCGGTCTGTTCGTCGTCGAAGAAGAAAAACGGTTCTATCCCCATGGGAGGGCCTTCCATGCCGTTCTCGGGGCGACCGGCCTCGACAACATCGGGGTCTCGGGGCTCGAGAAAACGTACGACCGTTATCTTGCAGGTCACCAGGGCGCGAGGATACTCGAAGTCTCAGCCCGGGGACGCTCCTATTTCTCGGTCGACCAGCATCCTTCCGAAACCCTTGCGGGCAACACCCTATATACGACGATCGACAGTCGTCTCCAGACATATGCCCAGGTTGCATTGGATGAACAGGTCGAGGCGTTTTCGGCGGAAGGCGGCGTTGTCGTCGTCATGGATCCCTGGACGGGGGCCGTTCTCGCGTTGGCGACGAACCGGACGGGAAAGACTCTTGAGATGAATCCTGCCGTGTCGATGGTCTACGAGCCGGGATCGATCTTCAAGCTGATCACGGCCAGTGCCGCACTGAACGAGCACAAGGTCACACCCGACGAGACGTTCGATGGCCACGACGGAGCCTTCCGCATCCCGGGAGGCTACCTTCACGACGATGAACCGGAAACAACCCTGACCCTTGCCCAGATCCTTGCAAAGTCGAGCAACATCGGGATTTCCCAGGTGGGTCTCAAGCTCGGTCCGGACCTGTTTTACCGCTACATCCGGGCATTCGGTTTCGGGAAGAAGACCGGGATCGATTTCCCCGGGGAGTCGGCGGGAATCGTACATCCGCCGGACCGATGGTCCCGCAGGTCGATATACAGCATGTCGATGGGGCAGGAGGTCGGTGTGACGCCGATCCAGATCGCGGCCGCCGTCAGCGCCATCGCGAACGGAGGTCAATTGATGCGCCCCTTCCTCGTCCAGAGGGTGGTCGACCGCTCCGGACACGTAATCTACCGAAGGAACCCCAAGGCGGTGCGGACCGTCGTGTCGAAGGAGACGTGCCGGATTCTCCTGGGACTCATGAAGAACGTGGTAGCTCCGGGGGGAACGGGAGTCCATGCGGTCATCCAGGGATACGACGTGGCGGGCAAGACGGGAACGGCGCAGGTCTACGATCCGTTGAAACATGCGTATACCCGTCGCCGCACGATCGATTCGTTTGTAGGGGTGTTTCCCGTGTCCCATCCTTCACTCGTGATTTTGGCCGTTGTTATAAAACCCCGCCATCTTTCCTGGGGTGGAACGGTCGCGGCTCCCCTGTTCCGGAAAGTCGCCGAGATGGCCCTCGTCCATTTCAGGATTCCATCGGACACGGTTGTGTCGCCATCCGATCCGGTCCTGGGGGGACGGGTGATGGCGGAAGCCTTGAGGCCCGAACGGCTGGAAAAGTTCAAATGAGACACGTTGACGCTGTGGCACACGATGGTGACTGTGGGGTGGACCTTTGGTGTTGATGCCTCCGAATCGCGGGGACAAGTGGCTTGCGGATCATATACCGCCGCCATTCAAGGGTCGTTTTCCGAAGGCAGCGTTCCATTTTACCGACGACTCCAGGGATATTCGCCCGGGGAGTCTCTTTCTTGCGCGCCCCGGACAGGGAGGGCTCCGCTGGGACTATATTGCCGACGCACTGGATCGTGGCGCGGTTTTTCTTGTCGCAGATGTGGCGAACCGTTCGGAATGGGAAGGGCAGGTCGAACTTCTGGAGCGTATCAACACACATGCCGGCCTGTCGTTTGTCCCCGCCATGCAGGAATGGAGCGGTCGGTTCGCCTCCTCGTGGTGGGGAGACCCGTCGCGGATCCTTAAAGTGGTCGGAGTCACGGGTACCAACGGGAAGACCACGTCGAGCTTCCTGACGCGTTCCATCCTCCAGGCCGCGGGAATGCCCTGCGGCCTGATAGGGACGGTGTCGTTCGACGTGGGGGCAGGGAGCGTCGATGCTCCTCAGACGACGCCCGGAGCGCTCGACCTCCATGCCCTGTTCGCCGATGCCCTGAAACACGGGTTGAAAGCGATGTCGATGGAAGTCTCCTCCCATGCGCTCGATCAGGACCGTGTGTCGGGAATCGCCTTTTCCATCGTCCATTTCACGAACCTGACCCGGGACCATCTCGATTATCACCACGATATGGAAACCTATTTCGCCGCAAAAAAGCGCCTGCTCCTCTGGACGAATCCCGACGGATCGAAACCCGTCGCGATCATCAACGACGATGATCCGAGAGGAGAAGCCCTTGCCGAAGAATTGAAGGGAAAAGGGTATTCGTTCCTTCGCTACGGGACCGACGACGGCATGGACATCCATCCTGTCGATGTCCGCGTCGGCATAACCGGGATCCGGGGGACGGTGAAGACGCCTTCCGGCACGATCGATGTCGAATCCCCCCTTTCAGGGCAATACAACCTTTCGAACATCATGGGTGCGATCGGCACGGGCATCGCGCTCGGGATTTCCCCGTCTGCGATCTCTTCCGGGATCCGGAAGCTCTCCGGCGTTCCCGGCCGATTCGAACGCATCGAGGGACCCGGTGGATTTTCTGTGGTTGTCGACTATGCCCACACCGACGATGCCCTCATGAATCTTCTTTCGGCTGTCCGGCCTGTGACTGCCGGACGGGTGATCACCGTCTTCGGCTGCGGGGGGGACCGGGATCGGGGAAAGCGCCCGAGGATGGGGAAGGTTGCCGGCGAGAAATCGGATTTCGTGGTCCTGACTTCCGACAACCCGCGCACTGAATCGGCAGAAGCGATTCTCGACGAGATCGAGCCGGGGCTCAAGGCGACGCAGGCTCAGTATGTGAGGGTGGCCGACCGGAAAACGGCGATCTTCGAAGCGATCCGCCTTGCCCGTTCAGGGGATACTGTCGTCATCGCCGGAAAAGGGCATGAAACCTACCAGATCCTGGGAAGGGAAAAGATCCATTTCGACGATCGGGAGATCGCACGGGAAGCCATGAAGGAGACGTCGTGAACGGTTCGCCTAAAGGGTGGCTGACGGTCGCCGAGGTCGAACGGGAATGTCCCGGAAACTGGTCCGGACCGCCGATTTCGGGGAAAGCGCTCCTGACCGGGGCCTCGACCGACAGCCGTACGGTCGAACCGGCCAGTCTGTTCATCGCGCTTCGGGGGGATCGGTTTGACGGCCATGAATTCGTGGAAGAGGCCTTTTCCCGGGGAGCGGTCATGGCGTTGGTCGAGCGCCCTCTACCGGTCGAGTCGCCCCTCCTGGTCGTTCCTGATACCAAAAAAGCCCTGCAAGGGGTTGCCCGGGCGGTCGTGTCCAGGCGTTTTTCCGAAGGCAAGCGTCTGGTTACGCTGAGCGGAACCGCCGGAAAGACGACGACCCGCGAATTGATCCGGCTGGCGCTGGGAGGTGACGAGAACAACATCCATTCGAACAGGATGAACTTCAACAACGAGATCGGTGTTCCGAAGACGCTTTGGGAGTGGCCGGTTTCCGCTGCGTTTGCGGTCCTCGAGGTCGGGATAAGGAAACCCGGTGACATGGATTTCCTGGGTTCCGTCCTCAAGGCGGATGTCGCCGTCCTGACATCGATCGGGGCCGGGCATCTGGAAACCCTGGGAACGGTGCAGGGAGTCTGGGCCGAAAAGGCCCGACTGTTCGCCTATCTGAAACCTGGAGGCTTTGCTGTGATGCCACTCGATCTTCTGGCACGGTTCAAGGAAGCTCCGATATTCAGGGAGGAAGGCCGGCGGTTCTTTTTCACATCGCTCTCGCTGCCGGACGCCGCGGAGGACGTTTCCGGGGTAAGCCATCCTGAACGGCCCCCGTCGGCAGAAACGCTTTCCGGCACGATCCGGCCGAAGAAAGACGGTTCGTGGTCCATCGTTAGCGAAAAAGGCGCCGAGCCGTTCGAAATGCCGTTGGCCTCGCCATCGGCCCTTCTCGCCCAGGATGTTCTCCTGGCCCTCGGGGTGGCCCGTACGCTCGGTATCCCCTATTCCGACTCGATCCCCAGGATGCGGACGTTTCGTCCCCTTCCGGGCCGGATGGAGATGGTACGCACCCCCGGAGGAGTGCTCATGCTCCTGGACCACTACAATGCCAACCCCCTTTCCATGAAAGGGGCGTTCGAATGGTCGGGCCAGATTTACCGCGAAACGGGTGAAAAGGAGCCATCCGGACGGAAAGCTGGGCGGCTTTGGGCCATCCTGGGGGACATGCTCGAATTGGGGGATGAGGCTCCATCGCTCCATCGATGCATCGGTCGCTCGGCATCCCGGTATCCCTTTTGGGGCCTTCTGTACAAGGGACATTTTTTTTCCGAGTTCCGGCAGGGGTACCAGGAAGGGGGCGGCGACCCGGATCGGATCCGCGCCCTACCCCTCGATGGGATCCCCCAGAACGATCCCGTCCGGGAAATCCGGAAAGGGGACGTCGTCCTCGTCAAGGGATCGCGGGGGATGCACCTTGAAAACGAAGTGTCCCGGCTGGAGAAGGCCGGCTGATGCTTTACGAACTGTTCACGCTCCATCAGACCCACCCGTTCTTCAATGTCTTCCGGTACATCACCTTCCGTGCGATCTATGCCACAATCACGGCACTTTTGCTTTTCTTTCTCCTCGGACCGATTTTGATCCGCTGGCTCAAGAGAATCCAGATCGGTCAGGAAGTGAGAGACGACGGACCGAAATCGCATCTTTCGAAAAAAGGCACGCCGACGATGGGAGGGGTTCTCATCCTTCTCGGCATCTTCATCCCGACGATCCTTTGGGCGGATCTTTCGAACCGTTACGTCTGGATGCTGCTCGCCAGTCTTGGGGCGAACGGTGCGATCGGTTTCCTGGACGATTATCTGAAGGTCGTCCGGAAGAAGTCGAAGGGGCTTCTCGCCTGGCAAAAATTCCTTCTTCAGGTCGTTTCCGGCACGCTCCTCGTCCTGTGGTACCTTTCGGTCACCGGAGAAGACACCCGGCTCGTCGTTCCGTTCCTGAAATCGTTCAATCCCGCCCTGGGTCTCTTCTTCCTTCCCTTCGCGGTCGGTGTCCTATCGGGAACGGCGAACGCCGTGAACCTGACCGACGGCCTGGACGGCCTGGCCATTGGTCCGGTAACCGTCGTCGCTCTCTCGTTCATGGGGATTACTTACGTGACGGGACACCATGTGTATGCCAAGTACCTCGAAATCATCCACGTCCCGGGAGCGGGCGAACTGGCGATCGTTTGCGGGGCGATGGTCGGCTCGTCCCTGGGATTTCTCTGGTTCAATTCCTATCCTGCGTCGATCTTCATGGGGGATGTCGGTTCTTTGGCGCTTGGGGGAGGGATCGGGATGATGGCGATCATCACCCGGCAGGAACTCTTGCTCCTGATCCTGGGGGGGATTTTCGTGGCCGAAGCCCTGTCGGTGATCGCTCAGGTCCTTTCGTTCAAGATCCGGAAGAAGCGCGTTTTGAGAATGGCCCCACTCCATCACCATTACGAACTGGGAGGGGTCGAGGAGCCGAAAGTCATCGTCCGGTTCTGGATCGTATCGATTATCCTGGCCCTGATAAGCCTCAGCACGTTCAAGCTCCGCTGAAGGCTTCCGAAACCGAGGAGAGAGAATGCCGCGAAGGACCATTCCATTCTTGAACACAGGAGAACCTGTCGTGATACTGGGTGCCGGCCGTTCAGGTATCTCGGCGGCCCGCCTGGCACGATTCCTGAATCATCCCGCGCTTCTGGTCGACGAGGGGAACGATTTACCCGCGTCCGAGCGAAGCGAACTCGAGCAGAGAGGCGTCCGCCTCGAACTGGGAAACACAATCACTCCGGATTGGGTCGCGTCCCAGAAGAAGGTTATCGTGAGTCCGGGGATACCCCCACGTAAATGGGCCGGGGAAGACGCCCCCGTCTATCGCGAAAATGTCATGGGGGAACTCGAATGGGCGGCGTCCATGACCGATATTCCCATGGCGGTCGTAGGCGGAACCAACGGAAAGTCCACTACATCGGCCCTCTTGGCCCATTTTCTGTCGGCTGCCGGTGAGGAGGCCTTTCTCGGAGGAAACTTCGGTACCCCCCTTTCTGAAATGGTTCTGGACACCAGGGAGGGGAAAAAGCGCTTCAAGGCTCTGGTCGTGGAGCTTTCCAGCTTCCAGGCCGAATCCCTCGGAACCCTGGACCCGTGGGTCAACCTGCTCCTGAACATTACCCCGGACCACCTCGACCGCTATCCGACGTTCGAGAGCTACAAAAGTGCCAAATGGAAAGCGTTCGAGACCCAGTCGCGGGAAAGCTGGGCCGTGTTGAACGGAGACCCCAGGTCCGGCGTCCTGCCGGCTCCTTTCCACACAAGCCGGAACGCGACCTTTCTCGTCGGAGAAGAGGACGGGGAGGCCGAGTCCTACGGAACGAGGCTCATTTTGTCGGAAGACGGACAAAGAGGCATCGTCCGGGGATCGTCGGAGATTTCTCCGGAGCCCTGGAACACCTCGGGCTACCGGCTTTCGGGGTTCGGAAATCTCCAGAATCTGGCGGCGGGCCTCCTGGGGGCCATTCTTTTCCTCCGGCGAAAGGGGCACAACGTATCGCAGATGAAAAGAACGATCGAAACGGCCCTGTCCTCCTTCATGGGTCTTCCCCATCGGATGGAACTGGTCGGTGAGTATAAAGGGGTCCGGTTTTTCAACGATTCGAAGGCGACGAACGTCGATGCCACCCGGCTTGCGCTCCGGGGGTTCCATGGGGGAAAACCATCAGTCCACCTGATTATGGGGGGACGCGACAAGGGGGCGCCCTACTCGCCGCTCAGGGAGGAAATCCGGGGGACGGTAAAGTCCATCGTCGCGATCGGCGAAGCCCGGGGAAAGATCCGGGATGCCCTGGTTGGCATGGTTCCCTTCCGGATGGCGGGATCTCTTGAGGATGCGGTGAAGACGGCATCAGAGGGGACTTTGCCGGGTGAAGTGGTTCTCCTGTCGCCGGCCTGTTCGAGCTACGACATGTTTCACGGGTACGAAGAGCGCGGGGACCGTTTCCGGGAAATCGTAAAGGCCTGGATCCAGTCGGAGGAGGCCCGGAAAAAGGGGAGCGGCCGGTGATGCCGACCCCTCCCCATCCGCCTTTGGATGTCGCGGCTCAACTTCCGGCCGTTCCCGGCCGAAAAATCGATATGATCCTTTTTTTTTCCGTCCTGTTCCTCATTTGTCTCGGGATGGGGATGGTCATGTCGGCGGCGCTTGCCACCCAGCAACCGTTTCATCTGTTCGTCAGGCAGGTGGTTTCAGCGATACTGTCCCTGGTGGTTATGATCGTTGCGGCCCGTGTCGATTACCACCGTTGGGCCGAATGGCGGCTCCTGATCTATCTGGGAGGTTTCGTGTCGCTCGTCGCATTGTACGTCCCCCACATCGGAATGATGATGAACGGGGCCCGGCGATGGATCCATTTCGGGGGATTCACCCTTCAGCCGTCGGAGACGGCACGGGACGCGATGATTTTTCTTGCGGCGGCCATGCTCGAAAAAAACCGGAGAAACGCGGCCGGTACGATCTTCGAGATCCCGACCCCGAACCTTTTGGCGTTCGGCGCATTCCTCGGAGTCTATATCCTTTTGATCCTGAAAGAGCCGGATTTCGGTTCCTGCTCGTTCATGGTGCTTGTCCTGGGACTTATGTTCGTCCTGGCGGGAGTCCGGTTCAAGAAGATCCTCCAGATGGGTATGCTGTTTGTTCCGGTCGCTGTCTGGTTCCTTATCCATCACCGGTATACCCTGGAGCGGTTCAAGAATTTCAGGGAAGCCCGGCATGCGGCTTCGGCCGCATCCACCCAGCTCGGCCAGTCCCTGGTGGCACTGGGATCCGGGGGACTGACCGGCGCCGGCCTCGGCCACGATTGGGTGGGAGGAGGGATCCTTCCCGAACCCGGTACGGATTTCATTTTCGCCCTGGTCGGGGAAGAACTGGGACTCGTCGGAACGGTCGGAGTGGTTCTGGTATTCGGGACCATTTTTTACAGGGGGATGAAGATCGCATCGGCAGCGCCCGATTTTCTGGGCCGGATCCTGGCCCAGGGATTCACCCTTTCGATCGCGATCGAATCGATCATCAACATGGGTGTGGTCACCGGTCTTCTTCCGACAAAAGGGATTCCCCTTCCGTTCATGAGTTTCGGCGGGTCTTCCCTTCTGGCGAACGCCCTGGGGATAGGGGTCATCCTGTCGATCTCCCGTTTCCAGAGGCCGATCGAGCCCGAGATTCCCTCAAGTCTGTCTCCGGCGGTTTCCCATGGGCGATAGGTTTCCTCTTGGCCATCTCGAGAGTCTCGTCGTAACCGGCGGAGGGACGGGAGGGCATGTCATTCCTGCGTTGAACATTGCAAGGGCCGCTATCTCGCGCTTCAAAGCCAAGGTTGTCTATGTCGGCTCCCGTGGGAATCTCGAGGAGAGGATGGCGCACGAGGCGGGAATTCCGTTCTACGGTCTCAGGGTGTCGGGATTCATGAAAAAAGGGTGGGATCGGAAAGCGAAAGCGGTTTTCGAGATCCTTCCTTCGTTTTGGGAAGCGCGCTCGCTTTTCTCTCGCATACGGCCGGATATGGTGGTCGGAACCGGAGGATACGTCCAGATTCCGGCGATGCTGGCCGCCCGGTTTGCGCATATCCCGTCGGTTCTTCTGGAGCCGAACGCTATCTGCGGGTGGTCGAACCGGGTCCTAGGTCCCATCGCTGACCGTACCGTACCGTGTTGTGGAACCTCAGGAATGTCGGGTGTCCCTCTTGCGGCGACGGAAAAGCCACCCAGGCCATTGGCCGCCCGTTTTCGTCCCCCCTACAGGATCCTCGTTTCCGGCGGAAGCCAGGGGGCTCTCCGCCTCAACCGGAACCTGCCCTGGATCTTTCGGAACCTGGAGCGATTCGGCATACCTCCGGAAAACCTGGAAATCCTTCACCAGACAGGGGAAAAATGGCGGGATGAAACGCAGTCGCTCTATCA
Organism: Leptospirillum sp.; assembly: GCA_027315205.1. Lineage (GTDB taxonomy): Bacteria > Nitrospirota > Leptospirillia > Leptospirillales > Leptospirillaceae > DAHUYM01. The sequence continues at coordinate 125,984 of DAHUYM010000006.1, read as the reverse complement.
ATCCGTCGGCCTCCGGGCCAAGGTCGTCGGCTTCCTTTCGGACCTGTCGCACGAATACGGCTCTCGGTCCCTTGTCATTGCGCGGTCCGGAGCGATGACCGTGGCCGAAATCACGTTTTCGGGAACGCCCGCGATCTACATTCCCTACCCCTATGCGGTTTCGAATCACCAGACCGAAAATGCCTTGCAGGTCCGGAAAAGCGGGGGAGGGTGGCTCTGGAGCGATAGATCTCTTGACGGGATCGGGGATCGGGCCGAGGAATTGGCCCGGATACTCAAGGATCCGGAGGAAATGGTCGCCGTAGCCGCCCGGGCGTGGGATATGTCGCCCGGGCGGCCGGCGGTCCGCTGGGTGGAGGAACTGGTCCTGGAGGCCGGTTCCGGGGGAGTGTACCGCCAATGAGTTCCCAAACGTTGCGGAATTGTCCATAATTGCACGTGTGGATGTGCGATTTGTGTATGGTCCGCGTCGTACACTGTCGATCCGGGTACGGATTTCCGGCGTGTGGGGAATGCATACGGTGCACAAGGGTCGAATAGGACAGGGTAGGATGAGGGTCGAGCATGCTTGATAATGTGAAATCCCTGCATTTCGTGGGAATCGGCGGAAACGGGATGGCACCGATCGCGGAAATCCTCCTCTCAAGGGGCGTAACCGTGACCGGGTCGGATCAAAGTCCGACGGAATTGACCCGGAGGCTGTCGGAACTCGGCGCACATGTCTATACCGGGCATCGTGCCGAGCAGGTGGGCTCCGTTGATGCCGTCGTGGTGTCGTCCGCAATCCGTCCTGACAACCCCGAGGTCGTCGAAGCCAGACGCCAGGGGATTCCGGTGATTCCCCGGGGCGAGGCCCTGGGGTCACTCATGTGCGGATCCATCGGGATTGGGGTCGCCGGCTCACACGGAAAGACGACGACAACATCGATGATTGCGACGGTTCTCATTGCAGGGGGACTCGATCCGACGTGCGTCGTTGGGGGGCGCGTGCCGGGATTTGGCGGGAATGCCAGGGTCGGCCGTGAACTCTATTTCGTCGCCGAAGCGGACGAAAGCGACGGATCGTTCCTGAAGATGACCCCTTCGGTCGCGATCGTGACCAATATCGACCGCGAACACCTGGACCATTACCAGACCTTCGACAACCTGAAGAGATCCTTTCTCTCTTTCCTGAACGCATTGCCACGGGGCGGAGCGGCGGTGCTCTGCCTGGACGATCCCGAGGTCAGGGCGCTCCTTCCCGAACTCTCGGTTCCGGCGATCACGTATGGTTTTTTGGCCCGGGCGGACGTTGTTGCCGACCGGATCGTCCCCGAAGGCCTATCCACGACCTTCCACGTCCGTATTCGTGGAGAGGACTGGGGCCGGTTCGTCTTGAACATACCGGGAGACCACAACGTATCGAATGCCTTGGCCGCGATCGCCGTAGCATTCCATCTCGGAATTCCTCCAGACGCGGTCCGCGACGGCCTTGCCCGGTTCCGGGGAGTGGGGCGGCGGTTCACGATGGTGGGTGATGAAGGGGGCATTCTTGTCGTGGACGACTACGGCCATCATCCCACGGAGATCGAGGCCACCCTGAGGGCGGCACGGCAAGCGTATCCCGAGCGCCGCCTCGTCGTGGCTTTCCAGCCCCACCGGTATACCAGGACCCGCGATCTCATGCCCCGCTTTTCCCAGGCCTTCCGGAACACCGATCTCCTGGTTCTGACGGATATCTACGGGGCGGGAGAGCCCTTGATCCCCGGCGTCACGGGAGAATCCCTTTTTGGAGAGATCCGTTCGGTGCAGGGCGATTCTGTCCTGTTCGAACCCGACCGGAAATCCCTGGCGGCTTTTCTGGCCGAAATCCTGAAACCCGGAGACCTTCTCCTGACCCTCGGCGCCGGGGACATCACCCATGTCGGGAAAGAGGTTCTGGCTTTGGTCCATAATCCGAGCCGCGTCTTATGAGCGTCCTTTCGACCGAACCGCTGTCCCGGCATTCCACAATCCGGATCGGCGGGCCGGCTGAACGTTTCGCCCTCCCATCTTCGATGGAAGAGCTCCTGCACGTTCTCGACCTGGTCGACCGCGGAGCATTGCCCGGTCCCGTCCGGTTTGTCGGGAACGGCTCCAATCTCCTTTTCCCGGATGCGGGGCTTCCGGGGACGACGATCTCACTCAAGAGGATGACGCGCTTTCGAATCCTCCCCGACGGCTCCATCGATGCCGACGCAGGGACCTACCTGCCCCGCCTTGCGTTCCGGGCGGCCCGGGAAGGATGGGATGGCCTCGGTTTCCTTTCCGGCATTCCGGGGACCCTTGGGGGAGGGATCGTGATGAATGCCGGTACGCGGGACGGTGAAATCGGGAACATCCTGGAAAAGGTACGGCTCCTCGACCCGAAGGGACGGCTCCATACCCTGGACCGCTCCGAAATCGCCTTCTCGTACCGCTCTTCGCCGTTTCAATCCGCTTCTTCGGGGGACGACAGAACCCCGTGGTCCGGTTATGCGATCGTGGGTGCCGTTCTCCGCGCAGTTCCCGGAGAACATGCCGGGTTGATGCAGGAATGGAACGCTCTCCGGAAAGAACGGGCCCGAAGCCAGCCTCTCGACTGCCCAAGCCTTGGATCCGTGTTTCGGAATCCCGTTCCCCATGCGGCGGGCCGGCTGATCGACCAGTCCGGATGGAAAGGACGGTCGTTCGGAGGCATCCAGGTTTCGGCCTTGCACGGAAATTTTTTCGTCAACATGGGAAACGGAACGGCATCCGAATTTTGCCACCTCATGTCGTTGGTCCGGAAGGCGGTTTTCGACGCGGCGGGCGTTTGTCTCGATCCGGAGGTCGAGACGGTTCCCGCCGTCTTGTAACCCGCTGCAACCGGCCGGAAAGGAACAGAAGCAAGCGTGAACAAACGGTTCCAGAAAGTGGCAGTCCTGATGGGCGGGGAGTCTCCCGAAGCCGAAGTTTCCAGGATGAGCGGCGCAGCCGTGGTGCAGGCCCTTCTATCCCGGGAGTACGAGGCGGTGCCGGTCGAGGCGGGGCCGGATATGGCCCGCACTCTAATCGACATCCGCCCGGATGCGTGTTTCCTTGCGACCCATGGAGGAAACGGCGAGAACGGGTCCCTTCAGGGATTCCTCGAGATGATGGGGTTGCCGTACACGGGCTCCGGGGTGTTGGGAAGCGCCTTGGGAATGAGCAAGATCCGTTCCCGGATTCTTTTCGAACGTGTGGGTATCGCCATCCCCGAAACGGTGATCGTGGAGAAACCGGGCTCCCGCATTATCCCTGAAATCCCTTTCGATCCTCCCTACATGGTCAAGCCGGAATCCGCCGGCTCGTCGATCGGTGTCACGAAGGTCGATCGTCCGGAAGACCTCCCAGCGGCCATCCGGGAAGCCGGTCGTCATTCTTCCCTTGTTCTGGTCGAACCCTTCCTGAAAGGCCGGGAGATCCAGTCGGGCGTCCTGGACGGAACCTACCTGGGCGCCATCGAGATCGTTCCCGATCCCTCGGAGCCTTTTTATACCTACGATTCGAAGTACCGGCAAGGAAAATCGACCCATCTGTTCCCGGCACCGATGGATCCGCCGGTAGCCGCAAAGATGGAAGAATCGACCGTTCGAGCTTTTGATATCCTGGGTCTCAGGGGTGTAGCGAGAATGGATGCCCTTGTTCTTCCGGACGGCAGGGTCACGGTCCTTGAAATGAATACCCTTCCCGGCCTGACCGCCACCTCTTTGATCCCGGAAATCGCACAGGGAAAGGGATTTTCGTTTCCAGACCTGGTGGAAACGATCCTGTCCGGCGCCAGGCTGGATTCCGAACCTTCTCCGTTTCCCCGGTAGGGAGCGATGAAACACGTCCAGCCCCCTTCGGATGCCTCGCCAGCGCCCGGTCGATGGAAGGGCAAAGGACGACTCGTACTCGCCGGTCTCTTTTTCGGCGGACTGACTCTCCTTGCTCTCCACCCAGGTCCGCGGAACCTGCCTCCCGATACCCGGCTATCCATCGAAGGTCCCTCCCTCGTCGCTCCTTCCGAGGTCCGGCGATGGCTCGGAGCCGACCCCCAGCGGACGGTCTTTTCCGGAAACCATACGACCCCGTGGCTGTCGCGGCATCCCTGGATCGAACGGATCTCGTTCAAGCATTATCTCTGGGGCGGGGGTGTCATCATGGCGCGGATCAAGGAGCCGGTGGCCATCCTGAGACCCTCTCACGGCGAAGTTCCGGGCAAGCCCGTGGAACCTTGGGGAAACAGTCCGATCCTCGCGTACCTTCTTCCGGACGGGAACGTTCTGGCCGGTCTCATGGTTCCCGAGGCGACCCGTCTTTCCCAGGTGATCGTTCGGGCCCCGATTACCCGGTATTCCGGCGCCCGTCTGGCCGCGACGATCCGGAATCTTTCCCGGTGCCGGAACGAGGGCGCACCCGAAGGCCAGATCTTCGTTTTCCGGGGTTCTCACGAAATCCGGTTTTTTCCGGACCGGACCACCTACTATATCGTGCTTCCCGAAGAGGGAGACTGCACACCCTACATCCTTTTCCGAAAGCTCGCAAAGAACGGGGGAACTTCGGCCAATCCGCCCCCGAAAGGATATGATCTGCGCTTTAAGGGAATGATCCTGATCCGCCCGGATACGGGAACTCCGGGGATCTCGGGAGGATCCGCCTCACCCCGGACCCTTCCCTGATCGCATCTTTCCGAAGGCAAATACGGTTGTCCAAAAATCCCTCTTATGCGACAATCGGGCCGGATTTGGTCCCGCATCAATAATATCAATTCAATGTTGTTTCGGATCGATGGATTTCCGTATGAAGGAAGCGAGAGACGTGTCCACAAACCCCCTGTACGCGGCATTGGATTTGGGTTCGACAAAGATTGTGGCCATTGTGGGCCATGCCCTTGAAGACGGACAGTTCGAGATTGTGGGATTGGGTGTGGCCCCGACCGGGATGGCGATTCGAAACGGGACGATCGTGGATGTCCAGCATGCGGTCGGGGCGATCAACCGGGCGATCGACCAGGTTCAGAGGCTGGCCGGACGTCCCGTCAGGAATGTGGTGGTTGGGTTTGCGGGAGGAGAGGTGGTCGGGGTGGACCAGCGGGTCACGATCGCCCTTCGGGATCGCGAAGTGCAGACCGGCGATATCGAGAAGGTCCTTCAGGAGGCCCGTTCGATGGTGAATCGTCCGGCTTCGGAAATACTGCACGTGATCCCAAAGACATACACCATAGATGACCTGTCCAATATCCCGAATCCGATCGGTATGGTGGGCGCCCGCCTTGAAGCCCAGGTCCATGTCATCAAGGGGTCCGAAATGGTGATCGCGAACCTGAAAAGGACCGTCGAGCGTGCGGGACTCGTGCTGCGCGACGGAGATCTGATTCTCCAGCCTCTCGCCGGCGCCAGGGTTCTCCTTTCCGAGGACGACAAGGAACTCGGCGTGGCCCTTGTCGATATCGGGGGGGGCACGACGAACATGTCCGTCTACGTCAACGGGTCCCTGGCCGGGATACGCGTCTTTCCCTTCGGCGGCATCAACATGACCAAGGATCTGGCCATCGTCCGGCGGGTCTCGCAGGAAGAGGCCGAGAGGATAAAGATCGAGACGCTGTCGCGGGACGAAGGTATCCAGACCGGTCCGGACGCCCCGCCGTCATCCGGGAGTTTCGGGGGAGAGCAGGCGTCCCTGGTGATGGAGATCGTCGAGGCCCGCCTGGCTGAAATCCTGTCCCTCGTGGCCCGGGAGATCAAGGAAATGAGGCTCGAAAACCGGCTCCAGAGGGGGATTGTCCTGACCGGCGGGGTTGCCGCGATGCCCCAGGTCGTTCCGTTCGCCCAGAAGATCCTGTCTCCGCTGCACGTGACCGTAGGTTCCGTGAAGAACCGGATCCAGGGGCTGGTGGACCGATCTTCCGGCCCGGAATTTTCCTCGGCGGTCGGTCTCTTGTATTACGCGAGAGACCACTGGGGCGACGTGTTCCAGGAAGACACCCTCGAGAAGCCCCGCGAAGGGGACGAAACGAAGAAGAAAGAGCAGATGGCCGGCTCTTCCAGGCTCTGGAACTGGATAAGGGAAATCATCTGATTTCGGCGGCACCCTCTCCGGCCTGTCCTTTGGGTGCATGCCGGAGCAGTCCGCGGGTCGGGGGGGAAGAGAATGGACGAGATGGAACCGTTAATCGACTATAACCAGTCGGGACTCCTGGAAGCCCGCATTTTGGTTGTCGGTGTGGGAGGAGGCGGCTGCAACGCCGTCAATACCATGATCCGCTCCAAGGTGACCGGGGTGGAGTTCGTGGCGGTCAATACCGATCTCCAGGCCTTGAACCGGATCGCGGCCCACCGGGTGCAGATCGGGGGACAGCTGTCGCGCGGTCTCGGTGCCGGGGCGAACCCCGAAATCGGTCGCCGTGCCGCTCTGGAGGACCTGGAAAAGATCCGTTCCATCCTGAAGGGGGCGGACATGGTTTTCGTCACGGCCGGAATGGGGGGAGGCACCGGAACAGGAGCCGCACCGATCATCTCGCAGGTCGCGATGGAGATCGGGGCCCTGACCGTTGCCGTCGTGACAAAGCCGTTCAGCTTCGAAGGCCCAAAAAGGGAAAAGAATGCGGATGAAGGTCTGCAGGAACTCCGAAAACACGCCGACACCCTGATCGTCATCCCCAACGACCGCCTGATGTCGGTGGTGGAACGGAGCGTCCCTCTGACTGATGCCTTCAAAATGGCGGACGACATCCTCCGGCAGGGTGTCCAGGGAATCTCCGACATCATTACCCGGCCCGGGTTGATCAACCTGGATTTCGCCGACGTGAAGACGACGATGTCCAGAATGGGAAGGGCCGTCATGGGAATCGGCGTGGGAAGGGGCGAGGGCCGGGCGATGGAGGCGGCGCGGAACGCCATCGCCAGTCCCCTCCTCGAAGATGCGTCGATCCGGGGGGCCAAGGGGGTCCTTGTGAACTTCCACGGCGGCTCGGACATGACTCTCCACGAAGTGATCGAGGCGTCCCAGTTGATCAGCGAAGAGGGAAACAGGGATATCAACATGATATTCGGCACCGTGGTGGAAGACGAACCGAGGGACGAAATCCGGATCACGGTGATCGCCGCCGGATTCGGGGAAGACGAGGCGGTCGAAGAGGTTCCGGACGTTTCCGAGGCCCTCGACCCCGAACAGCTCCAGGAAATTCCCGCCTACATGAGGAAGCAGGCTCCGGGGCTCGGATTCAAGTCGGCGTTTCCGGGGGACAAAAGGACCGGGGACCCGGTTTCCGACGAAAACCTGGAGCGTCCGGCCATCTGGCGGAAAAAAGGAGACGGATAACATTTTCCTTCGGCATTCCTTGCTGACCCTGCTTGGGGTGGATCACGGTTTCGGGACGATGAAGGCCTCCCTCCCGTCCGACCGGTTTCGGGGGTTTCGCCAGGTCCATGGCGTTCATGTTCCGGAAGTCCGGGCAGGATTTGCCGGGGAGACTGTCGAGGCGGACGGGGGCTGGACCCGGGAAGAGAGGGTTACCCTTGGCGTCTTCACCGCGGATTGCCTTCCCGTTCTTTTGGCCGGGCCGGAAGGGGAGGCGGTGGCCGCCCTTCACGCGGGCTGGCGCGGGGCCGTTCGGGGGATCGTCCCCGTCGGCATCCGGAATATCCGGGAAGCGACAGGGTTAAGCCCGAAGGACCTGACCGTGGTCGTGGGCCCGTGTATCGGGGCCTGCTGCTATGCTGTCGGCCCGGAAGTCTGGGAGGAGGTCGGCCGGTACAATCCCGGGTTCAAGCCTGGAAAAAACTGTGAAGGTTCCCTCGACCTCGCGGCGCTTGTCCGTCACCAGGTGACGGAGGAAGGGATCCCGCCGGAAAGGATCGGGCAGGTTGGCCTGTGTACACGGTGCCATCCGGATCTTTTTTTTTCCCACCGCGGAATGGGGGAGTCCCGGCGCGGAAGGACCATGATCAACTATGTTCGACGGACCTAGTTCGCCTCGATGACGGAGCCCGTAGCCCGGATCCGTGAGAGGGTCCTGACGCTCGAAGACGAAATCGCACGGATTCTGGACGGTTCGGGCCGAACGGGCCCGGTGAGGATCGTGGGTGTCGTCAAAGGCCGGACCAAAGAAGAGGCCGGGGCTCTCTACGAGGCCGGAGTCCGGCACCTGGCCGAAAATCGGTGGGACGCCCTGCGTGATAAGGAGTTCTTCCTCCGGTCCGGAAAGGGGTGCGAACCTCGCTTCCATTTCATCGGAGCCCTTCAGCGCCGGGCGATCAAGTCCCTGTACAATCCGGTAGTCCGTATCGATACGGTCGACCGGACGGGCGTGATCCCGGTTTTGTCGGAACAGGCCAGGGCTCATGGAGTTCGGCAGGAGATTCTCCTCGAAATCGACCTGACCGGGATTCCCGGACGCTCCGGAGTCCGTCCGGAAGGGCTCGGCGAACTCATCCAGACGGTCAAGGGGTATCCCGACCTGAGCCCGGTCGGGTTCATGGTCATGGGACCTCCTCCTGGCCATCCGTCGGAAACGAGGAAGGTGTTCGAGGAAGGCAGGCGATTGTTCGACCGGTACTTTCATGGGGAGGAAACGGTCCTTTCGATGGGGATGACGGACGATTATCCGGAGGCGATCCGGGCGGGAGCGACGGAAATACGTCTTGGAAGGTATTTTTTCGAGTCTGGCGGGAAGGAGTCTCGGTGAACGGTCGCAAGGAACACGACGAGTGTTGGATCATCGGGGGAGGCCGCATGGGGCAGGCCTTTCTGGCGGGCTTGAGAAAGCTCGACCGGCCGGACGCGTTTGGGGGTGTCGTCCTGGTCGATCCCGATCCCGGTGCACGTGAACGGGCGGAACGTCTGCATTCCGCGCATGCGGTTCCCCGGATCGTAGACCTCGAGGAACGGGCCGTGAAGCTCCCTCCGACTCTTGTGTTCTGGGCGGTAAAGCCCGGACTGTTCCCCGAAGTCGCCGAATCCGTCCGTCATTGGAATATGTCGCCCCTGGGGGTTTCGGTCATGGCCGGGGTCCCTCTTTCGAGGCTCGAACGCCAGCTTCCCGGCTGGAGATGGGTGCGGACGATGTCCAACCTGGGGCTAATACGGGGAGAGGGGATGACGGTTCTGGCCCCGGGAGACGGTACGGATTCAAAGGATGTGTCCCGGGTTTCGCGGATTTTTCTCGAAATGGGACGTGTCATGATGCTCCCCGAAGCCCAGTTCGATGCCGCGACCGCCCTGGCAGGTTCCGGCCCGGGCCTCATGGCCCTTGTGCTCGAGGCCCTGTCCGACGCGGGTGTCCGCCATGGACTGAAGAGGGAGGATGCCGTTTTCCTCGTCGCCCAGATGATGAAGGGTACGGCTTCGCTCATCCTGGACGAGGGAATGGGCCCGGCCGATCTGAAAGGCCGCGTCGCATCTCCGGCGGGAACGACGATCGAGGGGCTCCTGGTCATGGAGCAAAAAGGGGTTCGCGGCGCTTTCATGGATGCCGTCGAATCCATGGTATCCCGGTCCCGGGACTTGGGAAAAACACCCGAAGAGGGAGGCGAACATTCTTCTCATTGAGCGGCTTCTGGATCTCTATTCGTGGATTATCATCATTCGCGCTGTACTGTCCTGGTTTTCGCCCGATCCGTCCCACCCTGCGGTACGTTTCATGGAGAAAATCACAGAACCGGTCCTGGCGCCGATCCGGAAGCTTATTCCACCGGAGAAGCTGGGAGGACTGGATGTCTCACCCTTGATCGCCCTTTTTCTGCTCCAGTTGCTGCAACACTTCATATGAAGGGATCGAAAGAGGATCGATTCCGCATCGGGAGGATCTCATGATCGATCAGCAACGGATCGAAGAGCTTCGCCAGCTTGAATTCTCCAAAGTCTTTCGGGGATACGACCCCAGGGAGGTCGACGATCTTGTCGCCCGGGTCGCCCAGGAGATGTCCGAGTTGCTCCTGGCATGCCGGACACAGTCCGACCGGATCTCGGACCTTGAAGTCGAATTCGGGGCCTTGAAGGAAAAGGAAAGCGTGCTTTCGGATACCCTCCTGAGCGCCCAGAAGATTGCGGATACGGTTCGCTCTTCCGCGAGGTCGGAAGCCGAACAGATCGTCCGGGACGCGGCACTTTCCGCAAAAGAGATCGCATCCCGGGCCGAAGACCGCCGGATCCGTCTCGAGGAGTGGTTTGCCAGGGCCAGGGAGGAATGGCTCCTGGAACTGGCCAGGATAAGAGGCGAAGTCCAGGCCCTTTTCGAGTCTCTCGAACGGTTCGAGGATCGATGGCATACGATGGCGCTCCCGCCATCTCCCCCAGCTCCCGGAGAACCCGGCCGGCATTCAGGGGAGACCTGATCTTCCGTGCCGGAAGATGACCCGATCGGAGCGGTCCGGAACGGTCTGTTCCGTCTTGCGGTCCGGACGGGAAGAAAGAACGTGGGGCTGGCCCGGGTCGACGGAACGTTGACGCTTTTCGTTTCCGCCCCGGCCCGCGATGGCCGGGCCAATGAAGAAGTCCGGAAAGTTCTCGCGTCCCGGCTCGGGATTCCGGTCTCCTCCGTAACTCTCCTGAAAGGGGGAGGGACGCGGTGGAAAACCCTTTCGGTCTCCGGCCTGAACGATGATCAAATCCGGACACGCCTTACCGAGGCGCTCGTTGCGTTCGAAGTCCGTTCTCCGTCCTGATCCACTGGTATGAAGGTGATAAAGACCGAAAGCCGGGTCTAGTCGAACGTCAGGGTATCGCTTCTGAGCCCAGTTCCGTCGTCGACCCGTATCTGGAGGGTGATCGAGTCCACCGGCGAGCCTCCGAGCCAGAGGGTCCGTTCGGTCGTCTCTCCCGGGGCCAGCGGTTCGAACATCAGGTAGGCGGGAGGAAGCTTTAAGGGGATGGTCGATCCGTTGCCGATCTTGTAATGGGCCCCGATCAACTGGTATTTGATGGGGATCGTGCCTGTCACGTGGACCTTGAAATAGGCCACTGAAGGGGAAAGCATCATCTGGAACGTCATCGTCCAGCCGTTTCCCGCAATGTTCTTGAACGTGGTTCGGGTGCTGATGCTTCGCGGAGAAACCGGTTTGTGTGCCATCCAGATCGGGGTCGTCCGGAGTCCGACGATGGAACCGCCGATCCCGGCGACGAGAAGAAGTCCCACGACGATATAGATCGCGATCGAGACAGGGGAGAACCCCGGTTCCTCCTTGGGCTTGGAAGGGCTGAAAAACTCTTCGTCCGGCAGTTCCTGTGACGCCGGCGCCGGATGGACAGGGGTCGACCCTGTCGGCTTTCTGCCGGTATCCTCAGTGGTCGGTTTGTTCTGTGCCATAGGGTTCTGTTTGGTTTGCGCCATGATTCCTGGTCGAAACGATCCCTTTCTTTTCCGAATGAACAACAATAAGTAAGTCCGAAACCTTCGAAAATACGCCCTGTGCTTAGGTCTGGAAAGACGCCTTCCGTTCCGAAGCGTTCTTTTTATTGTACCGGATTGCCCGAAACAAGGGCAACAAAAGGCGTGCATTCGGGCTATATGGACCTTTCCGGTACTCGTTCGACGCCACGTACGCCCCCCTGGCGCACCGTTGTCCTGTCACGCGTTGGTCCTGGACCCCCCTGCCGGGCTTGACCGCGAGCCTTCCGGGTCGTAAATTAAAGACGGAACGGCCTGTCGCTTCACCATTCCAAGAAGTGTCCTGTGTTCGCGTTCGTTCCGACCCATCATCATGCCTAGAATGCCGCATCTCTGTTTGGGGAACATTAAGAGCAGATGAAGGGGCTTCTGGTTTGCGAAAGTGCCCGGATTTTCTTAAAATGTTGACCAACTTGAAGAATTGCGGTGATCGGGCCACAAGAGCCCGACGGTTCAACGGGAAAGGAATCGCCATGGATAAGCGGACGCAGGGGATTGCCGAAAGCTCCGGGAAGGAGTTTTCAGGCTCCGTGGCTCCTGAAAATCCGAACGTTTCCGATCGGTCTCCGGACCTTGCCGAAGTGGGCGACCGGATTGACCGGGCGATGGCTTCCCTTCTGGACCGTCAGCATCCGGACGGCTACTGGGTCGAACCGCTTGAAGCCGACGTTACGATCGTGTCCGAGTACATCATGTTGCAGTTCCTCCTGGGGCGCCGGCGTCCGGATGACTTTTTCAAACGTGCCGCGGAATTCATCCTGTCTTCCCAGGGAGAGGACGGGGGTTGGCCCCTGTACCACGGCGGGCCGGCCGATATCAGCGCCACCGTCAAGGCCTATTTTGCCCTGAAGCTGGCCGGCTATCATGTCGACCATCCGGCCCTGGCCCGGGCCAGGGGACTGGTCCACGAACGCGGAGGGGCGATCAACGTCAACGTCTTCACGCGTATCGCTCTGGCCCAGTTCGGTCAGTACTCATGGAAGGCCATTCCCGCTCTTCCTCCCGAGATGGTTCTCCTGCCGTCGTGGTTTCCCCTTTCGATCTACACCGTCTCCTATTGGTCCAGAACGGTGATCATGGGACTTTTGTTCGTCTATCACCACAGGCCCCTGACCCCGGTTCCCGAAGGATGCGGGATTGAAGAGCTTTTCATCACCCCGATGGAGAACGTTACCGTCCGATATTCATGGGACAGGAAGATCGTCTCGTGGAAGAACCTTTTTTTTCTGCTCGACATCATTCTCCAGGCATGGAACCGACACCCGTTGCCTTTCTTGAGGAAACGGGCCCTGAAGAAAGCTCTCGAATGGCTTATCCCGCGCCTCAAGGGGGATGGGGGGTTGGGGGCGATCTACCCCGCGATGGCAAACAGCGCACTGGCTCTCAAACTGTCCGGGTACCCGATGGACCATCCTCTCTTCCAGAGGGTCCTTTCTTCCATCGATGACTTGGTTTTCGATGTGGGAAATCTGAAATCGGTGCAGCCATGCTTTTCGCCGATCTGGGATACGTCTTTGGCACTCGGTGCCCTCTTCGAAGCCGGAGCCGATCCTTCGCATCCCGGAATCGCTCGCGCGTTCGCATGGTTTCGCCAGAAAGAAGTTCGGACGGTCGGGGACTGGTCCGTGAGAGTTCCGGACGTGGAGGCCGGAGGCTGGGCGTTCCAGTTCGAGAACGACTTCTACCCCGATGTGGATGATACGTCGGTCGTTCTGATGGACTTCGCTAAGTGGAATCCAGGTTTTTCAGGATGCGGTGATCTCTTCAGGAGGGGAACCGAATGGATTCTGGAGATGCAGGGAACGGACGGGGGATGGGCTGCGTTCGACAAGGACAACGACCTCCTGTTCCTGAACAATATTCCGTTCGCGGATCATGGGGCGCTCCTCGACCCCAGCACGTCTGACGTTACGGGACGCGTGGCGGAACTCCTCGGAATCCTGGGGTACGGTCACGAGTTTCCCCCGCTGAGGAGGGCGATTCGGTTTCTCAAGAAGGAACAGGAAGACGACGGTTCCTGGTACGGGCGCTGGGGAGTGAACTACATCTACGGGACGTGGTCCGTCATGGCGGGGCTGAAGGCGATCGGGGAAGACATGACCCTTCCCTATATCCAGAAAGCCATGCAGTTCCTGTTTTCCAGCCAGAATCCGGACGGTGGATGGGGAGAAAGCTGTTACTCGTATTTTCGGAAGGGCACGGCGGGGAAAGGCGTGTCGACGCCGTCCCAGACGGCCTGGGCCCTGATCTCCCTGATCCACGGAGGACACCCGGATCACCCTTCGGTCTCCAGGGGGGTTTCCTTCCTGTTGTCGGGCATGCGTCCGGACGGCCGGTGGGACGAGAAAGAGTACACGGGAACGGGATTCCCGAGGGTATTCTACCTTCGATACAATATGTACCGCGATTATTTCCCGTTGTGGGCGTTGTCCCTCTACCGAAATGTCCGTTCCCGGGGTTATTCCCGGGTCGAGGAGATTTCCGGGCATTGGAAGCGGGCGCCGTATCCACCGGCAGCCCGATTCCGCTGAACGCCTTCACCGATCCCCCGTCCCCGGAATCCAGGGTGGGGATCGGAATTCCCCTTCCCCTGCTCTTGATGACTCCGCTCGAGACGGAGGCAATCGCGCTGTCCCGGGGGTTATCGCCGTTTACAGGTTCCCTCCGTCCCCAAAAGTTTGGCGACCGGCCCGATCTCCCCCGCATGCCCGTTTCCATCGCGTTCATAGGGCCCGGAAATCCAGAGGGAAAAGGATTTTCCAGGAAAGCCGCCGAAATCGGATACCGTTCGGTATGCCTTGTCGGATTCGCCGCAGGCCTTTCGTCCGGCATGGACAGCGGGACCGTACGCGTTCTTTCCCGTTTTTTCCGGGAAAATAGCCCTCCCCTGTTCGCAAAGGGTGCCGAGACATGGTCACAATGCCTCGGACTCGATCTGGGGAACGGGGTTACCGTCGACCGGATCGTGTCGCATCCCGGAGAAAAGAAACGTTTGAACGAGCGGACTCTTGCCGACATGGCCGATATGGAAAGTTACCCCTGGTTCCTGGAATTCAGGGATGCCGAGGTTACGGTGGCTGTCATACGGGTGGTATCGGACGGCGCGGACACGAGTTTGCCTCCGGTCGTTTCCCGGTTCGTGAACGTTGACGGCCGCCAGAATCTTTTTGGGGGGATACCCGGACTCGTTCGGGACCCCGGCGCTCTCGTCGCACTTGTGAATGCGCTCCCCGGCCTTCTGAAAGGTCGGGCCGCAATGACCGAACTCGGACGGCGTTTTGGTCGGCTGGTTTCAGGAGAGGCCGTTCACAGATGAAACCGTTATGCGTGAACGTCTTCAGGTCGGGGATCGCAGCTTTTATCCTGTCGCTGTTCGTTCCTTTTTGCCTCCATGCCCAGGGACCCCCTTCCCCGCTTCCGATAGGGGTATCCCCGTCGAATTCCCAGCAATTTCCGGTCCTTCCCATCGGAGTTCCTTCCCCTTTTTCTTATAGTACGCCCGGAATGAATACGGTCGTCGTTCCCCTCCCCGCGATCGGGTACGACTACAATAGCGGGATCACGCTGGGGACGATCATCCCGGTCCTTTATGCCAATCCCAGCGGACGCATCACGTCGATACTGGCCCCTTCCTTTACATGGAACCCGTACTTCGGCTATGAACTCGGGGTTCGGTATTACCGGTATTACAAGGGAAACCTGCGCCGGTGGCATGTGATAGGGATCCAGTCGAACTCTCTCATGAATTTCTATGAAATGCATTACCGCGACCTCGGGGCGGGGCAAGGACGGTACATCCTGGATTTCCGGGTCAAGGACTTCAAGGACCCCAGCGCCCGGTTCTACGGTCTGGGTCCCCAGTCGGACTTTTCGGACCAGAGCAACTTCACGCTGTCCGAAACGTCCGTCCACGCCACGGTCGGCGTGAACACCCTGTCCCAGAAAGTCCGGATGTGGGTCATGGAGCGGTACAGGTCCTATCAGGCGTCCCCCGGCCAGGTGGTGGGGTTTCCGTATTCCGGTACCGATTTTCCGACGGTCAACGGTTTTGCCCAGGGGGCAGTCATCGAAACCCACCGTGCGAACATCACGTACGATACCCGGGACAATCACCTGATACCCACCGACGGGACATATGCCCGTGCGTTCGCAGAACTGGACCAAAACCTGACGCCGGGCCAGTACAGCCTGTTCGACCGTTTCAACATCGAGTACAAGAAATGGATCACGAACGGCGAGAGCGACCAGAATGTCCTGGCCATCCGGGGGGAACTGAACCTGATGAACGGCCCCAATATCCCGTTCTATGCCCAGAGCATGCTGGGGGGCCCCTTTACGCTCGAAGGATACGGATTTGGACGGTTTTACGATTACGATGCGTCTCTGTTCAACCTGGAGGAACGGATCAAGGTGTTCGACATGACCATGCTCGGGGTCAGGAGCGAATGGCAGATCGCTCCGTTCGTGGGGGTTGGAGAAGTGTTCCAGACCGAGTCCCAGGCCATGAATCTGGGATACTATGCCGTCAATCCGGGTGTAGGGTTCCGGGCCCTTGTCAAGCCCGACGTCGTCGGAAGACTGGACCTCGGCTATTCAACGGAGGCGGGGGTCGTATCGTTCGTCGGGATCGGTTTCCCGTTCTGACCGGCCAGAACGGGAGGATAGACGGGCTTTTGCCCACGCATCGTTCAGGAACCGGGTCAGAGTGCCGTCCCGGGAAATTTCGAGGGAGAGGTAGGACAGGGGAAGCCGGTTGACCGTCTCGCACAGGACGATTGTGAACGGGAACAATGCCGTGTCGATCCCCCCGGTGAAGACGCCGTCGGCGAGGAGGGTGGCGAACGAGACGTGCGCATGATCCTCAAAAGCGGCGGCGGGGCGATTGTAGAGGCAATGGAAGAGGCTCGGTGTCACCGAATCTCCGTTTTTGCCCAGGTCTCCCGACGGGGTGGGCTGAAAATGCGTGATACGGAACCCCGAGTCCCTGAACCGGGCGGCATACCGGCGGACCTCGACCGTCCCGTCAGGCATGACCAGCACGAGCCGGTTGCCACGGATCATGTGATGGCCCAGTGAATACCGGGGATCGTTCCATCGAAATCCTCGGGATTCGAGGAGCGGAACGAGTGTCCTCTCCATGCTCCCGGAGGGGAATCGGGTATCCGGAAGGACGAGGCCAACCCGGTCCAGGGCGCCCTGGTCGTTCAGGGGGACCTGGACGGTATAGCACCCTCCGAGGAACGGGGTCAGGGTCAGGAGCAGGACTCGAAGGTAACGGAACATGGGCGTCGGGCAGCCTCCGGGTGGATTCTTGGCGGGGACCGGTCCATCATAGACAATATGATCCTGGAGTCAAAGAGGGTGTGAGAGGGGAGGGGTATATCAGGATGTCGGCCTCGAAACCGAAGGCGTTTGTCACGGGAGCGACGGGATTCGTAGGGTCCTGGGTCGCATCCGAACTTCTGGCGGAAGGGTTTTCAATCTCCTGCCTCGTACGGCCGACGAGCGACACCCGAAATCTGCCTCCGAAAGGTCCGGATGTGGAGTGGGTCTATGGGGACTTGAGGGATCCAGGTTCGCTGGCAAAGGCGTTGGGCGGTGTCGACTACCTTTTTCACGTGGCCGCCGATTACCGTTTGTGGTCTCCCAGGCAAGGAGAGATGCTCCGGACCAATGTCGAAGGGACCCGGTCCCTTCTGGAAGCCTGTATCGGCCGTCCCATCGAGCGCATCGTATACTGCAGCAGCGTGGCAGCGCTCGGTGCCCGGGATGACGATGTCCCGATTTCCGAGGCGGATCGGGTTGACACTAAAACGCTGATCGGAGAATATAAGCTGTCGAAGTATCTGTCCGAGCAGGTGGTTCTCTCGTATTCGGACAGGTTGCCCATCGTGATCGTGAACCCGAGTGCCCCTATCGGAGGGCGTGACATCAAGCCGACGCCGACCGGGAGAATCGTGCTGGATTACATGAAAGGCCGGATGAAAGCGTTCGTCCATACCGGCCTCAACGTCATCCATGTGCGGGACGTGGCCAAAGGGCACATCCTGGCGGCCAGGAAAGGGCGACCGGGAGAAAAATATATTCTGGCCAACAAGAACCTTCTTCTTCGGGAGCTTTTCGGGATTCTCGAAGCCCAAACCGGAATACCGGCGCCGACCTTGAGGATGCCCCGGTCGGCCCTGGTTCCGCTGGCCTATCTGTCCGAAGGGGTTTCCCGCCTGACGGGAAAAGAGCCCCTGATCCCCCTGGACGGGGTGAGGATGGCGAACAAGATGATGTTTTACTCCGGGGAAAAGTCGGTCCGGGAACTCGGTCTTGCCCTGACCCCGGTGGAAGAAGCTGTAAGGGATGCCGTCCAGTACTTTTCCGGCCCGGAGTACATGGGCCGGAGCGGTGTGAAACTGAGCTGAATATGACACCCTGGGGCTGCCTTCTAGGGCGATCCCGGGGACCAATGGACATAAAGGAGTCGGAATAATGGATATCTTTCTTCCGGAATACGCGGGTGTCTGCGTCGGAGTGAAAAGAGCGATCAAGCTGGCCCACAAGACGTCTGAGGAGGCCAAGGGCCCCGTCTTCATCCTTCATGAGATCGTGCACAATACCCATGTCGTGAAAGACCTCTCGGACAGGGGCGTGAAATCGGTGGAGGAAGTGCGCGAGGTCGATAGCGGAACCCTGATCATCAGCGCCCACGGGGTGGCCCCTTCCGTCATCGAAGAAGCCCGGTCCCGCAATCTCGACGTCGTCGATACCACCTGCCCGCTTGTCTCGAAGATCCACCGGATCGTCAAGAATCTTTCCGCCCATAACTACACAATCTTTCTCCTGGGCGAGAAGAACCACGACGAGGTGATGGGCGTTTGCGGTGTCGCCACCGAAAACATTCATGTCTTCCACCGGAAAGAGGAAATCCCGGGGCTTCCCCTGACCGACGGTCCCGTGGCCCTGGTTTCCCAGACAACCCAGAGCATCAAGTATTTCGACGAGATCCTCGAGCTTCTGAAGAAAAGGTACCCCCAGCTCGAAGTCCACAACACGATCTGCGACGCGACGGAAAAGCGGCAGACCTCCGTCCTCGAAATCGCGGGCGACATGGATATCATGATCACCGTTGGCTCGATGAGCAGCGCCAATTCCCGCCGTCTCCAGGAAGTCTCCGGTGGCCTTTGCCGGGCGTCGTACCTGGTCGACAGTGCGGACGAAGTCAGCCCGGAATGGTTCGCCGGGAGCGAAAAAGTGGGAGTGACGGCCGGAGCCTCGACCCCGGAATGGCTGATCGAAGGTGTGATCGAGAAGCTTGTTCGGATTTCGCGGGAAAAAGGCTTCGAGCCTTCCGTCAATCGAAACGAATCCGCTGAGGAAGAGTTCATCGAAACCCACTGACGCCGCGCTATCGTGCGCGGAGTCCTTTCGTATATGGAGTCCGGGATGCCGCTGAAAACATTGTTCTTGAATCCTCCTTCCTTTGCGGACTTCGACGGCGGAGCTGGTGCCCGTTACCAGGCCACGAGGGAAGTTCGTTCTTTCTGGTACCCGACCTGGCTGACCTATCCCGCCGGGATGCTCGAGAACTCCCGCGTGGTCGATGCTCCTCCGCTGGGCTGGGACCGAGACAAGACCCTCTCCCTTTCCCGGGAATTCGATATCGTCATCCTGTATACGAGCACGCCTTCGCTTCAGAACGACATCATGACCGCCAAGGGCTTCAAGGAACGTAACCCCGCGATCCTGGTCGGTTTTGTCGGCCCCCATCCCAGCGTGCTGCCTGAGTTGACCCTGAAGGCGGACCCGGTCATCGACTTTGTGGTGCGGGAAGAGTTCGATTACGCGATTCCCGAAATCGCCAACGGAAAGCCATGGGACCAGATCCTGGGAATCAACTATAGAAAAGACGGGACGATCTATTCGAACCCCGACAGACCGGTCCTCGAAGATCTCGACTCCCTTCCGTTCGCCTCGGAGATCTATAAGCGGGACCTGAATATCCGTGACTACGAGATCCCCTGGATGCAGTATCCGTATGTTTCGATCTACGCGGGACGAGGTTGCGGGAGCAAATGCACCTTCTGCCTGTGGCCGCAGACCTTTTCGGGTAATGTCTACCGGACCCGGTCCGTCGAAAACGTGATCAAGGAAGTCGCCTACATCAAGAAGACGTTTCCTGAGATCAAGGAACTCTTCTTCGATGACGACACGCTGACGGAGTACCGTGACCGGACCCGGGATCTCGCGAACGCGATGAAGCCGTTCAAGCTGTCCTGGGGGTGCAACTCGAAAGCGAACGTGGATTACGAGACCCTCCGTCTCATGAAGGAGTCGGGGTGTCGTGTCATGGTCGTCGGATACGAATCGGGGAACCAGCAGATCCTGAATAATGTCAAGAAAGGCATCCGTGTCGACCAGGCGGTCGAGTTCACACGAAATACCCACCAGCTCGGGATGAAAATTCACGGCACGTTCATCGTCGGCCTGCCGGGAGAAACCCAGGAAACAATCGAGGAAACGATCCGTTTCGCGTGCGACATGGATATCGAGACCCTCCAGGTTTCCCTGGCGTCTCCGTATCCGGGGACCAAATTCTACGATTTCGCCAAGGCCAACGGGTACCTCATGGAATCGGAAATGGTCTCCGAGGAAGGCTACCAGACCTGCAACATCAGCTATCCCGAGATCGGTTCCAGGGATATTTTCATGGCCGTTCCCAAGTTCTACCGGAAGTTTTACTACCGTCCCCGCTACATCGCCCGGGTCCTGAAGAAAGCGCTTTTGAGCGCGACGGAGCGAAAGAAGATCATCCGGGAAGCCGGGGAGTATTTCCGATTCATGGCCCGCCGGAAGGAGGCCTTGAAATCCACCGCAGGCCAGTGATGATCCCGCCTGAGAACAACCGAATTCTATGGACCCTCTGAATGTTCCTTCTTTTCCCTTACCCCTCCTGATCTGCGGTTTTCTCCTGGCGATCGGGGGGGTGGGGGTTTTTTTCGACGTTCTTTCCATACTGGGAGCCCGAAAGCTCCTGCGATCCTCCAGACTTCACGCCGACCTGAAAGCCCATTTCCCCCCCGTTCTGATGATCAAGCCCGTCAAGGGAATCGATGAGGGGGCGCTCGCCAATTTTCGTTCATTTCTCGATCAGGATTACCCGTCCTTCGAAGTCATGTTCGTCGTGGGAGACCAAGAGGATCCCGCGGTGCCGCTGATCGAAGGGTTGATCGGTGAATACGGGGTGAAAGTCCGGCTCAAGGTCATTTCCGAGCATTCCGGGATGAACCGGAAAATGAACAATGTCAGCCGTGCGTTCCAGGGCGAAGGGGCCGACCTGATCGTACTGAACGACAGCGACATCCGGGTCGGTCCGTCCTATCTGAAAACCATCGTCGCTCCCCTTCTTCACGATGGAACGATCGGGCTTGTCACGTGCCTCCAGCGGGGAACTCCGACGGGGGGATGGACCTCGCGACTCGCGGCCATCATGCTGAATACCGAAGCCATTCCCCAATCACTCGTGGCCTATTTTTTGTTTCCGATCGATTTTGCTTTCGGGCCGACGATGCTGGTCCGCCGTTCCGTTCTGGACTGTTTCGGTGGATTCGGGGCACTCACCGAGGTCCTGGCCGACGACTATCATCTGGGACAGAAAGTGGTCGAGGCCGGATACCGGGTCCATCTTTCCGGCTACATGGTCGATGCCCAGATACCTGGCCAAACATTCGGAGAAATGTGGAAGCACGAGCTCCGGTGGGTGAGGACTTACCGAAACTGCCGTCCGGTGGGGTACGCACTTTCGATCCTGACGCGTCCGTTCGTTTTTCTTCTCGGATCGTTTTCTATCGGCCTGTGGTTTGGAGAACCGCTCGTATGGGCCGCCTCCCTTTTCTTCTACGGGGTCCACGTGGTTCTTCTTGCGAGGATTGCCGCCTCTCCGGTTCGCCGCCCCTTTACACTCTTCGACTGGATCTTGTTCCCGGCTCGGGAGGTTCTTTCGATCCTCCTGTATCTGGGGAGCTTCGGCTCCCATATCACCTGGAGGGGTCACCATTACCGGATCCGTCCGGACGGGACCCTCATGGCTCTCGAGGGACGTCAGGCGACCGGGTCCTCACAACCGGCTGCGGGAGGTTCCCCCTGACGTTCGGGAGCCTCTCTCCCGCCACGTTCTTCCTCGTATTCATGGTGGCCCTCCTGATGGAAGATGTTGGGTTCATCCTGCTTTCGCGAGGAATGAAGAATTCTTCCGTGCCCGTGGAGGGTGTCCGCAAGAATCGGATCCTTCGCGTCATCACGGATCCTCTCGTTATCCTGGGCGTCTTCCTGCAGGCGATCTATTATTTTCTCCTTTTGGCTCTTATCCAGAAGGTTCCGGTCAGTTTCGTGGTGCCGATGACCGGATTCGGTTATGTCCTCACGGCTCTCCTGGCCCGGGTCTTCCTGAAGGAACCGGTTTCCGTCCGGCGCTGGAGCGGGATCACTCTGATCACGATCGGTGTGGTCCTGATTTCCCGGGGCGGGGGATAAGGCCGGACGCGACGATCCGGGAGGCGATTTGGAACTTCTTCTCCATACCCTGTTGTTTCGATGGTATGTCTTTCTTTTCTGGGGAACGGGCCTTCTGGTCCTGTCGCGTGCGGCAGGACCCGGAGGGGCCATTCTCCGGTACGGGCTTGCCTATGCGCTTGCCTATGCCTGTGAATATTCCTCTTCCCGCCCGGGTGGGTGGTTTCCATTCGGATATTACGAATATCTCCCTACAACCCTCGACAAGGAAGTCTGGATCGGTCCGGTGCCCCTCATGGATTCCCTCTCTTTCGCCTTCCTGATGGTGGCGAGCCTCGGTACGGTGGCCCGGATCGAGGGGAGCGGGCTCGGGGAATTGCTTTCGGCTCCCTTTAGGGAACGCTGGAGCTCCTTGTGCTTGGCGGTGATCTTTTTCGTCGCCATCGACGTTGTGATCGATCCCGCATCACTCCGGGGCAGCCAATGGTTCCTTGGACACATTTACGATTATCCCGGCGGTGGGATGTATTTTGGAGTTCCCGTTTCCAACTTCATCGGATGGGGGGTGGTTGGCATCCTGATTCTTGCCGCCTGGCGTGCCACGCCCATCTTTCCGATTTCTGCGGCATCGGGAAAAAAGACTCTTTTCGACCGACTGGGTCCTGTGGCGCTTTATATGTCGGTCTACCTGTTCAATATGGGAATCGCGATCTGGATCGGAGAATGGAACCTTGCGCTTGCCGATCTTGGCGTCGGGGGCATGCTGGCTTTTATAGGTTTGGCGCGGCGCCGGGTTCTCCATACCATGGAGATGGGCGGCTCGCTTCGTTGACCCTGTCGAGCCGTCACCCGTATAATCCCCGTATGCAAACGGCAAAATCATTCAGGACGGGATCTCCGGAACCCGTGACGGGTGCGTGTGACTGGTCGGCAGTCCTGATCGTTCACGGCAGTCCCGACGAACGGGGGAACGAACACGCCAGGGCCACGTTTTCGGCTCTCAAGGCGAAACTTCCCCCGGACCTGCCTATCGAGTTGGCCCTGGCTTTCATCGATCATGCAGAACCCAGCGTCGGAGCGGTGATCGGCACACTTGCGTCCCGGTCGAAAGGAATCGGTCTGTTCCCGTTCCTCCTCTTCGATGCGGGGCATTCCAAAAGCGACGTGGCGGGGTACATCGACGCCGCATCCGAAGCCCATCCCGGAACAGTCTTGATCCGGGACTGGGCGTTGGGAACCGACCAGAACGTGGTTTCCATTCTCCTGGACCTTCTGCCGAAGGTCGATCCCGGGATCCGGGATACGGTCATCGTGGTCGGCAGGGGGAGCCTCGATCCGAACGCCAACGCCTCCCTTTATTATCAGGGCCGCCGCCTGTGGGAACGGCGCAAGGGAACCCCGCCGGCTTTTTCATTCATCAGCGTGACCGAACCCCGACTGTCGGACGTGCTCGACCGGCTCGACCCCCGGTCACAGGACCGGCTCCTACTGATTCCCTATTTTCTTTTCGAGGGTGTGCTGATGGACCGTATCCGGGGATTGGCCCAGACGTTCAGGAAACAAAAAGGCTTTGAAGGGGATGTGCTCGTGACGCCCCCGTTCGGTGACCATCCGATGATGCTGGATCATATGGCCCTACGGATCCGGCGGGTATTGAAGCTGGGACGCACGCCACTGCCCAAGTGGCCGACACTGGATTTTGGAAACGGATCCGATGCCGATCGGATTTCAAGAGATGAAAGGCCTTATCCATGACGACTGCTCTCAAGAACGACCTTTTCCTGCGCGCGTGCCGGGGGGTCCGTACCGAACGGCCGCCGATATGGATCATGCGGCAGGCGGGACGGTATATGCCGGAATACCAGGCGATCCGAAAGAACACGACCTTCCTCGGGCTCTGCAAGACGCCGGATCTGGCGGCTCGGGCAACCCTGCTTCCGATCGACATTCTCGGGGTTGATGCGGCGATCCTCTTTTCGGACATCCTTGTTCCGGTCGAGGCGATGGGGCTCGATCTCATGTTTTCCGAACACAAAGGCCCTTCTTTTCCCAACCCTGTCCGAACCCGGGCGGATGTGGACGGCCTTGAGGTTCCCGACCCGGTCTCCAAGACGGGTTTTGTCGCTGAAGCAATCCGGGAGGTCAATCGCCGTCTGGCAAGCCGCGTTCCCCTGATCGGTTTCGCGGGTGCTCCGTTCACGCTCGCGACCTACATGGTGGAAGGGGAGATCACCAAGGATTTCTCGAGAGTCAAGCGGATGATGTTTTCGGAGCCCGAAACCTTGCATGCCCTTCTGGAGAAAGCGACCGACACGGTGATCCGGTACTTGTCCATGCAGGCGGAAGCCGGAGTCCATGCGTACCAGATTTTCGATACATGGGCCGGTTCTCTCTCGTCCTTTCATTACCGGTCGTTCGCCCTTCCGTATGTCCGGAAGATCGTCCAGGCCATGCGCGGATACGGGCTTCCTTCTATCCTTTATGTCAACGGGAGCTGCGCGCTTCTGGAAGACATGAAAGAGGCGGGAGCCGACGTCGTTTCCGTGGACTGGAGGTTGTCTCTTTCGGTGGCACGCAAGCGTCTGTCCGAGTCGACCGGCATACAGGGGAACCTGGACCCGGTTTCTCTCCTGGGAACCCCGTCAGTCCTGAAGGACGAGGTCGGCCGCATACTGAAAGAGATGGAGGGCCGCCCGGGTTTCATTTTCAACCTGGGGCACGGCATCCTGCCGGAAACTCCCGTTTCCATGGCCCGTTATCTCGTCCGGCTGGTCCAGGACGGTTTGTCCGCCCCTCAGCCGGTGGAGTAATATAAATCGATTCCATCTAATGGCCCCGAGACGAAAGTTCATTTGCCGGTCAGTTGTAAACGGCTTGATTTGAGGACGCGGATATGTTCGGAGTTCAGGATATCTCACCGGATTTGCTGAAGAAGTACGATCGTCCGGGGCCAAGGTATACGAGCTATCCCACGGCTCCGGTCTGGAAGACCGATTTCACCGCGGAGAATTATCGGGACGCGATCGAACGGGCGAACCGTTCGACCCCGGCGAAACCCCTTTCCCTCTATTTTCACATCCCGTTCTGCGAAGAGCTCTGCTATTTCTGCGGTTGCAGCACCATCATCAGCAGGGACAAGGCAAAATCCGCGGACTATATCGAGATTCTCGGCCAGGAAATCGCCTTTCTGGGTTCCCTTGTTCCCCGTGAACGCCGCGTGGTCCAGCTCCATCTGGGAGGTGGAACACCGTCCAACCTCACCCCGGTTCAGAACCGGATCTTTTTCAATCACGTGAACAGGGCCTTCAGCGTGGATTACCAGAAAGGCGAGATCTCGATAGAGATCGATCCCCGTCATGCCACCGACGAGTACCTCGAATCGATCCGGTCGCTGGGAGTCAACCGGATCAGCATGGGGGTCCAGGACTTCGATCCTGTCGTGCAAAAGGCGGTCAATCGCATCCAGACGTACGGAATGACCCGAAAGGTGTTCGAGAAATGCCGGGAATTGGGTTTTCACAGCATCAACATCGACCTGATCTACGGCCTTCCCTTCCAGACGGTCGAAGGATTCGGAAAGACCCTGGACCAGGTTGTCGAGCTTTCTCCTGACCGCCTGGCCGTCTTCAACTATGCGCACGTTCCCTGGCTCAAGAAACACATGGTCCTGATCCGTGAGGGGGACCTTCCAAAGCCGGAAACCAAGTTCGACCTCATGATGCTGATCGGGGAGCGGCTGACAGGTGCGGGTTACGTCTATATCGGCATGGATCATTTCGCGAAACCCCAAGACGAACTGACCCTCGCGCAGAAGAACAAGACCCTCTACCGGAATTTCCAGGGGTATACCACTAAGGCCCAGGCCGACTTGATCGGAATGGGTGTAACGGCCATCAGCATGGTCGGGGATGTGTACGCGCAAAATGTGAAGAGCCTGGCCGATTACCAGACCCGGGTATCGGAAGGAAGGCTTCCCACGCATCGGGGATATCGTCTTTCAAAAGACGATATCCTCCGGCGTTCGATCATTACCCGGATCATGTGCGATCTGGAAATCGATCGTCGTCACGCCCTTGATCCTTATGGGGAAGAGTTCGACCGGTATTTCGCTTCCGAAGTGAAGGAACTCGAAGCGTTCGCTTCAGACGGACTGATCGAGATCACGCCGGATGTCATCACTCTCACGCCTTTGGGGCGGGTCTTCATGAGAAATATCGCCATGGTGTTCGACCAGTACCTTAAGGCCGTTCCACGTGGACCGCTCTTTTCCCGTACCCTTTGAACGACGAAAGGCCGGGATATCCCGGCCTTTCCGGTGATGCACGGTTTCGGCGGTCCGTTCGTTAACGGAGCTGCATGAAGACTTCTTTCAACTGCTTGATGGCACTGTCGATTGGTACGTCGGATTCCGGCTGTTTCTTCATGACCGATTCGAACCCCTTCTGCAAGGCGTCCAGAATCTCGTTCTTCATCTCGGGTGCATGGGAATCGGCGATGAGATCGTCGCAAACGCCCCGGAAATATTCCTTAACGTTCCCCCGCCAAGCCCGGACCCCTTCCTCGGTGGGATCCGGAACCGGATCGACAAGCGCCATGCGTCCCTTTTTTTCAGCCTTCTGGAGAATCTCTTCCCGTTTCATGGTTTCCATGGCCATCTGATGGACCTCCTTAAGAATTAAGGTTTCGGGCTGAGCCCTTTGGTTCTTTGGGACGGGATTCTGAAATAGACACCCCGACTCGGGATTCGGTTCCGGAAATTAGGAGTGACACGGGAGATAGGGAAAGTTCGAAAGAGGGACTAGAGGTCGAGATCCAACGCTAGGACGGCGGGGCGGACCCCGTCTCCCGGGTCTGTTCCCAAACGCAGGAACATCCTCCTTTCGAAGAAGAAAGATATAGAATTTTGTGAGATCAATTGAAGTGTACCCTTAAGGAATGCCTTGTCAATTGATTTCTCCCGAAACGAAAAAAATCCCTGACACCGTTGCATTTGATGGGAGCTTCGGATAAAATTTACCGGATCCGGTGAATACAAACTTCGACATGATCGATCATGGGGCTGTGGCGCAGTTGGGAGCGCGCAAGACTGGCAGTCTTGAGGTCAGGGGTTCGATCCCCCTCAGCTCCACCAATTCCTCCTACCGTTCTTATTCTCTTTTCAACATCCGAAGCGGAATGACCCAGAGAATTCATCTCCTGTCACGTTAGGTTCGTCCCCCCCCGGCCCAATGCCGAACGGTGGGCTCGAAGGACGCCTCTCCCCGGAAGAACTTCCCCGGGTCGGTCTGAGGGCGAACAGGGTGTGCGCCCCTTCCCTAGAGTCTTGTTTATCGGACGACGATTTTTTGCTTGACTTGGGAGGGATGGGCGACATATCGTATGATCACGAGGTGGAGTGATTTGAGGTATATTGCAACCACCTAAAAAAAGTGCTAAAAGTCCAGGCCATTTACTCATCCGGATAAGTAAACCCTGTGCTCGCGCACCGGGTTTTTTTTTGCCCAGAATTGTTACCAGGAGGACCCAGAATGGGCCGAGCCCCTTATCTCTTTACGTCCGAGTCTGTCACGGAAGGACACCCGGATAAAATCTGCGATCAAATCTCCGACGGCGTCCTCGATGCCATTCTTGCCCAGGATCCGATGGCTCGGGTCGCCTGCGAGACACTGACCACTACGGGCATCGTGGTGATCGCAGGTGAGATCACGGCTAGACACAATACGCCTTACGATGATGTCGCACGGGAGATCATCAAGGACATCGGATATACGGACGCGGCATTCGGTTTCGACTACAAAACGTGTTCCGTGCTGACGGCAGTGCATTCCCAGTCTCCGGACATTTCAATGGGGGTCGACGGGGGAGGGGCCGGGGATCAGGGCTTGATGTTCGGCATGGCCACGGATGAAACCGAAGAGCTCATGCCCATGCCGATCCTTCTGGCCCACCGTCTCACCCGGCAATTGAGCGAAGTCCGCAAATCGGGGGTGCTTCCCTACCTCCGCCCCGACGGGAAATCCCAGGTGACCCTAAAATATATTGACAATCATCCTGTGTCCGTCGATACGATCGTCGTTTCGACCCAACATGCGCCGGAGATCGGGCAGGAGGAAATCCGTCACGATATTATCGAGAAAGTGATCCGCCCGGTGATTCCGGAACATCTGATCGATACGAAGAAAGTGGTGTTCCACATCAATCCGACCGGTCGGTTTGTCACCGGTGGGCCGATGGGTGACGCGGGTCTCACGGGCCGCAAGATCATCGTAGACTCCTATGGCGGCTGGGGACGTCACGGAGGGGGCGCCTTTTCGGGAAAAGACCCGACCAAGGTCGACCGATCGGCCTGTTATATGGCGCGATACATTGCAAAGAACATTGTCGGTGCGGGACTGGCGAAGAGATGCGAAGTCCAGATCGCCTATGCGATCGGCGTGGCGGATCCCGTATCGGTCCACATCGACACGCAGGGCACCGCGACCATTTCGGAAGAAAGGATCTCCTCCATTGTCCGGGAGGTGGTTCCCATGACACCTCTGGGCATCATCAACCACCTGAAGCTCCGTCGTCCGATCTATAGAAAGACGGCGGCTTATGGTCATTTCGGACGTATCGAGGAGGACTTTACCTGGGAAAAGCTCGATATGGTCGACACGTTCAAGAGGGAAGCCGACCGGAAGGGTTAAAAACCCTTAACGGCTTTCGGGGCCACTGAGAAAACAGAACACAACGAGTATTCGCGCAGTATTTTAAAGAAGGGATGCTATTCGATGGATTGTGACATCAAGGATCGTGGACTTGCCGAAGCCGGTTCCCACCGTATTGCCTGGGCGGCCAGGGACATGCCGGTACTTAAGCGCATCGCGGAAGATTTCGCTCGGGAAAAACCCTTGCAAGGGAAACGGATCGCGGCCTGTCTTCATGTCACGACCGAGACGGCGAACCTCATGAAGGCCCTTAAGGCCGGGGGAGCCGAAGTCTATCTGTGCGCCTCGAACCCGTTGAGCACCCAGGATGACGTGGCGGCCTCCCTCGTTGTCAACGACGGAATCCCCGTTTTCGCCATCAAGGGGGAGGACAACAAAACCTACTACAGCCATATCCGTTCGGTCCTCGATATCCGTCCGCACGTCACCATGGACGACGGTGCCGATCTCGTTTCGACCCTGCACTCAAGTTACGGTGCCTGGGTGAAAGAGATGATCGGAGGAACCGAAGAAACCACGACCGGAGTGATCCGATTGAAAAGCATGGCGAAAAACGGCGTTCTCGGATTTCCCGTCGTCGCTATCAACGACTCCCAGACCAAGCACCTGTTCGACAATCGATACGGAACGGGGCAATCGACGCTGGACGGAATCATGCGTGCGACCAATCGTCTGTTTGCCGGCTCCGCCGTTGTCGTGGCAGGTTATGGCTGGTGCGGAAGGGGGATCGCCAGAAGGGCCCAAGGGCTGGGGGCCCGGGTGATCGTGACCGAAATCGAGCCGGTCAAGGCCCTTGAGGCCGTCATGGACGGCTACAGCGTCATGCCCATGGCCCAGGCCGCCAAGGTCGGAGACTTCTTCATCACCGTGACCGGGAACATCAATGTCGTCGGAAAACCCGCGTTCGATGCGATGAAAGACGGTGCCATCGTCTGCAATTCCGGACATTTCAACGTGGAAATCGACCTCCCCTATCTGGAATCCATTTCGTCCGGGAAGAGCACGCTGCGCGATTTCGTCGAGGAGTATGTTACCAGGGACGGCAGGAAGATCATGGTGCTGGGCGAAGGTCGCCTCATCAACCTGGCCGCCGCCGAGGGCCATCCGGCCCAAGTGATGGATATGAGTTTTGCCAATCAGGCACTTGGGGCCTCCTACCTCGTGAAGAACCACGGTAGTCTTCCGAAGGATGTGCTGACCCTTCCCGAGTCGGTTGACCGTGAAATCGCTTCCCGGAAACTGGAGGCGTTGGGTGTTGCGATCGAAAGGCTCACCCCCGAGCAGGAAAAATACCTTGCTTCGTGGGAGCAGGGGACATAACGGTCATGAAGATCCTCGTAAACGGCAAGGAAGAGAACGCGAACTCCGGTTCGACCGTCCTGGATTTCCTCAAATCCAGGGGCTTCGATCCCGCCCTTGTGTCCGTAGAGCACAACGGTCGGATACTGGAGAAGGAAGAATGGCCCGAAGAAACGCTAAATGAAAGTGACGAGCTGGAGATCCTGTTTTTCATGGGGGGAGGGGGTTGAGTCTTCCTCCGGGTCGGGATACCCAGACGCTCGACCACCTGATCGGCCGGACCCCGATGGTTCCGCTCCGGATCCTGACCGAAGGATTGGACAGGGCGGTCTGGGTGAAACTGGAATCCCGTAATCTTGGGGGATCCGTAAAGGACCGGCCGGCCTGGTTCATGATCAGTCAGGCCGAACGGAACGGTGTCCTGGCCCCGGGGGGGCGGATCGTCGAGGCGACCAGCGGAAATACCGGCATCGCCCTGGCCCAGATCGGCGTTCTCAAAGGGTATCCGGTTGTCATCGTGATGCCTGAAGGCGTCACCCAGGAGCGGATCCTGCACCTCAAGGCGCTCGGGGCCGGTGTGGAGCTGACGCCCGCGAAGGAAGGCATGTCCGGGGCGATCAAGAGGGCCGAAGAGATTTTGAAGGAGAACGTCGGTTCGTTCATGCCTCGCCAGTTCGACAATCCGGCGAACCCCGAATCCCATTACCAGACGACGGGCCCGGAAATCGTTGCCCAACTCGGCCGGACTCCCGACGGATTCGTGGCGGGAGTGGGGACGGGCGGGACGGTGACCGGAGTCGGACGTTTCCTGAAAGAGAAAAAATCTTCGGCGACGGTCTGGGCCCTCGAGCCGGCGACGAGTGCTGTACTGTCCGGGGGGAGTGCGGGCCCCCACAGGATCCAGGGGATCGGTGCCGGCTTTGTTCCTAAAATCTTGGACCTGAGTGTCTGTGATAAAATCGTATCCGTCGATGACCGCCACGCGATTGATATGACGAGGCGTCTTTGCCGGGAAGAAGGGATCATGGCGGGTATCAGTTCGGGAGCAAATGTCTGGGGCGCGATCGCTCTGGCCCGGACGTTGCCGCAGGGTTCCCACGTCGTGACGATCGTATGCGACAGTTTCGAACGCTATTTCTCGATGGAGAAATACCTGGCGCTATGATCGGGCCTGTGGGCGTCGAAAGGGACTGAAAATGGAATTGACGGAAGAACAGATACATCGCTATTCCCGCCATATCCTGCTTCCGGAAGTGGGCGGGAGCGGACAAAAAGCACTTCTCGGATCGAGCGTCCTGGTGATCGGGGCGGGAGGGCTCGGCAGCCCGGTTGCGCTCTACCTTGCGGCCGCCGGAGTCGGACATATCGGAATTGTCGATATGGATCGCGTCGACCTTTCCAATCTCCAGCGCCAGATCATTCACAGGACGTCCGATGTGGGCCGTCTGAAGACCGAATCGGCGAGGGAAAAGGTCACCCAACTGAACCCCGATGTCCGGGTCACGACCTACCCATATCCGCTGATGGCCGAAAACGCTTCGGGCGTGGTCCAGGGATACGATGTCATCGTCGACGGAACCGACAACTTTGCGGCGAAGTTCCTGATCAACGATCTCGCTATCCTGACAGATACCCCGCTGGTCCACGCCGGAATCCTCCGGTTCGTGGGCCAGGTAATGACGGTGATCCCTAGAAAGAGCGCGTGCTATCGCTGTCTTTTCCGTGAACCCCCTCCCGCCGGTGCGGTTCCCACATGTTCCGAGGCCGGAGTCCTGGGAGTGATCGCCGGTGTGATCGGAACCATCCAGGGGACTGAAGTGTTGAAAATCCTGTTGAATCGGGGAGATCTCCTCACGGATCGATTATTGACCTACGACGCGCTTCCCGCCGCTTTCCGGAACGTCAGGGTCCGGAGGAATCCCCGGTGCCCGGTCTGCGGAGAGAATCCAACCATTACGGAGCTTCACGATTATGAGCAACCCGTCTGTACCACCCCCGCCTTCCTCTGATCCGGAAGGGGGTTCCCTGTACCTTCGGGGACTGAAATGCCGGGAATGTGGCCGAATCTACGACCTTTTGCCCGTCCACGTCTGCGATTTCTGCTTCGGTCCGCTGGAGGTCGATTACAAATACGAAACCATCCGTGCGGGCCTGTCCCGTGAATCGATCGAACGGGGGCCGAAATCCCTTTGGCGGTACAAGGCCCTTTTGCCTATCGTCGGCGAACCGACCGCGGGGTTACACGCCGGCATGACGCCCCTCGTCCGGGCGGAACGTCTCGGAAAGGTCCTGGGACTGAAGAACCTGTATATCAAGAACGATACAGTGAACCACCCGACCCTTTCGTTCAAGGACCGGGTCGTGGCAGTAGCGATCAACCGGGCTCGGGAGCTGGGTTTCAAGACCGTGGCATGCGCTTCGACGGGAAATCTCGCCAATTCGGTATCGGCCCACGCAGCCAGCATCGGCATGAACTGCTTCGTATTCATCCCGCATGATCTGGAAGCCGGAAAAATACTGGGCAACCTGGTGTATAAACCGACCGTCGTGTCCGTAAGGGGCAATTACGACGATGTGAACCGTCTGTGCAGTGAAATAGGTGCCGAATACCCCTGGGCGTTCGTGAATATCAACATCCGGCCCTATTATGCGGAAGGATCGAAATCCCTCGCGTTCGAAACGGCGGAACAGCTTGGATGGAAAATCCCCGACCAGGTCGTTGTGCCGATCGCGTCAGGATCCCTTTTGACCAAAATCTGGAAGGGATTCCAGGAGTTTGCCAACCTGGGAATCGTGAAGGAAAATCCCCTGTTGAAGGTGAACGGAGCCCAGGCCTCGGGATGTTCTCCGGTGTTTCAGGCGTTTCAGGCGGGACGCACCCAGTTTGTTCCGGTCAAACCGAAGACCATCGCCAAATCCCTTGCGATCGGGAACCCGGCGGACGGATACTACGCGCTCGATGTCGTGGGCAGGTCCAAGGGACAGGTGGAAGCCGCCACAGATCCGGAGATCGTTGAAGGGATGGTTCTCCTGGCCGAGACCGAAGGGATTTTCGCGGAGACGGCGGGAGGGGTGACGGTCGCGTGCCTCAAGAAACTGGCCCAGAAAAAGGCGATCCGACCTGACGATGTGACGGTGGCGTATATCACCGGGAACGGTCTGAAGACGATGGAAGCCCTTACCGGGTTCTTGCCGGAACCGGTCGGGATCGATCCCACGCTCACGTCCTTCCGGAAAATCGTCAATCCCTCATAGATGCGCTCTGAAGTTTAAGGAGGAAGAGATTCATGTCCGTTCTGATCCGCATACCCACCCCTCTTCGGTCCCTGACAAACGGACAAAACGAAGTCCGCGAAGCGGGATCGAGTGTCCGAGAGGTTCTGGATAACCTGACCGCCCGGTTCCCCGGGATCGGCGAACGGCTCATGGACGAGAAAGGGGAACTCCGAAGGTTCATCAACATTTATGTCAATGAAGAGGATATCCGGTTCCGGGAAGGTGTCCGGACCACTCTCAAGGAAGGTGACGAAATGTCCATTATTCCGGCCATTGCGGGAGGATCCCGATGACCCG
The DNA here is from genome assembly GCA_027315205.1 of Leptospirillum sp. GTDB lineage: Bacteria > Nitrospirota > Leptospirillia > Leptospirillales > Leptospirillaceae > DAHUYM01. Next base: position 92,516 of record DAHUYM010000006.1, on the reverse strand, counting down.
TCTCCGGTTCCACCTGACCTTTCCGGAAGAACGGGTCAAGGAACCGATCATTTATGAAATCTCCCAGAAGTTCGGAGTCGTCACCAATATCCGGCGCGCCGATGTTTCGGACCGTTCCGGGTGGGTCGAACTCGAACTGGAAGGGGAGCTCCCGGAGATCGAAAGGACGGTGGTCCATCTCCGGAACCGGGGGATCCATGTCGATCCCATCGAAAAAACCATCCTCGAAGGATAATCGCAGGACAAATCCGAAGGCGCGCAATGGATTTCAGGGAAGACCAGATTGCCCGGTACAGCCGGCACATCATTCTGAAGGAAGTAGGCGGGAAAGGGCAGGAAGCCCTCCTGAACGCCCGGGTCCTGATCATCGGAGCCGGCGGTCTGGGAAGTCCCGTCGCGCTTTATCTGGCGGCGGCCGGGATAGGAACGATCGGGATCGTGGACATGGACACGGTGGATATGTCGAACCTTCAGCGCCAGATCCTTCACAATACCGCGACCGTGGGCAATTCCAAGGTCGAATCCGCTTACCAGACACTGACCGCCATGAATCCTGACGTGAAAGTAGTCCCGATCACCGAAAAACTGACGTCAGGGAACGTGCTGGATATGTTCCGGGCGTACGATGTCATCGTCGACGGTTCCGACAATTTCGGAACGCGGTACGTCGTCAACGACGCGTCGTTCTTCCTGAAAAAGCCCCTGGTGTCGGGTTCGATCCTCAGGTTCGAAGGCCAGGTGATCGTGATCGAAGGCTATCGCGACACCCCCTGCTATCGCTGCCTCTATCCCGAAGCCCCGCCCCCGGGCCTGGTCCCTTCCTGTTCGGAAGCAGGTGTCCTTGGAGTTCTTGCGGGCACGATCGGGACTTTGCAGGCTGCCGAAGTCGTGAAAATCATCCTGGGCATCGGCGAGCCCCTGACCGACCGTCTGCTTGTCTACGATGCGCTCGCGATGAGTTTCCGGAAGGTCCGGGTTCCGAAAGATCCGGCCTGTGCGCTGTGCGGGCCGAGCCCGACCATCCGGACCGTGGAGGGCTCCACAGACTGGGTCTGTTCGATATGACCGGTGGTCGAAAACGTCCGCACCGTCGGAGGGAATGATCCTTTGGCGGACTCCGTATGGGACGGCATGTTTCCGAAGCTCCTGTATGAGGAGATTGTTTCCCATGCCCGTTCTGTCTATCCCGAAGAGTGCTGCGGACTGGTCGCCGGCGATTCCGATGGCCGGCCGATTAAGGTCCTCCCGATGACCAACATCTACCATTCACCGACCCGCTACCAGATGGATCCGAAGGAGCAGTTCCGTATCCAGAAGGACCTTCGTTCGGAACACCTCGAATTGTGGGCGATCTATCATTCCCATCCCGCGACCGAACCGTTCCCGTCACAGACGGATATCCGACTGGCGTTCTACCCGGATCTTTTCTACCTGTTGACGTCTCTTCGGGACACCCCTCCCCCCCTTCGATGCTTCAGAATCCGGGACGGGAAGGTCTCAGAAGTACCGCTCACCCTTTCCGACAGGGCCAGACCATGAACAGGACGATCCTTGTGATCGAGGATGAAACGGATATTCTGACGCTCCTCCGCCATTACCTGAAGCAGGAGCATTTCGAAGTCGTCACTGCCCAGAACGGTTACGACGGCCTGACCCAGGCCCGAGCGATCCATCCGGATCTCATCCTCCTCGACCTCATGCTTCCCGGGCTCGATGGACTCTCCGTGAACCGGAGCCTAAAGAAAGATCCCCTTACGGCCGGCATCCCCGTGGTCATCCTGACGGCCAAGGGGGACGAAACCGATCGGATCATCGGACTCGAGCTCGGAGCCGACGACTATATCGTCAAGCCATTCAACCCCAAGGAGCTCCTGGCCCGTGTCAAGGCGATCCTGAGGCGTCTTGAGCAGGAACCGCCCGCAGGGGGGGAACGATACAAGGCCGGGCCGATCGAAGTGGACGTTTCCAGGCACGAAGTCCGGGCTGGGGACCACCTCCTCGATCTCACGGCCAAGGAATTCAGCCTGCTTTTGACCCTCGTCCGGAACGCAGGCCATGTTCTGGACAGGGAAACGCTCCTGGATCTTGTCTGGGGGTCCGAATACGAAGGAACCGACCGTACAGTGGACGTGCATATCCGGCGACTCCGCAAGAAACTTGGCGACTTCCAGGACCGGATCGTAACGGTCAAACAGATCGGGTACAAGTTTTCCGACGCCGAATCGGCATAGGATCCCGCCATGAGTTTCCGGACCTTCCTTTTCCTGGCCGCCCTGATCTCGTATCTGGGGGGGTGGCTGGCGGCGGAATCGACCTCCTTCCCCGCCCTGCTCCTTCTCTCCGGCACGGTCCTCCTTCTCTCCGGCATCTTTTTCTGGGCCCGAAAAAGCGCCAAAAAAGAAATCCGGGATTTTCTGTCGAATCCTGCCCGTTCGAAAGCCCTCTCCTGGTTTACCGATCTCCTGGATCCGGTCTACGAAGGCACCGTCCGCCTGTCCCGCGAGCGGGACGCCTCTCTCCGGCAGGAGATTGAAACCGCGTCCCGGTTTTCCGCCGTTCTGGACAATATGGTCGAAGGGGTGGTGGTGACCGACCTGAAAGGAAAAATCCTTCTCGTCAACCGGGCGTTTTCGAGATTCTTCCGAATCGAGGTTCCCGTCCGGGGAGAATCGTTCGGTCTCCTGTCGAGGAAGGCGGGGATCAACGATTTGATCGAGGAAGTTCTCGTCCAGCGAAGGAGCGTGCAGAAAGAGATCGTGTTCTCGGATGTGTCGCCCCCCAGGACATGGAGCCTTCTCGGAACCACCGCGCATGGGGCCGGAACCCCGGAAAAGGTCTACGGAGTCTTTCTTCTCTACGATCTGACGGAGATCCGGCGTCTCGAGCGGGTCAGGCGGGACTTTGTCGCCAACGTGTCCCACGAGATCCGGACCCCCCTGACATCCATCCGGGGTTTTGCCGAAGCCTTGCTGGACGGTGCGATGAACGACCCGGAAACATCCCGGGAATTTCTGGGGATCATCCTGAACCACGCCGAACGCTTAGGGGCCATCGTCTCGGACCTCCTTCACCTCTCCCAGATGGAATCGGGCAAGGAGGTCCTGAATTACAATAGCGTTCTCCTGGGAGTACAGCTCGAAAGGATCCATTCGCTCTATCATTCCGCCGCTGGCAAGAAGGAGATCCGATTTTCCGTCGAAGTCGTTCCTCCCGATCTTGAGTATCAGACCGACGAAGGGAAGATGGATCTCGTGCTGGGGAACTTGGTGGAGAATGCACTCAAATACACCCGTCCCGGGGGAGAAGTCGGCGTGGCGGCCAAGGTGGAGGACCATTCGGTGGTTATCGAGGTCCGGGATACCGGGATCGGAATTCCCCGGACCGATGTCGACCGGGTCTTCGAACGGTTCTATCGGGTGGATCGGGCACGATCGAGAGAGGCTGGGGGAACGGGACTCGGGCTCGCCATCGTGAAGCATGTCGTCGAGATTCTGAAGGGGTCGGTCAAGGTCGTCAGCCAGCCCGGGGAGGGATCGACGTTCACCGTTCGCGTTCCTTTGGCCCCACAGCCTCCCGATGAACGGAAAGTCCCGTCCGAGGGCGCCTAATGACGGTAGTCTTTCGAATGGTTTTCTTGGATTTTGGAAAATTATTGCGGGAAATCGATACTCGCATTGAAATAGAGTAAGTCCGCGTTTTTAAGTTTTTATGCCTCTATTCATTGCATAAAAATCAAAATTATGATATGATACATTTCATTGTAACGAAACCTCCAATATCATTCTTGTCTTCAAGGAAATTTTCGTGCATCCCCTACCTGCTTATCGCCTTGAAATATTCTTGTGCGCTTGTTCAGAAGGGATAGGAAAAGTTTTTATCTCTAAAGGAGCGATGGAAACGGCTAAAAGTGATTTCAATTTCACCACGCAAGCCGGAATTCTGGATTTTATTGCAGCGGATGGTCTTGAAAGTCCTCATTTTATCAACAACAAGATATGGGAAAATAATTTGGATCCATCAATCAAGATCATGGTTGATTCATATGGTTTTTTTGTCGGAATGTCTTATGGGTATATTGCGTTCCTTTACCAGCCAAAAACTAGCAAGTGGATTATTAAATCCTTGAAAAGAAACAGGGACCCTGATCCGAGAAATTTACCGCTTAGAGGGCTTGGAAGACTCATAAATCAACAAAAATGGAATTCGGAGACCTCATGAAAGATAAAAAGCGAGATAATATGATTGAAAAAATTGTTAGTTGTCCGGCATGTGGATCAACTGATTTAAAGAGGGAAGTGAAAACTCAATCCGCACTTCTTACGCTTGGCCCTCGATTTCAGTTTGACGAAGTAATCTATGAATGCAACATGTGTAAAGAAAAAGGTGATTTTACGGCAGAAACGGATGCTAATTTCACATTAGCAGAAAAAAGCGCTCAAGAATCTGCTGTAAGGAATATGATTGATTCTTTAAAGGGTCATATGACATTAGTTAATTTTGAAAGAGTTTTTGAATTGCCGATTAGAACATCGACCCGTTGGAAATCCGGTGACTTTTCTGCCGCTTCTATGGCGCTTCTCAGGACAGTTACAACCTATCCTTGGATCACCGAAGTCGCGGAACACAAATTTGATCCGATGTTTGCAAGACAAGTAATCATACGAGAAGCAGCGAAAGCATTAGGCGAAGCTTTATCAAAGCAAGGACCTAATATTGACATCGTTTTGGAAAACGACCCAAATGCATATATTGCGCATATCCAAATCGCAAAAACTTCATCATCGACAGATCAACTCATTAATTCTCGATCCAATAATGAATTGGTTGGAACATGAAAATCATTGATCAAATTTTCTGCGATGATATCCGCTTTGAACAACACAACAAGATCTCCCTGATGGGTCTTTATAATGATCGAATCATGTTTAAAATCCCGCCTGAGAAATCAACAAATATAAAGTGGCCAATCCCAATTCGCCTATCATTATTTTTAAGATTTTCGCTAGGGAAAGAAGAAGTTCGACCGGATAGATTTGAATTCAATTATGTTTTAAATAAACAATCCCAACCGTTAATTTCAGGAGTGATTAAGGTAGATCAAGAACTGACAATGTTTAACTTAACCATGGTAACTGAAGGGTTGGCACTTGATCTTGGCATACTGGGATTTAATTTAAAGATTTATGCTGGAGAGTTAGTTCTTTTATCTGAATCAAAAGAAGATGCTTTAAGAATCACAAGAGATTAGGCATCCTCACGTAAAGCTCTTCCCTCCCACAGGATGTGGGATAGACTTCTGGCAGTCATTCAATCGAGTACATTATTGAAATCTCTGAAAACATAGATGTCAAAGCCCCCAGCCGGTTGCCGTGTCCCGGAGAATCCTCTCCAGAGAAGACCTTACCGGGATCCATGGAAGGGTCTCCCTGGCTTTGCGACTACCGGCGACAAGCATGGGAACGTCTCCGGGCCTGCGTTCAACGATCCGCCACGGAACCTTTTTCCCTGTGACCTTCTCGGCCATACCGATCACATCCAAAACGGAATGTCCTTTTCCCGTCCCCAGGTTGAAAACCCCGGAAAGATTCCCCTTAATTAATCGTTTCAGCCCGATCAGATGGGCATCCACAAGGTCCATGACATGGATGTAATCGCGGATTCCCGTTCCGTCCGGTGTCGCGTAGTCGTTTCCGAACACTTTCAGCTCGAGTATGCGTCCGGTGATGGCGTCCATGACAGCCGGAATCAGGTGGCTCCGGGGAATGGCATGGGAGATGAGGCCGAATGACGGTTCCATTGCGGCCGCGTTGAAATAGCGGAACGTGATCGCCGTTAGCCCGAATCCCTTGGATGCCGCTTCGATGAGCCTTTCCGCAGATAGTTTCGTGTCTCCGTACGGATTGTCAGGTTGCAGCGGGTTTTCCTCAACGAGAAGCCCCCTTTTCTTCGGCGCGTAAACCGCCGCCGTCGAAGAAAAGATGAGGTTCCGTATGCCGAACGCCCGCATGGTTTCGAGCAGCCGTAACGTGCCGGTCAGGTTATTGTCCCAATACTTCAGGGGATCGAGGACGGATTCCCCAACTTCGATGGCCGCAGCGAAGTGGATGACGGCTTCGATCGGGTAATGGGAAAAGAGAGACGTGAGGGCTCTGGGATCCCGGATGTCTCCGACGACCAGGTGAGCTCCGGTCTGGTTCGCGATTTCCTTGGATCCGTGGGAGAGGTTGTCGAGGATAACCGCATCGAACCCGTTCTGGACGAGGCTCCTGGCCATGTGGGAACCGATATAGCCGGCTCCGCCGGTAACGAGGATCATGAGACTCCTTTTCGGATGGGGGACGTTTGCGGAAAGGATTATAGAGCAGGAAGACATGGACAATCCAGAAATCAACTTAATTGCCAATGATTTTAGCGTGTGGTAGGGTTTGAGTGCACATCCGATCATTCCCAATTCTCCTAAGGAGGTGAATCATGAAAGCCGAATGGATGGGCAAACTCATTGCCGGTGCGGTCGGTCTTATCCTTTTGACGGCATCCCCGGCGTGGGCGCACGGACATCACGGGTGCATGGGGCATCACGGACATGGAGGTCCCATCGGGTTCTATCTGATGAACCAGGACCAGCTCGGTCTCTCGAAGAAACAGGTCGATCGGCTGGTGGCGCTGAAGATGGATTTCATGAAGACCAAGATCATGGAGAAGGCCCAAATCCGGATTCTCCACGTCGAAGCCATGGAACTCATGATGCACCATAACGTGAACGTGAAGGCGGTCCAGGACAAAGTTTCCAAGATCCTCGCCCACAAGCGTAAGATCATGGATGCGAAAGTCCAGACAATCGCCGAGGCGCATCGTGTCCTAACCGCACAGCAGTATCAGATGGTCAAGGAGATGTGGAGGGAGATGATGCGTATGCACCATGGACTCATGCCTCATCACCCGATGATGGGACATCCTGCCCAATCGATGTGAGCGTGCGATTCGGAAAGCAGGGGAACCGGAGTCCGACTCCGGTTCCCCTTTCCTTTGTTCCTCAAAATGTCCGAATCGATCGGCTTCGCGTTCCAAAATTCTTGAGGTGAATCCCGCATAATATGTCGTTTCCAGGTGTCCATGTCTCGATCCAGGGAGGACTTTCGACCGCGATTGACCGTGGTATGTCCCTGGATTGCAGCGCCATTCAGATCTTCACCCACTCTTCAAGGACTTGGGCCTTCCCGACGGTTCCGGACGAAGAAGTCGTGCGCTTTCGAACCGAACATGCACGTTCCGGGATCGGTCCCGTGCTCGTCCATGCCAGTTACCTGATAAACACGGCCACTGCCGACCCGGTCTTGCGGGAGAAGTCCTGCGAAGCCCTGAGACAGGATTGGCTTTTGTCCAACAGTCTGGGTGTCAGCGGGCTTGTCCTGCATCCCGGTTCGGCTGCAGGTCAGACGGGCAAGGACGCTGTCCGGCGCTCGGCCGATTTGATATGCGACGTGATGGACCGGGTTCCCCATGGATCGACCCGGCTGCTTCTCGAAAATACGGCAGGGGGAGGAAAAACCCTCGGCCGGAATCCCGAAGAGCTGTCGGCCCTTTTTGAAGAGATCGGTTCTCCCGGGAGGGTTGGACTGTGCCTGGATTCGTGCCATCTCTTCGCCGCGGGGTACGAGATCCGGACGGACGACGGTTATGACCAGGTCATGGCCGAGTTCCTGTCGGCGGCGCCCGGGAACCGTCCCGATGCCTGGCATGTCAACGACGCCATGTTTGCGATCGGCTCCGGCCGTGATCGGCATACCCATGTCGGAAAAGGACATATCGGACCCCGGTTTTTCTGGAGCCTCTTTCACGACGCACGCTTCGGTGCCTGCCCCATGATTCTCGAAACACCGAAGGGAGAAACGGACCGCGAAGATCGCCTGAACCTTTCGGTTGTGTCGATCCTGGCGGGTCAAAAGCATTTCGACGAATGCGATCCGGCGCTCGTTTCCGCCCTGGAATCCCTAGGGGAGCCCCCGGTGTGAACATAATCGAGACTTATTTCGCGGATCTTTTCCGGACCTCCGGTTTTTTCACCATGATGGTCCTTCGCGCGTTCCGGTATATGATCACGCGTTTCAGGACCCGCGAAACACTTGTCCAGATGGACCGGATCGGGGTCGGATCCATCCCGATCGTCTTCCTTGCAAGCATTTTCGCGGGCCTCGATATGGCCCTCCAGTTCGAGTCGGTAATGGCCCCCTATGGGGCCAAAGCCATACTCGGCAAAGTCGTGGCTACATCGATCATCCGGGATCTTGGGCCCGTCCTGGCATCGCTCGTGATGTCGGCACGCGTGACGTCCGGGATTGCGTCGGAAATCGGGATGATGAACGTGACCCAGCAGGTCGAAGCTCTCCGGGTCATGGGCGTCGATCCGATCGATCGCCTGGTGGCCCCCCGCATGTTCGCAGGATTCGTGATGAATCCGATCCTCAGCGTCGCCGGAGATTTTCTGGGATTGTTGTCAGGCCTCTGGATCGCCTTTCTGGTCGGCAAGGTCCCCGCTCCCCAATATTGGGCCGGCGTACGTGAGGCCCTCACAGGTGAAAATATGGCCAACGGCCTTATAAAACCCTTCGTTTTCGGATTTATCCTTACCTCGGTCGGCTGCTATTATGGTATGAGGACATCGGGCGGGGCCTACGATGTGGGAAGAAGCACGAACAAGGCGGTCGTCGCCTCGGCCGTCTGGATCCTCATCGCAAATTTCCTGATCTCGAAGCTTCTCCTTGACGTGTTGGGTTTCACCCTATGATTCGTTTCGACGGCGTATCCTTAGGATACGGTGACAGGACGATCGTCAGGGACATCGATATCGAAGTTCCCGATGGCCAAACGATAGTCATCCTGGGCGACAGCGGTTCCGGAAAATCGACGATCCTGAAAGGTGTTCTAGGTATCCTGAAACCCCAGGCAGGGAGGATCCTGGTCGACGGTTCCGACGTCGGGGAACTCGACGAGGAAGGGTTGCTTGCATACCGTCAGCGGATCGGTATGGTGTTCCAGGAAGGGGCGCTGTTCGATTCGCACACCGTGGGGGAGAACATCGGGTTCTGGCTCTGGGAGCACACCGATTGGCCGGATGAGAAAATCGAAGACCGTGTGAGAACTCTGTTGAGATTCGTCGGACTTGAAGAGGTGATCGACAAAATGCCGGACGAACTGTCGGGAGGGATGAAGCGACGAGTCGCTATCGCCAGGGCCATGGCCCCACAGGATCCTCTCGTCATGCTCTACGACGAGCCGACGACCGGCCTGGATCCTTTTACTTCGAGTACGATCTGCGACCTGATACGGCATGTCCAGAGCGAATTCAAGGCGATGAGCCTGGTCGTGACGCACGATATTCACGATGCGTTTCGCCTGGGGGACCTGTTTATGTTCATTCACGAATCCCGGGTTGTTCTCACCGGAACCCGGAAGGAAATCGAACAGTCGAACGAACCGTTCGTGAAGGCGTTCATCTCGATATGACGACCACGTCGAATGAGGGAAAAGGGGAAGTCCGTTGGCGATGAAGCGCAGCTTTGACCTTAAGCTGTCGGAGATCCGGGTGGGGATCATCGTGGGGATCAGTTTCTTTCTGGGGGTCCTTGCCATCTTGACCTACGGCAAGGTCAACGAGTTATTTTCGAGGCAGGTCCCGCTGACCATTCTCTTCAAGAACGTGCGGGGTCTCACGACCGGATCACCGGTTCGTATCTCTGGGATCACGAGCGGTTTTGTAAAATCGGTCCATTTTGTCCAATTCCAGAACGGGCGCTATGTACAGGTGATCATCCGGATCACGAAAAAACGCCTGTCCGAGCTTTCCAGCGAGACCACCGCGACCATCCGGACACAAGGTCTGATGGGAATCAAATACCTTGACCTGATCCCGGGGGACCTTTCGAAAGGTCCGTTGAATATCGGACTTCCTATTACGGGCCAGAATACCCGGACCCTGGAAACCGTCCTGGGCAGTGGAAACGATCTCGTCAAGAGCCTGAACCACGTCTCCAGGTCCCTGGATATCCTTCTGCTCCAGGCCCAGGAAGGAAAGGGGACCGTGGGACGCCTGCTGACCAATCCCGATCTTTACGACAACCTAAACGAGACAACGAAAACCCTCCGGAGTCTGGTCCGGTCCATGGACAGTGGAAAAGGACCGCTTCCCCAGATGATCCATTCCACGGAAATGACCGAGAAACTGGATATGACGCTCACAAGGCTGAATGAGCTTCTTTCGGCGCTGAACGATCCACACGGGACGCTGGGGCTGATCGCACATGATCCCAAAACCGCCCTGGACCTCTCGTCTTCGCTCGACCACCTGACGATCATCCTGGGACAGATCGCCAAGGGAAAAGGCGCCCTGGGAGACATCCTCTACAATCCCCGCATGGCCGAGCGCATGAATGACACGATCGACAAGGTGAACGGTCTCCTGGACGACATGAAAAAGGACCCGAAGAAGTATTTCACAGTGAACGTCCACATTTTCTAGGGAGTCCGGGGGTTCCATGCGTTTCAGGTTTTTCTTGTTTGCGTTGCTGGGTGCCTATGTGCTGATCCAGGCAGCCCTTGCGTTTTATTTGCGTTCGGCCGGCGTTTCCGGGACGGGTATCGGAGCCTTCCTCGTACTTGCCCTTTCGATGCCGGTGTACCTGAACCTCTCGTTCATGAAGAACTGGGCTCGGCCGATCTGGCTGATGCCGATCTTTTTCAGTTACTATTTTTTCTCTGCCGTCGGAGTCCTCACTCTTTTTCTCCTTCGGGCCGGCGTTGGCATTCATCGCCTGCTCAATCCCGTTTCTGGGCCGCAAACCCTTTCGAACGCGCTTCAAATCGATACCGTCCTGGGCGTCTGGAGTTTTTTCGTTCTGTTCGCCTTGCGTAACCGGATTCTCGGACCCAGGATCATGGAAGTTCCGATCGTCCTTCCCGGTCTTTCTCGCGATCTGGAGGGCTTCCGGATACTCCAGGTCTCCGACGTTCACGTGGGGCTTTTCGAATCCGACCGTACCCTCAGGCGGCTCAGGGCCGCGATCGAAAAGGTGCCCGTCGACCTCCTCGTTTTTACGGGAGATATGATCGACAGGCGGCTCGACGAGATGGACCGTTTTTTGGCATTCTTCGGGAACCTCAAGGGGAAGCTGGGGGTTTTTGCCGTCATGGGGAATCACGAACACTGGGTGGACGGCCCCGGGGTTGCTGCGAAGCTGTCAGGGGCCGGATGGCCGCTCCTCGAAAATACATCCGTTTCGATCGCGGTCGGAGAGAGGACCGTCCACGTTGTCGGCCTGACCGACCCGGCGGCCCAGGAACGGGGAGAATCCGGACCGTCCCCGGATAAGGCGTTTTCCCGGGTTTCCTACGTTCCCGGCGATGCGGTGATCGTACTGTCCCACCATCCTTCCCTCTGGAAACGTTTGTCCGACATGCCAGCACAACTGACCCTTTCCGGGCATACCCATGGGGGTCAGATCGGATTTCCGTTCCAGAGGTGGAACCTTTCCTCCCTTTTTTACGACTACGACGTCGGTTTGTTTCGGAGAATGTCCGATTCCGGTATTCAGTATCTGTACGTCAATCCGGGGACGGGTTATTTCGGGGTGCCGATCCGTTTCGGTGTCCGTTCCGAGATCACTCTTTTTATTTTGAAAGGGGCATAACGGGTAAAGGCTTGGGTGGAAACAAGGGATATCGGTGTGAGGGGAAGAGGGAGGGGGCGAAGGAAAGCGATTTCCTCCCCCCTCCTTTCCTTCAGAAGTTGAAACCTGCGGTAAACGGGATATAGTAGAACGCGTTCTGATTGCTGTACTGGGGAAGGGCCTGGGGCAGATAGGCAAATTTCACTTCCAGGAAAACCCAGTTCAAGTTCACCCCCAACCCCGCATCTCCGTAGGCCGACCAGGAATGTGCGAGACTGTTCGAAAGGGTCGGGGAAGAACCGGTGACCTCGTCCTCGTAAGCGGCTCCGGCATCGATGACCCCATACAAAAAATAGTCTTCGTCCCCGTAAAGCTTGACCTCGAACCCGCCGCTCAGGGGTGCGGACTCGAGAGAATTTCCATCGTATGCGTATCCGGTCTGCCCCTGGAAGAGATTCCCTTGGGCCGTGACGCGAAACGCCAGAACGTCGTTGAACCAGTAGACAACGGACAAGCCTGCGCCGTACCCGTTCTGGAACGTATTTGGAAACGTATTGGAACCCCCGCCGGTGGAGACCAGGTTCTGGGTGTCGATCCCCGACACCATGTCGTAGTTCCCGAATACAAGCAGGTCCCAGACGCCTGCGCCTGAAGAAGCGGCACGCGCCGTCCTGGGGATGGTCAAGCCCGTCGCGAGCAAGAGTGCTCCGATCAGGCATGCCGTGACAAATAAACGGTTCGAAAAAAATCGATGGCGACTCATCTTCATCTTGCGTTCTCCTTCCCTTGTCAGGGGCGCATGGACAATGTCCGGACCCGAAATTCACTCACACCATTTATCGGATCTTTTCCCCGAAAACTTTAAAGGAAGGGTGGTGGGCCTTGCGCCTTCTGTCGGATAAGGCGGGATTCACCGGTTTGGAAACAAACTGCGGGAGTTGTTGTCCAGGGCATCCAGCGAACCAAGGATGCGATTCCGGAGCGACAGGATTGCAGGGAACACATTCCGTGCCTCTTCGTCACGGTTTTCAAGGTGAAGCTGGAGGATCTTGACGGTGAGGGCATGGGCCTTCTCGTGGAGTGTTCCGATTTCCCTATATTCCGGTACGCCTCCGAATCGTTTTTCCCCTTCGCCGTAATACCACCGGCCGAGACGGCATAGTCTGGGATTCGCGGCCTCTTCGAGGGGATAGGGGAACGGACGCCCCGTTTCGACAAGTTCGATGAGCCGTCGGATCGCCCGCTGGTGATCGAGATACCCTAGAAGATAGGGAAAATCGCTCGAAGGGGACGCGGCGTCACCCGGAAGGGTGACGTTGAGAGGTCGGGTTTCGACTTCGGACAGGAATCGGGGAATATCGGAGATAGGAATGGGGGGAGAAAGGATGTTCCCCTGGAAGTAGCGGACCCCGGTTTTTTGGATGAGGCGCACCGTCGAAAGATTTTCAACGCCCACGGCCGTGACCTCTTTACGAAAGATCTGGGCGAGGTTCGACAGGCTTTCGAAAAGGCTGAACTTCAGCGGGTCGTCGGTGATCAGGGATGTCAGGTCCGGATCGGCCTTCACTTTCTGGATAGGCCAGTTCCGGAAAAAATCGATCATTCCCCACCCCGAATGGCAGCCGCTCAGGAACAGGCCAACCCCCATCCTTCGGCACGACTCGAGGACACCGAGAATATCCCGGTCCTTGTCGAACGGCATGAAATCGGTGATTTCCAGTATCAGGCTCTCCTTCGAAACGGAAGGGAGTGGTTCGAATATCCTGTCCAGTCGGTCGAGGAATCCTGGCGTCTTCAGGAACCATCCAGGAATGTTGACGCTGAAAGGGATTCCGATTTCGAGCCTTTGGAACGTCTTCAAGGCTTCCCCGGCCTGATCGAACAGGAGATCCTGAAGAGCTCGGGCCACCGGTTTTCGGCCCAACTGAGGGAGGAAGGTCCGGGCCTCCATCCGATCGTTATCGGGCTCATCCCACCGGAGGAGGGATTCGAACGAGGAAACGCCCCCCGTTTCGAGGTCAATCTCCGGCTGGAATACAAGGGAGAATGCCCCGGTTTCCAGACCATTCATGACACGGGCGGACATGCGGTCGCCCTGACGGGTTCCGGTCTCTTCGCCCGGATTGAAGATCGCGTAGGTGTTGTTTCCGTTCTTTTTCGCCTTGTACATAGCGAGGTCCGCATGCCGGACAAGGATGTCAGGGTCGACGTTGTCGTCGGGAAAGAAAGTGACCCCGATGCTGGCGGTCAGGAAAATCTGTTCGTTGTCGATTTCGAAGGGGACGGAAACGGTTTCGAGGATCCTTTCCATCATTCCCTGAAAGGAGGTCCGGTCGGTCACCCGGGGAAGAACGAGGATAAATTCATCTCCCCCGATGCGGGCGACAGTATCTTCCGTGCGAACGATACGGGTCAGGCGGTTGGCGACTTCGATCAGGACCCTGTCCCCGGCCTCGTGACCGAAGCGGTCGTTCACCGGCTTGAATCCGTCGAGATCCAGGAAGCATAAGGCAAGCTGGCTCCCTTCGCTTCGTGTTTCAACCATGGACCGGTCGAGGATGTCGTTCAGTCGGGCCCGGTTGGGAAGATAGGTCAGGGGATCGAAGTACGCTTGCCGGCGCAGGGCTTCGTCAAGGATTTTCTTTTCGGTCACGTCGTTCTGGACGACGATGAGGTGCGAGATCGATTCGTCGGGGTTGAAGATTGGGGTGATGCGTGTTTCCGCCGTGTACGAAGAGCCATCTTTCGCATGATTTACGAATTCTCCGAAAAATGTTTTCCCTGCACGGACCGTTTCCCAGAGTTTTTCGTAAAAGCCAGGGTCGGAGAGGGTTCCCGAGAAAAGAGGGGGGATCGTCCCCTCGAGTTCTTTGGCTGAGATGCGATTTTTCTTCAGGAACGAAGAATTGGCCCATTTGAAATGTCCCTGGGAATCGGTGATGAGCATGGGGGTCGGAGTCGTCTCCATGGCGACTTTCTGGAGCCGGATTTCGCTTTGTTCCTCGAAACGGGAAAAGGCGTGCCCGATTTTCTCCGAGAGTTCCTCAAGAAGTTTTCCGACCGAGGGGGTAAGGACATTCCGGAGCGTCACGGTGACGGCCAGCGCTCCCCACGGCACCGATGAGCCATTTCTTCGGATGGGGACCGAAAGAACCGCAGTGATCCCGTGTTCCTCGCAAAAATGCCGGACAGCATCGTATCGAATGGCGCGGCGTTCGACGATGTGGGGTTCCCCCGTGCGGATCGCCTTCCCGACGGTGGTCTGTCCTTCGGGAGTGTCGTCCCATCGGAAAAGCGAGAGCAGTTTCTTGTATTCGGGCAGAAGGGTTGGGGCCCGGATGACGACACCGACCGGCCTGAGCGTTCCTTCGGGTTCGACCAGGAGAATCGAAACGGAGAAAAGGGAAAATATCTCGAACAGCCGTTGGGTGACGAACTCGAGGAGCGAGTCCATGGGCATCCCGTTGAGAATCATCCGGTCCAGTTCGGTCGAAATCCCGTTGATTCCTTCGGTTTCAACTTCCCGGGTGATGTCCCTCACCTGAACGAGGATCGCGTTCCGGCCCCCATAAGGGATCAGGGAAGCGCTGGTGCTGGCGTGGAACATGGTACCGTCTTTCCGACGGTAGAGGCGACGCACGTTTGTCGAATGTCTGCCGGTCTCCTTGAGCTGCCGGATGCGCTCGTCGATTTCGGCCCTGTCCGACAGGTTGAGGTCCGTTATGGGAGTCCCGAGGATGACCTCCCGGAAGTGATAGCCCACCATATCGGTGAAAATGGGGTTCGCATCCAGGATCTTCAGGGTGTCGGGGTCGAAGAGGTAAATCCCGTCGGGTGCATCGTTGATCACCCGGCGGTATTTGTCTTCGGATTCCCTCAGCCTCTGTTCGGTTCGTACCCGTTCGGTCAGGTCCATGAAGGAGGCGACCAGTCCGTCGACCGTATTGTTTTGAGCCAGGATCGGGGCGATTTGAAGAACAACCGTTCGGTCTTCGCTTCCGTCCGGCATGGGGACGGGGAGTTCCGCCCGGACGGTGTCCCGGGTCCGGAGGATCCGGCGGCTGTATTCGGCCAGTGGACCGGAAAGGCGGGGATCCAGGACGTCATTGATGTGTTTCCCCAGCCATTCGGTTTTTCCGATTCCCGCGAACTGGGCGAACGCGTCGTTGTATCCCTGGAACGAACCTTCGACGGTCAGATGGAAAACCGGGAGGGGCATGGATGCGAGCATCGTTTCGAGGAGCTTCGACTGCCTGAGGGTTTTTTCTTCGGCCTTCTTCCGTTCGGTGATGTCGGTCCGGACGAAGACGAAGTAGATGACGTTTCCTTCCGGGTCCCGGATCGGATTGATATCGAGCATCGTCCATAAATCCGGGCCACCTTTTTTGGCGAACGGGATTTCAATCTTGAGGGGTGTGCCGCATTCGAGGGCGTACTTGATGGCGGAGAACGCTTCGGGCGTCGCGGATTGCCGGATCCAGTGCAACCCGTTTTCCTTGAGGACCTCACCCAGGGTGTATCCCGTCATTTTCTGGAAGGCCGGGTTGACATACACCACTTTGTAATCCGGAGGGCGGGCATCGAGGATTCCCAGGGAATGCGGGAGGGATTCCAAGGCGCCTCTCTGGATCCGGATGCGCCTTTCGTTTTCCCAGTGGGCCATGACAAGGCTCGAGAAGGACTGCTGGTTATCGAGAAGGGATTGTTCGTTTTCCATCGGCTGCCGGGGACCGGGCGTAAAAAGAATCCAGAGTCCCAGGAGTTGCCGGTCGTTTGCCAGGAGAGGAAGGATCCAGATGTCCTCGATGGATTCCCGATCGAAGACCGGAGCCAAATTTCTGTCCGAATTCGCAAGCTCGCGGGCTTTCAGGGACGTCAAGCGCTTTCCGCTGGAGAAGATCGGCGACAAAGGTCTGGTAGAAGGGTGGGGTAAGGCTTCAATCAAGGCGTCCCAGAAGGGGGGAGGGAGGGAAGAGCGCCCGATCCGCTCGAACCGTTCGGTGAACCGGGAATAGGTGACGAATCCCCCTCGCAGTCCGGAAATCTTCGATTCGGTCCAGACCTGCACGTCCGACAGGATTTCATCCATCGGCGCTCCGGAGACGAGGTTTTCAAGTCCTTTCGCACGATGGGCATTTATGGCCTGTTCAGCTTTTCGGCGCGAGATGTTCCGGCTGACCGAAAGGACGGTCCGGGATCTGTCTGACTCTGTCCTGGGCTGAAAGAAAACCTCCGCCGGATAGAACGTGCCGTCTTTTTTCTTTTGAAGGGTTTCGAGAACCAGGGAACTCTGCTGTCCGGTGAGCAGGGGATCAAGCAGAGACTCCAGGCCTTCCCGGGGAATGGGGATGAGGTCGGACACGTCCATGGCCAGAAGTTCGGAAACGGCGTATCCCAGCGAAAATTCGGATTCCCGGTTCGCAAACAGGATGCGGAAGGATTGGGGATGGAAAATGAGGATGCTTTCGGGAGTTGCGTCGAGGACCGCTTGGAAACGGCTCCGGGCCGCTTCCTCAAAGGCCCTCTGGATCGAAACCGTGGCCAGGTTCCCGAAGGCCTCGAAAAGATCGATACCAACCCGGTCGAAATACTCAGGACGGTCGGAGTACAGGGAGACGAAACCGCAATAAGGGGAATTCTGGGCGTAGAAAGGGAGGGAAAGACTCGATTCGAGCCCATGGGCCAAAGCTTTTTCTCTCCAGGAGGAGACATTCAGGGACAGGTCTTCCGTATAATGTGCGACCGTTGCTTTGCGGAAGGCCAGGGAGGTTCTCGCCGGTCCTTTCAATTCTTCGGGCGAGAGTCCGATCACCAGCCAATCGGCATAAGGTTTTTCCGGACCTGCGGCGTACTGGGGACGGATCTCGCAATTCGCGAAATCTCCGAACGCCGTCCATGCAAGCCGGATGCGGGGAGAAACGCGGACAAGGGCATCGCACACAGCACGAAGGACTTCCATCGGTTCCGTTTGGCGGGCAAGGGTTCCCGTCGCAATCAGGAGGGCTTGTGAGATCCGGAGCCGTTCTTCCTTGATGTCGATCGGGTCATCGGACGTCATGAAATCCCTTCTTCAAAGGGGGGTCTTCCTGCATGCCGGAAGTCAAGTCTCGATCTGTGTCAACGAACGGATCGGGCAGTTGCCGCTCCTTTTAAAATTAACAATCCTTTTCGTTGACCGCGTTTGTTGAAACCCGGAAAATGGCAAGGTCGTTCCGCGGGTGCGACGTCGGGATCCGGATGAGGACCATGGGATAAGGAACGATGTTTCCCGCGAAGAACCCCGCTGTCGTATCGAAGCCGGGGATCTTGTGCCAGAGAGGGACGAACCAGGACCGGCCGTGCCAACGCCCCGGGAGTTCCGGCATGTAAGGGGCCGGCGATCGCGAGATCCCCACGTCAGGAAACGGAAAAAACTGAACCGATGGTCCATTGAGGCCTGTTTACCTTCAATCCCTCAGTCCGGTCCGACCGGTCGGACCGGACTGGCTTCTATTTTTCCGCCAACACTCCTTGTTTTTCAACCAGCTGCGCCGCAAGCCGGATCGCCGCGATCAGGCTGCCGGGCTGGGCGATGCCTTTTCCGACGATATCGTAGGCCGTTCCGTGATCGACGGACGTCCGGATAATCGGAATGCCGATCGTTACGTTGATTCCCAGTCCGAAGGACAGCATTTTGAGCGGGATCAAGCCCTGGTCGTGGTACTGGGAGACGACGACGTCGAATTTCCCCTGTGCCGCCTTCGCAAACAAGGTATCGGCCGGAAGGGGGCCGTCCACGTCGATCCCTTCGGAACGGGCTTCGAGAACGGCGGGAAAAATGCATCGGCTTTCCTCGTCGCCGAAGAGGGATGCTTCGCCGGCGTGGGGATTCAGGGCGGCGACAGCGATTTTCGGCGAAGGGACGGAGAACATTTCCATGGCTCTTGCAGCAAGCCGGATTGTGTCAAGAACGCGTTCGGACGTGATGCGGTCGGCGATCTCCCTGAACGGGATATGCGTGGTAACGAGAATGACGCGCAGTGGCCCCCCTATCAGCATCATTCCGAACTTTTCCGTTTTCGTCATCTTGGCGATGAGCTCGGTATGCCCGGGATACTGGAACCCGGCCGCCTGGAGGACTTTTTTGTTGATCGGGGCGGTGACGATCGCCGAAACCCGTCTGTCCATCGAAAGATCGACGCCGGTTTTGATGCAGTAGTACGACCAGCGTCCCGCCATGACCTGGCTCGTTCCCGGAGAGACCGGGTCGAGGGGTTCCCCGCTTTCGGGGAGCAAGACGTCCATGATGGCCGGATCGTCCGATGCCATCTGTGGGTCGCCGATCGTGTTGATGATAAGTTCCGGAGAGTATTTTTGGGCGATCGAACGGAAAAGATCGGGATCCCCGATGACGATTTTCCGGATGTTCCTCACTCCGGAATCGCTCCAGCCTTTCACAATGACCTCTGGACCGATACCGGCCGGGTCCCCCATCGTGATAGCCAGGGGCTTGTCAGGATCAGTGCGGATTTGCGGTATCGAAAGCATGGGATTCTTCCTCCTGGGAAGGTTCGATATGAACGACCACTTCGACGACCGAAGGGTACCTCTCCTTTATACGTTTTTCCACGTCGTGGGAAATAGTATGGGCCCGAGCAACGGAAAGGTTGTCGTCGACGTGGAGGTTCATGTCCATGTAGATGCGGGACTCGGGACCCCGGGATCGGACCGCATGGCATCCGAGCACTCCCGGCGTTTCCATTGCGAGTTTCACGATGACCTCCGGATCGAGAGGGCTCCGGTCGGAAAGTACCATGGTCCCTTCCTTGAGGAGTTCAAATCCTGTCTTGCCGATGATGAAGGCGATCAGGATTCCGACGATCGGGTCTGTCACCGCATAGCCCGCGTCCGAAGCCAGGAGCCCGACGATCACGGATAGGGAAGCGAAAAGATCCGACCGTATATGCGCCGCATCGGCTTTGACGAGTGGGCTTTTGGCGGCGTGCCCCACCCGTGTCTCGAGAGCCACGAGGAAAACCTGAAGCCCCATCGATAATACCATGACCGCAAGCGATGAAGCAGCGCCTGAAGGCGCGTGATGCGTCCGGAAGGCAAAGTAGCTGTGGCTCAGGACTTCGTATCCGGTCATGAAAAGGAGAATTCCGACGGCTATTTGTGCCAGAGGCTCGAATTTGAAGTGGCCATAGGGATGATCGGCATCCGGCGGGCGTCGCGACACGACGACCCCGCCCAGGCAGATAAGATCGGACAGTGTGTCGAGCAGTGCATGGTACCCGTCGGCAAGCATGCCAACCGAGCCGATAGAATGTCCCCATGTGATTTTGAGCGCGGCAAGGGTCATGTTGGTCCCGAGGGCGAAGAGCAGGATCCCCACGGGGGTCATTATGCGGTTTTTCAGGGTTCCAGTCACAGCGGAGTGGCCTTGTTCTTCAGTGCCATTCCCGTATAGGAAGTGGGGTGACGCATGATCTCCTCGGGTGTGCCGGTGGCGACGATCTGCCCCCCTTTGTCGCCGCCTTCGGGTCCGAGGTCGATCAGGTGGTCTGCATTGAAGATCACATCGATATTGTGCTCTATGATGATGACCGTGTTCCCTTGTTCGACCAGGGCGTTCAGCGTGTCCAGGAGTTTCTGGATGTCCGCGAAGTGGAGTCCCGTAGTGGGTTCGTCGAGGATATAAAGCGTTCGGCCGGTCGATCGGCGGGAAAGCTCCTTTGCGAGCTTCACTCTCTGGGCTTCCCCTCCGGACAATGTCGTGGCCGACTGGCCGAGATGGATATAGTCGAGACCGACGTCCTTCAGGGTCAGAAGCTTGCTGCGCACGGTCGGGATCGGTCCGAAGAAATCGAGGGCTTCTTCGACGGTCATCGAAAGGATATTGGCGATCGTTTTCCCCCGATAGTGGATTTCGAGGGTTTCCCGGTTGTACCTGAGCCCCTTGCACTGGTCGCAAGTCACATAAACATCCGGCAGAAAATGCATCTCGATCTTGAGAACGCCATCACCCTGGCAGGCTTCGCAGCGGCCCCCCTTGATATTGAAGCTGAATCGGCCCGCTTCATACCCTCGGGCCCGGGACTCCGGAACCTGGGAGAAGAGCTCCCGGACAGGGGTGAACACCCCAGTGTAGGTCGCGGGGTTCGATCGCGGGGTTCGTCCGATAGGGGACTGATCGATATGAACCACCTTATCGATCTGGTCTACCCCACGGATCTCCCGGCATTTCCCGGGTCGGTCGCGAGATCCGTAGAACACCTTGGCGAGGCGCCTGTGAAGGATATCTAGGACAAGAGTGCTTTTTCCGCTTCCCGACACGCCGGTTACGACGGTCATGAGCCCCAGGGGAAAATGGACGTCGATGCCCTTCAGGTTGTGTTCGGTGGCCTCGAGGACTGAAAGCCACCCCTTGGGTTCCCGCCGGACGGCCGGCTTCGAGATCGAACGACGTCCCGAAAGGAAGTCCCCGGTGATGGAGTTGGGATTGTTCCGGATTTCCTCCGGTGTGCCCTGGGCGAGGATCTCTCCCCCCATCCGCCCGGCCCCCGGCCCCATGTCGATGATATGGTCGGCCATCAGGATCGTTTCTTCGTCGTGTTCCACGACGACTACGGTGTTCCCGAGGTCCCGGAGATGCATGAGGGTGTTCAGGAGCTTCTGGTTGTCCCGAGGGTGAAGACCGATCGACGGTTCGTCGAGAATATACAGGACGCCCGTGAGACCCGATCCGATCTGGGTGGCAAGACGGATCCTCTGGGATTCCCCTCCGGACAACGTCCCGGCACTTCGCGAAAGGGACAGGTACTCGAGCCCCACCTCCTGGAGAAACGAAAGGCGTGTACGGATTTCCCGGACGATGCGCTCGGAGATCGTCCGTTCCATGGGGGACAGGACGATCGTTTCGAGAAAGGCCTTCGCCTGTCCGATCGTGAAGTTGGCGACATCGCTGATATTCCGGTCGTTGATGGTGATCGAAAGGGCTTCCGGTTTCAGCCGGGACCCCTGACACGCTTCGCAGTCCCGTTCAGACATCACGCTTTCAAGTTCCGTCTTGGCCCAGATGGAAAGATTGCCTTTCTGGAAGATATCCTGGAGGAGGTTGACCAACCCCGGGAATCGGTACCCCCCTTTTACTGCCGGTTTCCCGTAAAGGAGCGTCTGGCGCTGCTCCGTTGTGAGCTTTGAAAAAGGGACATATTGGGAAACCCCTTCCTGTTCCATGAACCTTACGAAACGGGAGCGGACTTCGGAGAAACTCCTGTGTTCCAGAAGTTTGATGGCGGACTCCGCAACGGACAGGTCCAGAAAGGGAACCAGGAGGGACGGATCGACTTCGAGCAGGGAACCCAGTCCACCGCAATGCGAACAGGCGCCGTATGGAGAATTGAAGCTGAAAAGGCGCGGTGTGATTTCCGGCAGGCTTATTTGACAGACCGTGCAGGCCTGGCGTTCAGACAGTATGGTTTCTTCGACCCTTTCCGGCCAGAAGATGTGGACGAGCCCGTTTCCGTTCCGGAGCGCCGTTTCGATGCTGTCGGACAATCGCTGCGACAGTCCTTCCCGGACAGTCAGCCGATCGATGACGATATCGATCCGGTGGGTCTTTTTCCTGTCGATCTCTTCGATCGATTCGATTTCCCTGATGTCCCCGTCGAGCCGGATCCGGGTGAATCCGGCCTTCAGTATGCGGGCGATTTCCTTCCGGTATTCCCCTTTTCGGTCGACGACGGTCGGAGCCAGTACGTAGAATCGTTCTCCTTCGGGAAAGGCAAGGATCTGGTCGACCATCTGCGAGACGGTCTGTGGGGTCACGGGGCGTCCGCAGGAGGGGCAGTGCGGATGACCGATCCGGGCATAGAGGAGTCGAAGGTAATCGTATATTTCCGTCACCGTTCCGACCGTCGAGCGGGGATTTCTGGAGGTCACTTTCTGGTCGATGGCGATTGCCGGCGAGAGTCCTTCGATATGATCGACGTCGGGTTTGTCCATCATCTCGAGGAACTGTCGGGCATATGCGGAGAGTGATTCCACGTACCTTCTCTGGCCTTCGGCATAGAGCGTGTCGAACGCGAGGGAGCTTTTTCCCGATCCGGAAAGTCCGGTAATCACGACCAGGCGATTTCTGGGAAAAGACAAGTCGAGGTTCTTGAGGTTGTGTTGCCTCGCGCCCTGGATGGTGATCCGGTCATGAACGGGGGGTGTCGTACGCTTGGCCATCAAAATCCTCCTTTTACGCGCACGACAGTCGTTTCCGGCGGGACACCGAGAGCGAAATCCGAATCCTGGACCGATTCACGGGGAGAAAGGTCCGTGAGGTGGATGGAGACTTCCATTCCATTGGTCTCCATGAAGGTGATCGACCGGGGGAATCCGCTCTTGAGGTCGATCGAGATCCGGGCCACGGCCAGATGGGGGTCGGGTTTGCGTGGGATCAGTTCAATGGCATAGGTTGTCTGGTCCGAAAGCGTGCCGCTTCCTTCCGGACGGATATAGAAATACCGGTCCAGATGACCGAGACTCGCGAAAAGGAGGGCCGGAGTCTCCGGAATATGGTGGGTCGAGTTGAGCGTCTGCAGCAGAATTTGCTTGTTCTGGGGAATATAGAGGGACACTTCGTTTCCGGACAATAAAAGGACCTGTCCTTTCGGATTCCGGTAACGGAGGATCATTTTACCCGGAGATTTGTAGAGAAGACGTCCCCTGGACATGACCGCCCGGCTGTTCTGGGGCGTCAGGATCTGGGAAAAACGGGACTCGAACCCCTTCTCCCTGTTGAAAGACTTGGAAAGCCGGTCAAGCACCTCGCCGGGGGTGGGATGCACCGCGCCGACAGAAGCCGGAGGAAGGGCCCAGGATAGAGAAAGGAAAAAGAGGGCGGAAATGAGACGGAAGAAAATGTTCATCTTACTAAGGTGATTCATTCGGGTCGTTCCGGTCAAGGACAGGTCGGGGGCGGCTACCTTCCTGTCGGCCGATGATCCCGTCCGCCTCCATTCGTTCGATCAGCCGGGCAGCGCGGTTATAGCCGATACGGAGGTGGCGCTGGATCAAGGAGGTCGAGGCCCTTCCCTGTCTCCTGACAACCTGGACGGCCTCTCCGTACAATTCGTCGTCGTCTTCGGAATCGTCTCCACCCTCCCTTCCCGGAGAGCTGTCGACCGAGAGATGGGAAAGAAGGTCTTCCCGTTCCGCCGGAGGCGGCACGGACGATTTCCAGGCATCGACGATGCGGCGGATTTCTCCTTCGGAGATGAACGCCCCGTGCAGCCGCCGAAGGGAGTCCGTGCCGGGTGGGCGCATCAGCATGTCCCCGGCACCCAGAAGAAGTTCCGCGCCCCCTTGGTCGAGGATCACCCGCGAATCGATCTGTGTCGTGACCTGGAAGGCGATTTTTGTCGGGATGTTTGCTTTGATCAGTCCGGTCAGGACTTGGGCAGAAGGCCGCTGGGTCGCCAGGACGAGGTGAATGCCCGAAGCACGGGACATCTGGGCGAGCCGTATGATCTGTGGCTCCACGTCTTTCTTGAGGCTCAGCATGAGATCTGCCAATTCATCGATCAGGACGACGATATAGGGAAACCATTCCGATTGAGGGCGGGACTTCCTGAATTCCCCGATATTGCGGACCCCTGCGGATTTCATGGTGTCGTACCGCCTCAGCATCTCCTCGTTCAGCATGCGGAGCTTTGCGGCCGCGAAACGCGGGTCGGTAATCACCGGTCCGATGAGGTGGGGGATACCTTCGTAGGGGGCAAATTCAAGACGTTTCGGATCGATCATGAGGAACCGTACTTCGTCGGGGCCTGCGTTCATGATGATGCTCGCGATCAGGACATTCAGGCAGACCGACTTTCCGGTTCCCGTGGCCCCGGCGATCAGGAGGTGGGGCATGCGGGAGAGATCCGACGCCACGGGTTCCCCGTTGATGTTTTTGCCCAGCGCGAGTGCCAGCGGAGAGGTGATCGACCTGAAATTCGGGCTTTCCAGGATTTCCCGGAATCCGACGATCTGTCGGTTGGGGTTCGGGACTTCGAGCCCGACGGCTGATTTCCCTGGCACCGGAACCTGGATATGGATGTGAGGCACCTTCAAGACCAGGGAAAGCTCGTTCGCAAGGCCGGTGACACGGTTGACCTTAATGCCCGGCGCCGGCTGGAATTCGAACAGGGTGACTACCGGGCCCGTTTGGTGGCCCATCATCCGTCCCGGAACCCCGTATGTCCGGAAAAATTCGGAAAGGTTCTTTTCGGTTTCCTTAAGAAATTGAGGAGAGGTCGTTTCCAACAGAGGTGGAAGCGGATCCAAAAGGCTTCCCGGCGGCCGGAACCGGACCGGATCGCCCGCGAATCCAATCGCGGGGAAGGAAAGATCTTCCTCTTCGGGGTCTTCTCCCGGAGTGAGAGAGGTCCTTGCAGGCGGCGGGTCCCTTGGGGACATCGACATTGTATCGAATGCCGGACCCGAAAACGAAGGGTTTTTCAGGAGTTCCCTCAGCGGCTCGGGAAGAGCCGCGGGAGGGGAGGTGTCCTCGAGACCCTTTTTGCGGGAACGCCACTGTTCCCGAAGGTGTACTTCGAAGGCATGGAGACGCTCCAGGGACAGAACGATGATACCGAGCAACAGAATGGTCACGAAGAGCAGGAATGCCCCGCCGGGATTCAGACGTTCTTTGGCGATACCGTAAAGAGCCGATCCTGTGGAACCTCCGGGAGGGAACGGAGAGGACCAGGATCCCGGAATGGATCCCGTGAGGATGGGGGGCACCGACAGGAAAAACAGGGCCCATCCTCCGTAAGTGCGGACCGACGTCCGCAGTCCCCTCGCCTGGATCCAAACGAGATGGGCGAGGAATCCGGGAACGAGATAGGCTGCCGTTCCCAATAGTTCGAAAAGAAGATCGGCGAACGTTGCGCCCATGAAGCCAACGGCGTTGTGGTTTTCCGGTTGGCTCGAATACGTCAGTAGGGAAGGATCGTCGGGATTTGACGTTGCGAGTGCCAGGAGGGAGAACAGCAAAAGGGCGCTACCGACGGTAATGAGAATGTACCGGCCCAGGCGGTGGCTGGATGATGTTTCCGAAATCGGTGCTTGGGAATCCAGGAGTCCTCCTCCCGGCTACATTTCGAGCAGTATCGGAATGATGACAGGGTCCCGCTCGAAGTTCTTCTTGAAATAGCGGCGCAGATTGTTGTGAATATGGGTTTTCAGCGCCGAGGGCTCTTTCCTGATTTCCGGATCCAGCGACTCGAGAAGAACCTCGACCTGATTTTTCAGTATCGCATGCATTTCCAGCGAAAGGTCTGAAAGGACAACACCCCGGGTCGAGACTTCGGGTCCGACGATGATTTCCCCCGTCTGAAGGGACAGGGCGAGGATTACGGTAACGATCCCGTCGGATCCGAGCCGCTGTCGGTCCCGGATGACGAGATTTTCGACATCCCCCACCCCTTTTCCGTCAATGAAGGTCCTTCCTGACGGAATCTTGGGAAGACGTCGGGCTTCGGTCTGGGAAAATTCAAGGACGTCCCCGTTTTCAATAATGAAGACGCTATCCGGGGAGACCCCGGATTTTATCGCTGTTTCGGCGTGCCTGTTCAATTGCCGGAATTCGCCGTGCATGGGAACGAAATACCTGGGCTTGAGCATTCGGATCATGAGCTTCTGGTCTTCCTGGCTGGCGTGGCCGGACACATGGATTTCAGAGACGCGCTGGTAGGAAACGTGGGCGCCCTTGCGCCCGAGCAGGTTAATGATTTTGTTTATGGCCCGCTCATTCCCCGGAATGACCCGGGC
The DNA here is from genome assembly GCA_027315205.1 of Leptospirillum sp. GTDB lineage: Bacteria > Nitrospirota > Leptospirillia > Leptospirillales > Leptospirillaceae > DAHUYM01. The sequence continues at coordinate 66,063 of DAHUYM010000006.1, read as the reverse complement.
CGAAAGAAGTACCGTGTCGCCTGGGCCGATGGAAACGTGCTTGTGGTCCCCCAGAGCCATCCGGAAGAGGGCGCTCATCGGTTCTCCCTGGCTCCCGGTCGTCAGAATCGTGACCTTTTCGGGAGGCAACTGGGAGACCTGGTCGATCCGGATCATCTGATCGGCCGGGATATGGAGGTAGCCGAGTTCCGATGCAATGCGGGCATTGGTCTCCATGGACCTTCCCGTAAGGGCGATTTTTCTTCCGTTCCGGATGGAGACGTCGGCGACCTGCTGCAACCGATGGATATTCGACGAGAACGTGGCGACGATCACCCTGCCGGTCGCCTTGGAGATCAACTGGTTCAAGGGTTCGGCCACCTGGCTTTCGGATAGGGAGAGACCTTCCTTCTCGGAGTTGGTGCTGTCGCTGATCAGGCAAAGAACCCCTTCTTCCCCCAGAGCGCAAAACCGGTGCATGTCGAACTGCTCTCCGTCGATGGGGGTGAGGTCGATCTTGAAATCGCCCGTGTGCAGAATGATGCCGGCGGACGTCCGGATCGAAAAGGAAACCCCGTCGGCGATGCTGTGGGTGATTCGGACCGGTTCGATGGAGAAGGAACCCACGTTGTACTTTTCCCTGGGCCGGATTGGAACGAGTCTCGGTGGTGCAAGGGCTTTGTGCTGCTTCACCTTTCCTTCGACGAGGCCGAGCGTCAGCGGGGTCCCGAAGATCGGCACGTCGAACTCCTTGAGGAAATACGGAACCGCCCCGATATGATCTTCGTGTCCGTGGGTCAGGAAGAGGGCGAGAAGTCGTTGCCGGTTTTCCTTGAGGTAGGTGAGGTCGGGAATGATCAGATCGATTCCGAGGAGGTCGTCTTCGGGAAAGAGAACTCCGCAGTCGACGACGACAATGCCTTCCGGCGTTTCGTAGGCCGTCATGTTCATCCCGATCTCGCCGATGCCACCCAACGGGATGATCCGGACCCATTCCCCGGATCCGGGGTTTTGTCTCTCTGTCGTTTCGTTGCTCACGGAGTTACCTGCTCCTTTCCCATTCGGAACATTCTATCAAAAAAAAGTGGCGCATGGAGACGGACCTTCTGTGCGATATCCAGAAAATCCCGGGGCGCCAGGTCGTCGACGCGCGTTTTCATGAAATCCTGGTCCGTTTCGGAAAAACAAGACGACAGGGCGGGAGGAAGGTCGGGAAAGGCCGTTCGGAAGGCCCGGGAAAGGATCTTTCGGCGATAGAGGAAAAGTTGCCGGGAAAGGGCGATGGCGACCCATGTGTCGGGGTCTGGTTCGTCGGTTCTGGGGCGGACGGTGACGACGGATGACTGGACCTTGGGCCTGGGGAAGAATGCACCGGGGAGGAGGTCCATGCGTTTGGTGATGGTGGCCAGAAACGTCGAAACGACAGACAGGTGACCATAATCCGGTGTTCCGGATTTCGCAACGAGCCTTCGGGCCACTTCTTTCTGGAACATGAGGACCATGAATGACGGAGGTTTTCGTGCCCCCAGGAGGCGCAGGAAGAGCGGGACCGAGATGTTATAGGGGAGGTTCGATACAACGGCGTAGGGCGCAGAAACGCTTTCGAACGGATAGACGAGGGCGTCTTCCTCGACGATACGGATATTCCGGTTGTCTCCGAATTTTTGACGCAGACCGGAAATCAGCCGGGAGTCTTTCTCGATGAGCAACAGTTCGTCCGTTTTCAAGGACAGCCATTCTGACAGGATCCCTCTTCCGGGCCCGATCTCGACGATCGAGGAGAACGTCCTTTCCCCTTCGGAAACAAAGTCCGCGATCTTTCGGGCAATGGCAGGATCCGACAAGAAGTTCTGCCCCAGCTGTTTGAGGGGTCCGGGTTTCCAGGATGTGGAAGGAAGCGGGGCGGAATGGCCGAATGAACGATGATGTTTTCTTCCGGAGATGTTTTGATCCTCCTGTCCGTCCGTTTTTCTTTCAGATACAAGTTGTTCTAAAATACCATAGTTTGGAAAAGTTTGAAAAAGAATTGTCACGAAAGCGGAGCCAGATGGATCGCAGGATGCCCTATGAAAACGCAATGCTCTATACCGATGGGGACGACTCCGATCTCAAATGGGCATTTCGTTGGTTTGTTCTTGTGTCGTTCCTTGTCCACCTCGGTGTTTTGCTTCTGTTCATCAAGAACCCTTCCGTTCGGAGGGCACTGGAAGAGATGATCCAGAGCCAGAAGAAACCGCTGACGGTGGCGCAGTTGCAAAAGAAAGCCGAGGAACGAAAACCGGTTTTCATCGATATTTTGGATCCCTCCAAGGTTCCCCTGGCGGACCAGTCGGTCGCTCCGCCGCTCCCAAAAGGGTACTCCCTGTCCGGTAAGCTCCATTCCCATGACCGGATGACGAGAAAAACCGTTTCCCCTCCTCCGTCCAGACCTTCTCACCCTGTCATCAGGAAGATGGAAGAGGCCCGGAATGAAGCCCGCGTTCAGCATAAGCGTACCGAATCGGCACAACCTTCCAAAATCCCGGCCTTTCACAAAGTCAGTCCCAGTCATGCGTCCCAGAAAGCCACCCGTTCGGTCCAAAGGGCCGAGAAAGTCATGCGGAAGAAGCTGGAACATCAGGAGAAGCTGGAAAAGACGAATCCCAACCCGGAGAAGCTTCCTCCCACACCGCCGGTTCAGACCACGATTTCGCATAGTCAGATGCAAAAGATCCTTTCAGAGGCATCCCTCGGCACCCCGTTCACCCACCACATGAATCTGGCACAGGACCTTTCACCCGCGTATTCGGACCGGTCCGACGATTTGAACAGGATCGCGGCCAATCTCGAGGACGAGACCTACTCGAGTTATATCAAGAGAATCCAGGAACGCTTCGAGACGATCGGGGAGTATCCTCAGGACGCGGCCCAGAGGGGGGTCACAGGGCAATCCCTGGTAACTTTCACTATAAACGAAGACGGAACACTGGCAATGGCCCGTCTTTCACAAAGCTCCGGTTCGAGAGTACTCGACGAGGAGTCCCTCAGGATCGTGCGGGTCGCGGCGCCGTATATCGCCCTTCCGAAATCTTTCCACAAGAAAAGGCTGACACTGACTTGGGCGTTTATTTTCTATAACGGGGGATTTCATGTCCTTCAGTAGGGCCTGGGCTGGTATCGCGTTTTTCTTCCTGTGTTTTGGCCTCTCGGATCCGGCAGGAGCCGCCAATCCATCGAGACCCCTGAGCGGATGGGACCTGTATGCAGAGATTGTCGCCCTGGTGGACGGCGGACACGTGAAAGAAGCGAAACAATACCTGGAAAACGCCGATCCAGGCAAGATCCGGCGCCTGCCCGATCTCTACCGGAATCGGATACTGTACCTGGAGGCTTGGCTTTCTCCCCCAAAAACGTTTTCCGGAAAGGCGCTCCGGAAGGTCAACCGTTTCTCCGGGAATCTGGGCGACCTTCTTTTCTGGAAAGGGATGGTGCGGGGACACTTTTCGTCATCCAAGATCTCGGGGCTTCGCCGAAAATTTGCGGCGATGTATCCCAAATCTCCCCTCTATCACGGAGTCGGCAGGAAGGGGGATAAATCGGCGAGGGCATTATGGGAAAAGTCCCTGGCGGAGGCATCGCAGGGAAATATGGACCAGGCCCGGTCAGAGTGGCAGACCCTTGTGGCCCAGCATCCCCTTTCCCCGGAATCGGGGCTTGCCGTTCTGCGGTTGTCGCCGGAGAATCTGGGCGGAGATCTCCTGGTACCAAGATGGAACATTCTTTCGTCCATGGGGATGGGTGCCCAGATCGTGAGGGAAATTAAATCCTATCTCACCGCTTCCCAGCCGTTCCCATACAAGGATGAGGCGACGCTCCTCCGGGCCCGTGAACTCGGGAGAGAGGGGAAGACGGACGAAGCAAAATCGGTTATCGAAAACGCGCTCTCGGAAAAAGGGATCAAACTTTCCGCGTCTCTCGAGGCCGGGCGGTGTCTTCTCATGACCCGTCCCCGCCACGAATTTGCCTGCATCCATCATTTCCTGGAAAAGTACCCCCGGTCGGTGGCCGGTAGAAAGCTGTCCATACTGGCCTTGCGGGACGATATATTGAACCCGGCCCCTTCGCCGGATCCCCTGTGGAAAACGCCAGATGACCTTCTCTGGCTTTCCGAAGGACAGGACAGTCTTTGGCTATACGGTCTTGACGCTTATTTCCGCGGAGATAAATCGAAAGCGCTTGAACGCTGGAAACGGCTGGCGGACTTTTACCAGGAATCGGGAGATCCTTCGGGCATGCGCATCGGAAGGGTCGACTATTTTCTGGGCCGCATGAACGGGTTACTCGGAGACGACAAGGCTGCCAAGGCTTGGTACCGGCAGGCTATTTCGGATGCGCCGGATTCCGTCTACGCTGTCTGGGCCGGTCTGTCCTGTGGAGGAAACTGCCGTCCTGCCCGACTCAGTCTCCACTGGACGGGCCGGTCCGATCCCAAGATATCCCGGTCGACCCGTTCGAGACTCTTGCGGCTGGTACAGATGGGATTGTGGGGGCCTGCTTGGGGACTCTATCTCGTTTCTCAAGACACCTCCCGGATCGGCGTGCGAATGCTCCGGTACGGGGATTTCGATTTCTCGGTCACGCCCGAGATGAAACTCAAGCTGGTCCGGGCCCTATCGGGAGGAGACAACGGGGGAATACGGATCGCCGAAGGCGAAACAGTCCATCCCCGGATCCTAGAAGGGATCAGCCAATCCGGAGTCGATAGGAGTTGGGCTCTTTCGATCGCCCGGCAGGAAAGCCGGTTCGATGCCGAAGCCCTTTCCATCGATGGGGCCATCGGAGTCATGCAATTGATGCCCCATACGGCTGTTGCGACGGCAAAGGTTGATCCCGCAGGACGATATCGACTCCTTGAAAAAAATCTCGGCAATATACGGGACCCACTCATCAACAGTTATCTCGGAAGCCGGTATCTTAGCCGCCTGATGAAGGTTTATCCCCACAATCCGGAACGGGCGGTGGCGTCGTACAATGCGGGGATGCACACGGTGGTACGATGGAAAAGACTGGCCTCCGAAGACTGGGATTTCTTCGTCGAAGGCATCCCTTTCAAGGAAACCAGACGGTATGACCGCGAAGTCCTTTGGAACTACATGTATATTCACGCCCGTCACCGGGGTCTTGGCGGTTAGGGGGCAGGATGTTTCCCGGAAGTCCCGAAGAATGGGAGCGCGAGTGGCGTTTCAAGGAGCGGTTGAAGCAGTTGGAATCGCTTCTCGTGAAGCATCGCGAGGCCATAGATCATGTGGTTCAGGAAAATCGGGAATTGAAAAAGGAAAATCAAAAACTTCTGAGAGGGTTGGTCCTTTTCAGGCGCGAAAGGGAAAAGGTGAGAGAGCTTCTCGTGCATATGGAGAAGCGACTGGTGGAGACGACAACGAAAAGGAGCGGCCGTGTCGGCAAAAAAGAAGCCTGAACAGATTCAGGTTCGGGTCAACCGATTCACTCTGAGCGTCAAGGGGCATTTCGATCCCGAGCGGATGCAGGAAGCTTCCCGCCTTCTCGGGCGCACCCTGGACGGCAAGGGCGGCGGTGATCCGGAGAATCCCCAGTCGCTCCAGTCTGTCGCATTGCTGGTGGCTCTCGAGAAGACCTACGAAAATATGGAGCTGTCGAAGAAGATCAAGGAACTTGAGGCAACCGTATTGCGCTGGGATCGTTTCATAGGTCAGCTCGATACGGCATTCGCGGATCTGGAGCAGAATGCGGAAAAGCTCTTGCACGGAAGGGGATGAACCGGTAGAATTCCTTCAGACCCTGCACTGTTCGAGGCGCGGTTGAGTTTGTTACCTACATTATTTGAGTACCGGCACGTCAGTGTGTGCAGTGTGCAGGCCCGGTTTCCGGGAAGCCTAAAGCCGCCTATAGTGCCAAAACCTGGTAAGGAAGGTATCTCAAATGAAACCGTAACGGCAGATGCGGGGTTTATTGTGTCTTGCCGCCCTTTCAAGATGGGATCGGAAAGGGTCTTTCCATGAAGAAATCCCTTTTCGATCCTTCCGTTGACTCCTTGTTGACAAACCGTTTGCTTCCCGACAGAAAAGAGGATTTCCTCGGTCAGCCCCATCTTATGGGACCGGGGGGGCCTTTATCCGGATTTCTCGAAGCGGGAACACTCCGGTCGATGGTCTTGTACGGGCCGCCGGGTTGCGGAAAGACGTCATTCGTCCGCCTCGTCCGTTCGAAGCTTTCCTTCCATTTCGAAACGGTCAGGGGTGCCGAAGACGGTCTTCCGGATCTGAGAAAATCTCTCGAAGTCGGAAAAAGCTATCGGGAGGCGGGGCAGCAAACCGTCGTGGTCATCGAAGAGATCGACCGGTTTTCGCGATCCCAGCAAGACATTCTCGTCCCGTACCTTGAGCGGGGAGAAGTCATCCTTCTGGGACTTTCCTTCGACAACCCCATCCGGGCTCTCCTTCCCACATTGGTTTCCAGGATTCTTCTTTTTCCCTTTTATCCCCTCGAACCGCCCGATCTGGCGAGATTGGCTGAAAGAGGGAGAATGCAACTCGAGAAGGATCGGGCGGCCCCGGTCCGGATCGAAAGGGAAGGGATGGATCTTTTGATCCGGCGTGCGGGAGGGGACGGTCGCAAACTACTCCTGGCGCTGGAAGCTCTTGTAATCGCGCACGGAGGGAAATCCGGAACTCTCCGGATCGGTCGCGACGAAGTCGAGCGGTTCGCGGGGCTTTCGGGAGGTCTCATGCGCGATGGGGAGTCCCACTATGATTTTATTTCTGCATTTATCAAAAGCGTCCGAAACCACGACCCGGACGCGGCACTCCATTATATGGCACGCATGATCGAAACAGGAGAGGACCCTCTGTATATCGCCCGCCGGCTCGTGATACTGGCTTCTGAAGATATCGGACTCGCAAATCCCGGCGCTTTGACGCTCGCTGCGGCCTGTCTCGATGCGGTGCGTTCGATCGGGTTGCCCGAAGCCCGCATCCCCCTTGCCGAAACGACGATATATCTTACGCTTTCCCCAAAAAGCAATTCGGCCTACAAGGCCATCGGAAAAGCGGTCAAGGCCGTAAGGGGCGGATTTCTGCCTCCGGTTCCGGAATTCCTGAAGAACGTTCATCTCCGCTCAGAGTCCTTGTGGGAGGAAGATCGCGACACCTCGGGGTACCTCTATCCGCATGATCAGAAAAACGGAGTGGACAGACGGGAATACGTTGCGGGAAATCCCAGGTTCTACGAGCCGCCCACATCCCAAAAGGGTGATGAGGAAGAGATGGTGGAAAGGCAGAAAGAGTGGGAACGTCTGAAAGAATGGGGAAATAGGGAGACGTGGACGGAACATTGGGGCGGTTCCTCCAGAAAAAAGAAGGGGAATTGAAGGATGTGTACGGGATCCTTCGATACGGAGGCGGTTTTCAGGCCATCCTGTCTTTGGTATGATGAAAAGAATTTGAGTTCTATGATTTCGGAGAAATAAACGTTGCCAGATGAATTCCCATTGGAGAGGTCGATGATATGGTGACAGCCGTCTTGGTGGCTGGTGTCGCCCTGTTTGCTGTTTTGGCGGGAGCCTGGTTCGGCAATTTACTGGCGAACTCCCGGGCAAATGGTCAAATACGTGAAAAACGAAAGCTTGCCACTGGAATTGTAGAGGATGCGAATCGTCGGAAGGAATCCCTGCTGAAGGAAGCCGAGCTTGAGGCCAAAGAGTCTTCCTTCCGGATTCGGGTTCAGGCCGAGGAAGAATCCGCACGGAAGAAACAGGAAAACCTTCAGAAGGAACAGGAAATCCAGAGCCGCCTCAACGATCTGGAGCAGGAAAGGCGTCGCCTGGAGCAGCTGAAGCAGGATCTCCAGAAAGGTTCCCATGATATCCGTTCTCGGGAAAAAATGTTTGACCAGAAGGAAAAGGAACTGAGCGAAACCCTGGTACTGGAACATCGAAAACTCGAGGAGATCTCGGGACTTTCCCTGGATACTGCGAAAGAACGACTTCTCAAGGAAGCCGAAGAGGTCGTCCGTACCGAAGCGGCGAGGGCAGGACAGAAAATCGAGCGGGAATTCCGCGAAAGCGCGATCAAGAAGGCGCGTGAAATCATGACGATGGCCATCCAGCGTTATGCGAACGAACACGTTGCCGAAACGAGCATTTCGGTCGTTCCGATCCAGTCCGAGGACGTCAAGGGACGTATTATCGGCCGGGAAGGAAGAAATATCCGCGCGTTTCAACAGGCGACCGGTGTCGACCTTATCATCGACGATACTCCCGACGCCATTGTCGTTTCGGGTTTCGACCCTCTTCGCAGGGAAGTTGCGCGTCTCGCACTGGAAAAACTTCTTCTGGACGGACGCGTCCATCCGGCCCGGATCGAGGAAGTGGTCGAAAAAGTACGGAAGGATCTGGATCACACCCTCTATGAAGAAGCCGAAAAAGCGGCCTTCGAACTTGGTATTACCGATATCCATCCGGAAATCCTGAAGCTGGTCGGACGCTTGAAGTTCCGGACCAGTTACGGACAGAACAATCTTCTTCACGCCAAGGAAGTCGCGTATCTCTGTTCCATGATGGCGTCCGAACTCGGACTGAATCCGAAGCTCGCGCGTCGCGCCGCGTTTCTTCATGACATCGGGAAGTCATTGACGCATGAAGGGGAGGGGTCGCATCCGCTTCTCGGTGCGGAAGCCGCCCGAAAATACGGGGAAGTCCCCGAAGTTGTGAACGCGATCCAGTCTCATCATGGAGATGTGGAGCCCATCTGCCTTGAATCGGTTCTCGTAGCAGCATCGGATGCGATATCCGCCGCGCGTCCGGGAGCCAGGCGTGAAAGTATGGATGCGTATATCAAGCGGCTCGAGAAATTGGAAAGCATTGCAAACTCGTTCAAGGGAGTCGAGAAGTCTTATGCCATTCAGGCTGGGAGAGAGATACGGATCATCGTCAGGCAAGATGAGGTCAGCGACGAGGATCTTCTCGTGGTTTCCAGGGATATTGCCCGGAAGATCGAAGCGGAATTGAAGTACCCTGGCCAGATCAAGGTCACAGTCATCCGGGAGAATCGGATCGTCGAATATGCCCGGTGATTTGCCATCCCCGGAAGGGGATTCCTGGATTCTTTTTGTTGGGGACGTTTTTGGAAGACCCGGACGGCAGGCCCTGGAGAGAGGGATTGGTCGCCTTTCCCTTGACCGGAAGATTGCCGCGGTGGTCATCAACGGGGAAAACCTTGCTGGCGGCAAGGGGCTGAACCCGAAAACCTCCGAAGAGTGTTTTCGCATGGGAGTGACTGCGATCACTACTGGGAACCATCTCTTCGATCAGAAGAATGTTGTTTCCCTCATCGAAAGCGATCCCCGCGTCCTAAGGCCTGCGAATTACTCGTCCGAGTGTCCCGGCAGGGGAGCTTCCATCTACACGCTTCCCGACGGCAGGACGCTCGGGATCATCAATTTGATCGGACGCGTTTTCATGGCTCCCTCGGATTGCCCCTTCCACACGGCAGACCGGATTTTAAAGGAATGGGATTCCTCGGGGGACCGTCCTGATTTCGTGGCGGTCGATTTCCACGGCGAGGCGACGGGGGAAAAGAGGGCGATGGGATTCCACCTGGATGGACGGGTCGACGTCGTGTACGGTACGCATACCCATGTCCAGACGAACGATCTTGAGCGTCTCCCGAAGGGGACCCTCTTCCTCACGGATATCGGACTTACCGGGCCCCGCTGGTCCATAATCGGAGTGTCTCCGGAAGGAGCCCTCCAGAAATACCGGACCCATGTCCCGGCGCCTTTCGAAGTCGGAACGGGTGAACTCCTCTTTTGCGGTCTACTGGTCGAACTCCGGACCCGAGAGAAAGGAAAGCCGTCACTAGGGAAAGCCATTTTGGTCCGGGAAGGGGATTTGCCGGATGCGAACTGACCCGCCGACTTTTTCCTTCACGGAAACAAATCCTGTCTTTACGGTCACGGAACTGACAGAAGGCGTTCGCCTGGCCCTGGAGTCTTCGTTCCCCGCGTTCATTTACGTTGAAGGGGAGGTATCCAATATCCGTGAAGCCCACCCCTCGGGCCATGTCTATTTTACGTTGAAGGACGATTCCGCCCAGATCCGGGCCGTCTATTTTCGCGGACATCGACGGACCGACCGTTTCCTCCCGGAAAACGGGACCAAGGTCTTGGCGATGGGGCGGATGGGTGTGTATCCGGCACGCGGGGAGGTTCAGCTTGTCGTCCACTCTCTCGAACCTGCGGGATTGGGAAAGTTTTTTCTCGAATACCGAAGAGTCCGACAAAGGCTTGAGGCCGAAGGGTTGCTGGACCCCTCACGGAAGCGAAAGCTCCCCCGGTACCCTCGCAAAGTGGCCCTGCTGACATCGCTCTCGGGAGCTGTCGTCTGGGATTTTCTCCGGATTTCGGGACAGAGGGCTCCGGCGATTCCGATCGTCATCATCCCTGTCCGTGTCCAGGGAAATTCGGTCCCTGAAGAGATTGCCGGGGCGCTCCGGAGAGTTTCCCGTATTCCGGATCTCGACGGGATCGTTCTGGCCCGGGGCGGCGGATCCGTGGAAGATCTTTGGTCTTTCAACGACGAACGTCTTGCGAGGGCGATACTCGAATGTCCAGTGCCCGTTATTTCGGCGATCGGACATGAGACGAATACGACGATTGCGGATCTGGTATCCGATTTGCGCGTCGCAACACCCTCCGAGGCGGCAGAGCGGATTTTCCCCGACGCGTCCGAGCTCAATGCCCTGATCCGTAACGGGCGCAGATCCCTCCTGAGTTCCATGGACAAAGGCGTTCGCGACCGGCATCGGGAGATCGAATTTGCTTCAAGCAGGATCTCGGTGTGGCCCGGAAGACTTGAAAGACGAATTCAGGACCTCGACCGTATCCAGTTGGAGCTTTTCGTGGGCGTTCAGAAAAAAACGGGATCGGAACTTCTGAGGCAAGAGCGCCTGAAGGCCCGTCTGGTCCGCTTCCCTTTTGAGGGTTTGGGAAAAGTTGAGCGACGCTTGGGAGACCTGGTTCGTGCCCTCAGAAACCCCTATGGCGTTTTTCGAAGCCGTTTCCGGCGATGGGAGGACACGTCGAGACATCTGCGGATGGTCGTTCCTTCCTTCATTGCGGGAAATAAAGGGGTTCTCGATTCGGCCTGTAATCGGCTGGACAAGGGTATTCAAGCCCTAAGATCCCGTGCTTTCCTGTCTTTCGACGAATGGAACGGGCGCCTTTCGAGGGCGACCCCCTTTTCCGTCCTGGACAGGGGGTTTGCCATTCTTTTTCATTCGGGGACCCGTAGGCTTGTCACTCCCTCCTCTCCGCCGCTCTCGGGAGAGAGGCTGATCGGACGGATACCCGGATACGAATTCGAACTCGACGTCGTCGAAATCCGGCAAAAAGGAGAGGCCGATGGCTAGGAAATCGGAACGTGTCTCTTCGACGGAACCACATTCCGCCGTGACGTTCGAAAAGAAAATGGAGCGTCTGGAGGAGATCGTTCGTCTCCTCGAACAGGGCGATAAACCGCTCGAAGAGTCCATGTCCCTCTTTGAAGAGGGGGTCAAACTTTCGAACGAGTGCCGTGCGGTTCTGGAGAATACGGAACGGAAGATTACTCTTCTTTTGAAAGGGCAGGAGGGTGAAGTGGTGTTTGATCCGAAGATCGAAGCGACAGAATCGGGTTTTGGGATGAATGTCAATGAGGAGGATGAGTGATCACGTCTCTAACCCCTGAGTCGATCGACGATTATTTGAGTTCGTGCAAGGATGCGATCGACCGATTCCTCTCATCTTTGTTCGAGAAAGAAACCGGGGAGCCATACGGAACCCTGGCAGAGTCCATGAGGTATAGCCTTCTTGCAGGCGGCAAACGCGTCCGTCCGATTCTCGCGATGGCTGCGCTGGAGGCACTGGGGAAGGACCCTCATCCCTTCGTTCCGCTCATTGCCCCGCTCGAGTTGGTCCATACATATTCCCTGATACATGACGATCTTCCGTCGATGGATAACGATGACTTGAGGAGAGGCAAACCGACCAATCACGTCATCTACGGTGAGGCCACGGCGATCCTTGCCGGAGACGCCCTCCTGACGCACGCCTTTACCCTGCTGTCGGCTCCCGATTATGATAACCTCTTGTCCCCTGCGAACCGTGTCCGGATCGTCAGGGAACTCTCTTCGGCGTCCGGGATGAACGGGATGGTCGGCGGACAACAGCTGGACATCGCCTCTGAGGGAAAGGCATTGAATCTCGAAGGATTGGAATTCCTCCACCGGCACAAAACAGGTGCGCTCATCCGGTCTGCCGTACGGATCGGAGGCCTTCTTGGGGATGCCGATCCAACGTCGTTCGCCGCCCTCGACCGCTATGGTTCGGCGGTTGGAATTGCTTTCCAGATCGCGGACGATCTGCTGGATGTCGAAGGGGATGCCGCGATGCTGGGAAAGGCGGCCCACAAAGATCAAGACCGAAATAAGAATACATATCCGGGTTTGCTCGGAGTCGAGGGTGCCCGTTCCATGGCTAAGGCCAAGCTCGATGATGCCCTGTCGTCGCTCATGCTATTCGGGGAACAGGGTGTCCATCTTCGTGATCTTGCCCGCTATATCATAGAAAGAAGGAATTGATGGGAGAGATTTTGGGCCGCGTATCCGGCCCTCAGGACGTGAAGAAACTTTCGGAAAGGGAACTTGTCCTCCTCGCCGGAGAAATCCGGGAAGAGATGATCCGGGTTCTCTCCGACGTCGGGGGGCATTTCGGCGGTGGACTGGGTGTTGTCGAACTGACGATCGCCTTGCATCGGCTTTACGACACCACGCGTGATCGTATCGTTTGGGATGTGGGCCATCAGGCCTATCCTCACAAGATGTTGACGGGACGCCTCGATAAGCTTTCGACAATTCGCCAGTGGCAGGGTCTCGCCGGATTCCCGAAGCGGGAGGAAAGCCTTCACGACGCTTTTTCGGCCGGACATGCCGGAACAGCCATTTCGGTTGCGCTCGGTATGGTCGAGGCCAGAGACCTGAGAGAAGAAGAGTATCGGGTCGTCGCTGTTGTCGGCGACGGATCCCTGACTGCGGGCATGGCGATGGAAGGATTGAACCAGGCCGGTGCCCGTAAGAAAAATCTTCTCGTGGTCTTGAACGATAATGAAATGTCCATTTCCGAAAATGTCGGGGCGCTGTCCGATTATCTTGCGCGGATCACCTCGGATCCCCGTTATAGGGGCTTGAGGCGAAAAACGGCAGGATTGGTGCGCGAAATTCCTGTGATCGGCGAACCGATGGTCAGGATTGTCCAGGCGGCGCATGAATCCATGGTCGGAATGATTTCTCGGCCGGGCGTCCTGTTCGAAGAAATGGGTTTCCAATATGTCGGTCCCATCGATGGGCATGACCTTCCTTTGCTGTTGAGTACCCTTTCAAATCTTAAAGTGCAGAAGGGCCCGATCCTCCTTCATGTCCTGACGGTCAAGGGGAAGGGGTACCCCCCAGCCGAAAAGAATCCCGTCGTGTTTCACGGTGTGACACCATTTGATGTAGAGACCGGTGAGTTTCGGAAAAAATCCGGTGGAAAGCCGACCTATACGAAGATTTTTGGCCAGGCCTTGGTTGAGCTGGGACGCCGGTTTCCCCATCTTTTTGCGATTACGGCGGCGATGCCTGAGGGGACCGGTTTGACCGAGTTTCAGAAGACCTTTCCTGAAAGGTTTGTCGATGTCGGGATCGCCGAACAGCATGCCGTCGCCCTTGCAGGAGGAATGGCGGCCCAGGGTATCCGGCCCGTCGCAGCAATCTATTCGACGTTCCTCCAGAGGGCTTACGACCAGCTGGTACACGATATCTGTCTCCAGAATCTACCCGTTGTCTTTGCGCTCGACAGAGGGGGGCTCGTCGGCGAAGATGGCCCGACGCATCATGGAGTATTCGATATCGCCTATCTCCGTCATATCCCGAACATGGTTGTGATGGCTCCAAAAGACGAAAACGAACTCCGTCACATGCTCTTTACGGCTTTGTCCCACGACGGTCCGATCGCCGTCCGTTATCCCAGGGGAGAAGGACTCGGGGTGCCGATCGATCCGGAATTTCGCCGGATTCCGATCGGTTCGGCGGAAGTCTTGGCCGAAGGGAGGGATATCTGCCTCTTGGCGTATGGATCGATGGTGTCGGTCGCCACAGAAGCCGCCGGGATCCTTTCCGCCGAAGGTATTTCTGCCGGAGTTGTGAATATGCGATTTGCCAAACCTCTGGATACGGGCCTTTTGTCATCAGTAGCCGAAAGGTATACCCACATCGTGACCCTGGAAGAGGGGGTTCTGATGGGCGGATTCGGCTCGGCGGTACTGGAATGGCTCGCCGCGTCCGGACAGAGTCGAAAAGTGCAATGCCGGATGATCGGGATCCCCGATCATTACGTGGAACATGGAGCCCCGAAGATATTAAAGGCTTCCATCGGTCTGACACCTCCCGATGTCGCCCAGACCCTGAGAACCTGGCTGGAGGCGACCCCGGTTTGATATCCCCCCAAAAATCCGGACCATGAAAAGGATAGACCAACTCGTTGTCTTGAAGGGATGGGCCTCATCTCGGGAAAAAGCGCTGGAGTTGATCCATGCGGGAAGAGTCCTGGTCAATGGGATTGCCCGATTAAAGCCTTCAGTTCAGGCGGACTTCGATTCGGTTGGCCTGGTTCCGGATACGGGTCGGCCGGCGTACGTCAGTAGGGGTGGCGAAAAGCTCGAGGGTGCCCTGGATTTCTTCCGCCTAAGCTTGGGATCCGGTGGCATCGTCGATTTGGGCGCCTCGACCGGGGGCTTCACCCATTGTCTCTTGTCGCATGGAGCGAACAAGGTGTGGGCCGTCGATGTCGGACATTCCCAGCTTGATTCTCGTCTGAGGGATGATCCGAGGGTTGTTCTCCTGGAAGGGGTCAATGCCCGGTGGCCCGGTGACTGGATGCCTTCCGGTCCGATTTCGGGGGTTGTGGCGGATCTTTCATTCATTTCGCTCCGGAAAGTGACCGAAACAGTTATGGGTCTATTGAAACGGGGAGGATTTTTTTTGCCGCTTTTCAAGCCTCAGTTCGAAGCGGGTCCGAAACGGGTCGGGAAGGGGGGGGTGGTCAGGGATCCGGTCCTTGTACGGACCCTCCTGGGTGACTATGTTCGTTATATGTCGGAAAAGGGGAACCGGATCCGGGGGATCGTTCCTTCGCCGATCACGGGGCGGAGGGGAAACCAGGAGTATTTTCTATGGTTCCGGGTATCCCGTCGTGACATAACGGAAGCCGTGGAGACGATCCTTTGAAGGTC
Organism: Leptospirillum sp.; assembly: GCA_027315205.1. Classification (GTDB taxonomy): domain Bacteria; phylum Nitrospirota; class Leptospirillia; order Leptospirillales; family Leptospirillaceae; genus DAHUYM01. Next base: position 50,765 of record DAHUYM010000006.1, on the reverse strand, counting down.
ATGATCGGGGGCGGGTGCGGATTTATCGGATCGGCCCTTGCGACAAGCCTGGTTTCACATGGTTTTTGGGTGACTTCGGTCGACAACCTCTCGAGCGGGCACCCCTTGAGGATCAAGAGCGACCGGTTCGCGTTCGAGAAAGGCGATCTTTCATCGGGCCGATTTGTTCAAAAGACGTTAAAGGCCTACCGTCCTGACGTGTTCGTTTATGTAGCGGGGCAGCCCGATCCTGATTTGGGCTGGAAAGATCCGGAAACCGATCTCTCCCGGACCGGAGGTACGATCCTCGAAACTTTGGTCGCCCTAGAGGCTCAGCCCCCGGGACATTTCGTTCTCATTTCGACGGGGGAGGCTTTTGGCGGAGAAACCAAAGAACCGATTGAAGAAAAGGACCGGCCGGATCCCGACAACCCTTATGGGGCTTCCCATCTTCTTGCGGAATCATATCTTTCTCTTTACGCCCGAAAACTCAGGATGCCATTTTCGATCCTCAGGATCTCTCCTGTCTATGGACCTGGACAAGGAATGGATGGAGAGGCCGGGATTTTTGCCGCCTGGGCCAGGGATTTTCTTTCGAAGGACTCGCGTTCGTTGCCCAAGCTGACAGGAAACGGGGGTCGGACAAGGGATTTCCTTTATCTGGACGATGCGGTCGAAGGGATCGCCTGCGTGATCCGGATGCAGCTGGAAGGCCTATTCCATATGGGTGCGGGTAAAGAGGTCAGCGAGAGGGACGTATTCACGATCTTTCGTTCCATCATGGGATCGTCCTGCGACTACTTGTATGAAGGGCGCTATCTTTCGAACACGAACAAGAGGATTTTCTCCCACAGGAAATTGTCTGATGCGACCGGGTGGGAGCCCGAAGTTCCAATAGAAGAAGGGATTCGGAAAACCATTGAATGGTTTCGGAGATGGGTCGGATGAGTGTCGTCGTTGTTCTGTTCTCCCACCCCGATCCAGAGGAAGCCGAATCTCTTGTTCTCGCTCTCGTTGAAGAAAAATGGGTTGCCTGCGGTCATATTCTCCCTGCGGGCATCTCACTGTATGCATGGGAGGGAAAAACGGTTCGCGATGCGGAGGTGAATGTGATACTGAAGGCCCCCGACCGGGATCGGAAGGCCCTTGTGGACCGGATTCGGAAAGGGCACCCGTACACCGTTCCGGAAATCTTGATCTGGCCTGTGTCGGACGGGAACCCTGACTACCTCGAATGGGTTGTCATGACAGCATCGAAAGACCGTTCCCGCCCTCGATCCGGAACCGGTCCGGAGGAAAACCGATGAGACTCAAGAAGACGGTTACGATCACATTCATGGCGGGGCCGACGGAAAAAGCGAAGCAATGGACGCTTCCCCGCTGGTTGTTTCACGCTTTTTTTGCCATCGGGACTCTTTGTGTGATCGGGGGGATCGGTCTCGGATTCTTCTATGCCTATGAAGCCCGAAAATTCGTGACCTACCGCCAACTTGTCAAGGAGACCCGTGAACAGAAAGTTCATCTGGATCGTTACAGGAAGGAACTCGAAAGCTTGGAGGCGCAGTTGTCCGAAGTGAACCTGTTGGACGGACAGGTCCGACAGATGACATCGGGGAAAGAAGGTCCTCCGGCCGAAAAACCGAAAGCCCCTCCTGCCCCGGCCACTCCTCCTGTTCCTTCTCCGGGGGCGAACCCGAAGAATCCGGTTCCCCCGACCCCAGATGCGACCCGGAAAATGTCGATGGATGACCCTTCTGTCACTCCTTCGTCCTTACCTTCAGGAACGGGTTCCGGAATGTTTTTGGGCGATGCTTTTCAGCGTGAAACGCGTTGGGAACCCCCGATTCTTGGGTGGGAGACTTCCCCGTTCGGTCGCCGTTTGAGTCCTTTGGGGGCCGGCGAGGAGTTCCATCCCGGCATCGATATCGCTCAGATAGAGGGAATGCCCGTAAAGGCTACGGCTTCGGGATATGTCGTCAAGACAGGAAACGCCCCGGACTACGGTAACTATGTTCTTCTTTATCATGGCCTTGGCGTCACCTCCCTTTATGCCCATCTGGGTCGGATCAACGTGTCCGCCGGGGATAGTGTCGAAAAAGGATCGACTCTCGGAGTGGTGGGGATGTCGGGATTGACGAACGGACCGCACCTTCATTTCGAAATCCGTTATTTTGGCCTTCCGATCGATCCGGGTCCGTTCGTTGACCGGGCCGGTTCAGCAAAAGGATGACAGAAGGGGCAAGGAGCCGATTGGTATGTTGAAAGAGATGTTTTCATCGCTTTTCCCGAGCCGGAATTCCCGGGAATTGAAACGCATGGCAGGGGTCGTCGACGTGATCAACGGACTGGACACCCAGACCGCGTCCCTTTCCGACGAAGGTCTTAGGGAGAAGACGGCAGAGTTCCGTTCCCGGATTTCCAAGGGTGAATCTCTCGATTCGATTCTGCCCGAAGCCTTTGCCGTGGCCAGGGAAGCGAGCCGGAGAGTTTTGGGCATGAGGCATTTCGATGTCCAGATGCTTGGCGGGATCGTTCTCCACGAAGGTCGTATTGCCGAAATGAAGACGGGGGAAGGTAAAACCCTCGTCGCAACGCTTCCGGTCTACCTGAACGCCCTCGAAGGAAAGGGAGTCCATGTCGTGACGGTAAACGATTATCTCGCACGGCGCGACTCCGAATGGATGGGTCGGCTTTATGGTTTTCTTGGTCTCAGAACGGGTCTGATTCAGCATGATCTGCCCGACATGGAGAGAAAAGAGGCCTATTCCGCGGATATAACTTACGGAACCAATAACGAATTCGGGTTCGATTACCTTCGGGACAACATGAAATACGAATCGGACCAGTTCGTCCAGAGGGATCTCAATTTCGCGATTGTCGACGAAGTCGACAGCATCCTGATCGACGAAGCCCGCACACCTCTCATTATTTCTGGTCCTTCGGAAGAATCGACCGATCTCTATTACCGGGTCGACCGTATCATGCCAAACCTCTTCCGGGACGTTCATTTCAAGATCGACGAGAAGTTGAAAACGGTGGCCCTGACCGAAGATGGGAATAATGTCGTCGAAGAGTTGCTTGGGGTCGGAAACCTCTATGATGTCGCCAATATCAGTTGGTTCCACCATATCTTGCAGGCTCTCAAGGCGCATCACATCTATCGCCGGGATGTCGATTATGTGGTCAAGAATGGTGAGGTTCTCATCGTGGACGAATTCACCGGACGTCTGATGCCGGGCCGCAGATGGGGAGAAGGGCTTCACCAAGCCGTCGAGGCCAAGGAAAAAGTCAAGATCGAGATGGAAAATCAAACTCTGGCGACAATCACATTCCAGAACTATTTCCGGATGTATTCGAAGCTTTCCGGCATGACCGGAACCGCGGATACCGAGGCTCAGGAGTTCCACAAGATTTACAATCTCGATGTCATTGTTGTTCCAACGCATAGGAACATGATCCGAGAAGACCTTCCCGACCAGATTTATCGGACCCATAAAGAGAAATTCCATGCGATTGTCGATGACATCCGGGATAGGCACCAGAAGGATCAACCAGTTCTTGTGGGAACCGTATCGATCGAGAAGTCGGAGTACCTCTCCTCGCTCCTCAAGGCGTCGGGAATCCCCCATAAGGTTCTCAATGCCAAATTCCACGAGTTGGAAGCCGAGATCGTCGCTCAGGCCGGACGCAGGGGAATGGTCACGATCGCAACGAACATGGCCGGAAGGGGAACCGACATCGTGCTTGGAGGAAACGCGGACTTTTTGATGAAGGCGCTTCTCCAGGAACGGGCAAACCGGAACGAAATCCCTTCCCAAGAGGAAATTCCGATGATCCGGCAGGATCTTGACCATACGCTGGTCACCGAGAGAAATGAAGTCGTCCAGAGGGGCGGGCTCCATATCATTGGAACGGAGCGGCATGAAAGCCGCCGTATCGATAACCAGCTTCGTGGACGGTCGGGTCGTCAGGGCGATCCGGGGTCTTCGAGGTTCTACCTGTCTCTGGAGGATGACCTTCTCCGTATCTTCGGCGCGGACAGGATCAAAGGCCTCATGGATCGCCTTGGAGTCGAAGAAGGGGTTCCGATCGAGCACGGATTCGTCACAAAGGCGATTGAAAACGCCCAGAAAAAAGTCGAGGCTTATCACTTCGACGTACGGAAACAGCTTCTGGAATATGACGACGTCATGAATCAGCAAAGGCTGATTTTTTACGAGCTTCGCCGGAGGGTTCTGAAAAATGAAGAGCTTCCGGAACTTTTGACCGAATGGGGCCAGGATGTTCTGAACACCCTCGTGATGGAGTTCGCCCCGGAGGACCAATATCCGGAAACATGGGACATCGAAGGCCTGGTTGCCGGGGTAAGCGAAAAGGTCGGATTCCCGTTGGATCCCGAAAACTTGAAAGACATGGGAATATTGGCTCTCAAGGAATCCGTATACGATGCTTACTTGGTTTTTCTCGGGCAGCGTGAAAACGACTTCGGCAAGGAAACCTTCTGGGCCATTGTCCGTTTCCTGATTCTGCAGAATCTGGACAACCAGTGGAAGGAACATCTTCTGAACATGGACCATCTTAAGGAAGGGATTGGCCTTAGGGGATACGGGCAGAAAGATCCACTGGTCGAATATCGGAGGGAAGGGTTCCAGCTGTTCGAGCAATTCATCTGGCAGGTCCGTGAAAATGTGGTTCTGCTTGTCGGGAATGCACGGGAAGTGGAAGAACAGGTGGGTTTACCCGAGGAGCCCGACCTTGGAGCGCTGAACTACTTGCATCCGGCGGAGATGTTGTTTTCCGGTCCTGGAGATGCGGAACTGTTCGGTCCGGTTACTTCCCAGGGACTGCCCGGCGGTTTTCCGGTGAACCTGAATGATGACGCTTTGTCGATCCAGCCGGTTCATGTCCAGAAAAAGCCAGGGAGGAACGACCCATGTCCTTGTGGAAGCGGAAAAAAATACAAAAAATGTCACGGCGTGTGACCCTGGACAAAATATCTGACAGGGAGTCTTTTTTTTCGGTATCTAAAACGAACAATTCCCGTCCAAATCCTCCCCGATTTAGAGGCATTTCTTATTGACAATCAGGCCTTCCCTTCATACAATGTAGAACACTTCATTTCATAATGGGCGAAGATACTCTGTGAAAAATGCCTTTGGAGGCCTAAGGATGTTTTCACTGTCCCATCCTGAACACTATCTCCCTATCCTTATTTTTCTCCTGGTCGCCATCGGCTTCGGAGGGATTACCCTTTCCGTCGGAAAGCTGATCCGACCGAGAAATCCCTATAAGGACAAGAACGCCCCCTACGAATGCGGGGTTCCTCCCATCAACGATGCCCGGGAACGCTTTTCGATCCGCTACTATGTCATCGCAATGCTTTTTCTGGTTTTTGACGTGGAGGTGGTCTTCCTGTACCCGTGGGCCGTTAATTTTGAGCGACTTGGTCTGTTCGGATTCGTGGAGATGATGATATTCATTTTCATTCTTCTGGTCGGATATGTGTATGCATGGAAGAAGGAGGCCCTGGAATGGGATTGATGCACCAGAAGGACGGTGAGCTTTCCGTCGTAACCATGCGGCTCCAGGATGCCGTCAATGAACTGATCAACTGGTCCAGGAAATCGGCGCTCTGGCCGATGACGTTCGGGCTTGCCTGCTGTGCGATAGAAATGATGGGCGCAGTGGCATCCCGTTTCGACATCGACCGGTTCGGTGCCGGTGTCTTTCGAGCTTCGCCCCGGCAGTCGGATCTCATGATCGTCGCGGGAACGCTCACGCGGAAGATGGCTCCGGTTGTCAGGAAAATATACGACCAGATGCCGGAACCCCGTTATGTAATCGCCATGGGCTCCTGTGCGACGTCAGGAAATATTTACGATAGCTACAGCGTTGTGCAGGGTGTCGATCGACTCATCCCCGTCGATGTGTATGTGCCTGGATGTCCGCCGCGGCCTGAAGCTCTTTTGGATGGTCTTATGAAGCTTCAGGAAAAGATCATGCAGGATCGCCCCATTTTCCCGGGGAGCTTTCCTGTGGGCTCTGTGCAGACGACGAAGGGGAGCTAGGGGCCATGCATCCTACCGTTGAATCCCTTGAAAGCCGTTTCCCCCAGACGATCCTCGGGTCACGTGAGGCTTTGGGCGATCTGTCCGTGTATCTCAAGGCCGACGGTGCGCTCGATGTGTTTCGGGCTCTTCATGATGATCCCGAATTTGATTACGATTACATCGTCGATGTGACTTCAGTTGACTACCCTGCCGAACCTGAACGCTTTGAGGTGGTGTACATCTTCTATTCGATTCCCAGACGGCACCGGATTATGGTCAAGATCCGCGTGACGGAAGACAGTCCTGTCGTCGATTCGGTTGTTTCGATCTGGCGGGGGGCGGAATTCATGGAGAGAGAAGTCTATGACATGATGGGGATCCAGTTCCGTGGACACCCCGATCTCCGCCGGATTCTGATGCCGGACGATTACGACGAGGGATTCCCCTTGAGGAAAGATTTTCCGCTGATCGGCAAGGGATGGAGGGATAACTTTTCCTTCGTTCCCAAGTTTCAGGGGGGATCCGGTTCATTGGAGGGCATGGCCGGTCCCGGACCATCATTGCCAGCCTGAGTTTTCTAGGTTCTGATTTCGTATTGTCGGATCTTATTTCGATCGGGGAGTAGACGATTTTGGAAACGGAAAATAGGACAGGTGTCACCGAAGATATCCAGAGAAAAGAAATTGTCCTGAGCAACTTGCGACAGGCGGTTCTCCAAAATCTGGATTCCTCGATCCAGACCGACCAGTTTCTTCTGAACATGGGCCCCCAGCATCCCAGCACACATGGGGTGCTGCGCGTCCTGCTGGACCTGGATGGGGAAAGGATCAAGCGATCGGTCCCGGATTTGGGTTATCTGCACCGCGGTACCGAAAAGATCGCCGAATATCGGACGTACAACCAGATTATTCCCCTTACCGACCGGCTCGATTATGTTTCGGCCATGGCCAACAATTATGCCTTCGTCCGAACGGTTGAAAAGCTCCTTCAGCTGAAGGTCCCCGAGAGGGCCGAATTTATACGCACTATTGTGGCCGAAATGCAGAGAATCGTGAATCATCTGTTCTGGCTGGGGACGCAAGCGCTCGATATCGGTGCCATGAGCGTCTTCTTCTACACGTTTCGCGAGAGGGAGGTTCTTCTCGACCTTTTCGAAGTTCTGTGCGGAGCCCGATTGACGACCAATTACTACCGGGTGGGCGGGGTTGATTCGGACATGCCTCAGAGCGTGGTTGATACCCTTTACCGGTTTGTCGACGCGTTCGACGGGAACATTAAGGAATACAACACCCTTCTCGAACACAACCGGATTTGGCTCGCCCGCACCAAGAATATTGCCGTCGTTACAGCAGAGGACGCGGTGAATTTCGGGTTGTCGGGTCCGACCCTCAGGGGTTCGGGAATACCCTACGATCTTCGCAAGATCGAGCCCTATGCGGTCTATGATCAGGTTGATTTTGATGTTCCGGTCGGTCAGAACGGGGACATTTACGACCGGTACTGGATCCGAATCGAGGAATTGCGTCAAAGCGCCAGTATCATACGGCAATGTCTCGACAAGTTGCCGAAGGGGCGTTTCCTGACCGACGACCACAAGGTCTCGTTCCCCGAAAAAGGAACGGTCATGCACAATATGGAAGCCCTGATTCACCATTTTCTTCTGGTTGTCCAGGGCTTCAAGGTTCCTCCCGGGGACACGTATTGCGGTACGGAAACCCCGAAAGGAGAATTGGGTTTCTATATCGTGAGCGATGGTTCCGGAAAACCCTACCGGATGAAGATCCGCGCTCCGTCTTTCGTGCATATGGGGGCTTTCGACCATATGGCGAAAGGATACATGATCGCGGACATCATCACGATATTTGGAACTTACGATATCGTGATGGGAGAGTGCGACCGCTAGGTCGCCGTTTGGGGTGCTCTCTGGCCCCGTTAGGCCGTCTTCAGGACGGGAAATGACTGCTAGATCCTAGATCGTGGCGGAAAGGATACGGTTGGCTTTCCGGTCCACATGAATATGCGAGTGATAGCGCCAGCTAGTTGAGGGGTTGAGCGATGAACGAGACGAAGCCTGTTGAAGTGGATCTCGATGATATTGAAGAAATCTGTGAGGGTTTTGAAAAAAGGGAAGGCTCTGCGGTTCAGATCCTTCAGCGGATCCAGGAAAAATACGGATTCGTTCCGGCGGAGGCCCTGGAATTGGTCGGAGATGTTCTGGGTATCCCCAAGAGCAAGATGTACGGGGTATTGACGTTCTATTCCCAGTTCTACCAGGAGCCGAGGGGTAAATTCATCCTCAGGGTTTGCGTGGGGACGGCGTGCCATGTCCGTGGTGCCGGAATGCTGGTGGACAAGGTGAAGGAAGAGCTCCACATCAATCCCGGAGAGAATACCGAAGACATGCTGTTCACTCTCGAGCCTGTGGCCTGTCTTGGATCGTGCGCTCTGGCGCCCATGGCGATGGTGAGCGGTACGGCCTATGGGAAGCTTTCGCCGGACAGGATGGCTTCTCTCATCAAGCAGCTCGAGGTAGAAGAAGCGGCTCAGGAGCAGGAGAAAGAGACCGTCTGAAGTTGAGTGCTGACAAAATGCCAACAAAATGTAAACGGATGAGTCTATATAACTTCCTTGCACGCGGTGCAGGGAAAAGGGGCGGTGTATCATGCTGACCGAAACGATGGAAGAGGTTTCCTCAAGTTCTCGCATGGCGACCGGACTTCCTGTGATACATATCGGGATGGCCACCTGTGGGCTTGCTTCGGGAGCCAGGCCATTGCTTGAAGTTCTCAGGAAGGAAGTGGCCAAGCGCAATCTGGACGTGAAGATTGTCCCGACCGGTTGTATCGGAATGTGCCACAACGAACCGCTTGTCGATGTGACGATACCGGGGCGCTATAGGGTCTCCTACAGGAATGTGAAACCCAATACGCTGTCCCAGATTCTCGATTCCCACTTTCAGAAAAACGAATTCGCGAAAAAATACGCGACGTGCCAGATTCCGGTCGAAGGATCCGTGCCTTACGAAGGTCTGATCATGATGGCTGAGATGCCCTTCTTCAAGGGACAGGTCAAGATCGTCTCGAAGAGGTGCGGAATCATCGATCCCCTGTCGATCGAAGACTATATGGGGATGGACGGCTATAAGGCACTCGAAAAGGTCATGACGAAAATGACCCCGGACGAAGTTGTCCAGGAAGTGGTCAAGTCTGGACTCAGGGGCCGTGGCGGCGGAGGATTCCCCACCGGCATGAAATGGAGCCTGACCCGTAAGTCCCCCGGAACGGAAAAGTACGTGGTTTGTAATGCCGACGAGGGTGATCCGGGTGCGTTCATGGACCGCTCCGTTCTGGAAGGAGATCCCCATGCGGTGATCGAAGGGATGCTTATTGCGGCCTATGCCGTCGGCAACGCTGTCAAGGGCTATCTCTATTGCCGTGCGGAATATCCTCTCGCGATCAAGCACCTCAGGAAGGCGATCAGCGACGCCAAAGCGCGGAATTTTCTCGGAGAAAACATTCTTGGCACCGGGATGTCCTTCGACATTGAAATCAAAGAAGGTGCCGGTGCTTATGTGTGCGGAGAGGAGACGGCCCTGCTTGCGTCGATTATGGGCGAACGCGGCATGCCTTGGCCAAAGCCTCCTTTCCCGGCCCAGAAAGGTGTATGGGGAAAGCCCAGTGTCATCAACAACGTCGAGACGCTGGCCAATATCGGCCACATCATATTGGGAGGAGGCGAGTGGTACGCCTCGTACGGCAGCGAAAAGACAAAGGGTACGAAAACGTTCGCCCTGACGGGATCCGTCAAGAACTCCGGCCTGATCGAGGTTCCTGCGGGTACTCCGCTTCGGGAAATCATCTTCAGTATCGGCGGTGGAATGGTCGAGAAGAAGATCCCCTTCAAGGCCGCGCAACTTGGTGGTCCGTCTGGAGGGTGTATCCCGGTTGACGGTCTCGATACGCCGGTGGATTTTGAAAACGTGGTTGCGGCGGGAGCGATCATGGGATCCGGTGGGATCGTCATCATGGACGAGTCGGCCTGCATTGTGGATACCGCAAAGTTCTTCCTGAAATTCACCCAGGATGAGTCTTGTGGGGAATGCACTCCCTGTCGGGTAGGTTCAAAGATCATGCTGGACATCCTCACCCGGATCACCGAAGGGAAGGGCCAGGAGGGCGATCTGGATGAATTGGTTCGCCTGTCGATGTACGTGAAGTCGAACTCCCTGTGCGGTTTGGGTGGAGCGGCTCCGAATCCCGTTCTGTCGACCATCCGCTATTTCCGCGAAGAGTACGAAGCCCATATTCGAGACAAGCGCTGTCCCGGTACTGTTTGTAACGAACTGATCAAATATGTGGTGATCGAGGAGGATTGCACGACCTGCGGCCTTTGCGAGCCGGTGTGTCCCACCGGTTCGGTGACGTGGGAGAAGGGTGAGGTTGCGCATATCGATCTCACGACGTGCATTCGTTGCAAGGCCTGCGTCGATGCGTGCAAATTCCGGGCGATCATCTGATCCATCAAGGAGAGCTGGGGGATGGCGAAAGTTACAATTAACGGCATCGAGGTGGAAGTCGATTCTTCGATGACGGTTTTGAAAGCCGCGGAAAAACTGGGAATCGTCATTCCCACGTTCTGCTACCACCCGCGTATGGACCCTGCCGGATCCTGCCGGATCTGTGCGGTCGAGCTGGAAGATTCGAAAAGGGTCGTGATGTCATGCGTTACACCGGTGGCTGACGGGATGCGTGTTTTGACGGAGTCGCCGAAGATTCACGATGCAAGGAAAACCAATCTGGAGCTTCTTCTCCTGCATCATCCCCTCGACTGTCCTGTATGCGATTGCGGGGGCGAATGCCCCCTTCAGAACATGTCGTTCGCATATGGCGCGACAGAAACCCGGTTCGAATCCCACCGAAATGACGAGCCGGAAGACATCAAGAGCGATGTTCTCGTTTTCAATGCGAACCGGTGCATCCTTTGCGGAAAGTGCGTCCGGATCTGCGACGAAATCCAGGATGTTCACGCCATTGGTTTTATCAATCGCGGTTTCGATACGATCATTGGACCGCCTCTCGGGAAAAAGCTCGATTGCGAGTTTTGCGGGGATTGCTATGAAGTCTGTCCCACGGGAGCGATCACCGATCAGTTTACCCGTTACAAATACCGTCCCTGGCAACTCGAGAAACAACAGACGACGTGTGCGTACTGTGCGTCAGGTTGCCAGATCTTTGTCGAAACTGAAAACGAGGCCATCGTTCGGGTGACGTCCCGTGAAGGCGTTGGGCCTAATGAAGGTTCCATCTGCGCTGTCGGGAGGTTTGGTTTTAATCATGTCCAGATTCCGGAGCGGTTCGATACCCCCTACATGCGATCTCTCCATCGTCTGGTTCCTGCGACATGGGAAGATGTGCTTCCGGAAATTACCGCCCGCCTCGATCTCATCCGCAAGAAGGGGACTGACCGCGTTGCCGGACTGATCTCCACCCGAGTCCCGATGGAAGACGCATATGTCTTTCAGTCTTTTTTCAGGAAAGTCCTGCGTTCAAACATGATCGATTCTGGGGCGAGGTTCGGATTTATGAATGCAGCGCTTCCCCTGGTATCCGCAACGGGTACCTTGCGACCGCTCGTGGATCATGAGGATATCCTGAAGGCGAAGGTCATCCTGGTGATCGGTACGGATCCCGTGGCGGAATCGAACATCTCCGGACTTTTCCTGAAGCGTGCTGCGCGGAAAGAGCGGGCGAAGCTTTATGTCGTGGATTCGGAAGCGATCACTCTCTCGACCCGGGCCAAGGACCATATCCGGCTTCTTCCCGGCGGAGAAAAACTGTTTGTCTCGGTCCTGAACGAAGAAATCGCCCGGAATGGGGCATTGTCTCCGGACTGGACCGCCCGGAAGGAAGAGCTGTTCAAAAACTGGAATGTCGATCCCGGGGCTTACCAGCGTTTGGTGAACGACCTGACGTCGACTGAGACGGGTATCATCGTGACCGGGCGGAAGGCGTATCGAAACGAGAACGGGTCTTCCATCATGAATTCCATAGTTCGGTTGATCGGTTCCTTGGGCTGGGCCGGGAAGGTCGGTTCCGGTCTTTTCCTTCTTCCGGAAAATGCCAACGATCTCGGTGTGCTCATGATGGGCGGGACGCATGAATGGCTTCCCGGACTCATTAATGCGACGGATCCCTCTTCGAAATCACGATGGGAATCCGCCTGGGGCAGACGACTTTCATACGGAAACGGCGGGTCCCTCGGGGACATCTTGAAAGGAATCGAAGCGGGACAGATCAATGCGTTGATTTCACTTGGCGAAAATCCGCTTTCCCATTTCCCGTCCGGTTCGAAAGTCAGGGAAACCCTTGCCAAACTTGATCTTCTCGTTGTCCTCGATCTTTTCCAGAACGAACTCTCAGATATGGCGCATTTTGTACTTCCCGTCTCCAGCTCGTTCGAACGCGGAGGACATTTCGTCAGTGCGGAAGGTTTTGTCCAACCGATCAAGGCGACGATGGCACATTGGGGAGAAAGTCTCCCCGATTGGGAAATTCTTTCCAAAATCGCACATGGGATGGGGGAATCGTTGGGGTTTGAGTCCCTTGAATCCATCACCGCCGAGATTCTTCGGTTCCTCCCGGATCTGGTCCCTTCGAGCCGAAATGGAGCCCATTATCAGGGTCCTACCGGCGAAATCACTGTACCGGTAATGTCCAAAACCCCTCCTCACAAGGCCGATCGAGAAAGCGTCTCGGTAAAATATGCCCAATGGCAGAGCGGTACCGTTTCGGCAAATGGAGAGGTTCATCCCATTCTTGGTGAAGGTGATTTCATCTTGGCGCTCACGAAGTCTCTCTTCCATTCCGGCAAAATGACACTGATGGACCCGAACCTTATGGAGATCCAGTCCGAAGGAAAAATCCGCATTAACCGTCAGGTCGCCCGGAAGAGAAAGATCAAGAAAGGCGAGAGGGTCACGGTTCGTAGCTCATTCGGATCCTGCTCCATGATTGCGGAGCCGTCTTCTTCTGTTGCCGAATTTGAAGTCCTTTTCCCATCCCATTTTGCGAACGAAGTGGTCTTGGGTCTCTTTCCGCCGGACCTGGCATTCGATCGGGAAACAGGTGTTCCCGTACAACATCGCGTTCGCGTTTTCCTGGAAACGCAGAATCCAGCTTAGTTAAGGAAGAAAAACCGATTTGACCGGCAACCGAAGGAAAACCTTGCTGTTCGGGGTCAGAAGAAAGGATCCGATTTCGTGCTGAATGATCTTATCGGTGTCTTGATCGTCATAGCAGGTCTTTTGTTCGTGGTTCTGACCACGGTGGCTTACCTGACGTACCTTGAACGGAAGGTTTTGGGCTTCATGCAGGATCGTCTCGGACCGATGGAAGTGGGACCATGGGGATTACTACAGCCTCTTGCGGACGGAATCAAGCTGATCTCGAAGGAAGACATCATCCCGTCGGAGGCGAATAAGGCGATTTTCCGGATAGCCCCGGTGATTTCACTGGTTCCGGCCCTCATTTCCTTCGCAGTCATCCCTTTCGGCAAAAACTCGTTCCATTTCATGGGGATCACGACCCACCCCTATATAACGGATATCAATATCGGTATCCTTTATGTTCTGGCACTGTCTTCGGTGGGTGCCTACGGAATCTTATTGGGCGGATGGGCGTCGAACAGCAAGTACTCCCTCCTGGGGGCGCTCAGGTCCGCTGCCCAGGTGATCAGCTACGAACTGAACGCGGGTATGGCGATCATCGGAGTCCTCCTCCTTGCGGGTTCCCTGTCACTCGTGAAGATAGAGGCGGCTCAATCCGGCGGGTTCTGGCACTGGTATATCTTTCCCCAGATCGTCGCCTTTGTTCTTTATCTGATTTCGGGAATCGCGGAAACCAACCGGACCCCGTTCGACCTTCCCGAAGCGGAATCGGAACTTGTGGCAGGATTTTTTACCGAATATTCCGGGATGCGGTTTTCCTTGTATTACCTCGCTGAATACATGAACATGATCATCGTTTCTTCGATAGCGACGATCCTGTTCTTGGGTGGATGGAACCCGCCGCTTCCGTCCCTTGGTTTTGTACCGCCCTTTATCTGGTTCATGTTGAAGGTCTACTTCTTCCTGTTCTTCTTTTTTTGGATCCGGGCCACGCTTCCTCGACTCCGATACGATCAGCTCATGAAATTCGGTTGGAAAGTCATGCTTCCGCTTTCGTTCGCAAATGTCATTGTAACGGCGCTTGTCATCTATATGGTTCGTCGTTAGTTAGCCAGGCTACGGCAAAGGGAGACTCCATGACGCTGAAAACTTTGCTGAACAACATATTGTTCACGGAGATTGCCCAGGGTCTGAAATTGACCCTCAAGCATATGTTCAAGAAAAAAATTACCGTTCAGTATCCGCATGAGAAGCTGACACTGGCCGACGGGTATCGCGGGTTTATTGTTCACAGACGCTATGAAAACGAACAGGAACGATGTGTCGGTTGCGATCTGTGCGAAGCCATTTGTCCCGCCAAGGCCATTCGTGTCGTGGGAGACATCCACCCCGAATTCCCTGAACGCCGCTATGCCAAGGAATATACGCTCGATTTCACCCGTTGCATCTTCTGCGGATTTTGCATTGTGGCGTGCCCTGTCAATGCCTTGGCAATGACGAAGGAGTTCGCTCATTCCTCCTTTACGCGGGAAGGCTTGATCTATTCCAAGGACCAATTGCTGGCGCTCGGGGACAAGTGTGAATCTGAGTCCATTGCGTACCTGAAAGTGAGGAACATGTGGGGTGCGGAGGATTCGGGAAAAGAAGAAGGCCGCTACCATTTTCCGCCGATCCCAACCATTAACGCCGGAGGATAATTCGCCTTATGCAATTGGCAATGTTTTCCTATTTCGGTAGCGCCATTCTCATTTCGGCCCTATTCGTCCTCTATTTCCGGAATCCGATTTATTCGGCCATGTCCCTTCTTGCAATGTTCATGCATATTGCCGGGCTCTATGTCATCCTGGAAGCCGAATTCCTTGCGGGGGTCCAGTTATTGGTTTATGCAGGAGCCATCCTTGTCCTCTACCTCTTTGTCGTCATGCTCCTGAACGTCGAGAGCAGAGGTCGCTTTATCCAGAGACAGACTCCCATTGTCGTGGGGGTCGGAATTCTCGCGGTCGTCGAAATTTCCTTGCTTATCCTCAGAACACGTTTTTATCCCGAACTTCCCCCCATACCCCATCCCGGGGTTGAGACTCTTGGAAACACCGAAACCATTGGCATGGTTCTCTATACGCAGTATCTCTTCCCCTTCGAAATCGCTTCGCTGGTACTATTGATCGCACTGGTCGGAGCCATCGTTCTTGCTAAAGGAAAGTTGAAATTCCGCTGATCTTGCCCAGGCATGGTTTTCCATTACGCGGGAAAGCAGAATCTCGCTGAGTTAACAAGGAGACGGCCCAAATGGTGCCCTTGTCGTGGTATGTCGCTTTGAGTTCCCTGCTGTTCCTGATCGGGCTCGTCGGGGTCCTGATCCGAAGGAATATTGTCATCGTGCTCCTTTGCATCGAAATCATGTTGAATGCGGTGAATATCAATTTTGTGGCGTTTAGCAAGTACCAACATGTCATCGATGCCCAGATCTTCGTCTTTTTTGTGATCACGGTCGCGGCAGCGGAAGTGGCTATCGGACTCGGAATCATCATTGCACTGTTCCGGCTCAAAGAGACCATCAATATCGACGAGTTCAATATCCTCAAACTGTAGTTTCGAAGGGGAACCTTGATGTTGCCTTATCTCCTGATCCCGGTACTGCCTTTTGTCGGTTTCCTGGTTGTGGGTATGTTCTGGCCCTATTTTCGAGGTAAGGGGCACTGGATCGCCGTGCCCCTCATTTTTGCCTCGTTCTTTCTGTCCCTCAAGGCCTTTTTCGACACACTGAACGGTCCGTCACTCCATTTTGTCCTGTACGACTGGATTCACTCGGGTCATTTCGATGTCTCGATTTCGATCTTGATCGACCACCTGACGGCGATCATGCTCGTCATGGTGACGGCCGTCTCCGCCCTTACCCATCTCTATACGGTGGGATACATGAAGGATGACTCGGGATACGACCGATTTTTCGCGTATATCTCGCTGTTCACCTTTTCCATGATCATGCTTCTGATGTCCGACAACCTCCTTGAGCTGTTCATCTTCTGGGAAGCCGTCGGTTTCTGCTCTTATGTCCTGATCGCCCACTGGTATGAACGAAAGCCCTCGTGGGTTGCGGCGAACAAGGCCTTTATCATGAACCGGGTCGGGGACTTCGGATTTCTCCTGGGGATCTTGCTTACGTATACCACGTTCGGGACATTGACCTACTCGGAGATCTTCGCAAAATTGCCGCAGCACCTCCATGATACGATACGTGTTCTCGGGGCCTTCAACGGACTTCACGCGTCGTCCGTGATCACCGTTATCGCCCTTCTCCTGTTCGTGGGAGCTGTTGGAAAATCGGCCCAGATACCTCTTCACCCCTGGCTGCCGGACGCGATGGAAGGTCCCACCCCGATTTCAGCCCTGATCCATGCGGCCACAATGGTGACTGCAGGTATTTTCATGATTGCCCGGCTCTCGCCCATTTACAATGCATCACCGACGGCACTTTCCGTGGTAGCGTGGACCGGTGCCCTCACCGCGTTTGTCGCCGCGACGATTGCCCTTACACAACGGGATATCAAAAAAATCGTTGCCTATTCGACGATGAGCCAGTTGGGTTATATGGTCATGGCTTGCGGGATCGGGGCCTACGGAGCGGGAATCTTTCACCTTTTGACCCATGGATTCTTCAAAGGGCTCCTTTTTCTGGCTGCAGGTTCGGTCATTCATGCATTGGCAGGTGAGCAGGACGTTTTCCGGATGGGCGGGCTCGGAAAGATAATGAAAATCACTTTCCCAACCATGCTGATCGGGTCCCTGGCCTTGTCAGGAATTCCTCCCTTTGCGGGTTTCTATTCCAAGGACCTGATCCTTTCCATGGCTTTTCAGGACGGCATGATCGGTCATGTGTTCTGGGTCATTGGCGTTGCGACCGCCTTGATGACGGCCTTTTATTCTTTTCGCCTTATCTTCATGGTGTTTTCCGGCAAGGAACGGTTTTCGCATGACGGGCATCATGGACATGCGCCGCATGAAAGCCCTGTTGTGATCACGATTCCTCTTCTGTGCCTCGCCGCCTTAGCGGTCGTAGCGGGTTGGCTGGGAGAACGGTACGACATCATCGGCTATCTGGCACAGGACATGACCATACCTCACGCCGTGGGCAAGCCCGAACTTTCGGAGTCCGCCCTCAAGACGATATCGGTCATGGCAGGCGTCGTCGGAATTCTCATCGCCTTCGTCATGTACGGGAGACCTTCGGAACTCCCGCAGATCCTGGCCCGGATGTTTCAGCCCCTCTTCAGGTTTTCCCAAAACAAATGGTATTTTGATGAACTCTACGATCTTGTCTTTGTCAGGCCAACGATTTTTCTCTCCCGTCTCCTCTGGGTAGAAGTCGACAAGGGAGTGATCGACACGGCCGTTAACGGAGTCGCTTCCTTCTGCCGGTTCGGTGGTGCGGCGATGCGTAGGATCCAGACGGGACAGATCCAGAACTATGCTTTGGTAATGGCGTTGGGCCTGTTCGGCATGGTGAGCCTTTACCTGCTCATTAAGTGAGCCAGGATAACCGGGGAGTGCAATGACGTTTTTATCCGTACCGATACTTACCTTCCTGATCTTTTTCCCCATATTGGGAACTGCGATCCTGTTTCCGTTCATGAAGATGCCCGGTTCCGAGAAAACGGTGAGATGGCTTGCGCTGGCCATCACGACCGTGGAATTTCTCGTTTCCCTGGATCTCCTCTTGGGGATGCATCAGGGGATGTCCGGGATGCAGTTCAGCGAGGATCATGCGTGGATCCCGTTCGCGAACATCCGCTATTCCCTGGGAGTCGACGGAATCAGTATCGTCCTTATCATCATGACGACCCTCCTCATGCCCATGTGCGTACTGACCTCCTGGCACGGGATCAAGAGCCGCGTCGCGGAGTTCATGATCACGATGCTCGTTCTCGAGGGAGCCATGGTGGGAGTTTTCTCCGCGATGGACTTTATCCTGTTTTATGTGTTCTGGGAGGCCATGCTGATCCCGATGTACCTCATCATCGGAGTTTGGGGAGGCCCCAACCGCCTTTACGCGACGATGAAGTTTTTCCTGTATACGCTCGCGGGATCCCTGTTTCTGCTCATCGCCATCATCGCGCTTTACTTTGAAGGCGGACACACGTTCAACATTGTCCAGCTCATGGGACAACATTACGGAAAGACTTTCCAGAATCTGGCATTCGTCGCGTTATTCCTCGCATTCGCGGTCAAGGTTCCGATGTTTCCGTTCCACACATGGCTTCCGGATGCCCATGTCGAAGCCCCTACGGCAGGTTCGGTCATCCTGGCCTCGATCATGCTGAAAATGGGAGCCTACGGTTTCCTCAGGTTTTCCCTTCCGATGCTTCCCCAGGCCAGCCAGTATTTCACGACGTTCATCTTTACCCTTTCGCTGATCGGGATCGTTTGGGGTGCCCTGATGGCCCTGGCCCAGGAGGACTTGAAGAAGCTGATTGCCTATTCCTCCGTCAGTCATATGGGGTTCGTCACCCTCGGGATCTTTGTTTTCAACAGTCAGGGCATTGAAGGTGCGCTGCTCCAGATGGTGAACCACGGAGTGACGACGGGAGCCCTTTTCCTGTGCGTGGGTGTTCTGTACGACAGGACCCATACCCGCCAGCTTGGCGATTACGGCGGCATTGCGAAAGCCATGCCGGTTTTTTCCACGATGCTGGTGATTTTCTCCCTGTCTTCCCTTGGGCTCCCGGGACTCAATTCCTTCGTAGGAGAGTTTCTGGTCCTTTTGGGAACCTTCCGGACTCATACGGCCTTGGCTGTAATAGCCGCGACAGGAGTGGTCCTCGCCGCTCTCTACATGCTCTATATGCTTTCGCGTGTCGTCTGGGGAGTCTATACCCCCAAGAGTTGGGCCCTTCCCGACATGAACCGTTACGAATGGGCAGCGCTTCTTCCCCTTCTGGTACTCGTCGTCTGGATCGGGGTTCAGCCGAACCCGCTTCTATCGCTGTTGCATGCCAGTGTCACCCATCTCATCGGGCAGGTTCAGGGGAGTGTTCCCATCGCTTCCATTCGATAAGGATGCGTGGCCCGAAAAGGAAAGGATGAGGGTTTTCGAATGAGTTTTTCAGCTGTCAATATTCTGGGTACAATGCCGGAAATCTATCTGACGTTCTTCGGATGTGTTCTCCTGATCCTGGAAACCATCGTTCCCAAGGAAAAGCGGTCCTGGCTGGGGTACTTCACCATCCTGGCCCTCGTGTTCGCGATGATCGCCTCGATCGGCCTGAACGGGAAGGGATTGCCCCTTTATTCTGGGCTCTACATCATCGATCCTTTCTCGAATTTCTTTAAGATCACGATCTATGTCGGTGCAATCATCACCGTGCTGTTTTCCCTGCCGTATCTTGAGCAAGAGGACATCCATCACGGGGAATATTACGCGTTCATCCTCTTTTCCGTCGTCGGGATGATGGTGATGGTTTCGGCGGGAGACCTGATCACCCTCTTTCTGGGGATCGA
This sequence comes from Leptospirillum sp., assembly GCA_027315205.1. Lineage (GTDB taxonomy): Bacteria > Nitrospirota > Leptospirillia > Leptospirillales > Leptospirillaceae > DAHUYM01. The sequence continues at coordinate 31,076 of DAHUYM010000006.1, read as the reverse complement.
ATTGATGTCGCTTTGTTTTTACGTGTTGGTGGGCCTAAAGCGTGAATCGCACCGTGCGGTCGAGGCATCGTTCAAGTATTTTCTTCTGGGCGCTTTCTCGGCTGCTATTTTTCTGTTCGGCATCTCGTTCCTTTACGGGGCATCCGGAACCGAGACGATCAGCGGACTGGCGGCGTTTATCAGCAATCCCGGTTCTCTCAAACCCATCGTCATCGCCGGAATGATTCTGACGCTCGTGGGTTTTACGTTCAAGGTATCGGCCGTTCCTTTTCACATGTGGACTCCCGATGTCTATGAAGGTGCTCCGACCGTCGTGACAGGATTCATGGCTGCGGCATCCAAGATCGCGGCGTTCGCCGTCTTCCTGAGAGTGTTCTGGGTCGCGTTCTCGGGGAATCGCCACGAATGGGACATCCTCATCGTCCTGATCTCGATCCTTTCCATGGCCGTCGGGAATGTCGTGGCCCTGCTCCAGACCAACATCAAGAGAATGCTGGCCTATTCTTCCATCGGTCACGCCGGCTACGCACTCATGGCACTTCTTCTTCCAAACAGGGAAAGCCTTTTTGCCCTGCTCTTCTATGTATTTGCATACATGTTCATGACACTCGGGGCGTTCGGGATCGTTCTCATGATGCGGAAGAAAGGGGTCGAAGGGGAAGAAATCTCCGATTTCGTAGGTCTTCACAAACGACATCCCCTGGCTGCTTTCATGATGCTGATCTTTATGTTTTCCCTGGCCGGCATTCCGCCGTTCGGAGGATTTCTTGCCAAGTTCTACATCTTCTATGCTGTCGTTCATGCGGGATATGTCTGGCTTGCCGTGGTCGGTATCATTTTTGCCGCGATAGGGGCATATTATTACCTGAAGGTCGTCATGGCGATGTATATGCGTGAACCGGAAGAGTCCGTCGAGGTGCATATGACGCCAATGGGAAAGATCGGACTGGCGCTCACAGCGGGGACAACCCTTATTCTGGGAATCTACCCGGCTCCGTTCGTCGAATATATCAAGTCGTCCCTGGCTCTTTTTGTCCCCTAGGGGGCGCCCGTGGAAAAAAGGACCCCTGAGAAAAAAACCAAACCGCTGACTCCGAGACAGCGAGAGGTCTTCGATTTCATCGTACAGTGGATCCGGGAAACACGCTTTCCCCCCACACTCTCGGAGGTCGCCCAGTTTCTGGGGGTTCCCTACCCAAAAAGTGCCGTAGCCCACCTCAATGCCCTGGAAAAAAAAGGTTTCATCATACGCCTCTCGGGCAAGGCCCGCGGTATTCAGCTCACGCCTCTCGGTCAATCCCTCCATGAAGAGAGCCTTTCGGACGATATGCTCTCGTTGCCGATTCTGGGGCGGGTTCGGGCAGGCGTTCCCACGGGTGCCGATTCACATCGGGAGGGAACGTTGTCGGTCCCCAGGACGCTCTTTTCGGAAAAACCGGATTTTGTCCTCAGAATTCAGGGAGACAGCATGACCGGTTCGGGAATTCTAGAAGGAGACTGGGTGTTTGTGAAGAAAACGCAGGAAGTGCGAAACGGGGATATTGTCGTGGCCCAAATCCAGGGAGAGATGACCCTGAAACATCTCGTAGTCCAGAAAAACCGGATTGTCCTGAAAGCCGCAAATCCACGCTACCCGGACAGGATCGTCCCCCACGAAGACGAAAGCGGGCTCATTCAGGGACGCATGGTCGGACTGTACCGTGGCATGAACCGCCAATCCAGGGAAGGGGCGTCATGAACGACGACGAAACAGCCGGACGTAAGGATCCTGTTCCGGACGAAAGACCACAGAAACGGGAAACGTATGACGGGATCCCCGGACCAGAGGCTTCCCCACCTCCGGGAACGTATGTTCCGGGAGTCTGCAACATCAACATGAAAGGTCGGATGATCCGTGCCATGGGGGCTCTGGCGGGATTTGTCCTTATCATCATTTACAACGAAAAATGGGAACTGGTTCTTGTACACCCGGTCCTTTACACCTTAGGCTTGATCACCCTGGCATTCGGGACGACTCTTTCCTTCGTCCAGAGCATGCTTGCGTTCTGCGTGTTCGACGGTTTTCTGGGACGAACGTTCATAACGGGACATGAAGTCCGGGTGTCCGAATCCGACCACACGAAGGATCGGCGGAGAGCTCTCCTGATCGCCGGGGGTTCGTTCGTTGTCGGCGCCTTTTTTGCTGCCCTCCTGCTGATCGAAGAATTGAACCGTTCGATTCAGTGACCCCCATTCCACCTCACCCCATCTTTAAAAGCGACGATTCCGGAAGGAGGGGAGACACGTCTGTGAGACGTGTACCGCGCCTGAAAGGTTTTGTATTTCCGGGCATCCTTGTGTTTTCCATGTTTTTCCTGATGCGCGATACGGCCCATGCCAGTACGGCTCTATCCGACGGGGAAGCCCTGGCGGGTCTCGATACGATCTGGGTGGTCGTCTCGGCGATCCTGGTCCTTTTCATGCAAGCCGGATTTGCCTTCCTTGAGGCCGGGCTTTCGAGAGGGAAAAATGCCGGTCATCTGTCCGCAAAGAACCTGATACTTCTTTCTGTGAGTGCCCTGACTTTTTGGGCCATCGGCTTTGGGGTCTCCTTTTCGGATGGAAACGCGTTCGTCGGATATCACGGTTTTTTCATCGATCCTTTCAATGCGGCCGAAAAATCCTTTTTTCATTCGCTCTCTTTTTCCAATGCATCACTGTCTTCCAAGATCCTCTTTGAAACCGCGTTCTGTGCCGTTTCCCTGGCGATCGTATGGGGTGCCATGGCCGAACGGGTCCGTCCCCCGGTCTATATTCTGTTCGGAATCGTCTTTTCGGGGCTCATTTATCCGATTGTCGGGCATTGGATCTGGGGAAACGGATGGCTTTCCTCTCTCGGGATGCAGGACTTCGCCGGATCGACGGTCGTCCATCTCCAGGGAGCTTTGTCCGCTCTTGCGGGTGCGGTCCTTCTCGGACCCAGGCTGGGCAAGTACACTCAGTCGGGCACGCCCCTTCCGATCCCGGGACACAACATCCCTTTCGTGGTCCTGGGAACGACGATCCTCTGGCTCGGGTGGTTCGGGTTCAATCCCGGTAGCACGCTGGGCGTGAATCTGCCGACCCCCGGTTATTTTTCATATGTGGCGATGACGACGAACCTGGCCGCGGCTGCGGGACTGATCATGGCGACCGCGGCATCTTGGGTGATCCTGAAATCTCCGGATATGTCCATGATGGCCAATGGCGCCTTGGCGGCTCTTGTCGCCATAACCGCGTCCTGCGCGTTCGTCGATCCCGTGTGTTCCGTCATCATCGGACTTATTGCGGGCCTTATCGCCGTCCTCGGCGTCCTATGGATCGACCGGATCGGGATCGACGATCCGGTCGGGGCTGTATCGGTGCATGGCATGGCGGGAATCTGGGGAACGCTTTCGACCGGGTTGTTCGCATCCCCTGAACGGGTTAAGCTGTTGGGAGTCGGTCGGCCCGGCCTCTTCTATGGAGGAGGCTTCCACCAACTTTTCATTCAGGCACTGGGAATCCTGGCCGTTTCTCTTTATGTTCTTTTAGCGTCATGGTGTACGTTCTATGTCCTCAGAAGGACCGTCGGTCTCCGGATTTCCCCCGAAGAGGAAGATTCGGGATTCGACGTATTCGAGCACAGGGCATGGAGGCGCAAAGATGCGCTCCGGGAGGTCGGTCATGCGCCCGCACCACCGGATTTGGATCGTTCCCGACCGTCTCCCGGAATGGAAGTCTGAAAGAAGCCTCTCTACCCCGAAGGGTCGCGCGAATTCCCGTGACCGACCGCATCAAGATCGTTGTTTGCAGGAATCTGGGTGATGGAATCCGAATCGGAGACGAGGGACACGACGGGATCTGACCTTGGGGCGCCTTGGCCCGAAGAATTTCGTTCCCTTTGGGCGTCCCTCGCTCCACTGACGCGTTCCCTGGCCGACCGGCTTTCGACCCGGACACGCCTCACGTCCATTTCGACCGACGGATCCCCCCCGAAACGATTTTTGGCGGAACTTTCCGGAGAAACCCACGAACGGTACACCCTCGTCTACCTGAAGGACGGTGGTCAGGTCACCAGCCGTTGTGGAGAATGCCATCCAGGACAGGATGTGCCGCTTTCTTCTGCTTGTGTGCACGCCTTGGCGGGCATGACCCATCTTTTGAACAGCGGCCGCTGGGACGTGTCGGTCACACCTGAGCGAACTCCGTACTTGACGCTGGCCCTTCCCGATGCAAAACCTCCCGCCCTGGGACGTTCCGCTGTGAAGATTTCGGGATTGTTTCTGGTCGTCTCGGGATCGGACTGGGGATTCCTCTTGAGGACGGGAACGCGTTCCGGGTTGACAGAGCCGCTCTACCAAGCGTTGACGAGCCGACTACGGTTGCCGGGGGGAACCTCCCGTCCCGAGTCCAGGATTCTGCAACCTTTTCACGCACATTTTGAAATGGAACGTGTCTGGGAGACCCCGAATGGCCGTTTCCCCGTCTTTTTCCCGAAGGAGGGGAGTTCCTGGGAGGCATTTGTCTCGGAGGGAGCTCTCCGGGTCTACCGTCCGGGTAAGGAAGAACCTGTCTCTTTCCATCCTTCTCGATACCACTGGAGATACGAAGGGGATTGGAACGGGAACGGAGAGGAAAAAACGTTTGATTCCCGCTGGCGGGAAGGAAACCGGGTGATTCCCGGGGATAACGCCGAATACCTTGAAAAGAAAGGGATCCGCATCCTGGCGACGGATACGGACGTCTTCGGACTCGGCCGTTTTCGTCCGGTGCCCGCCGGATTCAGGTCTTTTCTGGAAAAGACAGCTTCCGAAAAGACCCGTTCTCTGGGGGGCTGGATCGACGAATTCCTCTTTGCATCTTCAATCGTGTCTCCCGGGATCCGATTGACCGTCGAAGGGTTTCCGGTCGCCGAGCGTATCCGGGTATGGGATCGATGGGATGCACGGACCGATGTCCGGCAATCCGAAACTCGCGGCATCCGGCTTTTCCCGCATCTCACGGCAGGGTCGACTCGGATTCCTCTCTTCGGTCCGGACCGGAACCTGATCCCCGATACGGGGATCGAGCCGGACGGTGACAGGGTGGTTCTCTTCCGGAGGGATCGGCAGAAGGAGCTTCAGATGCGAAATGCCATAGAGCGCATCCTGAAACGCGGATCCACCGAAGCATGGGTCTTGCTTCCCCCCGAAGAGACCCGTAAATTTTGGGCAACGCTTTGGCCGGAACTCGAACGATCCGGATTCGAAAGAGGGGAGATCTCTTCCGAAGACGGGGAGATTCTCCCCGGGCCGACCCGCTTCCGGCTTCTCCTCTCGCTGTCCGAAGATGGGTCTGTGAAAGCTGAGGGATCGGCGACCGTTTCGGGACGAACCTTTCCCCTTCCCATGATCGAAGGCGAACCCCCGGACCTTCTGATGCGCCTGGACGAACATAACCGGACGTTTCAGGACAGCCAGGCTCTGGAAGTCCTCGATACGCTTCGGGGGCTCTTTCAGCTCGACAAGAATGGAGAGGGCACGATCGGAGCGTATGCCGCCACCCTGATCACGATTCATCGCCCGGACCTCCCGATCGAAATCGATTCCGGGCTCAAATCGCGTTTGCGGCCGTTCCGTCCCGAACCCCTCGCGGAGTCTTCGGAAAGATTCCTGGCGGACCGGTTCAAGGGAGAACTGCGCACCTATCAGAAAGAGGGAATCGCCTGGCTCGAATCCCTTCACCGCCATGGGCTCCCGGGAGTCCTCGCGGATGAAATGGGACTCGGGAAGACGATCGTCGTCCTGTGCTTTCTCGCCTTGAGACGAGCCTCCGCTCCGACAGATCCTCCGGGACTGGTCGTTCTTCCCGCTTCGCTCGTCTACAACTGGGAACGTGAGATCCTCCGTTTCCTTCCGGACTTGAGCTACCGGATCTACCACGGCCCGGGCCGGAAGGAGGAGGGCTCCTCCGAGGCCGCGGATCTCTGGATCACGACATACGGAACGGTCAGGAACGACCGGGAGCTTTTGAAGGAGAGGCGATTTTCCATCATCGTTCTCGACGAGGCCCAGGCGATAAAAAATCCGGATTCCGGGCTTTTCCGCGCGGTCAGCGATCTCGATTGTGCCTTTCGCCTGGTTATGACGGGAACACCGATCGAGAATCGTCTGGGAGACCTGTGGAGCCTTTTTCATTTTCTGATACCGGGTCTTCTTGGTTCACGGCGATTTTTCGAAGAAAGATATGTCCAGGGGAAAGGAACAGGGGGTTGGTCAGAGCGCCGTCTATCCATGCTCAAGGCGTTCGTCTCCCCCTTGATTCTCCGGCGTACCAAAGAGGCGGTCCTCAAGGATCTTCCCCCGAAGCAGCATGTCGATCACTGGATCGTACCGACCGAGGAGGAACGTCTCCAGTACAGGTCTTTCCTCGAAATGGGAAAGGAGGGGCTGAGGCGAGCGAGGAAAGAGGACCCTCCTGGCCTTCGTATGAATATCCTGGCTCTTCTTCTCAAGCTACGGCTCTTTTGCTGCCATCCCGCCCTGGTCCTCGGAGCGGAACAAAAGAAAGTGTTGCAGCCGGCGAAGTTTCATGCCGTTCTCGAGAAAATCCGTGAAGCCCTGTCCGAAGACCACCGGATCCTGCTCTTCAGTCAGTTCGTGGGGATGCTGGACATTATCGGAGACCGTCTGGAAACGGAAAGGATACCCTACCTGCGACTGGACGGTCAGACACCGTTGCCGGAACGGAAACGGCGAGTGGAATGGTTTCAGAGCGAAGACCCGGGTCGGCCGCCGGTCTTCCTCTCAAGCCTCAAGGCCGGCGGAGTAGGGCTCACCTTGACGAGTGCCGATTTCGTATTCCACTATGATCCATGGTGGAATCCCCAGGTTGAAAATCAGGCGACCGACCGCGCTCATCGAATGGGCCAGGATAAGCCGGTCATGGTGTACCGGTTCGTTACACGGGGGACGGTCGAAGAAAAAGTGATGGCGCTCAAGCAGGAGAAAATCGCCCTGTTTGAACGTATGATGGACAATAAGGAAGGGGACGGAGCTTCCGGCGCCCCGTGGATGTTGGAACAGCTGGAACGGCTTCTGGATACCGATCCGTAGGCAAGTACCGTTACTGGGAGGTTGCGTGGACCAAAACCTGATCGATCGCTATATTGCCGGACCCTCCTGTCAGGAAGCGCTGGAAAAGGCACGTCACCTGAACAAGGAAGGAATCGGAACACTGCTGGCCCCGCTGGGGATTGACGCTTCCCAGGGAGAGACCTTGTCTTCCAGGGTCGACTCCCTGAAGGAACTTGCCCGCCAGATGGGGATGAGGATGATTCGCGGCGGGATTTCGCTCAAATTGTCCGATCTGGGTTTCCGGGAATCCCCGGCAGGAGCGCTCGATGCCGTATCCGGGGTGATCCGGGCAGGTGAAGAATTCGCGCTTGCCTGCTGGATCGAAATGGAAGAAGGGGAGTGGGTGGACCCGATCCTCGAGGCCTATTTCAAACTCAGGAAATCGTTTCCTCATCTTTCCATCACTCTCCAGTCGAGCCTGGACCGGACCTCTTCCGATCTCAAGCGCGTCATCACCGCCCGGGGACGCATCCGGCTCGTCAAGGGGCACCATCCCCCGGGCTCCCGGGAGACGGGGGCCCAGGACACGGATGAGATCCGTCGCCGGTACCTGAGGGACATGGAGCTTCTTTTCTCGGAAGGGGCGATGTTCGCGATCGCCACTCACGATGAGGCCATTCTCCAGGCGGCGGCAAAACTCCAGTCGACCCATCCGAGGATGATGGAGTTCCAGATGTACATGGGTGTAAGGGAGGACAGAATCCGGACCCTTCTTTACGAAGGGGGATTTCCAGTCACACTCTATCTTCCCTACGGTTCGAATCCGGAATCATATATTGAAAGGGTAAGTGCCTTGTGAGAGAAGGGAAAGAAGAGAAATCCCGGCGATTGCCGCCCGACCGCTTCCGGGCAGGCGGCGGTCGACTCAGGCCTCGGGTTTCTTGAGGTTGAAAAACTCACGGGTGATGTTGACAAGCATCGTCCTGTGTTCTGGAAGGCCCAGATTCAAGCGGTATTCGTTAATGACCTTGACCCGCATGTCTTCCCATGCTGTCCAGCAAATCTTGCATACCGAATCCTGAACTTCCTTGCCGAAGGCCGACGGGAAAGGCGGTGCTTCCAGACCCTCCGCGTCCGCGCCGCAACGGCTGCAATGAACGATCGCCATCAGGCACTCCTTTGTGATATCCGCGTTTCCCGAATCGGGAATGCCATATTCGAAAATGGACACCGGAAGGATCCGGCACCCGTTGTGGGCTTTTGTGAACGTTCAAAATACCATACGTCCATACCCGGGACAAGTGGCCCGGGTGTAAGAACGCGTCAGAATTCCGTCCAGCGCTTTTCCTGTTTCCAGACCTGCAGAAATCCCGGGATGTCCGAGACATTCATGGGTTTCGCGATCAGATACCCCTGCCCGAAGTGGCACCCCATTTCGAGAAGGACACGGGCTTCGTCCGGTGTTTCGATCCCCTCCTGGACAACGGTTTCCCTAAAACTTTTCCCGATCATCATGATGCTTTCCAGGATCGCCCGGTTGGTTTTCCCGACGCTCATTTCCCTGAGGAAGGTCTGGTCGACCTTGAGAGTGTCGGGCAGGAGGGTCTTGATCGTCGTAAGCGAAGTGAATCCGGTCCCGAAATCGTCGAGTGCAAACCGCATTCCGTAATGCCGGCAGGCCCGGACGATGCGCTGCGCTTCCCGGATGTCCCGTATCATCGTGTTTTCCGTGATTTCGAGTTCGATCATGCCTTCGACGATTCCGATTTCCCCCGTAAGGTTTCTGAGGTCGTTTTCCAGGGAACCCGAAACGAAATGGCGGGGGGAGACGTTGACCCCGACACGAAGAATGATGCCGTGGTTTTTCCAGTCTTTCGCCTGCAGGAACGCCTCCCTGAGAACCCATCTGCCGATTTCGACCGATATTTCCTCTTCCTCGATCGCGGGGAGGAACTCTCCGGGGTATCGGATGGTTCCGTCAGCCGTACGCCATCGGATGAGGGCTTCGACGCCGAACACCTCTCCCGTCAGAAGGTTGACCTGGGGTTGATAGACGAGAAAGAACTGATTTTCCAGCATTGCGTTCCGGATATCCGTGCGGAGCTGTTCCTTCTTTCTCAGTTCCCCTTCCATGTCCCGCTCGTAGTATCGGACCCTGTTCCGTCCCCCGTTTTTCGCGTTGTACATCGCGATATCCGCGTGTCGCATCAGGTCGTCGATGTCGGACGAGTCGATGGGGTAAAGAGTTATTCCTCCGCTTGCCGTCACCGAGATGGATTTCCCTCCGATTTCGACAGGCTCCCGGATTTCGCTGAAAATGCGTTCGACCAGGCGGGAGAGTTCGGCGACGTCGGCGAGATCGGGAAGGACGAGGAGAAATTCGTCCCCCCCCAGCCGGCAGACCGTGTCGGAGGCCCGTACCGTGGAGGTCATCCGGGCGGCCATCTCGACCAACAGACGGTCGCCGGCATGATGGCCCATGAGGTCGTTGATGTCCTTGAAGCCGTCGAGGTCGATGAGGACGATCCCGAGTTCTTTCTGGTTTCGGCGGGCCTGTGTGAGAGCGTGCTCGAGCCGGTCCCGGAGAAGGACCCTGTTGGGGAGCCCCGTCAGGGGATCGTGGTAGGCCAGGAAGGCGATCCGTTCTTCGGACGCCTTGAGTCCCGTCAGATCGTGGAAGATTCCGATAAAATTCTCGACGTTTCCGTCGGTGTTCCGGATGACGCTCACTGAAAGCCATTCCGGGAAGATCTCTCCGGTTTTCCGGCGGTTCCAGATTTCTCCCTGCCAATGATCGAGCATCTGTATGTCCTGCCACATCGACTGGTAAAAAGACGCGTTGTGGCGTCCGGACGCAAGAATCTTGGGATCCTTGTGGAGTATTTCGTCGGAGGGATAACCGGTGAGCTCTGAAAAAGCCCGGTTCACCTGGACGATCCGGTTGTCGCGATCGGTGATCATGATCCCGTCGCTGGCCATTTCGAATACGCGTGCGGAAAGGTCCTTGCCTTTCTGCAGGTCGAGCGTTTCGGAGATGTCGTTCTGGATCCCGACTACGTGAGTGACCCGGCCTTCCTTGTCGTGAACGGGAAAAATGGAAATCCGGTTCATGAAAGGCGTCCCGTCTTTTCTATAGTTTTTGAGGACGGTTTCAAACGTATCCCCGTTTTCCAAGGCCCTTCGCAATCCGGCAAGACCTTCCTGGTCCCGGTCGTCGCCCTGGAGGAAACGGCAATTCCTTCCGAGCACTTCCTCTGCGGCATATCCGGTCAGTGCGCAAAACCGCGGATTGACGTAGATGAGCGGAAAATCCGGCATTCTGGCGTCTGCAATGGTCAATGCGAGGATCGAGCTCTCGATCGCTCGCTTGTAGAGCCTGAGATCGGATTCCGAACGGGAAATATCCTGAACGAGGTAGGCGTTTTCGAGGGCCACCGCGGCTTGTGCTGCAAGACTTTCAAGGATCTTGATCTCGGGGGGACCGAAGGATTCGTGGTTTTTTTTGTCGATCAGCTTGATTGCGCCCAAAAAATCTCCAGTGGCAGACAGGATCGGCACGATGATCAGATTCCGGGGTTTGATCATCGATCTCTCGCGTTCCGAGAGGACGGGATCGTTCCCTGGATCGTTCGTGACATAGGGAGCCCTGTGGTTCCAGACCCATCCGTGCACCCCATCGCCGATAGCGAATTCGGCGCGATAGGGAATCCAGTCCTCTCCATCGAAAAAGGTTTCGCATACGATCTTGGACTCGCGCCTGAGGGAATATCCTCCTTTCGTCGCGTCCGTAAGCTCGATCCCCATGAGGATCAGCTGTTTCATGAGGGAAGGGGTATCGAAGATCCTGTTGACGGTCAGGCTGGTTTCTAGAAGGATGGAGAGGCGCCGCTGGTTTTCATGGATCTCTCTTTCTGCCGCCTTGCGGCGGGCTTCGGAATCCATATGGGTCAGGGCGAAAGAGATGTCCTTGGCGATTTCCGCGATGAGCTTTTTTTCAGGGGATTCGAAGAAACGCTTTTCCCCCGCATACAGCATGAGGGCTCCGATCCTTTCCCCGTGCCGGGAAATGGGTACCGCCATCGAGGAGCGAAAACCCCGTTTCCGCGCTTCCTTTTGCCAGAACACCGTCCTTTTGTCGTGTTCGAAGTCTTGGACGACTTGGGATTTGCCGGTGAGGATCGCTCTTCCCGTGGGGCCGTGGCTGTCCTGGCGGTCCGGATCGACCGAGATCGAGATGGAGTTTAGATATCCGTTGGAGTCACCGGCATGCGCGACCGGAAGAACCCTTTTGGAGTCCTTGTCGACCAGTCCGATCCAGACGAACTTGAATTTTCCGAAATGGACGGCGATCTGGCAGATCTCTTCCATGAAGGAATCGGGTGATGAAGCCCGGAGAATTGCCTGGTTGACCTGGCTCAGGGTGGCATAGAGCCTGATGAGACGGCGATAGGAGAGGGTCTTTTTCATCGGGTAACAGGCCCCGGGGAGGCGCCCGACGACTGGAATCGGAAGGAAGGGTCGCCCGGAAGGCGAAAGCAGTCATCCATGCCGTATTCGCTCCTTCGAAAAAACGTAAAGGCAAGCGGTCCGGGAGGGCTCCGAATGAAGGCGGGTTCAGAATCCGAATTCGGACAGGAGCTTGTCGACTGAATCCTGCGAGATGGCCGACTGCCCGGGGACGCCTTTCAGGTCGAGACCGGGAATGGGAGAGTCCGTTGCCTTCTCCGGCTCTTTTTCCTCCTTGGAAGCGGACGGGGAGAACTCGATCAGAATCTCGAGAAGCTTTTTTTCGAGTTCGTTGAGCGTTCGCGTCATCTGTCGGATGTTCTGCCCGACCAGATCCTGGAAGACCATGGCTTCGAATCCCTGCATGATCCGGCCTTCCTCCTCTTCGAGAAGGGCATGGACCGAATTCAAGGTCTGATCCAGGGTTTCGGGGTGTTCTTTCAGGGAAGAAAGACGGTTTCTGACCTCCTGATTTGTGGTTACGGCCGATTCCAGGACACCCAGGATCTTGTGCGCCGCCTCTTCGGTCATCTTCGACACGGCTTCCAGGGCGTCCGAGGTCTTGGGAAGATTGTTCTCCATCAGTTTCATCGCATCAATCATCGTATCGGAAAGGGAGAGGATTTTCTGGATCTCCCGCGCAGTTTTTCCGATTTGGGAGATCAGGTCGTCCGTCGCTCCAGGGGGGCCCGGATTTTCCGGTTGCCTGGTTTTTCCGGAATGGGAGGAGGTCGGGCCGGAGGCATCGCCGGTCTTGCCGGAGAGGAAAAGGTCGGGATCGACAATCAGGATCGGCGACCCGTCGAAGGTTTTCGCCTCGAGAAGGAAGGCATGCGATGTCCCGGGACGCGAAGTTTTAGTGCCTTGAACCCGGAGAACCTTGCCCATTTTCGAGATTCCTATGCCGAAACGCCCGCCGTTTTCCGCCGAAACGACAAGGATTCTGGTGAGCGGATCCGAATTTTGAGTGCCCGAAGAAATCCATCGATAGGGGGTATGGACCGGGATTTCCCTGTCGCCTTCCCGGACGGTTCCGACGATGTCCGATGTCTTGTCGGTATTGGGCTTGAGGGAGGATGACCCGAGGATCTTGAACACGTCGTTCATGCGGATGCCGAAGAGGGAATTTTCCTGGACCGGAAAGGACAGAACCTGCACGTTATCTCCTTCTAGGGCAGATAAAAAGGTCGGTTCACAGGTCACATGTTAGACCAGATTTCCTTAAAAGAAAAGATTTTTACGGTGTCTCTGCCCGTTATTCTCCCTCGGGAAGGGCAAAGGCCCGGTCGTGAAGAGCGGCACTCGCTCCGGGACAAGGAGAACCTGGATGGAAGCGGGGTACCTTGAGGACCAGATACCGCGTCGCCGGAAGGACCGAAAAACGCACCGATACCGGGCAGAAACCCGCAACCAGCGCCACGAGCTTATAGGCCCCCGGAGAAATGCCCTTGATAGGGAAATGGCCTTTCGGACCGACGGGGATTTGCCGAAGGGACCCATTCCCGGGGTCGTCCTCAAGGAAAAGGGTTGCGGGCACTCCTGGAGCGGGTGTCCAGAATCCTCCGACATTGTTTAAGGGCGGGCTCTTTAGGGTCGACGACTCCATGCCGGTTGCCGATAAAAGGGCGATGTGCGATGGGGTGCAATGCATGAAGCCAAGCGGTGTCGTCTTCAGGAGGATCGAAAGTTCTCCCTTCTGGGACGGAGGAATGACCAGGGTATTCCGGACGGGGCACGCCGAGGTCGGAGAGGCCCGTATCCGATAAATTCCCGGGGGAAGAGTCGTTTTGAACTCCCCGGAGGCATTCGTCGGGATTTCCTTCGATGGTTTCCCCGTTTTTTGGGCGGAAAAAAAGAGTCTTACACGTCCCGGAACCCGGTGGTCTACCAAAACGCGACCCTTCACGGTCACGTCTTCGTCAACTGCGGACGCCATTCGGGGGGTCTGGCACGCTCCAAGGGAGAGCAGGAACATGAATGCGATCGCCAGTCTTCTCAATGTCGAGTGTTTAGGCATGGAGAAGGTATCCCTCGCGGTTTCGATCCCCGAGGGGATCCCCGTTGATCCGTTCCTGGTCGTCAAGGATCTGTCTCCCTTCATGATGGGCCAGCCGGCGAATCTCTTCGATTGTGTCGGGAGGAATCTGGCAATTTCGGATCAAGGCTTCGACCCAGAGGCCGAAAACGGTCACCTTGGTCCGGAGGTAATCGTACGGTACGAGATCTGTCAAAGGAATCCCGTGGAAAAAGGACACGAACGCGTCTTTCGGCCTGCGAACGAATCGTTCGATCCGGGAGAGCGATTTGGGAAAAAGATCCGGGATGTGGCCGCCGAAGCTCCAGACGTCTTCCGGAAGAAAGCGGTCCCGGAAGAATCCGGGCATCCCCAATGTTTTCGCCGTCTCCGGCGGGTGCGCTGAAAAAATCGTTTCGAGGTAATCCGCGTATTCCTGTTCGAGTGCGTTCCGGTCTTCGGGTTCGGAGGGTTTGGAAGCGAAGTCTGAAAGGGAAAGGAGGGGGATCGGAGACGGCGAGCGGGTCCAGCGCCGTTCTACAATGCGCCGGAACGTTCGGAACTCCTTTGCCACCAAGGGGATCTCCTTGTTGTCCACTTCCAGTGCCACTCCTTTGAGGACGGGGAGGGTACAGTATCTCAGGACGGCATCCAGGGAGTCCCACAGGATTTGGGGGATTTCCCGGGAATGGTCGTCCCAGAACCAGACGCCGTACGGGCTCGGGATCGTCTCCATCCCCCCTACGTGGATCTCGACCACATGTTCGAGCGGAAACTCCCGATCGAGCCAGCTGGCCAGACCTTCCGGCGAGGGAGACGGGTTCAGGAGCCTATAGGCTGTCAGCGCATGGCCGATATCCAGTCCCAGTCCGAGATCGGTGCCGCCGACAACGGCTCGGAAAAAGGCACCGACCCCCAAATCACCGACAGAAAAGAGCGGAAAGGGCGGGATTTCCACCAGGAGGGTCCGGCCTTCGAGCCGGGATGCCAGGCTCAGCGCGTTGTGCCGGGTCCATTCAGCGGAGCGGTCGGACAGAACGGGAGGGAGGTAGACTCCGAACGTACGGCCCAAGAGGGCTTTCTGGGCGCATTCGTGGATCATCCAGGGTGCTTCCAGGGTGTCGAGGTGACGGTTGGCCCGCCGGATTTCCTCCTGGTAGGAGGGGTTGTCGGGAAAATCGGGCTGGGTGTACCAGAGGGCGTCTCCGTGGTAGGTCATCGGGATGGTCCGGGGAACGGTCTCGGCTCGTGCACGCTCGAGATCGCACGCCCTTCCCCGGAAGATTTCAATGTAGTGGGGTGGGGATTCGGGAAAGAGAGCGTCCAGCATCGGTTCGAGAGGGGGGAAGTAAAGGTCCGTCGAAAGTCCGATTCCCATGAAGGGCAATCGGTCCAGAACGCCGGAGACGCCGGGGTTTCGGGAAGCCGGAGCGGTCATTCGTCCGTTTTTTTCGAAGGGACTGGGGCTGCTCCCAGGCGTTTTAGTCGGCGGGACATCTGTTTTTCCGGTGCCAGGAATCCTCCCTTGCGGCTGATTTCCACTCCTTTTTGATAGACCCTGATGGCCTCTTCCCGCTCTCCCAATTCTTCGAGGGCTTTCCCGAGCCATTCCCACGCCGCGGCGTATTCCGGTTTCAGACGGGTCACGCTTTCGAGAATGACCCGGCCTTTGGACGGTTCCCCGTTCTCTACCAGGGCCACCCCCAGCCCGAATCCGATAACGGGATCCCCCTTGTTTTGCGAATACAGCCATTCGAGTCGTTCGATCCGGGAACGGTCCATGATGCCTCCCTTCGATCCGCTCACCCATAGTATCGCTATCGGACCGGACCAGGCAATGCTTCTCCGGGAATGAAGGAACGGAGTGGGAGGGGACTTTTCAAAAAGTAACGCTGTTGCAATAATAAGAATGAGTAACGGAAACTCATCCGTCGTCAAGGGCTCAACTGATGGGAGATGCCGTGTATGTTGGTTCCTTCCTGATTAGGGAATCCACCACCTTGTTCGGGATCGTGAATGCCCGGTGACCCCGACCCACCGGCACCGTTTTCGTTTCGGTCCCATGACGACATGCCGACCTGGAGCCGGTTCCAGGGATTTCTTCTTGCGATCATCGTATCTTTGGCCATCCTTGTGCTGGTTTTCGGGGTCCTGACCCTGGAGGACAGTGTCGTATTCCTGCAGCACTCCCGCAAGATGGACCGCCTTATCAAGGTCCATCAAATCCTGAACCATCTCCTGATCGACATCCTGAACGCCGAAACCGGGCAACGGGGATATCTTCTGACCGGTCAGTCCGACTACCTGCTCCCTTACACGGAAGCGCAATCGGCACTGGAAAAGGATTTGTCCGAAATCGGAAAATCGCACTACCGTGATCCCGTTTTCACGTCCGAGATGCCCGTCGTCGTTTCGCTTCTTAGGGCAAAAAAGGACGAACTTGCGAGGACCATCCGACTCCGTAACGAAAAAGGACTCTCGGCGGCACTCCCCGTCGTCCGGTCGAACTTCGGTATCACCATGATGCGGCTGATCCGGTTCCATATTTCGAATATCGACCGGTCGATTCTCGCCGATATCAAATTGATGCGGTTCAAGGCGGAGGCACGCAAACACGCTTCCGAGCGTCACGCGGGGATCCTGGTCCCGATCTTTTTCCTGGTCCTGATCGGAGGGTATCTCTATTTTTGGAAAACCTACCGTCTGATCCATTTTCTGTCGTTCAAGCTCGAGCACGAAGCGGCGCACGATCCGTTGACCGGCCTCCCCAACCGGAGGTTTTTCTACGAGGCCCTGAGGTTCGCATTGGCGCGGCTTGAGCGCGGAAGCTATTCCTGTATCCTCCTGTACCTGGACCTTGACCGGTTCAAGGAGGTCAATGACCTTTTCGGGCACGAAGCGGGGGACAGGGTGCTCGTCGAGTTCTCGAAACGGCTCCAGGCCCTTATTCGAAAAGGCGATATCGTTTCACGGATCGGCGGGGATGAGTTTTCGATCGTCATGGATCTCGTCGAAAAACCCGGCCTCGTGTCGGAAATCGCCCGAAAACTCGAGGAACGTCTGACGGAAACACCGCTCATCCCTGAAGTCGGCGTCCCGGACGTCGGGGTCAGCATCGGTTGGGCGATCGCTCCAGAGGACGGAACGGACCCGGATACCCTGATTGCAAAGGCAGACACGGCCATGTACCGGGTAAAAGAGGAACACAGGAAAAAAGGAAAGGCCTCGGTTCGGTAAGGGCTTCCGAGAAGGTCTGAAGAGGTTTATTTTTTGCGGCGCAGGATGCGTTCCTTGAGCTCCAGCCGGTCCAGATCGTACGGATCGATGGCCAGGGCCTGTTCGATCGCGTCCAGCGCCTGGTCAATTTCGTCGAGGTCCTTGTGGAGAGAAGCCAGGCCTTCCAGGACCCCGGGGTCCCCGGGCTTTAGTTCCCTGGCTTTTTCGAACGCCGTTTTCGCTCTCTCCTGCAGAGCCCGGTCCTTTTTCAGGACCCCGAGATCGGAAAGGCACCATCCCAGGTCCACCCAGTACGTGACCGACTCGGGGGAAAGGCTCGAAGCCCGTTCGTAGGCGATGAGCGCCCGGTCCAAATCCCCGACTTTCCGTTGGGCGATGGCCAGAATATGGAACTGTCCGGGGTCGGACGGATCGAGTCGGATGGCTTCGTGCAGATAGGTGACCGCTTCCCGGGGAACACCTTTCTTGATGAGGCAGTCGCCGAGTCGTCTGAGAACGACGGGCGTTTCGGGAGCCCGGATCAGCACCTGCCTGTAGGCGGTGATCGCCTCGAGGTATCGTCCCTTTCTCCTGTGTTCCTCACCTTCCTGAAACAGCGAATCCAAATCCACCGGTTCCATCACTATGTCTCCCTGGAAATCACCGAACGGTAAAAAGAGAGATCTGTCAGGTCCGTTTCATTCTTTCACAAACCGCGCGTCCGGTCGAGCCGGAAATCCTTCAGGACGGTCCGGTCATCGTGGGTTGAGAAAAGGTTGATCCTTCTGCCGGCGCGTTTTTCAGTAGTGTTTCGATCTGTCCGAGAAGGGAGTTTCCGCCGACCCGGAAGGCAAGGATCTGGGTCTGGGAACCGTTGACGGAAAGGTAGGCCTTCACGGCCTGACGGGTGTTCCCGACCGTTCCGACCGCCTGAATCGAGAAGATCGAGCTTTGGGTCGTCAGGTCTCCCTGGATGTTCGAAAAGATTGCCGGACCGAGGATGTTCGAAAGAGTGGAAAGAGAAGAATACGGGCGACCTGAGACGATCCTGGATGCCAGTTCCGGAGTGATCCCGGGATCGAGGGATTCGAGAACGGTCGTCGACGCGGTATTGACGTTCACCTGTCCGTTGGAGGCGACGGTGACGAATGGTTCGATCGCCCGGAAAACGGTTTCGTCCATACCAGCGATCTGGTGGAGTTCAGACAACACGCTCATCGGTCCCCCGCGCAACCGGTATGAAGGGATCATCGATGCGTAGGGGCCTCCGCCTGAGCCTCCCGGAGGAACCGGCGTAACCCATTGCGATATGGAGGGAAGTACCCCCGGGTTCACCCCAAGGAGCGAGAAAAGACGGGTGAACTGGACCATGACATGAATGTTTGGGACGCCCCCGGATTGTGCCAGGAGGTTCAGGTTCAGCTTGGAGGCTTCGTCGACGATGATCCCGGAAAGAAACCCGGAATGACCGACGGGATAATTGATGAGGGGGGTCGCCCAGGGCTGGTTCAGGGAGGTGTAGTTCTGTCCGGACTGGACGCCGAGAAGGGAGCTCTCCACCAAGGCCACGCGTCCGGCCTCGATCGCTGATCGTGCCAGGAAATACGCCTGGGTCCCGTTCTGGAAGATCTCGGCCTCTTTCAAGAACTCGCGGCTGTGGATCACGAAGCGGAGAACGAGGACCGTGATGAGTGAGACCATGAACAAGACGAGGATGAGCGCGACTCCGCGGTCGATTGCCCCCCTTGTGGCCTGATCGGGCGGGGGGCTCTCTTCAGGAAGACTGGATGCTTTGCACATCGAGGTGTACGTCAAGGAGCCGGTGATGGTCGAAACGGCGTTCCATCGTGAGGCGCGTGATCCGGAGCAGATGGGGGGAACGTTCGATCCGGGCCAGGAAGAAAAGGACGTGAGGAAGGTCGACGTTCTCAATCCTGAGGCTCACCAAGACGGAATGATACCCACCTTCGGGTGGCAGTGTCCGCGGGGTCATCTGGGTAATGCTCGAACGGATTTGCGCCTGGGTGGCCTCCTGCTCGAGGTATGAGATCAGGGAAAACCCCGCACGGTCCTGGACGAGCCTTAAAGTCCGGGTCCGGATCTCGTCCTGGTTCCTCCGGATTTCCTGGGACAGCGTCTGGGCAAGCAGAATATCCGATCTCAGGGATTCTTCTTCGGCATGGTAGCGCTCGTAGGGTGCCACAAAAAGGATGTCCACGGTTTTTTGGCCTGCATACAGGGCCAGAACGGTTCCGAGAACGGAAAGGAGCCTTTTTTCACGGTCGGTCAGCCGGTTCCAGCGCTCCCATATCGCCCGTATTCCGTTTTTCCATGCGTCCGGAAACCGCGCAGTCATGTCAGTCATGGACTCCTCCCATCCGGAACGCCACCGTTTTATGGTCGATATCGAGCCGGGCGCTCTGGACCGACAGAGACCGAATGTGGGGGGATTTCAGGAGGGCCTGCCGGACGGCCTCGACGTGCTGAAAGCTGTCCGTCTTGCCCGAGAGGCTCAACCGGTGACTTCCAAGGGAAACGGAGACCATTTCGAAGGGGATGTTTCCCGGTGGCTCTGTGGCAATGTCCTTCAATATGGCGATCATGTCGGTGCCGCGGGACAGGAACCTCTTCTGATCCAGAAGGGCGTTCCTCTTTTGTCGAAGCTGGCTGATCGGCTCGATGACCGGTGCCGGGGAGAGGCTCTGTTTCGCCAAGCCGTCCAGGAAGGAACGGGTCTTTTCGACGCGCGTCCGGAGCCCATGGACATGAATCCATGCGTCGATGCCTCCCAGGAGGAGGAGTACGAGTCCCATGGCGGCCAGGGTCCGGAACTTCCGAACAAGGTGTTCCTGGTCTTTCCGAAACGCCATCGAACCGCTCCGGAAATCTGGAAGGCCCCGGCGGACGGACCAGCCCTTCCAGATTCCCGATGCGGCAAGCCGGATCCGTTCTTCGTCGGCGGTGTGCCACCCGTCCGCCGGGTCGGGATCGGAGGACGCATCACTTGCCTCCGGTCCGATCCAGCGAAGTTCGCAGGTTTCGGGAAGTTCGAGCAGGTAGTAAGCGGCGAGCAGCTGGTCGAGGGTGTCTCCGAAATCCGTTCCCGGAGGGCATGTCAGGACGGTTTCTCGCTGGGGGAAACCCCCTTTCAGGACCTGTACGAGGAGCCGTCCGGGCATCGGGCCGACGACCGCTTCGGTTTCCGAAATCCCGGCAGTTCGGGTTTCCGTGCCGGCAAAGAGGGTGAAGGACTCAGGAATGACGTGCTTGGGTTCGAGCCCCGTCCGTGTGAGTTTCGAGACAGCGCGTTCGACGAGTTTTCTGGGCGTGGCCCATACATACGTTTCCCAGCCGGTTCCCCTGCGTTCGGCGTGAAACGCGATCTGGCACGTGTCGACGTCCCAGGGAATGACGGATTCGATTTCACCCGACACGACTTTTTTGAGATCGTTTTCCGGAATCCCGGGGAGACTAAATGAGCCCGCCCCTGAAAGTTCCCCCGGCCAAAGAAGGACCACTTCAGCGGTATTGGGGCGGGACATTCCCAATCGTGAAAGGTCTTCGGATCCCGTGTCCCGGCCAGAAATCAGGTCCGAAAGGGAAATGGGTATCGACGAGCTCTGCTCGAGGATCCAGGTTTTTTTGACCCGTCTTATCCGGAACACCATCAAGGAGTCGGGACGGGGAGAGAGTATCCAGGCGTAAGAGGGCGGCATCGGTTTCTATCGGGAAAGTGTCAGACCGTTCAACGCCACGGTGGGGGTGGACAAAGGGCCCTGGAGATGGATGTGGAGAGTATGGTCGGTGTTGGATTCGACCGACGGGAGAGGAAGGGATTTGAGCTGTCCCCTCAGGCGGGCGTGAAGGTCCAGGTTGATCAGGCTCTGGTTGTAAGGAACCCTGAGAAGGATCGTGCCCGTGCCTGTGACATGGGCGAGGGGTCCGTCCGCGGTCAGGGTTTCGAGTCTGCCCTGGCCATCGTGCAGAAAGACCCGTCCCCGGACGTGCTGGAAAGTCAGGTCGGGGAGGGGGAATCCGTTGATATTCAGGGACCGGATGATCAGGTCCCTGACCCTGAGAGAGAGCATTCCGTGGCCGCGTTGTTCGAGTCCTTTCGTCCAGGTGTAGTCGGTCTCGAGATTCAGGAGTCCCGAAAGATCCTGGCGGATCAGTTTCTTTGCCATCAATAGGTCGATCGGCCGGATCGTCTTCCCCTTGAGATGGTTCCACGTGCCATGCCGGGCCTGCCGGAGCCTGCCGCGGAATTCACCGCCGTACGCCTTGACGTCGAAATTGTAACGGGGTTTTCCTGTCGCGAGGCTGATCAGGCTCACCGTCCCCATTGCCTGGGGGATTTCCCAGTCGAGGGGGCCTTCGGGAGAGGTCGTCACAAGATGGAGACCTGCGTAGGACAGCCGGGCCGGAAGAGAGAAATTCGCATTCTGGGCCGAAATCCCGATGCCTGTCGTCTGGGAGACGGCTTCGATAAAGTGTTCGGCCAATAGCCGGCCCGGGAAATTGTGGACGAACAATGCCAGAAACACGACCAGTCCCCAGGCTCCAAGCGATCCGATCGCCAGGAGTTTTCTTTTTCTGGCGGAGCCGGAAGAGGAATCGAGGGGAACCCCGGCCGTCGTCGAATGGCGTCTTCCCAGCAAGGCCCTCAGGCGGCCTGGCTGAACCAGGGCAAAGGCTTTATTTATCCAGTTCCCACGAATCGATGTCCGCATTGTTTCCCTTTCCCCCCCGGACTCCATCCGCGCCGAGCGAAATGATGTCGAACTCCCCGTGGTTGCCGGGAGAGAGATAAAGGTAAGGTCGGCCCCAAGGATCTTTAGGGATCTTGGAGATGTATCCGTCCGCCTTGTAGTTGTTGGGAACCGGAGGGGCGGTGGGTTTCTTGATGAGCGCGTCGAGAGTCTGCTCCGTTGTCGGATAGGTTCCGTTGTCCAGGTGGTAAAGGTTCAGTGCGTTTTCGATTTCCCGGATCTGCGCTTTCGCCGCGACACGCTTGGCTTCCTCTGTTCTCCCGATGATCTTCGGAACGACGAGGGCGGCCAGAAGAGCGATGATGAAGATGACGACCATGATCTCGATCAGGGTGAATCCGCGATCGTTCCATCTCGGCCTGGTCCGCAAAAGGGACTTTTGAAAAAGCACCAACACTTCGCTCCTTCTTCGTACGGGAATTCCGGAGACGGGTTACTGGACGGCCTGGCTCATCTCGAAGATCGGTAACAGGATGGCCAGGACCATGAAGAGGACAATGGCCCCGATAAACAATATCATAACCGGCTCGATGATTGAAGTGAGGGCTGACACGGTTTGCGACACCTCCGCCTCGTACCCCTCGGCCATTTTTCGGAGTAGTTCCTCGAGCATGCCGGAACGCTCTCCCGTCTGGATCATGTGGATCGCGAGCCGGGGCATTTCCGGATGCCTTTTTAGGGCGTTTCCGAGCGATTCTCCGTTTCGTACTGCTTCCCGGCTTTCAACGACGGCGGATCGAAGGATCCGGTTCGAAAGGACAGATGCCCCGATCTCAAGGGCCCGTTGGAGGGGTACGCCCCCTTTCAGGAGGACCGAAAGGGTTCGGGCGAAGCGGGAGATCTGGTCCGCCGCGATCAGGGATCCGATCCGGGGGATCTTGAGGGCCAGAGCATCGATCCGGGTCCGGTGATTTCTGAAGGCCCGGACCGCTAGGACAAAGAGCAGGGCGGTCCCACCGACCAGGTAAAGAGTTTCGTGTGTGATCCAGTCGGACATCCCCATGAGTAGTCGCGTCGGAAGAGGAAGGGTCGCTTTCAGCCCCTGGAAGATCGCGGTGATCCGGGGCATGACGACGGCAAGGAGGAAGATGATCATCAGGATGCCCACGCCCAGGAGGATGATCGGGTAAAAAAGGCTTCCCAGGATCTTCCTTCGGGTCTGGAGGTGGTTTTCCAGGAAATCCGCCAGCCTGTCGAGCATCGTTTCAAGGGTGCCGGACTCTTCCCCGGCCCGGACCATATTGACAAAAAGATCGGAAAAGATGCGGGGATGCAGCGAAAGGGCCCGGTTCAGGGATTGGCCTTCCTTCACGTCTTCCCTGACTGCGGCCACGACCCCTCCAAGCGGATCCGGGAGCCCCTGGTCGAGGATCGCTCCCAGGGAGTCGACGACCGGGATTTTTGCGCCCACCAAAATGGCGAGCTGCCGTGTGAATACCGACATTTCGCGCGCCCCGGCCTTTTTCCCCTTGGAGAATACTGGTCTGGAGAGCGAATCTTCCCGGGGGGAAAGGGTGATGGGAACGATGCCCTGGGATTTGAGTTTCTGGCGGGCGTTTCTCGGGCTGTCCGCGTCGACGAGGCCGCTGACCCTGGAACCGTTGTTCTGTACGCCTTCGTAGGCATAGACCGGCATGGAGGGCCTGGCTAGATCTCGGGCGCGACTTCGGAGAGGGCGACTCTCAGGACTTCCTCCGTGGTCGTGATGCCGGCCAGGACCTTGCGCATCCCGTCTTCGAGAAGAGTGTTCAAGCCCTTGGCGCGGGCCGACTGTCGTATGTCGGCGGCACGGGCCCGTTCGTTGATCATGTGGCCGATCGCATCGTCGATGATGAGAAGTTCATAGATGCCCTGCCGTCCCTTGTATCCTGTGTTCAGACAGGCCGCGCATCCTTTGCCTCTGGAAAGAGTGCCGCCCGGAAGATTTGTCAAAGCCAGTCCCATCCGGGCGAGCTCGTTCTCGTCGGGGATGTAGGATTCCCGGCAGGAAGGACAGATCTTCCGGACCAGCCTCTGTGCCAGGATGCCTTTCAGGCTTGTCGAGATCAGGAACGGTTCGATCCCCATGTCCACGAGGCGTGTGATCGCCGAAGGCGCATCGTTTGTATGGAGGGTCGAAAAAACGAGGTGGCCGGTGAGAGAGGCCTGGATCGCGATCTCTGCGGTCTCGAGGTCCCGGATTTCCCCGATAAGGATGACATCCGGGTCCTGCCTGAGGATCGAACGCAGCCCTGATGCAAAGGTCAGTTCGATTTTCGGGTTGACCTGGATCTGTCCGATCCCTTTGAGCTGATATTCAACGGGATCCTCGATCGTGATGATGTTTTTGTCGGGACTGTTGATCGTGTTCAGGATCGCGTAAAGGGTCGTCGTTTTACCAGCCCCGGTTGGCCCGGTAACCAGGACGATTCCGTTGGTCAACCGGATCAGCCCCTGAAGTGTGTGGAGGTCGGTCGCGTCGAACCCGATCTCCGAAAGGGGGAGAAGGAGGGTTCCCTGCTCGAGGATCCGGAGGACGACCCGTTCCCCGTGACGGATGGGAATCGTCGATACCCGGATGTCGACGTCGCGCCCGGCGGTCCGGATCCGGATCCGGCCGTCCTGGGGAAGCCTTTTTTCCGCGATGTTCAGGTTGGCCATGAGCTTGAAGCGGGAAACGAGCCCGGACTGGAGGCGTGTCGGGATCGAAAGGACATTGAACAGGACTCCATCGACCCGGTACCGGACCATGAGTTCTTTTTCAAAGGGCTCGACATGGATGTCGGAGGCCTTCTGGCGTATCGCCTGGGCAAGGACCGAGTTCGCGAGGCGTATCATCGGGGCTTCGTCCCGGGCGTCCAGAAGATCCACGGACTCCTGGAGGGAGAGAAGATCGACCGATTCTTCCACCCCCCCGTCCATGCGCGACAAGACATCTGTCGTACGGTGCTGTGTGTGTTTTTCGTAGGCCTGGTTAATGAGGGTCAGGAGGGTCGTCGTCGGAACCATGCGAAGACGAAAAACCGAGTCGGACGGTATCTGGAGGATCCCCTCGGTAAAAAGAAGCGCAGCCAGGGAGGGAAGAGCCCAGAAGCTCCGTGGATGACCGACAAGGACCACAAGACCCTTATCCTGGGTGCCGGAATCTTCCCATGCGGCGGGGAGCACGAGATGGGTTTTGGCGAAACCGATGGGAACGGAACTCAGAAGCCCCGAATCGAAGCCGTCGAGGGAAAAGTCCGAGAGAAAGGGAATGTGACGGGCACTGGCCCATTTTTTCCAGAGAAGGTCGGGGGATTCCTGCCGGATCGCCTCAAGTCTTCCGGAAAGATCGGTGGCCCCCGAATCGGGGGTCTGGAGCGGGTTCAAGGCCCGCGCCACTCGGAAAAGGGCGTTCATCGAGGGCGTATCCTAATGGGGAGCTCCGAGATCGCCCGGGGGATTGGTCGTTCCGAGGTAGAAATCGGATTCGTGGGTGTTCGTTTTCTTCTGGAGGATCAGTGTCTGGAGAAGGTCGTTCTTACGGGCGTATTCCTTGAGCATGGCCGGGGCGTCGTGCTTGATCTGGGCATATGAGTAGGACGATTTGATGATATAGGGGGTGAGGAAGATCAGGAGGTCGTCTCTTTCCATTTCGTCTGTCGAATTGGAGAAAAGATATCCCAGTATGGGAATTTCGCCCAAGAAAGGAATTGTCGACTTTGTAATGGATTTCGTCGAGCTGATGAGTCCCCCGATCACGACGGTTTGGCCGGATTGGACCGTGAGAATGGTTTTGGTCGACCGTTTTGTCGTGGTCGGGCCAACGGCGATGGTCCCGATTAACTGGGAGGCGTTGGTGAGGGCTGATACTTCCTGCTTCATGTCGAGGCGTACCATGTCGTGTGCAAGGATATGCGGAGTCAGTTCAAGTGAGATGCCCACGTTTTCCCGCTGGATCATGGTCATCACATTGCCGCCGACGGTCTGGCTCTGCCCCGTGATAAACGGAACATCTTCCCCTACCGTGATCTTGGCCTTTTGAGAGTCGGTCGCGAGGACTTCGGGAGTGGAAAGGGTCCGGATGTCAGAGTCGGTCTGGAGCGCGTTCAGAAGAGATCCGATATCCGGATAGGTAACACCATTGTAGTTGAAAGTCCCCCCCGTCAGAAGACCAACGGTAAGGCCTGAAAGGCCGGAAAGATAGGACGCCGCGCCCGCCGCGCCGCTCAATGTCGTCCCCGTCGTCGAGGTCGTGGTGTTTCCGACTGCACCGTTTACCACGCCGCCCAACAGTCCGTAGTTCGTGCCGCCCAGGACGCCGGCACCATTGCTTCCGTAAGTCGCGGCACCAAGGAGGTTCACCTGGATGTTGTTCAGCTTGTCCGTTGAGATCTCGATCAGGGATGCCTTGACGTATACCTCTCCCGGCTGCCGGTCGAGATCCCTGAGAACCGATTTGACGATGGCATAGTCCTGGGGCGTCGATGAGACGATCAAGCTGTTCGACGCTTTGTCCGGAACAATCTGGACCGGGTTCGAAAGGCCACCTTTCCGGAGAGCGCCGATCGGGGTCGGCGTGAACCCCTTCGACAGGATGCTGTTGATCGTCTTGGCGACGGACTTGGCGCTGGTGTTCTCAAGGGTGTAGAGATAGAGTTCCCGGTCCTGGGGAGCCTGGGTCGCCGGGACGATGAAGATCATCCCTTTTTTCTCCACCGCCTCGAACCCTTTCATCCTGAGCGCCTGCTCGAAAATCCTGAATGCGCGGGAAACCGAGACCTTCTGGGGAGAAAGGATCGTGACCTTTCCCTTGACCCTTTCGTCCATTACGATGTTCTTGTTCAGGAGATCGCTCATGAACTTCACCATGACGGAGATGTCCACGTTCCGGAAGTTCAGGGATATCTGGGGGGATGGGTTCGGAACGGACAAAGGCATGGGCAAGGTATCGGCGGCATTGGCGTATGCGGGAAGAAAGACCAAGAGGAGCATAAGGGACAACACAACCTTCGTAATCCTGGTCAAGCGTTTGAATAGGTTCGGGTTCACGTCGTTTTTGTCCCTCATCTTATCTGGTAGTCGAAGGTTTGTGGGGTCCCGTTCCGGATCAGATCGACCTGGACCTGGGCGGAGGCTCCCAGTGTGGATATGGCCTTGACGAAGTTCTGCGGGTCGCTCATGGACATGCCGTTGATCGAGCGGATGATGTCGCCCGGGGCAAGCCCTACCTCCTGGTAGAGGCTCCCGGGCTGGATCGCCACGAGCTTGAAGCCGTCCACGTGACCGCTGTTGAAGTTCGGGATGGCCCGCGCCTGCATCATCAAGCTGTTCAAATTTTTCATTGCAAACTGGATCGCCCGGGATTCGATCAGCCAATGATGGTCGTCGAGCTTCCGTACCCCGTGCGGGGTGGATCCTCCGGCATTGGGCTGGTTCAGGAGCTGTCCGGAGTCATCTCCTTTGTCGTAACGGGCTTTCAGAATCCCGAAGTCGTTTCCCACGCGCAGGATCACCGAATTTTTGCGCACGAACATGAGAGTGATCCGACCGGGCACGATATCCTGGTTGATATGGTAGAATTTCTGGTCTTCCTTGCCGATGCTCTGGATCACGGCCCCCGAGACAGTACCCGCCGCGAGAAGGGTCCCCACGAGACGAAGTTTGATTGTTTCGGGCTTCAGGACGGCGAGGTGCTTCTGGCGGGTCCAGTCGCCAACGGGAACGACGGCTCCCGCTTCATCGGATGGGGAAGAGGAGTCGTCCAGATTCAGGGATGCTTCCAGGAAGCCCGTTCCCCGGTCTTCGGGGCTGAAGGGATTCCGGGAGGCGATCGCGCGAAGGTCTTCTTCGGTGGGAAGTCCCGCTGATCCATGGATGATGCTGATGCCGGTCCGGGGAGATTTTGGCGTGCCTGCGAGCCGATTTTTGATGGATTCGTCCGCAATGTCGGCCGCGACATAGGCCAGCCCGGTGATCAGGACCAGGTGGGCCACATAGAATGAACGCACAATAGGATTGACTATCATCTGTTCAAACAGACCCGTCATTCATGAAGGTGTTGCCTTTTCGTCAGACACGCCGCGAAAGATTTCGAGACGCGCACCGCTGTCCATTATACCTGAAATGAAAAACTCAAGGGAGTGATTTGAGTCACGTAAAGGGAGGTTCTGGAAATATCAATGAATATAAATATTAACGGAGAGTCCAGGTCGTTTGCCGAAGGCAGTTCGATCCGGGATGTATTGGACCATATGGGCCTCCTTGAAAAGCCCGTAGTCGTGGAGTTGAATCTCGAAATCGTGTCTAAAGAGCGTTGGGAAGGGCAGCGTCTCAAAGAAGGTGATCAGATGGAGGTGATCGGGTTCGTCGGAGGCGGGGCAAATCATACGGGAGAGGCGCATCTTTTATGGGATCTAGGCCATCGGGATCCATTCGACCGGGTTCTGGCTGCTCAGGATCATTTGGAAACAGTTCCGATTGCCGGGGTTGTTGTTTTCTTGGAGGCTTTCGGCACTGACCGTATGATGGTGGTGATACACTGGTCATGGAATGGTTTGAAGGAAATGCTCTAGTGATTGACGTTACAAGGTCCACAAAATCGGGTGCGTTCTCTTCGAATGTTTCTTCTTCCCAAGATCGGGAAAAGACTCTTGTCCGGTAAAAGGCGCTGTGATATTCTCATTCTCCTCTGACCGGGCGGGATTAACTCAGCGGTAGAGTGTCAGCTTCCCAAGCTGAAAGTCGCGGGTTCGAATCCCGTATCCCGCTCCAATCCCATCAAGGGTTTCCGCGTTTTCCCGTTTTGTTGAAAAATCTCTGGTGGATGTCGGTTTCTGTTTTTCTCCGAAGCGATCCGATTGATGGCTTGTTTCAGATGTCCTGATGACCGACGACGGTCTCTTGCGGTCATCGCCAGAGTCTTGTGTCCGGGTATTCTTGCATCGTCGCAATATCGATCCGGCTATGACACGGAAGCTTGTCCCCCACGTGAGCCTGTGTGTATGCCCTTTGGGATCCTCCGCGGAAAGTAAGGATACCGCTTTCCGGAGCTCGGTCTTCACCCTCGTCGCCGTTGGGATTCTCGTGGGCTTTCCCGGCAGACATCATTCTGGGGATTCTTCTTACTCGCACGGGGGGAGGTGTCCAGACTGGCAAAAAGACATATTCTTGGTCCGCCTTTTGTGCCGGAGTGCCTTTCCAGGTGCGGTTCAAGGCTTTCCAAAGGAATTTTTTTTTGTTAACCTTAGAGGAATGCTCATTTTAGACGTTTTCCTGAAGCATTATAGTTCGGATATGAGGATTGCTTTCAGGAGAAACATCTTTCTCTTCAATGGGGAAGAGGAAGAGATCAATCGGAAATCTTATGGAGGACTTCATCAAGATGGGAAAACACGTTATCACGATGCTCCCTGGAGAGGGAACCGGACCGGAAATCTGCGAAGCCGTCAGGTCCGTCATCGACCACAGCGGAGTGGACATTGTCTGGGAGTACGAGGAAATCGGACTCGATTGCCTGAAGGAACATGGAACTCTCCTGCCGGAGAAGACCATCAAGTCCATCGCCAAGAACAAGATCGCTATCAAGGGACCGACGACGACACCGGTGGGAACTGGACACAAGAGCGCCAACGTGACGCTTCGGAAGATGTTCGACCTCTACGCCAATGTCCGTCCGGTGAAGCTTATACCGGTCCTGAAGCGCCCTTGGGACAAGATCGACATCCTGAGCTTCCGGGAAAACACTGAAGACTCCTATGCCGCCATCGAGCACATGGTCTCCGACGAAGTGGCCCAGTGTCTGAAGGTTATCACCTGGCCAGGGTCGGTCCGCATTGCCGAATTCGCTTTCAAGTGGGCCCGTGCCAACAACCGGAAGAAGATCCAATGCGTGCACAAGGCCAATATCATGAAAATGACCGACGGTCTTTTCCTTGAAGCCTTCCGCGAAGTGGCTAAGAAAAACCCGGACATAGAAACCGGCGACATCATCGTGGATAACTGTTCTATGCAACTCGTCCGGAATCCCGGCCAGTTCGACTGTCTCGTTCTCCCCAATCTCTACGGTGATATCCTGTCCGACCTTTGCGCGGGACTGGTAGGCGGTCTCGGCTTTGCTCCCGGCGCCAACATCGGCGATAACTGTTCCATCTTCGAAGCCGTTCACGGATCCGCCCCGAAATATGCGGGCATGAAAAAAGTGAACCCTTCCGCTGTCCTTCTCTCGGGTGTGATGATGCTTCGCTGGCTGAACGAAAAAGCCGCGGCAGACCGTATCCAGAAGGGATTCGACAAGGTGTTGGCAGAAGGCAAGCATCTGACCTACGACGCCGGCGGAACCGCTTCGACTGACGAGTTCGCCGCAGCAATCGTTCGGGCCATGGAGACCGTTTGACACAAAAAGGACAAGGAGATCTTCGATGACGCTTTCACAAGCTACTACCGGCCGGGCAAAGAGGCAGGTCAAAACCGCCACTCTAGTAGGAGTCGATGTCTATATCATCACCGAAGACGGAATTCCGGCTTTCGACGAGTACGGCGCGTTCAAAATCGAATTTGTTTCCAACCGCGGAACAAAGGTTTGGCCGGGATACGTCAGCCCCGACCTGATGCTGGTGAACTGGTACCGTTGCCGTTTCATGGCCACCCGTACAGTGACCGACGCGGAAGTGGACGGTTTTCTTTCCGCACTGACAAAGAAGTGGAAATGGTCCGCTGCACAGAAACTTTGGAACTACGGCGACGAAGCGGGATACAGCAAAGCCTACTAGTCGCTGCGGCTCACAGGGAAGGGTACATCCCCTTCCCTGTTTTTTTGTCTTCCTCCCCCTTGACGCCGTTTCCTCGCGCATGTCCCTTCGCTTTCCCCTCTGGTCGTCCGGGTCCTCCCGGGATTGCACTTCGCTTTCCGACACAATTCCATCGACTCCGGAGCTGGGAGTATCCTTGCCTCCGGCATTGCCCGCTGACAATTTTCTGAAAGGCGTACAGGACGGATAAAGCCGGACCCTCCCCAGTAACGCGGCTCTCCTTGAAACAGACGTGTGGACAGCTGACGTTCGTGGGATCCGTTCCTTACCCATCCAGATCGTCGAAGCGTTCGTACGATCCACGCCCGGATGTTCCATCGTCTGGGAATCCAGAATCTGGTGCAGGACGTCGTTTCCCCAGCTTTCTTGAGACCGTCCCGTCATCGGTCGATAGATTTAATGGCAAACACTCCCCGTTGAGAACAGGTTGTTTGGGCAACGCCCATTCTTTTTAAAGACAATGGTCTTTTCAAGATCTGACCATTGAATTTACATTACGGACTTGATCTCATGTCAAAATTTTCCACAATCTTTCCTGTTATTTCCGAGTGAACGGGAGGAAATTCAAACCCAGGATCTCGAGGATGGCCTGGACCTGGTCGGTGTCGGGATAGCCGTGGCGGTCGTGGGCGATCAGGCGGTCGACCCAGAGGCTCCGGGCCGAGCTGACAGGATCCGCCCCCCGCGCGATCGCCCGGGCCCAGTTCTTCAGATGCCGGGTCGACAAGGGTGCCGCCAGATGCCCCAT
>DAHUYM010000005.1 GCA_027315205.1 Leptospirillum sp. | reverse complement strand
TAGGGTCGACCAGACCCATCCCAAATCCGAAGAACGCATTTGAAAGAATCAGAAGAGAAAGATTTTTCTTTTCGCGTTTTGATAAGGGGGTGGAGTGGGGTGAGGGAGGGTGGGCATTTTTTAAACCTTGTTCGGGAAATTTCGGTCCGATGAGAATCAAAAGAACGTTGGTTAGAGAAAATATTGCCAGGATCGCAAGAATGAGATCCAGATTTTGATAAGGGTTAGTAAAACCCATCCTTCCTGACAGGCTCCCCAGAATTGCCCCGATGGACATTCCCAAAAGACCGAATGATGTGTTTTTGCCAAAAGCCGCGAAAGTGCGTAAGGGAAGTGCACCTTTGATGAGTAAAACCTGTTCGGCCGGTGCAAATGGTCCTGGGGAGCCATTGGATCTTTGTCCCATGCCCGAAAGGACAGCCGCGGTTCCGAGCATGAAAGAAGAAGTGTGGATGAAATACAGTATCGCGGCAAAGAAGGAGAGGACTTCTCCTCCCGCCAGCAAACGAGCTGTCCCATTTCGGTCTGCCAATCGACCGATAAGAAGGGTCATTACAAATTCGTAAAGGAGGCTTCCTGAAAGAAGAGTTCCTGACGCAAAGGGAGACCAGCCCAGATCGTGAAGATCGATGAGGAAACAGACTAGAGAATAACCTTGGACAATACCTCTTAGACCTCGACTGGAATAAAAGAATGTGAACTTCTCCCATCGCCATGCTGGAGATGAGGAATGTGAATCCGGTTTCGTGTTCGCATGGAAAGAGGAATTCATGGATGTGAAGCCTATGACAATCGTCTAGGAGATTTAAAATCCGAGTGATTCTTGAATGTAAAGGCTTGTGAATGAGATCTATTCTCTTCAAATGGCGGATCCCTGAATAATCCATGGGGATATGTGTCGGCGAAAACCGGTTTTTGACTGTTATCCGGATTCCATTCCTGCTCAGGATGAATACGTGTTCTTTTTCGGAAAAGAAGGGTTTCGACGGCTCTGACGACGGATTCGATCCGCAGCGCTTTCATGCACTGATTGTCTCCCCCGCAGGGAGGACGGATGATTTCATGAACACAAGGACTGCAATAGATAGATTCATAGAGAAAAATGGATCTGGAGGGATGAAATCCGATGGAGACTTGGTCCGGTCGGGTCGGGCCAAAAAGAGCGACCGTCGGAATTCCCATCATGAGGGCGAGATGAAGTGGACCGCTGTCGTTGGTCAAAAAACATCCTGCCCGTTTCAACAGGTAAATGAGTCCGTCGAAGGAAAGTGTGCCGGCCAGGTTGGTCAAACGATCGTTCCCTGATTGGGCCTGTCCCTTTAGCTCAGAAACATAGTCCTTTTCTTCAGCCGAACCGACAAGAATGATTTGCAGATCGGGATTGCGCGAGAGAAGTTTCTGGATAGCCCCTGAAAAATGAGTGATTGGCCATCTCCGTTCGTAAGAGAGTTGGGATGCGTTGGGGTTGATGATGAGGGTCGTCTGGGAGTTTAGGGATTTGAAGGAATTGTGGTGGGTCGTTTCAGGACGGATTGCCCCAGGTTCTGTGAAGGAAGGTGGGAGAGTCAGGATTTTCGGAAGCCCCAGAAGGAGTTGGATTTGTTCTATGACAAAAGCCAATGGCTGGTGGTCATTAAAATAGACAGGGTGGGTCAGAAGAGTGAGTCTTCCAATGTCATTTCCTTTTGCGAAGCCAATCCGGACGGTGGCTCCGGAGAAAAGTCCCAGAAACAATGACAGGTGTTTTCGGGATTTGAGTTGCATGTCCAGAAGGATTTGTGGGCCCATTCGCCGGATCGACCAGGCCAAGGAAAGGATTCTAAACATTTTTCTTGGAAAAGATTCTTTTTCTGAATCGCGAAGAAACACGATTTTGTCGCACGATCTCAGGTGTCGGGACAACTCCCTGTTTTTTTCAAATGTAACAAGGATCAGACGGGCCTTTGGGTAGGAGGCTCTCAATGAAGAGAGCAGGGGATGAAGGTTCAGGAGACTTCCCCATCCAGAGAACTTGAGGACCAATAGCGTTTCCGAATCGAGAGGAAGAATGTTTTCTTTTCGATGCTCGGACAAAGGCGGTGTTGCATTTCGAATGGGAAATAAAACGCTCTTCAGGAATTTAAAAAAAAGGATTCGCATTATTGGGCTCCAGTACATCGAACCCAAAAGCTTTGATCCTTATTTGGCATAAGGAGCAAGGATTTTGGGACGAAAAATAATGATTGAAAGTGTTTAAGTCGCTATGGGAACTCCTTCAAAGAGTGTTCGGTTTTCAACAGAAATAGTTTTTCAGAATTCCTCCGGGAAGTCCGTAATTTCGTGAGTCGCATCCATGAGAACACATAGAATAATAGAATGTTTCTCCAACGATCAATATTGGGGAAGAGGCGATTATCGGGTGGGGATTCATGGGATTTGGAACAAATCCTATCCGGAAGACGCGAAATGAAACAATTGGCCGATTGGCCGATTGAAAAATATATCCCCTTCTCAAAAAATTCCCAGGTTCATATATCTCCAAAATTTCTTTCCATGAGGAAGAGCCGGTCCCCCTTGGCGTAGGTGTTCCGGAAGGACGGCTTCAGGCGTTTGGCATAGGCGGCGTAGTGAAGGCCGAAGCGGGAATAGAAAAACCCATGCTCTTTGGCGGTTACCCGTACTCCTCCCAGTGGAGATGGAGAGGGCCCCCTTTGTGGCTCTGCAGTTCCCGATGGACTTGGCCCCAGTCCGGTTCGACCCGGGAAGACGGTGAGGGAGTTTTCTCCTTCTCCAGAACCTGGGACAGGCTCTTGGCAATGGCCCGTCCCGACATTTTCATCTCGCGGGACAAGCGGAGAATTTTTCGGGCATGGTTCATCGGCAACCTCGCGTTCGGCATCGCATCCCTCCGGTTTTTGTGGTGGAACCCACCGTCAATCCGGAGAATACGTGTTCAATGCCAGAGAAACGATCCGAGGTCAAAGGAGGGAGGAAGGGGTGTTCGCGATTGCGATAATCCCTGTTCGCGATGGAGAGAACAGGTGATCACGATCAAAGATTACCCGTTTGCCATCAGGGGAATATGCAGGACCTCCCGGCTCAGGATACTCGGACAAAAAGTAGGAACATCCAGCGGAAGCCAGAAAGGAGACCGCAAGAAAGAACGCAGTATGACTGGGATCGGTATGAAAACGGAGGATGAACCAGTAGGCGATCATAGGGTCGACCAGACCCATCCCAAATCCGAAGAACGCATTTGAAAGAATCAGAAGAGAAAGATTTTTCTTTTCGCGTCTTGATAAGGAGGCGTAGGATCTGGCGGTGAAGACGCCCACCCGTCGACTCTCGCCGGCTCCCAGATCGAGGTGGACAACTACGGCGGCGCGATCACGCTCAACGGTACCCTCGACATCAACAACGCGCTCTTCACAGGCGACCGATTAAAAAAAACCATAAAATGTCGGTTGCGGCATTTTATGATTCCCAACTCATGAGGCGATTCCATGGACAAAAAAAACGACAGCAACGATCCCGGATCGATTTTCAATGCCCATCTCCGGGCGGAATTCGTGGATCGTGATGTCGAGGCGACGATGGCCACGATGAGCGACCAACCCTATCTAACCCATGTTCCGGTCATGACCGGGGGCTATGGGACCGATCAGGTCCGCGATTTTTATAGCCGCACCTTTATCGGCCATTGGCCTTCCGACACGGCGATCACCCCGATTTCCCGCACGATAGGCCAAGGCCGGGTTGTAGACGAATTCCTGGTCAGTTTCACCCACGATGTCAGTATGCCTGCCATTTTGCCAGGGATCGCTCCGACCGGACGTTCCGTAGTTCTTCCGCATGTGGTTATCATGGGGATTGTCGATGGCAAGGTCACCTACGAGCACATCTATTGGGATCAGGCGTCTTTGCTTGTGCAGATCGGGGTTCTCGATCCGGAAGGTCTTCCGGTCTGCGGAAGAGAGCAGGCGGCCCGTCTGCTGGATCCCACGCTTCCTTCCAATACCTTGATCCCTCCTGCATCCCGCTGATATTCCCGCTTTGCCTTCGTCAACCGGGAGCTGTATACCATATTGGATGAGCCCGAATTCCGATACAGAATTGATTTCACACCCCTCGGGCGGATGTTCGAGGGTTTTTGTATTGACAACTGCATAAATAATGTCCTAATTGCCTGAAAAAAAGGGGCTGTGGTTAAGAAAGGACCGAAACAGGTCCTCTCGTCCCTGCAGGGCCTGGATGTGAACGGAGAGGTCGTCCCCCCAGACCACGGTGAGGGGAACGCAGAGTTCGATTTCCAGCTGTTCGAAGAAGGCTCTGGCTTTTTCGGCATTCACGTTGTCGTTGGGGAACAACGGGAAGCCCATGAAGACCGTGTCGGGGACCGGAACCCAACAGAGGGCGGTGATGACCGACACTATCGCATGTGAGCGTCCGCTCTGATAAAACAGCGGCGTGTGGCACGCCGGGCTTCATGTGCGGCGCACCAGGGGGAGCCATCAGGAATCCGGATTCGTCGAGGAAAGCGATCCAGGTCCTGGAATCTCCGATTTTTTTGAGAGCGGACCCGTCGTTTTTGACCCATTCTTCTAAATATTTGAAGAGATTTTTGGGATATGGCTTGAAAAGTGTTTACATTACTTGGTGCCGGAGACCGGGATCGAACCGGTATGACCTTTCGGTCGAGGGATTTTAAGTCCCTTGCGTATGCCTGTTTCGCCACTCCGGCATTCGAGGGTGGATGTGGGATTCAAAAGAAATACTACCCCGTCCTTAATAGGCCTTACAAGATCGGGTTAAGGCTTAATAAGGTCAGCGTCCGGGGTAGGGTCCCTGCCACTCGAGACGGACGTGGTGGCCGTTACCGCAGAAAATGGCCGGCATTTTCTGAACCGGCGGGGTGTAGCCATTCATATGGATGAGAGGGAGGGTCTTGGGCGGGCTTTGCCAGACGACAAGGGTGAAGCATCCCGTTTGCGTCTGGAACGAAAACATGTCGGGATAGCGGTTCTGGCTCGGGGCGAAGGTAAAACGGATCCGGTAATTGGAAACCTTTTCCAAAATGAGGTCCTTGGGCGGAGCATGACGCGCCATGATCCGGACGACCCCTCCCGGATCGGTGATGGAACCGGAATAGAACTGTCCCGGACGGATTTCGACGACAGATATCGAAAAGACGCCGGGGATATGGGAGAGGTAGATCCCTTCCGAATCCTTTTCGATCGCGTCCTTTAGCGACAGCGTTTCCGCTTGGACCTTCGCGAAATCGAGTCCGGCCGATGCAAGGAAAATACCGATGGAAGCCATGACCAGAAATTTCCGGCCCCGTCTTCCTGAAAAAGTCAGAAAAAAAGAAAATTTTCGGGGTTTCTTCATCGCCTGCTCACCTTTGATGGCCAAGCTCGAGAATCCCTTCACAGGCTTTTTCAGCTCCATGAAACGGACCTGATGGTTGTCGAAGCAACATGTTCCGGATTTCCCTTCTGGAGGCCAGGAATGTATCGATGGATCTCTCGAACGATTCGGCATCTGAGACCTGAGCCTTGCATCCCGTCCCGTCCTTCACCAGCCGGTCGATACGTCGGTCCTGGCTGTCCAGGGCCCGTTCGAACGGGACGAACAGGGCCGGAACCCCCGCTTCCAAGATTTCATGAACCGTATTGTACCCTCCCGCCGCGATTACCCCGTCGAACGCCCGGAGCCAGGGTTTCATGGGCCAGAGGGGAAGCCATTCCCGAGCTGTAATCCCCGGCGGAAGGTCACGGGAAAGCGGTCCCGGGGCATGGAAGACCGATATCCCCTTTTTTCTTAAAAAAACCGCCGAATCCTGTGCCCGACGAGACGCCTGCGGGTCGCCTCCTCCGCCGAAGGACAAGAGGATCGCCGTTTCCCCCGGGGCGATACCCAAGCGTTCCCGGGCATATTCCCGCGTATGGAACGGGGATGGGTAGACGATCGGTCCTACCCACCGGACCCGCGGATCCTCTCCGAGGGCGTTGGGAAGCAAGACGGAACCTTCCTCGTGGGGTACGAGGATCCTTTGGTAGGGCCTGAGCGCCTTCGCGTATCCATCGGAAGGCCATCGTTTGGGATCCTGTTCCCGGAAGAGAAAGGCTTTCCGTATCGGCCACTCCATGACAGGGAGGAGTTCCCGTTCCGGACCCTCCGGAAACGTGTCGGTCACCAGAATATGGGGGTCGAACGACGCGATTGCCTGGAGGATCAGGGGACGGGACGATTGAAAATACGACTTGGGAGTGAGCTTTCCCGAACGTGCCCGGCTGCGTCCCGGGATCCGGATCGCATAGAACGGGGTCTCGTCGGGAAACGGTCCGGCTTCCGAGTTTGTGATGAAGGCGATTTCATGGGAGGGCTCGGTCCTGGCGAGGGCGTGGGCGACCGAAAGGAGCCTCGTGAGGTGCCCCACGCCGAGTCCGTTGGACGCATAGAACAGGATCCGCATCAGGAACGGTCCATCGAGTCCCCCATGGACCCAGAACGGTCATCCCGCATCCCATAGTCCCCTGCGTAAGGGACCCCGGACTGCTGGTTGGACATGTCCACGTGAACAGGTTCCTGGTTCGAATGCATCATCCAGTCGAGGAGCATCATGTCCCCGAACGAAAGCCCGCCCCCCATGAAGGGCATCCCCCCCTGGTAGAAGGACTGGGGAGGGGCATAGGACCCTGTTTTCTGGTAGTTCTGCTCCATTTCGGACAGGCACTTGGGACAGGCCTTGGCATAGGCGACCTTACCGTCCCGCTCAAGCGAAATCGTTTTCCCGGACAAGGCGTCTGCGCCACAAAACACGCAACGGTTGGGGTTCGACTGGGGGTCGGCGAGAGGCGTTCCCTCCGGGGGCGCCTGAGGAGTGGTTCCTGCGACCGATCCGTCCAAAGGTGTGGGCAGGATCGGCCCGGATCCTTCTCCCATAAGCGTTTTGATCTTGAGGATCGCGGCATCCACCGGGGCCAGGGCGGCTTCGAACCGTCCATGGCGTTCGTTCCAGTCGGTCGTGGGCGTATCGGGTTCTTTCAGGATCATGAGAGCCGATACGTAGGTCTTGTCGAGTTCCGAAAACGCAGCTTCGAGCACCGATTTCTTGTCCGGTTTGTCGAGGAGATAATAGTTTTTCTCGTCACGGAGCTTGTCGACGGCGGCCATGAGCCGGGCCCCCGTCTCCTCCATTTCCTTCTTGTGCCGGGTTCCGGAATCCCGGGCCTGGCCTCCCGTGACTTTCCCCGCGACGAAGATCAGGACGGCGATGGCCGCCACAACGAGAAGACCGATGGTCAGGAGGTGCGACCCATGATTTCCTTCGATCGGAGCCAGAGGAGCCGGAGGCATGCCTCCGGTCGCAGGTAGCTGGAGAGCGGAATTGGAAATCTCCTGCTCGAGATGTCGTTTCAGGCGAAGGACGTGGTTTTTGTTCCGGGCGAACGAGAGGGACGGGTTTCGGGAGATTGCCATGTTCAGATAACGGAGGGCGTCGTGCTCCCGGAACATTTTGTGCGCCGAAAGCGCCATCATGTAAAGGTATTTTCCGGTTCCGGTCGGGGACTGGGCGTGGAGGTCCCGGAAGACGTTGAATGCCGCTTCGGCGTTCCCTTCGTGGTAAAGGGAGAGGCCTTTCTCGAGGTTCGCGTCGGCGAAAGACAAGACTGGAACCCCGAAGGAAAGAAGAAGGAAAACCAGAAGTCCGAGCATACCAGGAGAGCGTTTCGAGCGGGAGAGCGGAACGTCCATATGGTCAGGCCCCGAGCTTTTTCTTGAGTTCGGCGAGTTCTCCCTCGACAGGGGAGGTGGTCTTGTCGAGGTCACGGAACGCTTTTTCGACATCGTTCGCGTCTTTCGACTCCGCCATTTCTTTCGTGGCCTGGGCCTGGGCCTCCATCCGGTCAACCTTCTCGGCCATACGGCTCATCTCGCGCCCGATGTGCTCAGGGTCGATCTCGGCCCGGATCGCGTTGATTTCCTCTTTGGCTTTGGCCCGCTCCTCCCGAAGCGAAAGCATCGACTGTTTCCGCTGGAACTCGTCTCGCATGCTTTTCAGTTTGTCCAGGTCCCCCTTGAGTTCGTCAACGATCCCCGACTGGTCATCCC
The DNA here is from genome assembly GCA_027315205.1 of Leptospirillum sp. Lineage (GTDB taxonomy): Bacteria > Nitrospirota > Leptospirillia > Leptospirillales > Leptospirillaceae > DAHUYM01. The sequence goes on along the minus strand of DAHUYM010000005.1, from coordinate 150,104 downwards.
GTTGGCGGGTGAGCTCGGAAAGCGTCGCGGACAGGCGGTTTTTCTCTTCGAGGGCCTTCCGGGCCAGGTCGTCGCTTCCGGCCTTGACCGCTTTTTCAGCACGGTCCTGGTAGAGCTGGATTCCTTCCTGGGTTTCCCGCAGTTTCTGCTCGATCAGCTTGATTTCTGCCATCTCCTTGACCAGTTCCCCCTGGGCTTTGCCCAGCTTGTCGTCCAGGTCACGGAGCTGTTGGGCGATCATGAGGGCCGGGTCCTCGAGATTGTCCGCCAACTGGTTGGCATCGGCCCGGAAAATGTTTCGAAAGCGTTCGAAAAGGCTCATGTGTATTTATCTCCTAAAGGGTTGTGATCGGATTTCGGGATCGCCGGAGGTCGCGCCGGAGAGTGTCTAATTCCGGGACGGTCCGTAAAAAGACGGGATCGACCCTGGACGATTCTCGGAACCGTATCCGACGAACGGCGCTTTTCCTCCGAACGAGCGGCCTTCCTCACCGAGGTATCCGGACGGATACGGGGGAGGAAAGGCGACGACGGTTCCGGCCCGGTCCCGGCGGAGAAAGTGACCGACCGAACGGCGCGCCCTTCCGGAAGGCGTCCGGATCGTGTTCGAACGGGCCAGGACGACGAACCGTTCCCCTTGGAACCATCCGAGCCGGGCCGTGAGGAATCGATGGGAACTCCAGAGCGGAATGTACCATGAGGCGGCGTTTCCGACCCGGATGTCGAACGTGTAATCGGGAGCGGATTCCGGATCGCGCTCCCCCCGGAGCATGGCACCGGTCATGTCCATAATCCTCAGGACGGGATCCGTGATCCTCGCGCCGGGGATCCCTCCCGGACGGGTGTCGTCATACTGGATCTGAATCCCCGCCCAGACCCGGTAGGGATCGATAGGCATCAGGATCACGTCGTGCGACGGGTCGATGCGGACAGGTTCGTAGGAAACATGGGCAAAATCGGCCCATAGCGTCCGGTCGGAGAAATCGTTCGCGGATTCCAGTGCCGCGACCGTTTCTCCGGGCGGGAGAAACGAACTGCTTGTAAGTCCCTCCCTGTGCCATTCCCTCTGGAACACGTATCAAACCCCCGTTTTTCCAATGTGCGCGATCCCGCGTCCCGGGACCTCATTTCGAAGCCCTTCCCAGATCGACTTCCAACGGCTTCCTCTCTATGATACTGGTGTTCCGGAGAAAATTCAAAAGAGTCCGGGACGCCGAAATCCCTGATAACGGGAGCGGGAGGGGGGGCAATTTGGGAGAAATGTTCGGGCGTGTCCGGTTCGGGAAGGCGTTGGCTCTCCCAATTGCCGCCGGTTTATTGGGGGCCTGTTCCGTGTTCAATCCCCCGGTTTTTACACCCCACGAACTGGAAAGCGTTCACAGGAACGTGGAGATTCAGGACCTCGAAGATCATTGGAAACGATGGGCAGGACAGAAGATAATGGTTGGTGGTGCGGTCGTGAGCGTCGATAACCGGTCCGAAATGGCCTATGTCCAGATACGGCCGATGCCTCTCGACGATCATTCCCGTCCGACCGACGGCGATGCCGGCAGGGGCCGGGTCCTCCTGATTTTCGACGGTCCGGTCGATCCTTCGAAACTGTTTCGGGGAAGCCGTCTGACGGTCATCGGGACGGTACGGAGAATGCGCTATCCCGTCGAGAGGGAGGACGGAGGATACTGGCGTCTCGTGGCGGTTGAGGTCAGAGTCGTCCACACCTGGCTCCCCCGGTCTCAGCTCATGACACCCCAGACCGGTCCCATCATGACGCCTCCCGGCGGAGGGCCCTATTACCCATCGGGACTCTACCCGTGACGGGAGATCCACCACCTTCCGAGCGCAGGTAGACCGTCAAACAGGAAGTCGGGGCCGAGGGCCCGGAGTTCCTGGACGCCGTGCGTTCCCGTCGGGAGAAGCGCGACCGGAACGCCGGCCGAACGCGCAGCGTGGAAGTCGAAGGGGGAATCGCCGACGAACAGTGTTTCTCCCGCTCGGGTCCCCAATCGCCTGAGGCCTTCCAGAACCATGTCGGGGGCCGGTTTGGCGGCGAAGCCGTCCGCTTCCCCCAGACAGAACCGGATGGGAGGGGAAAACTTCAGGTGCGAAAGGATGAGCCTGGCCGCTTCCCCTTTTTTGTTGGTGACCACGCCCGCCGGAACCTTCCGGTTGTCCAGGAGGTTCAGAAGTTCCGCGGTACCGGGAAGAGGAAACGTCTCTTCGAGGACGATCCTGTTGTAGTGTTCCCTGAAAAGAGTCACCGCCTGGAGGACGGAAGTTTCCGGAACGAGGAGCCGGAACGAGTCGTCGAGCGAAGTTCCCACCAGCGCCATCATCTCTTTCCATTCGAGCGTTCGATCGGAACCCAGTGAAGCCAGGGCGTATTGAAAGGAAGAATGTATGGGACGAAACGAATCGACGAGGGTCCCGTCCAGGTCGAAGAGCATGCCCCGGATCGGACCTATGGGCGAAGTCGGGTTCACGATGTGGTCGAACTCAAGGGGAAACGGGAATAAAACCGGAGCCTCCCGATTGTCGGTTGATGGTCCCGACGGGTTTCGAACCCGTGTTTCCGGTAAGAATCAATGTGAAAAACGGATTTTTCTCCGGATTCGCTCCGATGTCTGTCACCATCCGACCGAAAGGTGCAGAATGGCACTCGAATCCGGTAATCAGTAGCGAATCAAAATATCGCAATATGTGCGTGTTCGTCTACCTCTGCCTGGACGGGGGTATCATCTTTAATCAATGGATTCCATAATCCTTAATACGGCGTCGATCATCATTTCTCTGGAAACGTTCGACCCGGGTGACGAAACGGAACAATCATCGGAGAGAGACTTATATGGGAAGCCAAAGCGAAATCAAATGGCTGGAAACACCTGAGGGAAACAACTACCCTGCAGCAGAGTCTTACTTGAATCTGATCTTTGATCCGCAAACCGTCTCCATCCTCTCCCAGAAATTGAAACAGGCGCCTGTTTCCAGATTCAAGGCAAAAGACATATTCAGGGCTTCCGGCTTGTCGTTATTGGGCGTCAGCAATTCGCATGTCGAAAAAGACCGCAAGAAAATTCTGGCCGGGAGCGGACTTTCACCGATACTTCTTGTCAGAGACAAAGCCAATGGGAAGGTTGTGATCGCCGACGGGTATCATCGCTTGTGCTCGGTGTACGGTTTCGATGAAGACGCCGTCATTCCCTGCAAGATTGTTTGAGTGACATCATCCCGGAAACCGTCGGGAGTGGAGATCGATTTGCCGATTCGGAGGGGTTTTGCGATGTCCTGTTGAAATTTCGGGAAGGAGTCACCCGATGGCATCACCTGAGTACCGTGGGATATGCGGGCTCGGAACTCTTTGTCGGAGTCAAGAAAATATTGGTGGTCCCAACGGGTTTCGAACCCGTGTTTCCGGCGTGAGAGGCCAGCGTCCTGGGCCACTAGACGATGGGACCATTTTTCGGAAGCCGTGAAAGCAATCGACGAACCTGGGAACTATAATGGAAATGAAGGCTTCTGGCAAATGACGGGTTCCGGATGATTTAAGGAGAAGAGGGCGTGGAGAACGAGGATATCTGGAGAGCCTGGGGAGAACTGATCCGGACGATGTTTGACCGAGGGGAAGCGCTTTTTTCCATCCGGTCACCCGGAGGGGTGGCGGAGCTTTATCCGGGATCGGCCCGGAAAATGTCGGTCGACGGTGCGTCGTTCACGATCGAACGGGATGAATGGCATCTCCATTTCCGGCTGGATTCTGTAGAACGGGTTCGGTTCCAGATACTCTCCAAGGAGGGGGGAGGTATCCGTATGGCGGTGGTCTTCGAAAACAAGGACGGGACGCCGGTATTGCGGGCGGGTTGGCTCCCCCGGCTCATGCCGCCCGAGGAAGATCCCGGAATGCGGTTCTGGGAGTTTTCCCAAAGCTGGGTAAGCATGCCGGGTTTTTGTGACGAACGAAACCGGGAACTCGTCTTTCCCGGCGGGAAATCCGCCCCCGGAAACGTTGCGGGAATCAATGGATGATGTCCTCGAGCACGGTATGGACGGCGACTTTTCGCCCATTTTCGATGAAAATGATGGTCGGCTCGTTGTTTTCCTTGAGGCGCTGTTGACGGGAATTCCGGTAGTTTTCGAGAATGACCTTCAGGACCATTTCCTTTTGACGGCGGGGAAGTCGATCCCAGGCGTCGGTGACGGTGGCTTCGAAAACCTGTCCTTCGAACCGGATGGATTGTCCGGAGAAGAGGGGTTTGCTCAGACCCTCCTTCTCTGTCAGTGTTTTGTTGAGCGCCTGGATTTTCTCCTTCATCCGCTCATCCAGACTGTCCAGTGCCTTGGAAAGGGATCCTCCTTCGATCCGGGGCTTGGGTGCCGAAGCCTGGAATTCGATGAGAAGGATGGATCCGAGGACGACGAGACCGATCGTCAGGAAAAGGACTTTCATCATGCGAGGCATGGATTCTCCGAGTTTGGAAGGATGAACGGCAGGGTCCGTTGCCAATTGTAAACGCCAGAAGAAGAAAAAAAAATGTTCTTAGGGAGAATGAGGGTATCTTCCTCTTGGGTGGTAGGGAGGGATGTGTGGGGATCTTCAGGAAAAGCTCTCCGGAAAGGCCGGGGGTGAAGGTTTTTCGCGGAACGGTGCGAACGGCCGGAATACTTGCGGTCGTCTTTTTCCTTGCCGTTTCCGGTCTGTCTTTCGCGGCGTCCAGGGTACACCGCTTCTATCCCGGACTGATACCGCAATTCGCGAACCAGCTGGATATCGAAACAGTTTCGATCGCGTTTTACGGACACGATCTGATTATGTCCGACACACGGCACAACCTGGTCTACCTGAATATCACCCACTCGAACAAGGTCCTTCCGAACGCGGCGGTGAAGGACGGACCGCCGGTCACCTTGTCCCAGGGTCAGGCGGTCGTGATGGCGGGAAACAGTCACACCGCCCCTCTTCCCGGCGTGGTTCCGGTCCCGGCTGTGTCCGTAGGGATCAATCCGCTGGGACTCACCGAATCGAAAGGTCTCGTATTCATTGCCGATGGCGCCGGAACGATCGACGTCCTGAACATATCCTCACGGAATAGGAACCTCTACGAGATCCCCCCGTTGGGGAACACCGGGGCGTTGCGCGGGCGGTTTACCAGGATGATCCAGCGCACGGGGATCCACGCCAAATCGTTGGGTTTGGCGGCTCCTCTCTCGCTACCGCCCGGAATGCTTTCCGTCGTCGCCGGGGGCGGCGACCGATATCCGGGAGACACACCGATCGACGCCTTTTCCTGTCGACTCAGCCCCGTGGCGATCGCGAACGGCGGCGGCGGGAAGATCTTGATCGCGGGAGAAACGGGCCGGATTTCCCTTCTGAACGAATCGCCCGCACCGGTGAGCGTTCCCGTCATCCGGAAGGGCAAGACCGTTTGGGTCTCTGTCCCGACTGGCATGATCGTGGCCGTGGCCGGACTGGGGGACGGGACCCTCGAGGCCGGACCGGTTCCCATGCCAGCCGTCGATGTGACACTTTCCCCGATGGCGATCGCGGTTCACCGGCACCACCTGTTCATCGCGGATTCGGGAGGTACGATTGACGAAATCAACATCGCCAACGATCACCTTCAGGTCGCCGCGGATGTCAGCGATCCCAAAAAAGTGCGATCCCTCGACCCCGGAGAAATCGTGGTGATTTCCGGAAACGGAAATCGGGTCGCGGGTGAAGGGGCGGAACCGGGCGCCCAGGTCAGCATACGCCCGAAAAGTCTCGCAATCAGCGGCGGGGGCCTTCTTTTCCTGGCGGATTTGGATCAGTCCCTGGGTGTGGGAAGGGTCCTGGCGATGAACGTCAGCCGTCATCCGATATCGATTCCGTTATCCCCGGAAGTCGGGATGTCTTCCGTATCCCTTCGGTCGGGCCATCTGATCGCGGTGGCGGGGAATTCGTCAAGTTCGCCGGTTGTCAGGACGATGCCTGGAAATCCCCTCGCCGTCGGCATCCATCCCGTCCAGCTCGCCTACCGGGATGGGTTCCTTGTGATCGGGGACCTTCTCGGAACCATCGATGTGCTCAATCTTTACCGGGAAGAACGGGCGGTCCATCCGCTGGATACCCGAAAAACGGTCATGCTGCCGGGAGGTTCGATTATTTCCCTGATGGGTGCGGGCGTAGGCACATCTGCGGGTCGTCAGGAAGAGACCCCCTGATACCCGGGAGGGTTGGCCTGATCAGAAAGGCGTTTCGAGGAGGGTTAGCGAAGGCGGATCCCGCCTGGAAAGATCGAGGCGGACCGGGATTCCCAGTGGCCAGGTCGCCATCGGGAGATCGTGTCCCGGCCGGTTTGAGATGAGGACAGGCGTTCCGGCCGGGAGAAGGGGCAGGAGGAGATCCACGACGTTTTCGGCCGGGTCATCGTCCCTGGGAGTCCGGCCCGAAAACGGGCCGAGGATGACCGCCTGGACCCCTTCCAGAAATCCCGCGTGTTTCAACTGCCAGAGAGCCCGGTCGATCGCGTAGAGTGGTTCGTCGATGTCTTCCAGTAAAAGAATGGAATCCTTTGAAGGGGTCAGCCAGGGGGTTCCGGCGAGATGCGCCAGCGTCTCGAGATTTCCTCCCACCAGGGGCCCCGAGGCCTGTCCCGACCGGACGACGTTCGTCTCTCCCAAAGTCAGGGGGCACCCTTTTCCGCGCCGGCCGGAAAGCACGTCCCAGAAGTCCTCGAATGTGCCCTCCGAATCGTTCAATCCCCTGAGATGCGGCCCATGGAACGTCACGGCCCGGAACCGGCTCCAGAGGAACGCATGGAGGTTCGTCGCGTCCGAAAATCCGGTCAGGGCCGGGATTCTCGGGATGTCGGCGAGTTCTTCCGAGAGTGTGCCAAGAAGCCGGATGGCCCCGTATCCTCCCCGCGACGGTATGATCCCGTCGATGTTCTCGTTTCGGAGGAGATCCGCGAAGGATTTCGCACGGACCCTGTCCGGCGCGACGAAGGGGGTCGATCCGCCCGAGGATTCCGGTGGATCGAACAAGACGAGCGAGAGGCCTTTTTCCCCGAGACGTCGCAGTGCGACAGGAAAAAGGTCCATGTTCCCCTTGAGGCTGGGTGAAAGAACCCCCAGAGTGCTGCCGGGGCGCAGGGGGGAGTGCGGTTTCAGGAGGGGGGAGATGACGGCGCTCCGGGACCGGGTTCCTCCCAGTCCTTTGTGATGTATTCGACGATCATTTCCTTGAGGGCTTGCTCGAGGGTCATGTTTTTCCCCTCAAGGAGAATCGTGAGGGCGTCGTGGAGTTCCTTGGGGATGTCCATGGCGAGCCGGACATGGTTGGTATCGGGAGAAGAAGGGTCCTCTTCCGGGGCCTTCCCTTCCCGGATGAAGGACTCGACATCGCGGGATCTAATGACTTCTTTCAGGCTGGGCCGTGGCTTCATGGGCTTGCTCCTCGGGGACGATTTCGAGCGACAGGGAAAAAAACTCGAGGGCCGACGGGCTGTCGGGATCCACTTGGGTGACGGTCTGTCCGTGAAGGATCGCCTCCGCCAGAATAACCCGCTGGTGGATTTCGGTCTTCAGGACGTCGAACGGGAATTCCTTGAGCGCATCCAGCGATTCCCGTCCGAGCCGGGTTCCCTGGATTTTCCGGTTCAGGAGGAGCACCACCTTGAGATCCGGATTCAGGATCTCCGCTTTCCGGACCAGGCCGATGATGTCCGTTCCCGACCAGAGGTCGAGCGGCGAGGGTTGCATCGGGACGATGGCAAGGTCGGCGCAGACCAGGGCGCTACGGGTGATATCCTCCATGCCGGGAGGGGTGTCGGCGATCACGTATTCGTATTTCCGGGCGAGCTGGGGAAGTTCCTGATCGAGGACCGGTTTGGGAAGGGAGACCACCGGCACTGGAAAATCCGATTCCGAGAGCGATCGCCATTTGAGTGCCGAGCCCTGAGGATCCGAATCGACCAGGATGACGTCCTTCCCCCGGGCGGCCAGGGCCCCGGCAAGGTTGACCGCCGTCGTGGTCTTTCCGCACCCGCCTTTCTGATTGGCGATGACGATGATCACGTGGAGTCAGCCCCCCGTCATGGTGGCGCCGTCCAACTGAAGGAACTTCCGGACCCTGTCTCCGATGGCCTTGCGGGCGATCTCGAACAGGACTTTCCCTTTTTCCCCGGTGGCGAGCGCCGGGTTCGACCCCATCCTTCCGTCCGGGTAAAGGAACCGGTACCGTTCCGGACCCACGGGCCATTCGGTCTCTGGGTCGGGTGCCACTCCCGGGGCTATCGGCGTCTCGGCTCCGGGGTAAAGGTGCCAGGTGACCGAAACCTCGCCGCAGGTGGCATGGAATCCGTTTTCCTTGCCGAAATACTCTTTCTCTTTTTCCTGGACTTCCGGGAGGAGCCACCAGGAGGCCAATTGGAGCCTCAGGTCCGGCCTGTCGGCCAGGATGTCCGCGAAAGCGGCCTGGAGGGAACTGACGTTTCCTCCGTGTCCGTTGATGAAGAAAAATCGGCGGAACCCGTTCCGGGAGAAGCTCGTCACGACCTCCCTCACGACCCGGATCATCGTTTCGGGGGAGAGGGACGCGGAACCGGGGAATGCCAGGTGGTGGTTGGACATGCCGAAGGCGAGCGTGGGGGCCACGAGGAGGCTCAGGTCCTCACCAACGGCCCGGGCCAGAGATTCGGCCACAAGGTGATCGGTGCCGATCAGCCCGTTGGGGCCGTGCTGTTCCGTGCTGCCGATCGGGACGAGGAGGATGGCTTTGGTCCTGAGATAGGATTCGACCCAGGGCCAGTTCGTTTTGGCGATTTCCATCGTCGGGATCCTTTCCATAGTTACGGTCATCCTACCACAAACGCCGTTTCATTTCCGGGGACGCACCTCCCGAGCCTGGATTTTGTTTGTCAGGCGGTGAAAGGACATGCTAGCATTTGAAAGCCGACGGTGCGCACTGGAGAAGATCACAAAAAGACGGGTATCGGGACGGGTGTCGCCAAACACGATCGTGGATTTGAGGGGTTACGAGAAGGCCAGACAGGAGATCCGGAAAAGCAATTTCGCCCTCTCCTTTCTTTTCCTGCAACCCGAATCCCGTACGGATCTCGAAACGTTCTACGTTTTTTGCCGCGTCGTCGACGACATTGTCGACGAGACCCGGGATCGTTCGGAAGCCCGGGAACGGCTCGCGTTCTGGGAAGGACTCTTTCAGGGCGACACCATGGCCCTCGGGAGCCACCACCCTTTGGCCGTTTCCCTGGATGACCTCATACGTCGCCGGGACATCCCCGTCTCCCTCTTTCGGGAGATCGTTGCCGGGATGTCCTCGGACCTCGACCACGTCCGGATTCCCGACGTTCCCGCCCTGAAAAGATACTGCTACTTGGCCGCCGGCGCTGTCGGGCGCGTCTGCATCCCGATTTTCGGTGGATCGATCGCCCGTCTCGGACCCTATGCCGACCGGTTGGGGGAGGCGTTCCAGTTGACGAATATCCTTAGGGATCTAAAGGGGGATGCGGAGCGGGACAGGATCTATCTTCCCGCAGACCGGATGGCGCACTTCGGAGTGACCGAGGCCGATGTCCTTGACGGCAATCAGGGTCGGGGATTCGTTCGTCTCCTGGAAGAGCTCTGGGAAATTGCCGACCGCGATTATCGCGAGGCCGAGGACCTGTTGGACGAGCCTTCCCTCCTGAAAACGATGGAGGCGGCCCGTGCGATGTCCGTTTTTTACCGGGATATCCACAGGACCATTCGCCGGAAGAGGTTCGAAGTCTACCGAGACAGGATCCGGCTTTCCCCCTTTCGGAAGTTCCGGCTTCTTGCCGGGTTCTGGTTGTCCTCCCGGGTTTTCCCGGGGTGGACCGCCCGACGGGATGGAGCGGGCTATGTCTGACCGGTACCCGTCGATATACGTCGTGGGAGGGGGGCTGTCGGGGATCGCCGCCGCAGAGGCGCTGTCACACGATCGGGGACGGCCGAGAAATATCGTCATTCTCGAAGCGCGGGCGCAACTGGGCGGACGGACCTCGTCCTACCGGGAGTCCTACGATGGCCTGATGACCGACACCGGCCAGCACCTGTTCATGGACGGATATCATGCCACCCGCCACCTCCTGAAAATCCTGGGCACCGAAAATCACCTCGCCTTCCTCGACCCCTTTTCCCTGTATCTCCTGATCCCGCCGGACCGCTTGTCCTTGCTCGAGATCCCTCTCAACAACGGGCAGGCAGGCCTTCTTTCCGGCGTAATGGGTTTTGGAGGCCTGTCCCTCATTTCCCGGCTTTCCCTCCTCCGGATCAAGGGTGCGCTTCCGAAGCGGAACGATGCGGTCGACCACATGGACGCGAGGACGTTCCTCAGGCAGGCGGGACAGACCAAGGAAGCAATCGACCGATTTTGGGAACTTCTGACCATTTCCGCCACGAATCTGCCGACGGACAAGGTCAGTGCCTCCCTCCTGGTGTCGATCCTGAAGGAGTCCCTTTTTTCGGGCGCGGGACCCAGGACGCTCGGGTACAACACCGTCCCCCTCTCGGATCTGATCGTGGAACCGGCCCAGCGTGTCCTGGAGAAAAGGGGGGTCGATATCCGCCTCAAGACCTCGGTGAACCAGTTTCACATCCAGCAGGACAGGGTTTCGGAACTGGTGGCCTCCCGGGAAAGCTTCAAGGTCGGTCCCGGGGACCACGTCATCGTGGCGGTCCCTCCCTGGGCCTTCGAACGGCTCTTTCCGATGGAGCGCATGAACGAGCCTCTGGTCCAGAACGTCGCACGCCTTTCTGACCCGTCCCCGATCCTTTCCATTCATCTCTGGCTTCGCAGGGAGGTCTGGATTCCGATCATGACCGGGTTCCCGGAAAACGACATTCACTGGGTTTTCAACAAGGACGCGATGACCCCGTCGGGGCAGGCGGGCCGGATTCCGGATCCTTCTCTCTTCGATTTCCAGTACACCGGTCCCGCCCGGCAGTTCCACGCGACGAAAAGCGTCTCCTGCGTCGTTTCGGGGGCCGACAAGCTGGCCGACCGTAGCGACAGGGACCTGGTGGTGAGCGCGATGGTGACACTCAAGAAAATCGTTTCGGACCTGAACGCCCTGGACCTCGTTCATTCCCGGGTCATCCGCGAGCGATTCGCGACCCCGGTTTTTGCGCCGGGCCAGGGCATGTACCGTCCGTCCTCGAGTTCGTTCCTTTCCAATCTCTGGATCGCCGGCGACCTGGCGGACACCGGCCTCCCGGCGACGATGGAAGGGGCGGTAAGGGCGGGATACCAGGCGGCGGAGGAGATCGAAAGGATTCTCGAACGTCGCAGGATCGGGGGCCGTGGACCGGCAGAGATCCAGGAAACCCTCCGTTGATCCCGCTCGACGTATCGTATGCACGGTGCATGGAGATCACCCGGTCGCATTATGAAAACTTCCCCGTGGCTTCCATTCTGCTCCCCGCCGGTACGCGCCCAGCGATCTCGGTCATCTACGCCTTCGCACGGGCCGCCGACGATTTCAGCGACGAAGAGCCCGACACCGCCGTAGCCCTCTCGAACCTCGCCGAATGGCGCGGGCTTTTGTACCAGAGCACACGGGAACCGGTCGACCACCCCGTCTTCCGCGCCCTCCACGATGTCATACGGCGCTTCGACATTCCGGTCGACTGGCTCGACAACCTGATTACCGCCTTCGAACGTGACCGCCGAATCGTGCGCCATGAAACGTTCCACGACCTCGTCACCTATTCGGACCTGTCCGCCAACCCGGTAGGTCGCCTCCTCCTCTGGATCCACGGGTATCGGGAAGAGGGCCTTCTCCGGAGATCCGACGGGATCTGCACCGCGCTCCAACTCGCCAACTTCTGGCAGGACGTGGCGATCGACCTCGGGAAGGGAAGGATTTACGTTCCCCTGTCCGAAATCAGGTGTGCCGGATTGACGGAGGACGCTCTTCTGTCGTCCCCCGACGATCGGCATGAACATCTGAAGAGAAGGCTTCGTGCCTACACCCTGGGCCTGTTTTCCTCGGGAGCCGATCTTCCTCAGTTTTTGAAAGGGCGTTTGTCGCTCGAAATCGCGCTCGTTCTGGCTGGAGGAACCCGTATCCTCGAACGGGGTTTGGCCCCCGGCCGCGGTTTCTCCGAACGACCCGTGCTGACCCGGTGGGATTGGGGGAAGGAAGGGGCGAAAGTGGTTCTTGGGCTTTGGCGTTTCCCGGCGGATTCGGGAGGGGAGGAATCCCTGTTTGTCGAGGGCCGGGCGGTCTACGGGGCCGCCTGACCGCCGTTGTTTTTCAGGGGAACGGGGAGGTTTTCCTGGGCTTTCAGGACGCGGGTGATGTCTTTGGCGGCCATCGGGGGACCGATCAGGAAACCCTGGAGAATATCGCAACCAAGCTCGATCAAGATCTCTTTCTGGTGGGGGGTCTCAACACCTTCGCCGACGACTGAAATGCCGAGCCCGTGAGCCAGATTCACGATCGCCCGGACGATGGTCTGAGCATGCTGGTCGGCATCGAGATCCTTGACGAAGGAACGGTCTATCTTGATCGCGTGGATCGGGAAGCGGGTGAGATAGGCCAGTGACGAGTACCCGGTTCCGAAATCGTCGATCAGGGCGTTCACACCGAGTGCCTGGAGACTTCTCAGGGCTTCTCCGGCCTGTTCCGGTGCTTTCATGACCATGCTCTCCGTCAGCTCGATCTCAAGGAAGCGTCCAGGGTTCCCGAATTCCTCCAAGGACCGTTTCACCATGTCGACAAAGTCAGGATGGTCGAACTGGCGGGCCGAGACATTGATCGAGATGGCAGGCGTCGCAAGACCCTCTTTTTTCCAGGCCGTCACCTGCTCCAGCGCCGTCCTCAGGACCCATTCCCCCAGGGTGAAGATGAGGCCCGTCTCCTCCGCCAGGGGAATGAACTTCGAAGGCGGAATGAACCCGTCGACGGGATGCCGCCATCGGGCCAGGGCTTCGACCCGCAGGATCTTTCCCGACCGGACATCGATCTGCGGCTGATAGTAGAGCTCGAAATCCTCCCACCCCACGACGCCCCGAAGCTTGTCCTCGAGGAGGATTCTCTCTTCAACCCGCGACTTAAGCCGATGCTCGTAGAAGCTGAAACCGTTTCTTCCTTCTGCCTTGGCCTTGTACATGGCAAGGTCGGCATTCCTCAAGAGCTGGTCGGGATCGGTATCGTCCTGCGGGTAAAGGGTGATTCCGATGCTTGCCGAAGTGCGGAGGAGCTGTTCGCCGACGGAGAATGGGAACATAAACTGGCTCTGGATGCGGCGGGCCAGGAGCTCCGCGTCCTCTTTGGCATGGATGTCCGTCTGGATGATCACGAATTCGTCGCCCCCGAACCTGGAAAACGTATCGGTTTCTCTCAGCATTCCCCGTATCCTCCTCGAGACCTCCACCAGAAGCTGGTCACCGAGCTCGTGGCCCATGGAATCGTTGATGCCCTTGAATCGGTCGAGGTCGAAAAACAGGACGGCCAGGCTCTCTTCCGAACGCTTGGCACGGGATATGGCCTGCTGGAGGCGGTCTTTGAAAAGAAGACGATTCGGAAGACCCGTGAGGACGTCGTGCTGGGCCATGTGCCGGATTTTTTCCTCCGCCTCTTTCTTTTCGGCGATGTTCTGGAGGGTGGAGACGAAGCGGACGACCTGCCCGCGAGAATCGAGAATGGGGGTGATGATCGCTTCGATCGGGTACTGGGACCCGTCTTTTCGTCGGTTGACGATTTCGCCATCCCAGACCCATCCGGAGAGAATGGTGTTCCACATGTCGGAGAACACCGAGGGTGGCGTGATGCCGGATTTTAAGAGCCGCGGGGTTTTTCCGAGCAGTTCCCGTTCGGAGTACCCCGTCAATTTTGTGAGGGCGTCGTTGACCCATTCGATCCGGCCCTCCCTGGAGGTGATCATGATGGGATTGGCGGCTTCCGTCATGGCGACGCTCTGGAGCTTCAGCCGTTCGTGGTCCCGGCCGATCCGGATGAAAAGAGAGAGTTGATCGGCGATTTCCTCGAGGAAAGCCGATTCGGCGGGATGGAACGCATCGGGAGTGCGGGAGTAGAACCCGATCGACCCGATCACGCGGTTGGGATCCTTCAGGGGAAGGGCATAGGCACTCGCGATTCCTGTGGCTTCCAGGAACGCCTTCCAGTCCGGCGGATAGGATTGGGTTTCCGGGAACAGCGCATAGAATGGCCTTCCGGACCGCGCGGCCCTCGGGGCGGGGTCGACCTCCGGGAAACGAGAAAGGGTCGAAAGTGCACCGGTCGGGACTTCATCTCCACCGGACCAGCCAATATGGGTTTTCGGCTGGTCCTCCGTTTCGAGGATTACCGCCTGTACGATCGGATAGGAGAGCAGCGTTCCCATTCTTTCGACGAGTTCGTTTAGGCAGTTCTCAAGAGTGTCCCCGAGGAGAACCTGTTCGTCGGAACGCTGGAAGAGATCGCGAAGCCGCTCCCGGGTCTTGTTGTAGGTGATGTCCCGGAGAATGAGGATAAGGACGGGGGGAACTTCTTTTCCGTCGAACACGACCGTGCCGTCGACGGGATAGGTCGTCTTGTCCGCTCTCCTGAGGATCGTTTCGATGGGAAACGTACGATTGGGCGATTCCTTCGCTTTCTGCAGAACGGATTCGATTTCGGATTCGTGTCCGGGGGCCACCACGGACTGGAACGTCGACCCGAAGAGCTGGTCCGGGGTCGTTTTCTGATTTATGAGGGCGCCCCTGTTGGCATGGCGGATGGCGTTTCCCCTGGCATCGATCAGATAGATTTCATTCTCCGATTGATCCAGCACTGTTCCGATCCTGTCGGCCAGGTGGGACACTCGCCGGGTAAGGAAATCGATCCGGAAGAGGAACAGCATGGTCAGAAGCGAGACCGCGAGACCGGCGAACGCCCCAAGGGAAACGAGATCGAGACGGGATTCTTCCTCCGACAGTTTCCGCGAAGAAACCGCGGCTTCGACGAGGAGTGGGGTGATGGCCCTCACCGCGAAGGAGGCCAGTCGACTGTCGGGGGTCAGCGGGGATTCGGATGGAGGACGGGAGACGGACCGTTCGAGCATTCCGAAGCGTTCCGATAGTACCTTGAAGCGGTTTTCGGACCGTTCGAGGGGAAAAGGGCGGCTTATGAGGATGTCGGAAAGGGTGGCTTTCCCCTGGGCCAGAAATCCTGCGATCATCCTTTGAGGTGCGGGAGGGAACTGGGTCAATGCACGGTCGACGGCCAGAAGGGAACGCTCGATCGAAATCAGGTCGAAGGACACATGGCTCAAGCTCGACCGTTCCCGTTCGAGGGTTCCTTTCTCTCCTGCGGCACGGATGAAGAGAGCCACGGAGATCAGCGCCAGGAATACAGGAACGCTCCAAATCCACCGGACGCGTGAGCGTTTCATGGAGATCCCTTTCGAACGCCGGAATCCGTCATCATGCCCGTTTTCCCGGAACAGGGAACTCCGGCGTAAGGGACTTTGTCTTCATCGGGCGAAGCCCTCCGACATGACACGGTTGTGGACGATCGGACGGAAATCCCGGATGCGGTTATTGGTCCGGACGGGGTGTACCCGGTGGGTCAGAAGGATTATGATATTCATGCGTTCCCGGTCGATCCAGACCGATGTCCCGGTATACCCGAGATGACCGATCGAATTCGGCGAAAAGAGATCCCCGGAGGACGAACCGGGCGTCGGGGTGTCCCACCCGAGAGTCCATGGCGTTCCATCTTGCCGGGCGAGAAACCGTTCGAGCCCTTTTGGGGGATACAGCATCCCGGGGATCATCCAGGCTCGGGAGAGTCCCCATACGGCCTCGGCCGTTGCGAACAATCCCGCGTGTCCCGAAACGCCGCCGAGAAGCCGGGCATGTTCGTCGTGCACCACGCCGACGAACGGCGTGTCGGTTCCGGGGTCGATTTCCGTCGCTGCGAAGGTGCGGCCGTAAAGGGGGGAGGCCGAGTCTGCCGGCCGGAAGCCGGAATCGGAAATACCCAGAGGCTTCTGGATGCGGTTCGAAAACAGCACATCCAAAGGAGCCCCTCCGAGGAGCTCCAGAATCCATCCGGCGAGGATGTACCCGAAATCGCTGTATTGGGAGCCGGTTCCGGCCTGGTAGGCCGGTTCCAGGGCAAGAATCCCCTCGAGGAGCCGGGTCCTTAGCGTTCGGGCGGGTTCGGCCGGAATTTCCCGAAACAGGGGCGCCCAGGGCGTGAGCCCCGCGGAATGGGAAAGAAGCCTGTGAAAAGGCACGTTCCCGAGGTGAGTCCCGGACGTTTCGGGCAGGTGGCGGGAGATCGGCGAATCGAGGTCGAGGAGGCCTTCGGCCGAAAGGAGGAGCGAGAGACCGGCCGTTACGAGGGGCTTGGTGAGCGAAGCCAGATCGAAAACGGTGTCCTGGCCGACCGCTTGGGCCCCCGGGATGTCGGTACGTGTGAGCCCCGCCATGTCGGTTCCCAGAATTGTGTTTTCGTTCCCCCAGAGAAGGATGCCTCCGGGAAATATTTTCTCGGAAACCCCTTTTTCCATCAGGGAACCATGCAGTCCGGACGGTTTTTTGCGCTCGATGGGCAGGCTCCTCGCTCTGGCTATGGATGCATCTGGTGGCAGAAACTTTTTTATTCAATAAATGTGATCTATGGGTTAATCATCGCTGAGTGCCCGGCAATTTTCAAGTGAAAGGACACAGGACAAATGGGAGACATGGAGATGGACGGTCAGGACAATAAAGGCCTCGTGCGGTTTTTCGAGAGCCGGTTCGGAACCCACGAGGGGCTTCTCGAGGATGTCATGGGTCCTGCCGTATCGAAGTCGGTGGACGATGCGGACCTGTATTTCGAATATACGACCGCCCGGACACTCAGTCTCGAGGAAGGGATCGTGAAAAAAGGGGGGTTGCATGTTTCCCAGGGGGTTGGAGCCCGGGTCATTTCGGGTGAGAAAACCGGCTACGCAATGACCGAAGAGGTCCGTCCCGAAACACTCAAGGACATTGTCCGGACGGCCCGCGCGATTTCCCTCGATTCGGCTTCGGGAGGGGTTGTGCGGATTTCCGGGAGTCCTCTTCGTACCCATTCCCTCTACCCCGTCGGGGAAGAGGAACTCGACGTACCGGTTCCCGAAAAAAAGGACCTTCTGGTCGAGGCCGACCGAATCGCCCGGAGCGTGGACCCCAGGATTTCCCAGGTGATGGTGTCGGTGTCCACCGAGATGAAGCACATCATGGTGGTCCGGAAAGACGGCCATCTCGCGGTCGACCGTTTGCCGCTCATCCGGGTAAACGTCACGGTCATCGCGGAGGAGAAGGGACAGCGCCAGACCGGTTCCTACGGTTACGGCGGCCGGATTCCCTTCTCCGAAGTGACGGGCGACAAGGTGGCGCATGCGGCCAGGGAAGCGGCACGGCAGGCCATCGTGAACCT
This sequence comes from Leptospirillum sp., assembly GCA_027315205.1. Lineage (GTDB taxonomy): Bacteria > Nitrospirota > Leptospirillia > Leptospirillales > Leptospirillaceae > DAHUYM01. The sequence goes on along the minus strand of DAHUYM010000005.1, from coordinate 132,696 downwards.
TTCCGCCAGGCCCTGTCCGACGGGGACGATGCCGGTCGTTCTGGGTCCCGGATGGCCCGGCATTCTTCTCCACGAGGCGATCGGACATGGACTGGAGGGTGATTTCAACCGGAAGGGCACGAGCGCCTTTTCCGGACGTATCGGGGAACGCGTGGCGTCGCCCCTTTGCACGATCGTCGACGATGGAACCCTCTCGTATCGTCGGGGATCCCTGAACGTGGACGACGAGGGCACCCCCACCCAGCGGACTGTCCTGATCGAAAACGGGATCTTGAAAGGATACCTTCAGGACCGCCTCAACGCCCGGCTCATGGGGATGTCGCCGACGGGAAACGGACGGAGGGAATCCTATGCCCATGTTCCGATGCCACGGATGACGAACACGGTCATGCTCGCCGGCGAATCGGACCCGGAGGAAATCATCCGGTCCCTCGAAAAAGGGCTGTATGCGGTGAACTTCGGAGGAGGACAGGTCGACATCACGTCCGGCAAGTTCGTTTTTTCGACGTCGGAAGCCTACTGGGTGGAGGACGGGAAAATCCAGTATCCTGTCCGTGGAGCGACCCTGATCGGAAACGGTCCGGATGTCCTGACGCGGGTAACCATGGTCGGTTCCGACCTGGCGCTCGATCCGGGGGTCGGGACATGCGGCAAGGATGGCCAGTCCGTACCGGTCGGGGTGGGACTTCCGACCCTGCGTATCGAGGAACTGACAGTGGGAGGGACGGCATGAAAGACGAATTTCTCGGGCTTCTGGACTTTGTCGTCGAGCGTGCGGCCCATTACGGAGCAACGGCGTCCGAGGCCTTGTTCCTGTCCTCCGACGACCTGTCGGTGGCGGTCCGGAAGGGGGAGGTCGAAAAAGTACACAGGACGCGGAGCCGCGGTATCGGCCTCCGGGTGTTCAATGGCCGTTCCCAGGCCCTGATCTCGACAGGGGACCTCGCCCGGGAATCTCTCGACCGCCTGGCCCGGGAAGCCGTGGCGTTGGCCCGGGAAACGGCTCCGGATCCGTTCAACGGACTTCCCGGAACACCCGGGACTCCCGGGGCGGACTGGAAATCGTTCGGCATTTTGGAAGATTTGACCGAACTAAGCCAGGACGAAAGGATTCGGCTGGCATTGGAGGCCGAACGCGCGGCATTCGGGGAAGATTCGAGGATCCGTAATTCCGAAGGTGCCGAGTTCCAGACGACCGTATCCCACAGGGCGCTCGTAAATTCCGAGGGGTTCTCGGGAACCTACGGGAGGAGCCTTTATGGTGTTTCGTGCTCGGTCATCGCACAGGACGGCGATTCCATGGAGAGGGATTACTGGTACGAGCAGTCCCATACGTTCAAGGGGCTGCCGCATCCCGAAGAAGTGGGCCGTCATGCGGCGAAACGGGCTCTCTCCCGACTTCACCCGAAGCGTCCCCGGACGGTGACCTGTCCGGTCCTGTTCGATCCGGAAACGGCCCGGTCGCTCGTATCCCATCTTGTCGGGGCGCTTTCGGGGTATGCCCTCTACCGAAACGCCACCTACCTCAAAGGACGGGAAGGAACCGACGTCGCGAGTCCCTTGCTGACCATCCGCGAAGACCCCTGGCTATACGGCGGATTCGGAAGCCGTCCTTTCGACGGTGAGGGGATTTCGACCGCCCCCAAGGCTCTCGTCGAGCGCGGGGTCCTGAAGACCTTCCTGTTCGATTCCTATTCGGGCCGAAAGCTCGGTCGGCCCTCGACAGGAAACGCCGTCCGCTCGTTGGGGGATGTCCCGCAGGTCGGGGTGTCGAACATCCTGGTCGCTTCCGGGGAAAGCTCCAAGGAATCGCTGATAAAGGCCGTCGGGACCGGTCTCTACGTGACGGAGCTCATCGGTTTCGGTGTCAACACGGTCAACGGAGATTATTCGCGCGGGGCCTTCGGGTTCTGGATCGAGAACGGAGAGATTTCCGGACCCGTGACGGAACTGACCATTGCAGGGAACCTCGACTCCATCTACAAGGGGATTACGGGGGTGGGAAACGATCTGAAGATTCGGGGAAGCCTCGCATCCCCCTCCATTCTCGTACATGAAATGCGTGTCGGTGGCGCCTGAACGGGAAAAATCCGGTTTTTCGGAACCGGCCCTGGACCGGGAGGAAAGGGAACTGATCCGTTCCCTCGAAGAGGAGATGCGCCGGGCCTTCCGCTTTTTCCGGAACCTCGGGAACGGGCCGGCCGTGTCGGTGTTCGGATCGTCCCGGCTCCCCCCGGGTGACCCGGTCTGCCGGATGGCCCGGGTGTTCGGCGAATCCATGGGCCGCGAAGGTGTCCGGGTCCTTGTTGGAGGGCACGAAGGAGCGATGGGGGCGACCCTGGAAGGGGCGGGAGCTTGGGGAACGGCCCTTGAATGGGATCCCGTCGACGGGAAAGTCCATGAAACGACACGTAGCATGATTTTCAGGCATCTGTTCCTCCGGAAGCATTTTTTTCTCCGGAACATTCGTGCGGTCGTCCTGTTTCCAGGGGGATACGGAACGATGGATGAACTGTTCGAATTCCTGGCTCTTCGTCAGGTCGACAAATGGGCCGGAATCCCGGCCATTTGTGCTGAAACTCCAGAACGGCCCTTCTGGAGGCCCTTCTGGAACGGACTGGCGCCGATCCTGAAAAGCGCCTCCTTTTTGCCGGAGGGCTCGGAATGTCCCCTGGACATCGAGGCGGATCCTGGGGGCCTGGTCGTCAAGGTCCTTGAGGAAATTGGAAAATCCGTTCGGAAATGACGGAACGGTCGCCTGATCAGAAGAGGGTCGTGTAACCGAGCTTGACGGGGATCAGGGTGAAGGCCGATGACGTGATTCCGTCTCCGTTGAACGGACCGGACTGTGTTTCGTAGTCGATTTCGAAATAGAGTCCCTGGCGTTTGTTCTTTCCGAACGGAAGAAGCACTCCGGGACCGATGCGGAAGGCGATCGCAAGGGATCCCACTCCGACCTTGTTGCTGTCCGTCGAAATGTTGAAGGCCGGTCCGAACCCCATTTCGATGTAGGGGATCAACGTGTGCGTCTCTCCGTCGAGGCTGACGGGGAGTCCTCCCCCGTTGTCGAAATAGTATTGCGCTCCAAGAAAGAGCGGAAGGTTGGTGAGGTTTCCGAATGCCTGGACCGACATGCCGGCCGTCAGAACAAGGCTGGGTAGGATCGTGTACCCTCCCTGGATGTCCAGTAGAAACCCGACCCCCGGCTGGGAGTTTCCGGTCGTGCCGGAAACGTTCGGTCCCACCGTCGGGACGAAGCCGATGTCGGTGCTGAAAAGGATCCGGTTTGGTTTGCCCAGCGGATTGATGTCGTTGCCCGACCCGTCGTCCGAGCCGGTCGAAAATTCCGGTGCGGCATCTCCGGACGGGACAGTGTCCGGAAAGTTGGGGTCGGCGGCAAGCACGGAATGCGGGACAAAGGCGACAAAGGCCAGGAGGATGAAGGGAATGAGACGTGCCGGGAAGCCCTGTCGGTCCGGAACGGTCACGCCGACTCCGCCGGCCGGAAAAAAAATGCTTCAAATCGTTGAGTTTTCTGGATCTCTTTCATGTCCGAAAGGGTAACATAATCCCGCCGCGGGTTCCAACCCGAAACTCCCCAAGCCGCGGCGATCGCGAGGTCATATTTGGCCAGGAAAAAAGATACAGATGCGTTTGAGTGCCCGTCTTGCGGGTACCGGTCGGCAAAGTGGATGGGATTTTGCCCGTCGTGCCACTCTCCCGACGGGCTTGAGCCGGCGGGCCGCCCGGAAACACTCCTGGAAGCGATCCTTGAGGCCCCCGAAGAAGGCGCGTCCCGGTCCATCAAAATGGAGGATGTCGGACGGCGGGTACTTCCCAGGATGCCGAGCGGGTTCGGGGAATTTGACCGCGTGCTCGGAGGAGGGTTCGTGCCCGGGTCATTCGTCCTTCTCGGCGGGGACCCCGGGGTGGGAAAATCGACCCTGATCCTTCAGTCGGTCTCCCGTATGGCCCGTTCGCGGAAAATCCTCTATGCGGCGGGAGAAGAATCTCCTGAGCAAATAAGGATGCGCTTCGACCGCCTGGGGCAGGATGCGGGGGACCTCCATCTCATTCCGGAGACCGATCTCGAAACTGTGATCCGGGAAGTGGCTCTTTTGAAGCCCGAGATCCTGGTGGTCGATTCCATCCAGACGATCACGCTGGGCTCGATGGGGCAGGGAGCCGGATCTGTGACCCAGCTCCGCGAGTCGGCCGCCCTCCTCCTAGAATTGGCAAAAAGATCCGGCGTGACGGTCCTGGTGATCGGACACGTCACGAAAGAGGGGGTCATCGCCGGTCCGCGGGTGCTGGAGCATCTGGTCGACACCGTCCTGTACCTCGAGGGAGACCGTTCGCATCCGGTCCGTCTTCTCCGGACCGTCAAAAATCGGTTCGGTCCGACACGGGAACTGGGAATCTTTGAAATGGATCCGGCGGGGCTTCGGGAAGTGGACAACGCGTCCGCCTTTTTTCTCGAAGGTCGTAAATCCCGGCTTCCGGGCTCTGTTGTGGTCGCCGCCTGGGAAGGCAGCCGTCCCCTGCTGATCGAGCTCCAGGCGCTCGTTTCGCCCACGCCGTTCCCGAATCCGAGGAGAGTCGCCCAGGGGGTAGGAGCGTCGAGGCTCACGATCCTGGCTGCGGTCCTCGAAAGGAGGTTCGGACTGACCCTTTCCGGTTCCGACATCTACGTCAATGTGGTGGGAGGGGTGGACCTCGACGAACCTGCCCTGGACCTGGGTATTTCGCTGGCCATGGCGGGCAGCCTCTGGGATCGTGCCCTGCCTCCGGATCTCGTCGTTTTCGGAGAAGTCGGGCTGGGGGGAGAGATCCGCCGTGTGCCGGCGTGGCAGGAACGCCTCTCCGAGGCGGCTCGCCACGGATTCCACGACGCCATTCTTCCGAGCACCCCCGAGCCGGACATTCCCGTCCCCGAAGGCATGACCCTCCATCCTGTCCGCGAATTGAGCGATGCCCTCGCCCTTTTCCGCTCTTTCCGGGAGAAGACATGATCCATCTTTCGGTCGAGACGTCGACGGAGGTCATAAGTCTGGCTCTTTTCGAAGAGGACAGGGTGCTTTCCGAGCTCTCCCTGAGGCCTTCCGTCGGGGCTTCAGAATCCCTCGCTCCGGCCCTGGATTGGCTGCTCGGCTCCAGAAGTCTGGCGGCCCAGTCGCTGGACAGGATCGCCTGTTCGGCCGGACCCGGAAGCTACACCTCCCTTCGGGCGGGGTTCGCGTTCGTCCGGGGAATCGAAGCTTCCCTGGGTATACCGGTCGTCATGGTCAGCCCTTTCGACACATTGGCGCGGCAATGGTCGATGCTGGGCGATCCGGCCCTTTTGACGGTCCTGAATGCGAGGCAAGGACAGATTTCCGCCGTTTTCTACATCAAGGACCCCGAGAGCGGGTTCTATCGATCTCCCCCCGGACCGATGCCCCCGGTCCTTCGGGGAGAAGCGCCGTCCGATCCCGGAGAAATCGCCGCTTGCTTGCCGTCGTTCCCCGTCCGGATTGTCGGCCCCGGCAGTCCGCTCCTTCTTTCCATTTTGCCACCACCGGAAAGAAAGAACATGAGAGAGACGGACTGGAGCGGCCCGCGGGCGGTTTTCCAGGGGCTTGTGGCGTGGGAGCGGCGGTTCGAACCACTTGTTCCCCCCCGTCTGGTCTATGGACGATCTCCCGTCTGAGTTCCCGACACAGGGCTTCGAGTTCCGGGTCGTGGATCTGTCAAAGGGTCCGTGGCTTCCCCTTGTACGCCGTTTTTTCGACCAACAGTCCGAACGCGAGCGGGCGGAGTTTCACATGGGGAACACCCTTTTGGAGGAAATCCATTCCAATCCGATTGCACGGTACTTTGGCGTCGTCCGTCCTTCCGGGCCGGGCCTGGTCGGTTTTATGGGGACCTGGATCGTGGATTGGGAAGCCGAAATCCATCATTTTTTCATCGATCCGTCCTATCGGGGCAAGGGTCTTGGCTCTCTCCTGTTGGCCCGTTTTCTCCGGTATGCCGAGGAGACAGGTATACGGCGCGTCTACCTCGAAGTGAGGGCGTCCAACCTTTCGGCCAGGAACGTCTATTCGCGCCTCGGATTTCTGCCGTCGGGAATTCGCGAGCATTATTACCAGGGACCTTCCGAAGATGCGGTTCTGATGGTGTATAATGCCGGAACGGTCGAAGGAAACGGGAACGAAAACCCGTCCCCTTCTTCCGGGCCTGTGTCCATGGAAGGGCCTCTCGCCTGAAACCGGGTTTCGGGGACTGGCCCCGCACACTTCATCAAGGAGGACAAAATGGCAAATCAGGATATGTTCCGCGCGGCTGGACCGGCCGATTTCGTACCGGACACGTATCATATCGAGAAGCTGAAGCGGCAGCACAAAACGCTCGAGACCCGGCTGATGGAACTCTCCCGCCGGGCGGTCCTCACGCCGGCGGAAGAAGAGGAAATCCGTGAGATCAAGCACCAGAAGCTCATGATCAAGGACCTCCTGTCCCAGCCTGTAGGGCCTGCGGAAAAGGAAACCTGATCGATGCTGGGCGTCGGATGGCCCGACCTCCTGTTTATCGGGCTTCTCCTTATGCTGGTGGTAAAGCCGGAAGAGTGGCCCAGGGTGGCCAGGACCGCGGGTCGGACATTCAGGGCCATCCGCAAACAGGCCGGGCCGGTCCTGGACGAAATCCGGTCGGTTTCGAGATCCTGGACCGAGGAGGATCCCTCCGGAGTGAAACCCCGTTCCGCCCCGGAGGCATGGGAGCCGCGGCCCCAAGCGTACCAGAAGGGAGGGGAACCGCCGGTAATCCCTCCGACCCAGAATGATCGATAACATGAAGAAAGCCCCGTTCTGGGACCACATCGTCGAGCTGAGGCGTCGGATCCTCCGGTCGCTTTTCTGGCTGGCAGCGGGCATGCTGGTGAGCTTTCCCTTTGCGGACCGCATCCTGTCCATTCTCGGAAAAACGGCCGGAGTCCCGATGGTGTTCACGGCCCCGACCGAAGCGTTCTGGATCACCCTGAAGGTAGCGGTCTTTATGGGTGCCTGCCTGGCCTATCCGTTCATCCTCTACGAGGTTTGGGCCTTCGTTTCTCCCGGCCTATACCGGAAGGAAAGGCGCCGGTTCTTCGGGTGGGTCGGGGCGGGTACCCTGTCGTTCGGAGCGGGGGTCGCTTTCTCTCATTTCGTAGCCCTCCCGGCAGCGCTTCATTTTCTGGTGGGATTCGGGCAACGGGAAGGTCTGCAGGCGTTTCTCGGAGTCGACCGGACAGTATCGTTCGAGCTTAGGTTCCTTTTCGTATTCGGACTTATATTCGAACTTCCGCTCATGATGGCTTTTGCCGGCGCGCGCGGGTGGGTCAGTCCGGAAAGCCTGCGAAAGGGCCGGAGATGGGCGCTTGTCGGAAACGCGATCGCCGCGTCCATTCTTTCTCCGACCCAGGATTTCCTGAACATGATGATCATGTTCGTTCCGCTCGTCGTCCTGTACGAAAGCGGAATCCTCCTGGCCTCATGGACCTGGAACCGGCATCGTCCCGCACCCGCGCCTGTTTCCGGTAGCCCCGCCCGGACCGTCCCGTGACCGTTTTCGCCTAGAGTCCTGTCCGGCGGAATCCAACATTCTTCTTTCGAGCGAGGCGATACATGACGTTTTGGCAGGCCATCTGGTTCTCTCTCCTTCAGGGCATGACCGAATTGGCTCCTGTGAGCTCTCTGGGCCACGGCGTTCTTCTTCCTCTTTTCACCGGATGGTCGTCGGTGTCTCACAATCCGGATTTTCTCCCGTTCATGGTTTCCCTCCATCTCGGGACTGCGCTCGCACTTCTCCTGTTCTTCCGGTCGGACTGGATACGGCTTTTCGAGGGGGGACTGACTGCCTTCGGGTATGTTCCGAAAAGCGGAAACCAGAAGGCTCTTCTGGTCGAGAGGCGAGTGCTCGGTTTTTTGATCGGCGGGACGATACCGGCTGCGATCCTGGGCTTCATCCTGGAGAAAAAAATCCGGATTTTGTTCGAATCTCCGGGTATCGCAGCCGTGTTCCTGGGCGTGAACGGACTGATGCTTTTACTGGGAGAGAGACTCAGACGGAGGGTGGCCCTCCCAGGAAAGATCGCGGACTTGTCGATGTCCCGGGCGATCCTGATCGGGGGTTTCCAGGCATTGGCGCTGATACCGGGGCTTTCGCGCTCGGGAATCACGATGGTGGGAGGGATCGTCAACGGACTCGGTCATGAAGAAGCCGCCCGGTTCTCGTTTCTTCTGTCGACGCCGATCATTTTCGGCGCGGGATTTCTTGAGATCCCCAAACTCATCCACGGCGGGCATTCCGGTATGATCCGACTTTCGATCGTTGGAGGGGCCGTCTCCTTTGTCGCTGCCTATCTGACAACGTCCTTTCTGATGAGGTATTTCCGTTCTTTTGAAGCAACCCGGGCCCTGTATCCGTTCGGGATCTACTGTTTGGCTTTGTCCGTCGTGGCGGGAGTCGTGATTTACTTCCCGCTTTGAAGGACAGGCCAGCCCCTTGTGATTTGTCCCGAAATCCGTTCATACTGAAAGAATCGGATTTTTTAGCTCTCCTGCGGCCGGATTCCGATATCCGGGTCTGGCGGGGAAGAGCCACCGTTCCAGAGGAATCGTACTTCATGACGCTTGAAGATCTTGCTGCCAAACTGGGAGTTCCCGGCCCAAATTACTATCCCTTCGGCCCCGGCCGGGGGAAGATCGATCCGAGGTATCTGCCGCCCCCAACGGCGGAAGCGTTTTCCGAACGGGAGAGGGCCGGGCAGAAACCTCTTTATATTCTCGTGACGGGAATGACCCCTACGCCCCTTGGGGAAGGAAAGACGACGACCTCGATCGGAATGTCGATGGCTTTGAATCGCCTGGGTATCCGGACCGCCGTGTCGATCCGCCAGCCTTCCATGGGGCCGGTATTCGGGATCAAGGGCGGAGGAGCCGGGGGAGGCCGTTCGACGATCGAACCGTCGGATGTCCTGAACCTCCACCTGACGGGGGACATCCATGCCGTCGGAGCATCCCACAACCTGCTGGCTTCTTCCATCGACAATGAGCTCCATCACGGGAATCACCTCGGTATCGATCCCCTCACTATTTCCTGGCCGAGGGTCGTGGACTTGAACGACAGGGGGCTTAGAAAGGTGGTGGTCGGCCTGGGCGGGAAGGGTAACGGTATTCCCAGGGAAACCCGGTTCGACATTACGGTATCGTCGGAGATCATGGCAATCCTTGCCTTGGCAACCTCCTACGAGGATCTGTCGGCCCGCTTGGCTTCCGTCAGCTTCGGCTTCTCTCGGGAAGGCGCCCTGCTTCATGCGAAGGACCTCGGAGTGGACGGTGCGATGTCGGCGATCCTGCGGGAGGCATTCTGGCCCAATCTCATGGCAACCCGCGAAGGAACTCCTGCAATCGTCCACGGATCCCCATTCGCAAACATCGCACATGGAAACAGTTCTGTCATCGGGGACTGGGTGGCCTTGAACGGGGCTGAGTGCGTCGTCACCGAAGCCGGATTCGGTGCGGATCTCGGAGGCGAAAAGTTCTTCGATATCAAATGCCGGGTGCTGGGGAGGGGGCCAGACGCGGCGGTTCTGGTGGCCACGGCGAAAAGTCTTCGGATGCATGGCGGCCTTGCCGACACGACGGCAGGGAAACCCATTCCCGAAGTCCTGGACAAGCCCCATCCGAAGTCGGTCGCGCGTGGAGCGGCCAATCTTGTGAAGCAGATCCGGAACATCCTCCAGTTCGGAGTTCCTGTAATCGTTGCGATCAACGCCCATCCCAACGATTCCGAAGAGGAATGGAAAATCATCCGGGACGCATCTCTGGATGCCGGAGCGGACAATGCGGTCGTGGCTTGGCATTACAGGGATGGAAGCGCCGGTGCGATCGACTTGGCGCAGGCCGTTTTGAAGAGGACCCGTGTAAAGGAGACGGTCGCGTACCGTCCCCTTTACGAACCGGACCTTCCCCCTGCCGATAAGATATCCAGGATCGCAACAACCCTTTATGGAGCCAAAGACGTCGTTTATTCCCGGAAGGCGTTGATGGCCCTCAAGGATGCGCCGCGATACGGCGCGGACCATTTTCCCGTTTGCATCGCCAAGACGTGGGCCTCCCTTTCTCATGACCCCGCGAAGAAGGGAGCTCCTGAAGACTATGCGTTTCCCGTCGAGGAAATCCGCTATGCGACGGGGGCTCGATTCATTACGGCCATCGCGGGCGAGATCCAAACGATGCCCGGTCTTCCCTCGCGCCCGGCATATCGGCAGATTCGTCTCTCTTCAGAAGGTCGGACGGAAGGGCTTTTGTGAAGGGTTGCCGATGACAGAAAAGTACCAGAAACGTCTTTACTCCATGGCCCTGGCCATGGGAACAGCGCTCGTGTTCTTCGCGGGCCCGGACTCCTGGGGTTCACAGAATCCTCCGCTCGTGAAGACGGACGATATCATCCGTGTACTGGCCACGTTTTTTCCGAAGGTCGAGGCACGGATCGTTGGCGTGGAGGACGGGGGTTCCCGTGTGGAGATCGACAAAGGGGAAGAGTCTGGGATCTACCCCGGACTGGCTCTTGAGGCGGTACGATCCGGAGAGGCATTCCGGGACCCCTATACCGACCTGGTTCTGGGGTACCGGGAAACCAGACTCGGGCAAATTACGGTGACGGACGTGGGGAACCAGAAGGCGACGGGCCGCTTCAAGGCCGAAAAGGGCGGGAATGTAAATGTGGGGGACCGTGTGAGGGTTTCCGGAGCGCCCCTGTCCGTGGCTCTGGTTCCGGCTTCGAGTTATACCGACGTCCGTGTACTGGCCCATTTGGCCCGAAAAATCGACGGTTCATCACGATTTTTGGCCGTGGATCCGTTCCGGGTTGAAGCCACTATGCATACCCTCGGTCTGGGCAAAAAACGGGATCCGGATTCCATGATCCGGCTCGCCCGTCTTTTGAAAGTCAATGCTCTTCTCGTTGCGGATACGACCCTTGTCGGTTCCAGGATCATCCTGGAGATGGACGCGGTGTCCGGAGCCAGCGGACAGTCCGTCGCCAAAGTGTCGGGAATGCTTTCGGGCCTCCACTCCCTTGCGGAACTGGCGTCCGATTCGTCGACTGGAGGAGGGATCATCACTCCGAAACTCCCGGGTCTTGCCAGGCCCGATGCGGTCGTCAAGGTTCCCTTCATCCCCAGATTCATTGCACTGGGGGATTTCAGGGGAAACAAGGGACGACTTCTGGCGGTTTCAAACACGCGCAGCATTCTCGTGAGCGACATATCGATGAAGTCGTTCAGGACCAAGTTCGAGGAAAACGATCGTTCGACTGCCGGGAACCGTCATGTCTTCATATCTTCGGGTACGATCATCCCGTCTGAGCGGCATCCCGGGCGGGAACAGGTTGCCGTAACGAATATCGTCAACGGCGCGCCGGAATCCTATGTTCTGGACTATGACGGTACGAATATGAAAAGGGTGTGGAAACACGTTCCCCTGTATCTGCGAATCGTCGACATCCCCGGCCGTGGACCCACGTTGCTCGGACAGAAGATGGGAGTGAACAAACCCTTTTTCGGAAATATCCATGCCTATGAGTGGATCCGGGACCATTTCCGGAAAAGCGCTTCGGTCGATTGGCCACCGGGCGTGACCCTGTTCGGAACGCAACCGGTCATTCTCGACGGGCACCAGATCTTTCTTCAGATCGGAGCGGACGATCATCTGGAAATTCTGAGTTCGCGCGGAGACGTTCAATACAAGAGCCCGATATTCCTAGGGGGATATTTCGACCATTTCGTTTATGGACGCCCCCATGAACTCCTTCCGATCAGCCAGAGGAACATTCATCTGAAGGGAAGAATTCTCACGCTGTCGGCGGACGGCAAGGGCGGTGGAAGGCCCTTCATCATCGTGTACAAGAACGTTCCGTTTTCGACCGAAGGGGAAGAATTCGAGGGGTACCAGTATGGACAGGTATTCTTTTACCAATGGACGGGCGTGAACTGGATCCTGAAGGAAAAACTTGCTCGCGTAAAGGGGTTCATCAGCGATATCGCTCTCGGAACCAATCCCCAGACCCTGAAGCCTTCCCTGATCGTGGCGACCGAGCCTGTCTTCAATTTCATGAATATACAGAATCTCTACGTGAACGAAGGCACGTTGTCCTACTATCCGTTGCCTACGAAAGTTCTGAAGGCGGTGACGCCAAAGGGCTCGGTCCCGACGTTGCTCAACCGGCCGGCAGGAGGTGCCGGAAGATGAGTTCCGAATCCAAGACATCCGGGCTGTTTACCACCGAATCCGCCACTCTTCCGTCGGGAAAGCCAACTTGGCTGAGAAATCCTCCGCGCCATGTGGCGATCATTATGGATGGAAACGGACGATGGGCGATGCAGAGGCATCTGCCAAGGATCCTTGGGCATCGGGCAGGCGCGTCGGCTGTCAGGACGATCGTCACGGCCACCAGGGCCTGGGAAATCCCTTATTTGACGCTCTACGCTTTTTCATGGGAAAATTGGAGCCGACCCAGGCATGAGGTCGACGCGTTGATGGCCCTCCTGGAAGAGTACATCGAACGGGAGATCGGAACGCTGATCCAGAAAGAGATACGGTTCTCTGTCGTGGGCGACAGGAGCAGGCTTCCGGCGGCGGTCCGTGACAAGATCTCGTGGGCCGAAAGCCGTACCGAAGGGCTGGATCGGATGGTGCTGACCCTTGCGCTCTCCTATTCCGGCCGCGAAGAGATCGTTCGTGCGGCCGCCCGATTCGCCATCGATGTTCAAAAGGGATTGGCCAATCCTGACGACCTGAGTGAAGACAGGTTCGCACGGTACCTCGAATCGACGACGCTGCCGCCTCCCGATCTTCTGATCCGTACCAGCGGGGAAGTCCGGATCAGTAATTTCTTTCTTTGGCAGATTGCCTACGCGGAGCTCTACTTCACCACGACCCTCTGGCCCGATTTCGGGGAAGAGGATTACCGGCGGGCCCTGACGAGTTTTCAAGAACGGAAACGTCGGTTCGGCAAGACGGAAGACAGTCCAGGGGGCCTTTCTGTTTGAAAAATCTTTTCCAGAGAACTCTTGTCGCTCTGGTTTTTGTCCCTCTCTTCCTCGCTCTCGTCCGATGGGGAGGGGTTCCGGGATTTGCTCTCCTGGTCCTGCCTGTTTCCCTCATGGCCCAGTTCGAGTTCTACAGAATGTTCCTGGGCGAAAAAGACAGCCGGAGAGTCAGGGCGGCTCTGGTGAACGGCAGCCTGGTCTTGGCGGGGTTTTGGGGAGTTTCGGACGGACGTCTTTCGGGCGAGGCGCTCCTGACCCTTCTGGGGTTGGGATCCTTGGGGCTTCTGGTTTTTTGTGCCGTTTATGCGGATGACGAAGACTTTTCAGGGCATTTCCCCCTGTTTGCGACCGGGATTCTCTATATTCCTTTCTCCCTGGGCTTTCTCATTTTGCTCAGAAGCCTTCCGGGAGGATCCGGTCTGATCGTGTATCTGGTCGGAATGACCTGGATCGTCGATATCTTCGCTTATGCATTCGGGTCGATTCTTGGCCGGGTTCCCCTGGCTCCGATCCTTTCTCCGAAAAAAACATGGGAAGGGGCTGTAGGAGGGGTTGCCGGCGGCCTTTTGTGGACATATGCCACACATCGGTTTTTTACCCCGTCCGTCCCGTTGGGAGACTTGATCGGAGCGGCTTTCGCCTTGTCGATTGTGGGACAGGCGGGCGATCTTGCCGAATCGTCCTTCAAGCGGACGGCGAAAGTGAAGGACTCGGGAGGTCTCATTCCGGGACACGGTGGATTTCTGGACAAGATCGACAGCCTTCTTTTCAACGGTGTGGCATTTTATGCGTTTCTGGTGTTTTTTGAAGGGTATTCCATCCGGTTCTGGGTCTGAACGATCCCTCCGGGGAGGAAGCGATGATTACGATTTCCATTCTGGGCTCCACTGGTTCCATCGGATGTGCGACGCTGGACATCGTCCGCCGGCATCCTGACCGGTTTCGTGTGCTTGCCCTCTCTTCGGGAAGGAACGAGGACCTCATCGTGGGTCAGGCTGAAGAGTTCCGGCCGGATATGGTATCGGTGGCTCCCGACATATATCCGGCCGTCCGGAAACGGCTTTCCGGAAAAGGAATCCGTGTTCTCTCCGGAGAGGAAGGAGCCTGCGAAGTGGCGGCGCATCCGGACTGTTCTGTCCTTCTTTCCGCCATTGTCGGCGAGGCGGGACTTGGGCCAACGTGGGAAGGGATCCTCCCCGGGAGGGTCATTGCGCTGGCCAACAAGGAAACCCTGGTTGTCGGAGGCCAGGCCGTCATCGATCGCGTCCGCGAAAAGGGTGCCCGTCTGATGCCGGTAGACTCAGAGCACAGTGCGATCCATCAGGCGATGCGCGGACATCCCTGGGAGAAAGTCCGGCGAGTGATCCTGACGGCTTCCGGGGGCCCCCTTTTCGGGCGTTCAAAGGATGACGTGTCGATGGTGACCGTCACCGAGGCCCTGAACCATCCAACGTGGAAAATGGGACCGAAAATCACGATCGATTCCGCCACGCTGATGAACAAGGGACTGGAGGTGATCGAAGCCCGGTGGCTGTTCGACATCGACCCCGAGAAAATCGAAGTCGTCGTGCATCGGCAGAGCATCATTCATTCGATGGTAGAGTTTATCGACGGGTCATTCCTTGCGCAGATGGGAGCTCCGGACATGCGTGGGCCCATCAGTTATGCAATTACAGGCGAAGATCGCCTGCCATTGGATGTTCCGACGCTGAATTTCCCCGTTCTGAGGCAACTTACGTTCGATGAGCCGGATCATGAGGTTTTCCCCTCCATAGGTTATGCGCTCAGGGCGCTGAAACAGGGGGGGCAATCCGCGATCTGGCTGAATGCGGCCAACGAAGCGGCTGTCCAGGCCTTTCTGGAAGAAAGGATTTCCTTTCCGGACATTGCCCGGATTCAAGAAGTTCTTCTGACGGATGCCCCTCTCGAACCGCCCCGGACCCTTTCTGAAATCCGGGATTCTTCGAGAAAGGCCCGGAAAACGGCGGAAGAACGTATCGACCGGATAGCGCGGACGCCGGTGGCAGCGGGCGCGACTGGGTCATGAACTGAAGGAGGCCTAATGGAGGCCGTACTCTCTTTTGTGCTGGTTATCGGGGTTCTCGTCGTGGTTCACGAGATGGGACACTTTTTCGTAGCCCGGCGTTTCGGCGTGAAGATCGAGAAGTTCTCGATCGGGTTCGGACCGAAAATCTACGCGCGGACGGTCGGTGAAACAGAGTATCGGGTGGCATGGATCCCGCTCGGGGGATATGTCAAGATGCTGGGCGAAACCGACCCGGAAAAGGTGCCTGTTGAGGACAGGGACAGGTCGTTTTCTTCGCTGTCCGTTTCAAAGAGGATGGCGATCGCGGCCGCAGGTCCGGCAGCGAACTTCCTGCTCGCTTTTTTCCTGTTCTCCCTTGTCTTCTGGATCGGGATCCCCGTCCTTGAACCGGTCGTCGGGGAGATACTGCCCAACTCTCCCGCGGCGACGGCGGGCCTGAAGCCAGGCGACCGCATCCTGGCGGTCGGGAACCATCCCCTCGGAAACTGGAACGATCTGCGCCGTCAAATCCAGAACCGGATCGATGTCCCGTTGCGGCTGTCGGTCCAGAGGGGCGGTCAGCCCCTGTCCCTGACGATCGTTCCGAAATCGATGATGGGATCGAACATTTACGGAGAGAAGGTTCCCCAGGGGAAGATCGGTGTCGCTCCGAAGGGAGATGTTCAGACTGTCCGATACGGTCTGTTCAGAGGTTTCGGGAAGGGACTGCAGAAAACAGTCAATGTGACGAAAATAACGGTGATTTCCCTTTATAAGATCCTGACCGGAGCCATTTCCTCGAAAAATCTGGGTGGTCCGATCCTGATCGCCCAGATGTCAGCCAAGGCGGCCCAGTCGGGAGTCGTGAACCTGATCATTTTCATGGGATTTATCAGTGTCACACTAGGTGTCATGAATCTCGTCCCGGTTCCCGTTCTGGACGGGGGACACATGGTGTTTCTCGCCATGGAGGGAATCCTGCGCCGTCCCCTTTCGATGAGGGTGCGGGAGATTTCCATGCAGGTAGGTTTCGTGATCCTTCTGACAATCATGGTATTCGCATTCTATAATGACCTGATGCGGATCTTCGGTACCCGGTAGGGACCGAGACCCGCTTGGTGAAAGGTCCAAGCCTTAGACAATGGACCGGCGAGGAGCGGAAACGGCATGAAGATCGAACGCAAGAAAACACGTCGGATTATGGTCGGTTCGGTTCCGATCGGTGGAGATGCTCCGGTTGCCGTGCAGTCGATGACGACGACCGATACCCGTAATATTCCGGCCACCCTGGCCCAGATCGAACAACTTTCCCAGGTCGGTTGCGAAATCATTCGGTTGGCCGTGGTCGACATGGAAGCGGCCGAAGCGGTCGGAAAGATCCGGGCGAAATCCCCGATCCCGGTCATCGCCGACATCCATTTCGACTATCACCTCGCGCTCAAGGTGCTCGAAGGCGGGGTCGATGCCATCCGCATCAATCCCGGCAACATCGGGAACCAGCAGAAAGTCCGCGCCATCGTGGAACGCATGAAGGACAAGGGGCTTCCCATTCGGATCGGGGTGAATGCGGGTTCCCTCGAACAGCATCTTCTGGACCGTTATGGTCACCCGACCCCTGAAGCGATGGTCGAGTCGGCCCTGGGTCACGTCCAGCTTCTGGAAAAAGAAGGGTTCTACGACATCAAGATCTCGCTGAAGGCCTCCAATGTCCCGGACACCGTGGACGCCTACATGCTCATGTCCGAACGTTGTGACTACCCCCTGCATATCGGGGTTTCGGAGGCGGGGCCTCTTCTGTCCGGAACAGTGAAGTCCGCCGTCGGACTCGGATATCTGATGGCGCATGGTGTCGGGGACACCGTACGCGTTTCCCTTGCCGCAGATCCTGTCGAGGAAGTGAAAGTCGCATGGGGAATCATGAAATCCCTGGGTATCCGCCAGAGGGGGGTCAACGTCATCGCGTGCCCGACGTGCGGGCGTCTCGAGATCGATGTTGTCGGAATCTCCCAGCGGGTGGAAGAGCGTCTTTCCCATATCAAGGAAACCATCGACGTCTCGATTCTCGGATGCGTGGTGAACGGAATCGGCGAAGGCAAGGAAGCCGACCTGGGAATAGCGGGCGGACAGGGTGTCGGTATTTATTTTGAAAACGGGGAAGTTGTCCGGAAGATCAAGGATACGGACATAGAGGAGTTTATCATCGAGCAGGTCGAGGCCCGCGTCGCGAAAATGCGGGCGGACGGGGGCGGAGAAGAGCCGAAGAACGGTCTTCCGATGCACCCGGCTATGAACCGCCGATAGTGGGAGAGTGTTTGTGAGGGCCAGGCAGGATCCGGTCCTGACCCTGCATGAGGAGCCGGCCGAAGCCGAAGTCGTAAGCCATCGGCTCATGCTTCGGGCAGGGTTTATAAAAAAGCTTGCGGGAGGGGTTTATTCGTTCCTCCCGATGGGTGTCCGTGCCCTTCGGAAAATCGAGGGAATCGTAAGAGAAGAGATGTCCCGAGCCGGTGCCCTTGAAGTTCTGTTGCCGGCCCTTCAGCCTTCGGACCTGTGGGAGCGGACGGGACGGTGGGACAAGTACGGAAAGGAACTCTTCCGCCTTTCGGACCGCCACGACAGACCCTTCGCCCTGGGGCCGACCCACGAGGAAGTGGTCACCGACCTCATTTCCCAGACCGTTCATTCCTATCGTCAGCTGCCCGTTCTTATATACCAGATTCAGACGAAGTTCCGGGACGAGATACGCCCCCGCTTCGGCCTTCTGAGGGGGCGCGAATTCGTCATGAAAGATGCCTATTCTTTCAGCGCCGACGAAGACGACGCCCGGCGGATTTACGGGATCATGCAGGAATCTTATGCCCGGATTTTCCGGCGAATTGGGCTGGACAGCCGGATGGTCGAGGCCGATTCGGGATTGATCGGGGGAAACCTCTCGCACGAATTCATGATTCTTGCCGCTTCCGGCGAAGATACGGTTCTGATTTGCGAAAAATGTTCCTGGGCCGCGAACGTCGAGAAAGAGCCTGATGCCCTGGCTTGTCCCAAGTGCGGCGGCCCGGTCTCTTCGAAAACTGCGATCGAGGTCGGGCACGTCTTCTATCTGGGTCACAAGTACAGCGTTCCGATGGAAGCAGCGTTCCTTGACAAGGAAGGGAAGGAAATCCCTTTCTATATGGGTTGCTACGGGATCGGCGTATCACGGCTCCTGGCCGCGGCTCTGGAACAATCCCACGACGAGCAGGGAATGGTCTGGCCCCCCGCCATTGCTCCATTCCGGGTTTCGGTGCTCACCCTGGGGCCGGGAATGGCGGACAGGCCCGAAGTGCAGGAGGCCATCCGGACCCTTGAGGATCTGTGGGGCGAAGACGTCTACATCGACGACAGAGATCTTCGTCCGGGCATCAAGTTCCAGGATGCCGATCTACGCGGTTTCCCCTACCAGGTTATCCTGGGAGAAAGAAACGTCGCGCAGGGGCAGGCCGAAATCAAAATCCGACGATCAGGGGAACGCCTTATCGTCACATTGGACTCTTTGGCGATCGCGCTGAGCGATCTTTACGAATCCGACACTCAAGACTGAGACTTGACAGGTGCCAGACCGACCGATAGAATCAGCCGTTCGTGAACTCAAGTACCATGTGGACCGGATTCCGGATGTCCGCCGGGTATCCGAGGAGGCGATCGATACTCTCCTGGATCCCGAGGCATTTCCGGATCCCCCTTTGGGGGACGGACCCGTTCATGTCACGGGGACGATAGGCCGGCAGGGAACGGAAGTTTCCGTCCATGTCCACATCCAGTATGGTCTCAACCTTGAATGCGTGCGTTGCCTTGATCCATTCCCGCTCTCCGGATCGTTTTCGGAATACGGCCATTTCATTCATCGCCGCCAAGGGGGAGCAAGCTATCCCGAGCACGAGCAATATGGGGATGATGGTCAGGTCGATCTCGTCCCATGGCTGCGTGAATTGATTCTGACCGATCTTCCGGAATATCCCCTTTGCCGGGAAGGTTGTCCTGGGTTGTGCGATCGTTGCGGGGGAAACAGGAACAGGGAGGAATGTCGTTGTCCGGCGTAGTTCTCCGGTCTTCCCTTTCCGATAAATGCTATATGTAAAGATGTAAGACGAACGACTGAACGGAGGAATGTGGCATGGCCCATCCAAAAACCAAAATATCACGTTGTCGGCGTGACAAGAGGCGAACCCACAAGAAGCTCGTTGCTGGTCCTGCCGTCTTGTGTCCCTCCTGCGGCATGATAAAGAAACCTCATTATGTCTGCCTTTCCTGCGGCAACTATAAGAATCGTTCCGTTATCAGGGTCAAGAACGGCTGATCCATCCCGCTGATGAAGATTGCCATTGATGCCATGGGCGGGGATCTCGGTTCTTCGCCCCTGATCCTTGGGGCATCAGACGCTTACCGCGAGCTTGGTGTCCAGCCCGTCCTGGTCGGGGACCGTCCCCACCTCGAGTCGGAGATTCGGGGCCTGGGTCTCGAAGGCGTGCCTTTTGCGATCGTTCATGCACCCGAAACGGTCGGCATGGATGAATCGGCGACCGATGTCCGGAAGAAGAAACGTTCCTCCGTGTGGGTTGCCGCCGAGCTTTTGAAGGACGGGGAAGTGGCGGCGGCCATTTCAGCGGGACACACCGGGGCTTCCATGGCGGCGGCTCTTTTCGTGCTGGGCAGGATCCCGGGCGTGGAGCGTCCTGCGATCGCCGCGGTGATCCCTCATCTGACGGGAGCCTTTATCCTGGTCGATGCCGGCGCTAACGTGGACTGCAAGCCTACCCATCTCCTGCAGTTCGCCCGAATGGGTTTTCATTACGCCCAGATCGTCCTGAATCTCCCATCGCCCACGGTCGGCCTGATCTCGAACGGGGAAGAGGAAAACAAAGGAAACGATCTTGTCCGGGAAACCCGGATCCTCCTGATGAATTCCGGGCTCCCCTTCATCGGCAACGTCGAAGGGAAAGACCTCTTTCACGGAAAAGCCGACGTCGTCGTCACGGACGGGTTTGTTGGGAACGTCGTGCTGAAAACCTCAGAAGGGTTGGCGGAAGCCTTCTTTTCCATGATGCGGCAAGCCGCCCGGCATTCCTTCATGTCAAAGATCGGAGGCCTTCTGATTCGCCCCGCATTTGCGATCCTCAAAAGAAAGGTCGATTATGCGGAATATGGCGGTGCCCCCCTTCTGGGCGTGAATGGTCCGTTCTTCATCTGCCATGGCCGCTCCGAACCCAAGGCCATCCGGAGCGCATTCCGCGTGGCCCGGGATGTGGTTGAAAAGGACATGATCGACCGTATCGCCCGGGAATTGGCTCCCGGGACGGTGTGACGATGAAAAGACGCAAAAGTGTCATAACCGGTACGGGCTCCTATGCACCGGAGATCGTCTGGACAAACGACGACCTCGCAAAGAGAGTAGAGACTTCGGATAATTGGATCCGGGAGAGGACGGGCATCCGCGAACGTCGTATCGCGGGCCCTGACGAGGCGACATCGGATCTGGCCTTCAAAGCGGCGATGCCGGCACTCGAGAGCGCCGGCATTTTGCCGTCTGACCTCGACGGGATTATCTTGGCAACCGCCACTCCTGACATCACATTTCCTTCCTCGGCGTGCCTTCTCCAGGCCGCACTGAAAATCCCGGGAATCTTTGCCTTTGATGTCAACGCTGTCTGCTCCGGTTTCATGTATGCCCTGAAAGTCGCGGACAGCATGATCGTATCGGGGCAATGCGACACGATTCTGGTCGTTGGCTCGGAAGTGATGAGCCGTTACGTAGACTGGACCGACCGCTCGACATGCGTTCTCTTCGGGGACGGGGCGGGTGCCGTTGTGTTGTCGTCAGCCCAGAAGGAAGAAGATCGTGGCGTGGGGTCCATCGACCTGCATGCCGACGGGAGATACTGGGATCTGATCCATGTGCCCGGCGGGGGATCGCGCCAGCCCGCTTCGAGGACGACCCCGCCCGGAAAAGACTGCACGATCCGGATGAAGGGTGGGGAAACCTTCAAGATGGCTGTACGGACTCTCGCGGAGTCCGTAAATGAAATCCTGAAGTTGGAACACCTTTCCATGGACTCGGTCGACTGGGTCGTTCCTCATCAGGCCAATATCCGGATCCTGGACGCGCTGTCCGAACGTCTCGGGATCCCGAAGGAAAAATTCGTGATCAATATCGACCGGTACGGAAACACTTCGGCGGCCTCGATCCCGATGGCGCTCGATGAAGCGGTTCGGGACGGGCGTATCCGCCTGAACGACCGGGTCGTTCTCACGGCGTTCGGAAGCGGCGTCACATGGGGATCGGGTCTTCTGACGTGGGAAAAGGATTGAGAAGGTTTTGGAAATGACGGATCTTTATGAGAAAAATTTCGGAGGTGGCACGGCCTGGATCTTTCCGGGCCAGGGGTCCCAGTACCCGAATATGGGACAGGTCTTCGACCGCGCATCCGAAAAACGTCTTATGGAAAAAGCTTCGGACATCCTCAAGTATCCGGCGGACCGCTTGATCGGTCCGGATCCGGACGGATTCCAGAATCGTACGGAATGGACACAGCCGGCCCTTCTTCTCGTGAGCGCCCTGTACGTCGGTCGTCTCCAGGACGAAGGTAATCCTCGTCCCGATCTTTACCTGGGGCATTCCCTGGGAGAGTATTCTGCTCTCGTGGCGTCCGGATCCCTTTTGTTCGAAGAGGCGTTGATGGCGGTTCATTTGAGGGGCCGTTTCATGCAGGAGGCCATACCCGAAGGGGAAGGCCTGATGGCGGCTGTTCTCGGCATGGATCGCGAGGCGATCCGTTCGGTCCTTGAGGGCCTCGGTCCCGCCGGCCCGGAAGAATACGCGGGCATGGCCAACATGAACAGCCCGGGACAGGTCGTGATCGCCGGATCCCGGGAGCGTGTCCGGGAGGCTTCGGAGCGATTGAAGGCGGCGGGAGCCCGCAAAGTGATCCCTCTTGCGGTTTCTGTGCCCTCCCATACGCCATTGATGGAGTCCGCGGCAAAAAGAATGATTCCCGTTCTCGAAGGCTTGGCGTGGACGATTCCGGACGGACCGGTCATCTCCAATGTGACGGCGACCCCGTCGAGCGATCCAGCCGTCCTGAAAGAGAGGCTCATTCGCCAGATCACTGCTCCGGTTCTCTGGGAAGATTCGGTCCGGGAAGCGGTTCGTTCAGGGATCTCCGTTTTCCTCGAGGTGGGTCCGGGAACGATCCTTTCGGGCCTGGGACGGAGAATCGATAAAAATGCCGCATGGGAATCGGTCGACAAACCGACGGAGGTCTCATGAAACCGCTTGCGGGACAGGTCGCGCTCGTATCCGGAGCGGCGCGGGGAATCGGCTGGTCCATCGCTTCGATGCTCATAGCGGAAGGGGCGGAGGTCTGGTTCGGGGTCCGCAAGGCGACGCCGGAGCTCGAAGAGTCCGTCGTCTCTTTGGGAGGAGAGCGCAAGGGCCGTGTTCTCGAGCTTGACGTGTCTTCTCCGGACTCGATCGAGGCGGGTGTGGACCGACTCTTGAATCAGTCGGGACGCATTGATATTCTTGTGAACAATGCGGGAATAGTGCACGATGGGCTCCTTGTAAGGATGAAGGACGAGGATTTCCTCGATGTCCTCGGGACAAACCTTGTCGGGCCGTTCCGGTTGATGCGCAAGGTCGTTAAAGCGATGATGAAGGAACGGTATGGCCGGATCGTTTCCATTTCCTCCATTGTCGGCACGACGGGCAATGCCGGCCAGGCGAATTACGCGGCATCGAAAGGGGGGCTCGTGGCCCTTTCGAAAAGTCTGGCTCTTGAAGTGGCGACCCGCGGGATCACGGTAAACGTCGTGGCCCCCGGATTCGTCGAGACCGACATGACCGGAATCCTTCCCGAAAAGGTTCGGGAAGCGGCGCTCGAACGAATTCCCGTCGGCCGGTTCGGAACGGCTTCGGAAATTTCCCATGCCGTCCGTTATTTAGTATCCCGCGAAGCGGGCTTTGTGACGGGCCAGACCCTCCATGTGAACGGGGGAATGGCACTCGTCTGAAGGATTCGGATCCCGGTCACGACCCGACCGCCGGATCCGACGTATGAAGGGTCGAAGACATCGCGTTTAGGGAGGACTGTTTCTGTATGGCTATTGAGGAGCGCGTAAAAAAGATTATTGCGGAGCAATTGGGAGTCGAGGAAGACGAAGTCAATCCCGAATCCCACTTTGTGGAAGATCTTGGTGCCGATTCGCTCGATACCGTCGAGCTCGTGATGGCGCTTGAAGAGGAATTCGGAATCGAAATTCCGGATGAGGATGCCGAAAAAATAGCGACGGTGCAGAACGCCATAGATTATATCAGCGAGCGGGTATGATGGCCGGAACCGCTCCGGCGGTTCGGCGGGTGGTTGTCACGGGCATGGGGATGGTCTCACCGCTCGGCAACACCGTCTCGGACAGCTGGAAGAATCTTCTGGCAGGACGTTCCGGGATTGGTCCGATCACCCGTTTCGACACGACCGGTTTTCCGGTCACGATCGGCGGCGAGGTCAGGGGATTTGATCCAACGCAATGGATGGACCGGAAGGATGTCAAGAAAATGGACACCTTCATCCATTATGCGTTGGCCGCGGCAAAAATGGCGGTTGAGGATTCCAGGCTCGAGATCAACGATGAGAACCGGCACTTGATCGGTGTCTATGTCGGCTCTGGCATCGGGGGTTTGCCGGGGATCGAGTTTTACCACCAGGCGCTGATGGAAGGGGGACCCAGGAAAGTGTCCCCTTTTTTCATTCCGATGGTGATCATCAATCTGGCTTCAGGACAGATCTCGATCCATTTGAGAATATCCGGTCCGAATTCCTGTGCGGTGTCTGCGTGTGCGACCGGCGTCCATTGCATCGGGGATGCGTATCACATCATCCGGAGAGGGGATGCGGACGTCATGATCGCGGGGGGTGCCGAATCCGCGATGTCCGACCTGACCGTGGCGGGTTTTGCGGCTGCCCGTGCGCTCTCTTCCCGTAACGGCGAACCGGAGCGGGCCAGTCGTCCTTTCGATCGGGACAGGGACGGATTCGTACTCTCCGAAGGGGCGGGTGTCGTCGTCCTCGAAGAGCACGGGAGAGCCAAAGAACGCGAAGCGAAAATCTACGGCGAGATACTGGGTTACGGGCTGACCGGGGACGCCTACCATATTACGTCTCCACCGGACGATGCCGACGGGGCAGTCCGATGTATGGAGATGGCGATCCGGAATGCCGGCATTCCGAAACATCGGATCAATCACATCAATGCGCACGCCACGTCGACATTCGCGGATAAACTCGAAACGCTTGCCATCCGGAGAGTGTTCGGAGAGCATGCAAACCAGATCGCGGTCAGCGGGACGAAATCGATGACAGGTCACCTTCTCGGAGGAGCCGGCGGAGTCGAGACGATTTTCGCTCTCAAGGCTCTCACGGAAGGCGTTGTCCCTCCGACGATCAATGTCGACAACCCCGATCCGGAATGCGACCTGGACTATGTTCGCGAAGGAGCGCGACGGATGAATGTGACGGCCGTCCTCAAAAACTCCTTCGGATTCGGCGGTACCAATGCTTCGCTCGTGATCGGGAAGGAAGTTCCTTCCTAACGCTTCCAGGGAGCCCTGCCTGTGATCCCAAAGATCAGAATCCGTCGTGACCTCAGGGCCCTCGAAGACCGTCTCGAATATCATTTTCACCAGAACGATCTCCTGGAAGAAGCCACCACCCACAAATCCTTCATGAACGAAGGCCGACGGCTCGGGGTGACCCGGAACAACGAGAGGCTCGAGTTTCTGGGAGATACCATTCTCGGTCTTGTGGTGGCGGAATACCTGATGGTGAACTTTCCCCAGTATCCGGAAGGCATCCTTTCGAAATTCAAGGGAAGGGTCGTGTCGGAACCGACCCTGGCGACGGTCTCCCGGGACATTGGAGTCGGCATGTTCCTCCAGATCGGAAAGGGGGAGGAACTGACCCAGGGACGGGAAAAAAGCTCCCTTCTTGCCGATGCCCTGGAGGCGATAATCGCCGCGATCTACCTCGACGGCGGACTCGACGCCGCGCGTACATTCATCATGAACCATTTTCGGCATGCGATCGATCAGACTGTGTCGACCGATTCCGTCCTGGATTACAAGACGAATCTTCAGGAGTATTGCCAGCGCGAACTCGAAACCCTCCCCCATTATGAGATCGTGTCCCAGCGGGGTCCGGACCATCAGAAAGAATTCGACGTGGAAGTTCTGATTCGGGGCAAGTCCTACGGGGAAGGTACGGGTCGTTCCAAGAAAGAAGCCGAACAGAAAGCGGCGAAGGCCGCCTTGGAAAGGCTGGCCCGGACAACCCGGGACGTCTAGTCACCGGACCGAGATCCGGAATCCCGGGTTTCTTGACGAAATGACGACGGGAGAAGACGCGATCCTCCTCATGTCGTCAGGTGTTTTCCTTCCGTTCTACATCCAGCCGAACGCCACCTGCAGAGAAACGATGTGGTTCGGGTTCTGTCCCGGAGACACGCCGGCTTCTTCCGTGTAATAGGATCCATTCACCATGAAGGCCCAGAGATCGAGGCCGAATCCAAAAGTCGGGTAGCCTTCGTAGACCCCCGCCGAAAGCGTCAGGATCGCCGGGAACTGGTATTGCACGCCAAAATGGGTGTGAAGCCACAGGGAATCGCCGGTGTAGTAGAGATAATTGGCGACGTCGTCGTAATCGAAATCCACCAGGAGTCTCCCGAATCCGATATCCGGATCGAGTCCGACGCCCGCATTGATCATCTGGGGAAGGGTGCCCGCCTGGCCGAAATCGGCTGTTCCGATATTTTCGACCGATGCGCCGATTGTGGGGTTCAACGGTAGGTCGAAATGGTAGATGGCTCCGACATTTCCGAGGATCCCCAGGCCATGTGTCAGGCTCGAATTGATGGTGGACTGGAGGGTGGAGGCCTGCGCCACCGAGAGGCTCGGGATGTCAAGGAACATCTGGCTCAATCCCATGAGAGTTCCGCCTATCTGCAGGTGGTGGTTGAAGAATCCGTAGGCTCCGGACACCACGATGCCGCTGTCGGACAGGCCATAGAGGGAAGCCAGGTTGTTGGTGGTCGCGGCGGCGGCCGGGGTTGCCATAACCTGGTTGTTTGTCAGGAGCCCGATGGAGAAGTCGTGTGTGGTGTAATTGGAGTAATCCCCCACCCGCGCGTAGAGCGATTGACCCGCAAACTGGTTGAAGTCGTTGATATAGGCCTGGTCCTGGGTGCTTCCGGCGGGAAGATTGCTGTCGGAACGCGCATTGTTATAGAGGGTGACCATGTTCGGATAGGTCACGTCGGCCGAAACGTTGATGATTTTGAAGGAGGAGTCCTGAATGTTGTCGAGGCCTGCCGGATTGTAGAAGACGGCATTTTCGTCGTCGGCCACGGCGGTAAAGGCGCCCCCCATGCCGAGTGGAATGACGCCCTGGTAGAGGGCCGGAAATTGCTGGAAAAGGGCTGAGCCGGCGATTCCTCCGGGACCCGCTTTCGCCGGACGAGGAGAATCGAGAACAGTCAGTCCCGCGATCAGGCTGACGAAGAGGAAGCTGACAATGCGTTTTTTCATCGTGATATCCTGCGTTTCAGGGTTAAAGGCTTCCAAGGTAATTCGACGCTGCCGTCTGAAAGCTTAGAGAGCTTGTGAGCGACGTCGGGGCGCTGGTCACTGTCGATGCCGTGCAAGGGGTCCCGAGGCTCCCGGTGCAGTCGGCGACGGTGTTCAGGAACTCGTTGACAGAGTTCGTGACGGATGTCGCGCTCGTTCCGAGCGACGAGGCGACGGTCGTGACCACGCTCGAAAGCGACGGTCCGTTCGACAGGGCGCTCGTTCCTCCAGTGTTGCTGCAGACGGTCGACGCGTTCGCGAGGGTATTGAACATCAGATAACAGTCGTCGGCGAGAAGGTTTTGGTTGCTTCCGAGATCGGTAGAGATCGCCCCGATGTTTCCGGATGAGAGGGCGCTGCACGACGATGTTCCGCCGCCGGAAGGCGAACACAGTTCCCAGTTCGGCGAGATAAAGGTCACCCCGGTCGAGTACTGGAGACTGGCCAGGGTGTAGACCGCAGCACCCAGAAGGTACATGGAGGCCAGATCGGCCGAGGAACAGTCCGTCGAGGAGCAGCCGCTGTTGATCAGGAGTTCGAGGGCCGTCTCGGTGGTCTGAAGCCCCTGGGAGGTGCAGTTGTTGTTCTGGATGCAGGGCACGGCCTGGGCGATCGCCGAATACGTATCCGTCGCGGACCCGTTCGAACTGGTAAGCCCGACCAGGTTGGAGATGATCTGGTTGGTCCCCGCCATCGTCCCCGTCGGGGTGGCGAGAAGAATCTGCTGGGTGACGGAGTAGCTGCTGTTCGGGGCGGTTCCCAGGGCGATGTACGCGTCGGCCAGGATTGTGGCCGACGTCACGTCGGGACAGGTGTTGTTCGGGCAGTATCCGTTGATCACCTGGGCCGCGGCCACGTAATTGCCGTTGGCGAGGTCGACAAGGGCGGTGGTTTCAGCCGCCGCGAGCGTTCCGGTCCCGCTTCCGCCGACACCGTTGAAGAGGTTTCCGCAGGATGCGGGGGAGAGTGCCAGAGACACCAGAAGAATGGACGAAATGGATCTGGATAGAAGGATTCTTCCGTGGCGATTCCCGATGCCCGACTCTTTCATGGATTATCGTTCCCCATGGCCGCAGTTTTGCGGGGTATCTACCTGAACATGAACATAAGGATTCGTTTTCCGGATCGGGGGATCAATCTGGCGGACCTCGACGGTCGAGAACCGGTCAGCCCGATTGAGCTTTGTTCGAAAAGACAAATTGCCGCTTCGCTGTCTTTTCGGTATAATCCCCCGTGTTCTTGAGCCTTCTATAGTGGCGGGACCCCAATGAATGCAGGGCAAATTCATGCAAAATTAAACCATCCCCCGACAATTTTGTCAATCAAGATCAAAGACAATCAAAAATTATTATGAAAGGTCCGGAATGACGGAGGAGAATGAGGGCCGGTATGCCCAGGCCGGCGTCTCCATCGAACGCGGAAATCGTTGGATTGACGCGATCCGGCCCCTTGCGGCGACAACCAATCGCGAAGGACTGCTCGCGGGTATCGGCGGGTTCGGGGGAGTCTTTCGTCCCGAGTGGAAAAGGTATAAGGATCCCGTATTGGTTTCCGGGACGGACGGGGTCGGGACCAAGCTGAAAGTCGCGCAATGGGCCGGGATCTATGAAAATCTGGGCATCGACCTGGTGGCGATGTGTGCGAACGATATCGCCGTCATGGGTGCCGAGCCCCTGTTTTTCCTGGATTACTACGCGATGGGTCGCCTGGACCCGGTCGTAGGAAAGCGGGTGTTCCAGGGCATCGCCGAAGGGTGCCGACAGGCGGGGGCCGCACTCCTTGGAGGCGAAACGGCCGAAATGCCGGGGGTCTATCGACAGGACGATTTCGATCTGGCCGGATTTGTGGTCGGGATCGCCGATCGCGAACGGATCGTTGACGGCCATGCCATCGAGATGGGGCACAAACTCTACGGCATTCCTTCCAGCGGCCTCCACTCGAACGGATTTTCCCTGGTTCGCCACATTCTTCTCGAAGACGGGAAAGTCACCCCGGAGTCCTGTCCGGACTGGTCCTCGGGGCGCACGTGGGGAGCGGTACTCCTGGATCCGACGCGTATCTACGTCGGACTGATCCTGGAGTTGATCCGGGAGGTTCCCGTCAGCGGCATGGTGCATGTGACCGGCGGAGGGCTCACGGAAAACGTCCCAAGGATCCTCCCCAATGGCCTTTCGGCCCGGGTTAATCCGCGTTCCTGGCCGAAGCCGCCCATCTTCCGCGTCCTCCAGGAAAAAGGAAACGTGACCACCCGGGAAATGTTCCGTGTTTTCAACATGGGGATCGGCCTGGTCGTCCTGGTTTCATCGTCTCACGCCCACGCCCTGGAGCGGTTCCTTTCGGCGAAGGGAGAGACCTTCCATTTTCTGGGAGAGGTCATTCCGGGGGGAGGAGAGGTCGTCTATGACCGTTCTTTCTGATTCGGTACGCCTGGCCATTTTCGCGTCGGGTTCCGGTACCAATTTCGAGGCGATCGTCCAGTCTTCCCGGCAGGGAAGGATTCCACGAGTGACGCCGGTCCTTCTTGTGTGCGATCGCCCCGGTGCGGGTGTCCTCGAGCGGGCAAAAAAACTGGAAATTCCTGTTCTTCTCGCCGTACCGTCCCGGTTTCCGTCGAAGAACGATTATGAAAAGTCGGTCCTCGAGAGTTTGAAGGACCAAGAGGTCCACTCCATCGCCCTGGCGGGTTACATGCGCCTCATCGGCCCCTTGCTGATCAACGCCTATCCGAACCGGATACTGAATATCCATCCTTCTCTCCTTCCGGCGTTTCCGGGGCTCCATGCCCAGAGACAGGCGCTCAACTACGGGGTCAAGGTCTCGGGGGTGACCGTCCATTACGTCGATATCGAGATGGATCACGGGCCGATTATCGTCCAAAGGGCTGTTCCGGTTCTGGACGGGGATACCGAGGAGAGTCTTTCGTCGAGGATCCGTGAGGCGGAACATGCCGCCTACGAGGAAGCGCTCAGGATTCATTCGGAAGGCAGGGTCCATCTGGTGGGGAGAACGATTTTCGTATCGAAGGACAATCAGACGTAAGCTTCGCCTTCTTGCCGGTCGAAACCGGTTCTGTTATGGTATTGCCTGTTCGAATGCGGGGGGTTAGCTCAGTTGGGAGAGCGTCAGGATCGCAACCTGAAGGTCGGGGGTTCGACTCCCCTACCCTCCACCAATAACTTAAGACTTTTTATCAAACCTTGTAGATGATTCCATTCCGAAAATAAGAAAAAATCCTTTTGTTGAATTGAAAAGCTCAAGGCGAACTTTGTCCCGTTCACGATTTTCCCCCGAATGCCGATCCACAGGGTAATCAAGGCAACTCCTCTTTCAAACATCATTCGATATTTTACGACAAGGGGTCTACCGGGGCCGGATTTTGGCCGATCAGCTGTTGAACGAAACCCAGGCGGTCCGTTTGAGCCCAAAGCTCGGCGATCCTGTCCTCTTCCAGCCTGAATATGGTAATACCGTAGCCCTTGATTCGTTTTCCGGTGGCGGAAATCCCGTCGAGATCGGAAAGATGGGTTCCTTCCATGGACCACCGGACGACCATGCGATTGTCTTCGGACACCGTGTCCTCGATGGTAAAATACAGATCCGGAAACGATGTCTTGAGGCGCGTGACAACCGCTTTGAACGGTTCCCTTCCGGGTACTTTCGTATCGAGTTCCCCCGGATGGCTGACAAAATCGGACGCAAACATTTCATCGATGAGATCGAGCTTCCCCTGGTTCAGGATTTCTTCGTAGAAGAGCCTTAAAATCTTGTTTTTGATGCAGGTCGATGCAGTCGATTGCAGTGAAGACATTAATGGTTCTCCTCACGGTTTGGCGTTTGGAAGAATGGTCCGATTCGTGACTTGGCTGACATCTAAGGTCTCAGCCCTTCTTCACGAAGGGCCGGACAGTCGAACGTGTCACTGGAGTTTTTCTTTGATAAATAAAATCTTACCATTATCTGCCGTTTTCTTGCACGAAATTCCGGCATGATGCTCTCGTACAATCGGATCGCCGGCCAGAGCGTGGAACGCCTCGCGGCCCTGAGCGACGGGATCTTCGCTGTTTCCATGACCCTTCTTGTCCTGGACCTTCATCTTCCGATCCCGTCAATGGTGCATTCCGAACATGATCTGGTACATGCCCTTTCCCGTATGTCCCCCCGGATCGTGATGTACCTGATGAGTTTCCTGACCCTCGGCATTTTTTGGGTCGGTCAGCAAACACAGCTCAATTTCCTCGAAAAATCCCACAGGAGCCTGACCTGGGTTCACCTTCTTTTTTTGTTCGCAGTCACCCTCATCCCGTTCTCGACACAGCTCCTGGCCGGCTACCCGACGCTCAGGGTCGCACTTGTTGTTTATTGGGCGAATATCCTTCTTCTGGGGGTCGCGCTTTATTTGAGCTGGAACTGCGCGACACACCTCGGGCTCCTGAAAGCCGACATGGATCCTGGTGTTCCCCTGGCGATCAAGAGAAGGATCACGATCGCGCAGGTTCTCTATGCCTTTGGTGCCTTTTTGTGCATCTTCAGCATTCATTTGAGCATCGGGTTCATTTTCGCCGTGCAGCTGTACTATGCGATCGCTCCCCGGTTCGTGAGACGCATGTAAGTTCTCAGGATATTTTCGCTTCCGGGTTGTGCCTGTCCCTTTTCCCTCCTGCTTCGGGTATTACGGTTTGCACATTCTCGGCAAGATAATTGCTTAATTAATGGGCATGCGGTTCGAGTGCGAACCGGGAGAAACATCGGCAGGGGAAGGAGGCCTCATGAAGATCTTCATGGCGATCGTTGCGGCGATCATCTTGGCTGGAGCGATCATTACGGGTTAGCGAATGGTACGGTCCTGGACGTCCCGATCCCGGTCATCGAAACAGCATTTTTGAAGGATCTCCCGGATCGGAAAGAAAGGAGAAGAATCCTCCAAAAAGTGAATCGTGCCGACCTTGTTGTTGATCAACAATCATTTTTGTATGTCTCGGAATTTTCGGGTAAGAATACCCGTTCCGGTAGACATACAACGGGTCACCGTCGAATTGAGGTCAAGCGAAATGGTTGAGGGGACAACTGAGGTCGGCCTGGAACGTCAATCAAGCCAGACTAGGAGTATCTCTTTTGGCTTATTTTCTGGAATCTCCATCCGATAATCTGCAAGGCGCCAGGAGACGGGGAAAGAGGCAGGGGGCGCACTCGAGTGAAGCGTCCCCTGCCCTTTGGACTATTTTTTCTTAGCAGGTGCCTTAGCCGCTTTTGCCACCTTAGTCGTTTTCTTGGTTGCAGCTGTTTTGGTGGTTTTGGTGGCTTTCTTTGCTGTAGGCATTCTTATCCTCCTTTTTTATATACAGGGATCACTATCCCTATGTATTGAACAAATAATACCGACATACATAACAATAATCAATTAAAATTTTACGTCCTTTTTGTATAGAGAAAAAATTTCGTTAAATTGATTGAACACTATAGGATGCCTGAGAAAGGGTATGAATCGCACAGATCTATGCCTGCCGTGGTCTTTTGAGAATTAATAGCGTCTTTGAACGGGTTGTTTTTACCGATGTCGGAGGTTAAAAAGGATCCGTATGAGGTTTCTCAAAAGCATATTGAATGATCCGGTTTCAGGCTTTTGTGAACCATTTCGGTTAGGGGATGAGCCAAGACACCTCCGCTCGGACGTATCCATTTTCGGAAAGCCAATTCGATTTTCCAATGTGCGGAAATCAGGAAATCATTGAAGCGATGACGACCGGCGGGCTTGGAAAAGGAGAATCTGGAAGCCATGAAGAGTGGGAGATCTTTCACATGGAGATCCTGCCCCGTTCTTTTTTCGATAGGGAAACGACGACTGTCGCCAAAGAACTTCTCGGAAAATATCTGGTGCACCGGATCGGGGGCGTGGAGCGGATCGGAAAGATCGTGGAGGTCGAAGCCTACCTGGGAGATCATGACCGTGCTTCGCATTCGTCTCGCGGGCACACGAAAAGGACGAAAATCATGTTCGGTCCTCCGGGTCATGCCTATGTTTATATGATCTACGGCATGCACTTTTGCATGAACGTCGTCACCGAACGGGAAGGACATGCATCAGCGGTCCTGTTGCGTGCGCTTGAACCGGTCCGGAATCTTGAAGGTCGGACGAAGGGTCCCGGGCTCCTGTGCAAGGCGATGCATATTGACGGGAATATGAATGGCCGCGATCTCGTAAGCGACGATTTTCACATCGGCTCGGCAGGAGTTGGCGAAGAACCCGTGATCGTCAAAAGGCCACGAATCGGGGTGGAGTATGCCGGGACGTGGGCCAGGCGTCTTTTGCGGTTCTACCTGAAAGGCAATCCGTTTATTTCGAGAGCGTAGGGAACGCGGCGATCTTGTCCTGTGACGTATATCGTCCGAATGCGCTCAGTTCCGGAACTGTCCATGAAAAACCACGGGAATGGTGCAACGATCGAAGCGGATCCTCGTCGATTTCGGGAAGAAAAAGCCCATGTCCCCGGTCGATATAACGACTGGAAAACAGTTCGATGTAATTCCATGGACCGATTTGAGAAGGATGCCAGCCCCCGGGATACGCTTTGGAAAAGTCGGTGCAGTGCAGGGCTTCCAGCCAGCAAGGAAGGATGCTGGAGTGACCGGTCGAAACGTTCATGAAAACGAGTCCGGACATTTTATCGTACAGCGCGTTCCGGAATCTTCCCTCATCGATCTTTCGGGCGCCTTCGGGCTCCAGTGGCCAGACAGACAGGCAGGGGGAACCGATCAGGAAAAATCGATACAGGGAAGTGTAGACATCCATATGGGTTTCCTGCGCGTGCGCGCGCAAGAGTGTGGAAGAGATCGCATCCGCTTCGAGTCCGAACTCGGGGTCCATATCGTTCCTCATGAGATGTCCCATGCAACGCGTTTTCAAATCCCGGATGCCGGACACATCCACACCGGGGAGAGCCCCGAGAGAAAATCGCCCCGGAAGCAGCCCTCGGGGACATCCTTTGCAGGGTCAGTTTCCGGCCGAGCTGATCGTCATGAACGACATCCCTTTCGGGACAAGGCTCTGGTCGATCACGAGATACCTGTTTCCCGTGCTGTTTCTGAAAATCAGGAGATCACCCGTTTTGATCGTGTTGCCCTTGGACTTTAGGACGGAACGAAACGCGGCGACATCCTTTCCCAGGATCGACGAGATTTTGCCGGACCCTTCCCAATAGACGGCAAAGATTTTTCCCGGACTGGAGAGGCTGACGTACTCCCTCACGCGGATACCGGGAAAGTGGGATTTGAGTTCGTAGAAGATACAGGGTTCTTGCCTGAGGGTTTCCGGTCGGCTCATGTCCTGTTTTTCAAATTGGCAGGGTTCCGCGCCGACCATATGCATGGAAAGGGCATCCGCGTCTTCGGCCGCCGAAACGGCAGACTCTCCCAGGGCGGCATGGGCAGGGAGAATGGAGAGGGCCAAAAGACAGGCGGCCAGGCCCGTTATCGAAAATATGCGCCCAAGCCCGGACGGTATGTATGGGTTTCTGATGTTGTTTCGATTCATGGGGACTTCCTCCCTCACGTGGTGCGACATATTTCATCGGTGAGCGTCGGAACCCAACGATCGTTCCGGACTTCCGCTGTGATAAGTTAAGCAAAATGTGTTCCATTGTCCTTTTAAAAGGATTGTTCTCTAGGAGGACGTGAACGATCTGGAGTTTTTGTCAGAGAAGGCGACAAATTTGTTTTCTTCTTTTATCTTTATTGTCGGTGATCCGAGATGCGGAGCTGTCCGGAAAAAGTGAGCAGGCTGCCAGAGGTAGTTGTTTAAGGCTGAAGAAGTCATGCACCGTGCACTTGCGACATTATGTTCGAACGATGGCCCTGGCACTTTTTGGAAAACGTGGTTGACCAAGTTGATCTAGGGGTGTGGGATTAATATAGCGGATAACGCGTGAAGGCTATGGAAAAAAATGGGGAAAACGGTCCCTCGTCCGTCTCCCCCAATTCGCGTTCAGGCCTTCTGCTCAGAGGGGATGGAGATTGTGGGCGGGAGAGGGTTTCGAGAGTGAAAGATTATGGTGGGAGTTCAAGGACAGGCCGTCGGGCCAGAGGGTGACAGAAAGGGCCTGAATCATGCGAATCGACTTATTTTTTAACGAACGGACGATCTGAATGCTGTCCTCGTCTTCTTTGCCCGTGGCGGGATCCACCCGGTCGATATCGTTGCCGGTCACTGTCAGGCAGTCGCCGACGGCGAGATGCGAGGGCAACGGGTCGCTTGGGTCTTCCATGACGACGAAAGCGCTGTTCTCGTGGGCGGCTTCGAAGTCCTTGCCCGCGAGAACGGTTACGAGTTTACCCGTAGGTTTCTGACAGACGGGGCGGTTGTTGACATCCAGAGGGGTGCGGTCCAGTAGCAGCTTTATATGGCCGGCAGTACGTTTTTCGATGTGAACGACAACCCCTCCAATCAGGGATTTTGATGTGCCGCGCTTGTTGTCACCATTGTCCAGGGCGAAAACAGTGGATGGGGCCTCGAAGACATAGGAGAGGACAAAGAAAATCCCCATCCCGACAATGTGGAGAAATCGGAGAAGGGAAAAATGTCCGTGTTTCATGTTCAGCACCCCTGTTGTCTTTTCCACTTTATTTGCCTCCCTGTAAAGACCGAAATCAAAACTTGCCATTAGTTTAAGCAAGGAAGATACCAGTAACGTCCGTTAAGGATGTGTGATCGCCGTCGCATTGATGCAGGATTTAAGTCAAACATTATTGTTAATATAAATACAAAATGGAATGAATCTTCTGACGACACTGTGAGGTTCGGGTGAACGCACCGCAAACTGTCGAATACGTAGATAAGACACCCCGAAGTTATCCAGCTTTTCCCTGGACGCTCACCGTGTACACCATACCCGGTCGGGGGAGACGAGTGGTGCCCAGTGTCCGTACAGTGTTCGTTTTTTCTGTTCTCTCTGCCGTTTTACTCCTTTCGATCCACGCCGTTGGCGTTGAGGGACGATGGTTCGTACCGGCGGCCGCGGGCTATCTCCTGCTTCCAGGGATTTATCAGATTCTCGTCCGTTATCTTGAAAAGCCGGCCGTCACGATTCGGGTCACGTCCTCCGACGTCCGGATTTCGCAGAATGTTTCCGGAAAGGACGTCTCTCCCGTCGACATACCCATTTCATCGGTTCGCGCCGTATCGGAAACCGGAAAAAAATATCCGCCCGCCACGTTTTGCCTGATGTCGGAAGGGCAACCATTGATTGAACTCTTCCGCGGTGAGATCCGGGACCCGTTCCTTTATGAAGCGATATTGGACTATTTCTCCCAGGATCCGGCTCTTCGCCTCCCGTTAAAGGACCTTGTCACTACGTCTGGGGTCCGCTCCGGTCTCCTCGGGACGAAATGGGCGATTTATCTGGCCTGGGGATTGATGATCCTTATTCTTATTCTTTGGGATGTTTATGAAAAAATGATGGAGCGTTGAAAGGATCCTTATTATAAGGATGAGAAGTCGATCCGATCCCCGGGTGGCATTCTGGCGGAAAATCGAATATTTGGTGTCCTCTCCCGCAATGGGCCATCCGGCCGGTTCAGGATCGCCTTGAAGACGCATTTGACGTTCTCCTCCATTCATTTTATGCATGCCTCAGGAACACGCTCTCAATATCAGGAATCCTGAAATCGTTTTGAGAAAACCCCTTGATGAATGAAAGCGGTCTCCATCACAGAACTTCGTCTTGTGAGGAATGTTGAAATGTCGTAAAAACGGGCTTCTTTTTTCAAGGTTCGTTCAGAAACGCATGGAACGGGGAATGGAACGACCACTTATAAGGGAGGATGGATTTGGAAGGGGAAAATGCCGTCATGGAAAACAGCCGTTCACAGGCGTACCGGAAAGCCCTCCGGGATTTGAACGTGCTGGCTCCTCATGACGTGATCGTCGTTGTCGAAGGGGAAACAGGGACCGGGAAGGAACTCTTCGTGAGGGCTCTACACGAGCGCTCCCTGAGGTCTTCGGGGCCTTTCTATCCGGTCAATATGGCGGAAATCCCGGTTGCCCTCTTCGAGAGCCATTTCTACGGGTACCGGAAAGGAGCCTTTACGGGAGCCACTGAAAACAGGGAGGGACTGTTCGAGGCGGCGGACAAGGGCACACTTTTCCTCGACGAATTCAACAGCATGAGCCTGGAGCTTCAGCCGAAATTCCTCCGGGTTCTCGAGACACGGACCTACTTGCCGGTCGGTTCCCTGCAGATCCGGACAACGGGCGCCCGGGTGGTGCTTGCCACCAACGTGCCGCTCAAAACCCTTTGGGAAGAAGGGCAGCTGCGCGAAGATCTGTATTTCCGGCTCAAGACCCACCGCATCCTGCTTCCTCCGTTGAAGGAACGACTGGAGGATCTTCCGGATCTTCTCTGGGGTTTCGTCCGGCATTTTTCAAAACTCTATCGAAAAAATGTTCCCCGACTGGAGGAAAGCGTCATGTCCCTTCTCCTGTCCTATCATTGGCCGGGGAATGTCCGGGAGTTGTCCGAGAAAACGTCATCGGCCCTTCTTCACGCAAGAAACGATTGCCTTACGGCCGATCTCTTCTTCCCGGAAGATACGGAGACGACCTGTCAGGAATATCTCGCGGCCCGGGAAACCTGGGAGACGTCTTATTTTTCCCAGGTTATCAGGTCTTCCGGAGGAGATCATGGGGCCGGAAGGCGGATTACAGGGCTTTCACCGACGACGTACCGTCGGAAAATACGCCGCTACGGGAAAAATCGTCCGCTATCCGCAGGTGATGGGGATCGACGTTCGCCTTGATTATTTTCTGAAAGTTTCCTACCCTTTATAGTCTCAAGAAGGATCAGAGGCCCTTGCCAATGGGGCCTTTTTTACCTCCTTCGCCGCAAAGGGGAGGGGTCCGCTCTTTTTTTGCCTGAAAGGGAGTCGATGAAATACATCCGTTTTTTTAATGAGATCAAACTGACAGACCTTCATCTTGTGGGAGGCAAGAACGCATCATTGGGTGAGGCTTATCAGGAGCTGGTGCCCCAGGGGGTCAAGGTGCCCAACGGTTTCGCCATCACGGCGGATGCCTACTGGCATATCCTCGATTCTGCCGGGATACGGGACCAGCTGAAGCAGACTCTAAGCGGTCTTGATCGCCACAATATGGATGATTTGGCGAAGCGCGGAAAACGTGCGAGGGATCTTATTCTGGGTGCCCCGATTCCCGAGGATCTCTGGATGGAAATCGGGAAGGGCTACGAAATCCTGGGGAAGGAGTACGGGGAAAACCCGGACGTCGCCGTAAGGAGTTCGGCGACTGCAGAGGATCTACCAACCGCGTCGTTCGCGGGCCAGCAGGATACCTATCTCAATATCCGGGGTTTCGCGGAACTGAAGGAAGCCTGTCTCAAGTGCTTTGCCTCCCTGTTTACCGACCGGGCGATCTCGTATCGGGTCGACAAGGGATTCGATCACTTCGACATCGCCCTTTCGATTGGGGTCATGAAGATGGTCCGCTCCGACAAGGGGTCGAGCGGAGTGATGTTCAGCCTCGACACGGAAACCGGCTTCAGGGACGTGGTGTTTATCACGGGTGCTTACGGATTGGGCGAGAACGTCGTCCAGGGGAACGTGGATCCGGACGAGTTCTATGTTTTCAAGCCGACCTTCAAGACCGGTCATCGGTCCATCATCCGGAAAAACCTCGGGCAGAAGCAGTTCCGTATGGTTTATTCGGAAGGAAAGACGAAGGAGACGGTCCACAATGAACGGGTTTCCGCGGAAGAAGGACGGAAGTTCTGCCTGACGAACGACGAGATTCTCGTGCTGGCCGACTATGCCGTAAAGGTGGAGGACCATTATTCCAGGAAAGCGGGAGAGAGCCGTCCGATGGACATGGAGTGGGCCAAGGACGGGATCTCGGGAGACATCTTCCTCGTTCAGGCCCGGCCGGAAACGGTCGAGTCCCAGAAGAAGGACGATTATCTGGAAGCCTACACGCTCGACGAAAAGAGTCGTGTACTCGTGCGGGGAAAGTCGGTCGGCCAGAAGATCGCTTCCGGAAAGGTCCACGTGATCCGCGAACTGGGCCAGATTCGGGATTTCAAGCCCGGCGAGGTTCTCGTCGCTGAGACGACGACTCCCGACTGGGAGCCGGTGATGAAAACGGCCGCGGCCATCATCACCAACCGGGGCGGCAGGACCTGCCATGCGGCCATCGTGAGTCGCGAACTCGGGATCCCGGCTGTCGTCGGGTC
Source organism: Leptospirillum sp. (assembly GCA_027315205.1). Taxonomy (GTDB): domain Bacteria; phylum Nitrospirota; class Leptospirillia; order Leptospirillales; family Leptospirillaceae; genus DAHUYM01. Next base: position 93,718 of record DAHUYM010000005.1, on the reverse strand, counting down.
CGAAGCGGCGACCGACGACCTGACCGATGGGCAGGAAGTGACCGTTTCCTGCGCCCAGGGCGATACCGGAATGGTGTACGAAGGGATCCTGAAGTTCCATGTGGACCGGACCAAGCTCGACCGGCTCGAACGGCCGAAGACTCAGGTCATGATGAACCTGGGAGATCCCGACCAGGCCTTCAGCCACTCGTTCATCCCGAACGACGGTGTGGGACTTGCCCGCATGGAGTTCATCATCAACGGTTTCATCAAGATCCATCCCATGGCCCTGGTCCACCCCGAAAAAGTGTCCGACCCGAAAGTGCGGGCCCAGATCGAAGGCATGACGGCAGGCTATTCCAACATGAAGGAATACTTTGTCGAGAAGCTCGCGTTCGGAATCGGTACGATCGCTGCGGCGTTCTACCCCAAGCCGGTGACTGTCCGGATGAGCGATTTCAAGTCCAACGAATACGCAAGCCTGATCGGGGGAACCTATTTCGAGCCACACGAAGAAAATCCAATGCTCGGATTCCGGGGTGCATCCCGGTACGTGAGTCCCCGTTACCGTGAAGGCTTCGCTCTCGAATGCCAGGCCATCCGTCGGGTCCGAAACGATATGGGGCTGACCAATGTCCGGATCATGATTCCCTTCTGCCGGACCATCCATGAAGGGGAGGGCGTAATCAGGGTTCTGGGCGAAAACGGTCTCAAGAGCGGCGAAAACGGCCTCGAGATTTTCGTGATGTGCGAGATTCCGAACAACATCATACAGATCGACGCGTTCTCAAAGCTGTTCGACGGGTTTTCCGTCGGATCGAACGACCTGACCCAGATGACCCTTGGCGTCGACAGGGATTCCGAAATCCTCGCAGAATCCTTCGACGAACGGGATCCGGGCGTCATGGCGTTCATACGTATGGCGGTCGAAGGGACCAAGCGGAACAAGGTGCATTCCGGCATCTGCGGCCAGGCCCCGAGCGATTTTCCCGAAGTGGCCGAAGCGTTGGTACGGATGGGAATCGAGTCGATCTCGCTGAACCCCGATACCGTGATCAAGACGACGCTCAAGATCCTGGAGGCGGAACGTCAGATGGGCAGGTAATACGGTAACGGACAGGATTTCCGTCCAGAGACGGAAAAGTTGTTGGAAAAGGCGGGAGTGTCCCGCCTTTTTTGTGTGCTGCTATCGTTTGAAATTTCCGTCTAAACCGAACGGACTCTTTGTAAAGAATTCTCCGGCGTGTCCGCGAGAATTGGAGTCCAGGGAGGTTCCTTCCGAAATGCCTCCCTGGATCCTTCAGACGGCGAGATGGGTGTTGGAGGGTAGGGACAGGCAGGATGCATGGCATGGATGGGAGTCATGCCGGAAAGGGGCGGGCCAGGAATAAAGGGTAGCCGAAGGAGGTGGCCTTCATTTTTTATTCCAATAACCCGCCCGAAAATGATCCTAAATCAAAAATCGTGAAAAAGTGTGGAATCCCGATTTTTCTGGTCAAAATCCGGATCATCTCCGAAAAATGGCCAGGGAACGTGAATCATTGTTGAGTCAACAATCTACAGACGAATCGCTTAAGAATCTCGTTCCCAGTGGGATATGAAACCCGAAATCAACGGATGGAGGCGGGAAGCTGGATCAAGACTTCCGTACCATGTTTCTCCGGGACGGAGTGATTGAGGTTCTGGACGGACAGGGAACCTCCGTGGACCCGTACGATGGCGGCCATGATGACCGATCCCAGACCCATCGAAACCGTCGGGTCCGAAACCTTGTCGTCTGCGGAAAATCGCCTGGAACGCCGTTTTCCGAAGATCTGGATCTCTTCGGAGGGAATGCCGGGCCCGTCGTCCTGGATCCGGATTTTCGCCATCGGAATCGTGTCCGGGCCTTTCGGCTCGTCGAACGTTACCGAAACCCGAGATTGGGCGTAACGGCGCGCGTTTTCGAGCGCGTTCCTGAAAAGCCTTTTCAAAAGAACGGGATCTCCGACAACCAGCTGTCGGGTTGAAGGAGGAGAGAACGTCCAGGAAAGGACCGGGGAATCCTGGTTTTTCTGTTGGTCGATCTCGGATTCGACGAGATCTCCCAGATCGATGGTTTCGGCGGTCTTCCGATATCGGGGCTCGGCGACTTCGGCGATCAGGAAGAGGTTCTCGATCATCCGGAGAAAATAGAGGCTCTCTGTCTGGATGATCCGGATGAATCGCTCGCGTTCTTCATGGGACATTTCCCGGCTGTGTGCCGCCAGTGTATCGGCGGCCGTCCTGAGTCCCGTCAACGGGGTTCTGAGATCGTGTCCCAGCTCCTGGAGCAGTTCCTGCCGGGCTCTTTCGGTTTCTTCGATCCGAGTGATGAGGTTTTCAATTTCGTCGGCCATCCGGTTGAAATCGGTCATGAGGCTTCCGATCTCGTCAAGCTTGGTGATCGGGAAACGGGCTTTCAATTCCCCTTTTTCAAGGCGTCCGAGTACTTCCTTGGCTTTTTGGGATTTTCGCCTAAGGTAGACGAATGTGATCAAAAGGCCGAGGAAAGCGGAAAGACTCATGCAGGCGAGAAGAAAAATCGCCCGCGGCAGGAACTCGTGGATGAAGATCAATCGGGTGGAAATCTGCAGGAGAAGATAGAGGGGAACCGGCGCGTTCAGGCGTATCAGGAAGAAGTCGGGGGTGACGTCGAAGGGACCGAAATGGGCCGTGAACTCATGGATTTCCTTGGGGATTTCCAGCTCTTTCCACGCGATCGGAAGGGGAGTCGACGGAGGGGACGATCCAAGGATCACTCCGCCTTCTCCGACGACCCAGATTTTCCGGGGATGCCGGATTCCCGGCGCCGCCGCGATCCGGTCGAATTGCCGGAGGGCAAAATAGGCCGGTTCGCTTTCAGCGATTTGCGCCAGGAGAAAAAGTCCCGGTTTCCGCGTCACCGAACCCCTCGATTCCTCGAGCTTCCGGAAGCTGTAAAGAAGAACGGTGCTGATGAAAAGAGAGACGGAAAGACTGAGAACCAATAGCTTTACGAGGGTCTTACGGTTCATGTGGCTCCTGCGTGCGATTCGAGACGATACCCCACGCCGTAGACCGGAATGATCTGTATTTCGTCTCCGACGGCGGTCCGTATTTTTTTCCGGACATGGCTCAGGTGGGAATCGATGGTCCGGTCGAAAAGATCCGCCTCATCGTCGATGCTGTCCAGGATCTCTTCCCGTGTCACCACGTCCCCTGAATGCCGGGCGAGAATCGAAAGGATGTCGAATTCCCTCTTTCCGAAAGAGACTTCCTTCCCGGCGATCCAGACTTTTCGCTGTGCGAGATCGATCCTTACCGCCCGGTACAGAATGAGCTCTTTACGGGCCTTGTTCCGCCCGAGAAGTCGGTTCATTCGCGCAGTCAGTTCGTCCAGGCCGAAGGGTTTCCGGATATAGTCATCCGCCCCGTCCAGAAGTCCCTTCACCGCAGAAGGTTCATCCGTTCGCGCGGTGATCATGACGATCGGTTTCTCTCCATCGACCTCCCGGATCCGGCGGCAAATATCGAACCCCGAACCGTCGGGAAGCTGGATGTCGAGCAAGACGAGATCGAAAGAGCCGGACCGGAAGTCGTCCCACCCTTCAAGAATCGTACCCGAAACCGTGACATGAAATCCTCTGTAGGGCAGGCTCATCGAAAGTGTCCGCCCGATGACCGGGTCGTCTTCCACCAATAGGACATTCATCATCTTGCGCCCTCCTCGCGTATCGATTTTCCGGGAGTTCTGTTTCCTTCATTCTTTTACGCCCGGTCTCCGCGGCGGATGCCACCTCATACGTGCGGCATCCGGCGGCGAACCGATCAAGTCTTCCACTTGTGACGTCAGGCCTTATGGATTGCATTCCCTCCCTGCGCCCTCCCGGCGTGCATCCTGAGGATCATTGCACGGAAGAGCTTTTTGGACTTCTGGAACTGTTCGGGAGTGAGAACCCGGTTGGCGTTCGAAATCATGTCCACGAACGCGAGTTTGATTTTCTTCTTGTGTCCGAGGATCGCGTTCACGTTCTTATGGACCTGGGCTGTGTCGACCCGACGGTGCATCAAGAGTTTCATGTTTTCCAGGTGAAGGATCCGGATCTCGGATTTTTCACGGATGAACGTTTTTGCAAAGGAGAGCTTGAGATCGGAGAGTTTCCCGACCTGGCTCTTCGTGAGCCCGAGAGCGTCCTGGTTCAAAAGGTAGAACCCGACAGGTCCCCCATGGAGCATCATGTGGTGAAATCTTTCGCACGCGTGCCCGTGTTTGAATTCGTTGGCGGACGCGACTTGGGTCGTGGAGAAGAGAAGGCCGGCGACAAGGAGTGCCGCGGCCATGAATGTCCTGACGTTACGGGATAGGGTTATGTCCATTTCGTTTGCCCCTTTCAAGGAGGTGGAAAAGCTCGGGACGACATCGTTGGCATCCCGATTTTTCCTTTGGTACGTGTGGAATGCGTCGAAACGACTTCGTAGACGTCCCGTTCGCCCTATGACAATAGAAAATCACCGTTGAAAATTGATGGAAGGGATATTCTTTATTATAAGGTACTATAGAACATGTATTATTTTTCTTAGAGAACGCTTTTCTGGAAGAGGTTCTTGCGTCCTGGAAACCGCGTTTCCGGATTCGGAAGCGGGAATTACCGGTCTTTTGTCTTCGCCTGGACCTTGAGGAGGAAGGGGACCCCGGGGAACGGGTATTTTTCCCGGATCTTGCGGGAAAGGAACTGCCGGTATTGTGGCGAGATCCCTTCCGGCTTGTTGGCGAAAAGGAAGATCACCGTGGGGGCGATCTGGACCTGTGTGGCATAGAAGATCCGGACCGGGGTGTTCTTGAGCCTGGGAGGAGGCGTCGCAAAAATGATCGGCTGGAGGTAGGCGTTCAGTTCCGAGGTCGGAATCCGGGAAAAGTACCACTTCCGGACCGTTTCGATCTCGGAGAAAAACTGGGACATTCGGAAGCCGGTTTTCCCGGAGCAGGAAAACATGGGGGCGAACGCGAAAAATGGATACTCTTCCCGGACCTCGGAAAATGTGGGTATGTCCCGTTTGTCCCTGTCTTTCAGCAGGTCCCATTTGTTGAAGGCCAGGATGAGTCCCCGCCGGCGATCGATCACATGGCGGATAATCCTTAAGTCCCCGTCGGTGATTCCGTCCTCGGCCGACAGGAGAACCACGACGATCTCCGATTCCAGGATGGCCCGGTCGGTTCGGATCTGGGCATAAAGCTCCGATGCTTCGGAGACCTTTCCGCGCTTCCTGAGTCCCGCCGTGTCGACGAAATGGTAATCCCGGTCCTTGAACGTTACCAGGGTGTCGATCGCGTCGCGCGTCGTTCCGGGGATCGGGCTCGTCACAAGTCTCTCTTCGCCAAGCAACCGGTTGATGAGGGTAGACTTTCCCACGTTCGGCCTGCCGACGACCGTCACTCTCGGCGGTTCGGCGAACCGGGTCTCGAGCCATTCCTTCACATCCTCCGTATCCGATTCGGAAAGCCGGATTCCCAGGCCCCGGTCCGGCACATCGGAGGATTCAGGCATCAGGGAGATGAAAGGATCGAGGAGGGCGTCCACGTTCAGGCCGTGTGTCGCCGAAACGCCCACGATGGGAGAGATCCCGTGCCTGTGGAAGTCGGCGACCATCAGCTCCGAGCGTTGGGTGTCCACTTTGTTGACCGCGTACACCGCCGGTTTCCCGGACGCGCGGACAAGCTCGAGCACGTCCCGGTCGATCGGGTTGAACCCTTCTTTACCGTCCATCACGTATATGAGCGCATCCGCTTCTTCGAGCGCAAAAAGGGCCTGTTTCCGGATGGCGTCCCCGAGGGGATGATCGTCGCCGAAGAGGATTCCTCCCGTGTCGACGAGCCGGAACGCGTACCTCCCGTGTGTCCCCTGGCTGTAATGACGGTCCCGGGTCACCCCAGGCTGGTCTTCGACGATCGCTTCCTTGCGCCCCAGAAGGCGGTTGAAAAGCGTCGATTTCCCGACGTTGGGACGGCCGAGGATGGCGATCAGGGGGGGAATCATCATGTTCGAGGTCCCGGCGGAGTGGGGGAATAACGCTTTCTCGCGAAGTACGGGGAATGGGTGACGATGCCCCATAGGCCGGGAAATCTGAGGCCCGTCCGTTCGGAGAATCCGGCGCGGTCCCTGAGCATGACGCGAGAAAACCCTGAAACGGTTTCTTTGCTCAGGTCGGATGCGAACCCTATCGCCTGGACATTCTTCCGCCCGTCCGGAAGCGGAAGCTCCGTGCGCGAGGGATAGAAGGTCCAGAGAGATTCCGACGGCAGGGACGGCGCGGCGAACCGGGGCGGAAGGATATAGGACGGAGACCGTTTCGGCTTCGCGGATTCCACGATTTTGATGAGGGCGTCGCAATCCTCTCTGGATTCCGCAAGGCTCCCCAGGGGTTCGAAAAAGGCCCTGACGGGGGTTTCGGAAAGCCAGAAAAGGAGGGTGGAGAACGGAGTTGGCCTGTAAACCTGACCCGTGCGGGAATCGGTGAGGGCGAGGGTAGTCCATTCGGACTCGGAGATCGATCCGAGCGTACGTTTTTCCCCCGAAACGTCGACCGACCCTTCCCGGGAAAGGGCAAACGCTGCGTCCGATGTCTTTCTAACGCAGACGAGGACCCCGTCCGACCATTCCGAAACGGCCAGCTGAAAAGACGATAGGGTATTGTCCGGAGCCCTGAAAGGGGATCCGCCATCACCGATAATCCACATTCCTTCGATCCGAATCGTTCAGAAGGCGTAATGAGAGAAGCGCCGTCTCAGTCCTTGTGGAAGAGCCGGGGTTTTTCGGTATACTCCTGGGGAGGTGTCCGGCGTATGAAACGCTGATAGACCCACTGAAGAAAGACAACGACAAGCCCGCCCGCCATGACCGCCAGGAATCCGTAGACCATGATGACGTTCATGCGAGAGACGTGATCGTAGATCTCATTGCCGGACATAAAAACCCTTTCTTTTGAATCGCCCGTTCTTTACACTATCACTGTCATGCGATTTTATCAATCGAGCAGTCAAGGGGGAAGCCCCGACAGGGCGAGTGTTCCGGTGCCTGAGGTTCTTGGAACATGACCGGGCCGGACGCGTCTCCGAACGGGGTCCAGCCCGTGTCCCCGTCCGACCGGAACTATAGTTTCCTGGACCTTTTCTGGAATTGGTTCGGGGACGGTTCCAACGCCTCGAGCTGGTATTTCGGCGGCTTACTCGCGCTGGCTGGACTTCCGTTCCTGTTTTTCAACACCTTCGTCCTGACACCCCTTGTCATCCTTCCCTGGGCGACCCTGGCATATATCGCCTTCCGGTATGGAGCCACCACGGTCGTCCTCGCCCGCCCCGTTCTGGGCATGAGAGGTTCGAACCTTCTCCTGGGCATTTCCGAGACCGTGGTCCAGATCGGATGGACCACGGTCACCACGTATATCGGGGCGGCTTCGCTGGTCCGGATCTGGGAGACGGCTGGCAATCCCGTCGGAGACGCGTCGCCGGGAAAGATTCCCCTGGCCTTCGCGATCCTCGCGATCGCCGTCCTGCAGGGAATCGTCGCTTCCCTCGGCCACGTCAGCATCAAGATCCTGAAATGGGTGTCCTCGTTCCTTCTCCTGGGATTCGGCGGCATCGAAACCTGGCACGTTCTGAACCGGTGGAACCTTCACCAGATCCTTTCCTTCCATGCCACGGCGTCGTCCCTTTCGGTCCCCCAGCTGATCGATATCACATTCATCAATATCTGGACATGGCTCCAGGTTGGCGATTTTGCCCGGTTTTCGAAGTCCGGAACCGGGGCGGCCCTGGGTTCCTGGCTGGGTCTCTGGGTCGGACAGGCCTGGTTCGTCCTGGTGGGAGCCGTCGGGGTTATCGGGATCGGGCTTGCGCGGGGAGGGGATCTCGATCCATCCGATGCCGACCCTTCGCAGCTCATGGCCAGTCTGGGCCTGTCCTACGTCGCGCTGTCCGTGATCCTCCTGTCTTCTGTCAGCGTCAGCGCCAGCAACCTGTACGGCGCAGGCATGGCCCTTCTGGCTTTCGCACGGAAAAAGAACCGTACCCTCCGACCCTTCGCAGCGCTTTCCGCGGTGAGCACGGTCCAGGTGTTCACCGCGTTCATTCCCCTCTTCTTTACCTCTTTCATCGGTTATTTCACCGACTTCCTGACGACGATCGGGGGGGTTTTCATTCCCCTCTGGACACTGGTTCTGGTCGACTACCTCCTTTTCAGGAAAGGCCGGTTCCACGAAGAAAGCCTATTTTCTGCCTCATCCGAAGGCTCCTACTGGTTCCGAAACGGGTTCAACCTGACGGGGATCCTGAGCCTCGGCACCGGTATTCTTTTTTTCTACGGCGTAGGAAGGATCGCTCCCGGGTGGATCGCGAAAACCGGTGTTTCGATCCCGACGATCCTGTGGACGGGGGTGGTGTATGTGCTTCTTTACCGTTCGACCCTGAACGGAACGGGCTCTTTCGGCAAACCGGTGGAATAGGGGTACGTTCTCCGGTCCTGTGTAAAGAGGGTCCGGCCGCTGATTCCCATCCACCTGGCAAGACCTGGAAGACCGTTCTTCCCCCGATCGAGAGCCCAGGAAAAGGAACGATCCTCGATCGTCCGGATCGAGAGGAGATCTCCGGAGACGGTTTCGAAGGAATCGGATGTCCGGAATCAAGCAATCTCGGGACGGTGGCCTGATGTGATCTCTTCTCCGTCGAAAAGCTTGAGACAGGGACAGGACATCGGAGGATATCCTTAAACGTCGAAAACGGATTCTGTCCCTCAAAAAATCCACGGGAGCATTCCATGATTTCTGAAGAGCTGGTTGACCTGTCCCGTCTTCAATTCGCCGTCACGGCTCTTTACCACTTCCTCTTCGTTCCCCTGACCCTGGGACTCACGTATATCCTCGTGATCATGGAAACGGTCTATGTGATGACGGGGAAGGTCATCTACAAGGACATGACGCGGTTCTGGGGAAAGCTTTTCGGCATCAACTTCGCTTTGGGGGTGACAACCGGCCTGACGATGGAATTCGAATTCGGAACAAACTGGGCGTACTACTCCCAATATGTCGGCGACATCTTCGGGACCCCCCTGGCGATCGAAGGCCTGATGGCGTTTTTTCTCGAGTCCACGTTCATCGGACTTTTCTTCTTCGGGTGGAATCGGCTTTCAAAGGAGGGGCACCTGGCCGTCACGGTCCTGACCGCCACGGGAACCAATCTGTCCGCGCTCTGGATCCTCGTGGCGAACGGATGGATGCAGAACCCGGTCGGAGCGAGTTTCAATCCGCAGACCATGAGAATGGAGCTCGACAGCATATGGGCCCTTTTCCTGAATCCGGTCGCCCAGGCCAAGTTCGTGCATACCGTGAGCGCCGGATATGTCACGGCGTCGCTTTTCGTACTGGGGATCAGTTCCTGGTACCTCCTGAAAGGGCGGGACACGGAGTTCGCGAAGCGGTCCTTCCGGATCGCTGCGGCGTTCGGACTCGCTTCGTCGCTGTCTGTCATCATCTTGGGCGATGAATCCGGATACTTGGACGACCTGGGCCAGAAAACCAAACTCGCCGCGATGGAGGCGATGTGGAAGACGGAACCGGCGCCGGCCAGCTTCAACCTGTTTGCCATCCCCGACCAGGAGCAGATGAAGAACGATTACGCGATACGGATCCCGTGGGTGTTGGGGTTGATCGCGACCCGGTCCTTCGACGAACCGATTCCCGGAATCCGGGAGATCCTGGAAACGAACGAAAAGAGGATCCGGAGCGGTATACGTGCGTTAACCTCGCTCGAAGCCCTGAGGGCGGACCCGAAAAATCGGTCGGCCCGTTCGGAGTTCGATAAGACAAAAGGGGATCTGGGTTTCGGACTTCTTCTGAAGCAGTATTCGCCGGACGTATCGAAGGCCACGAGCGAGGAGATCCATCGGGCAGCCTTGGGCACGATACCGAAGGTGACTCCCCTGTTCTGGACGTTCCGGATCATGGTCGGACTGGGTTTTTCCTTTCTCGTCCTCTTTGCCCTGGCGTTTTATTTTTCCAGCCGGAACGCCTGCGAAAAAAAACGGTGGCTCCTCCTCTGGGCCCTGTATTTTATCCCGATGCCCTACTTGGCGAGCGAGTTGGGCTGGTTCGTCGCCGAGTACGGCCGTCAGCCGTGGTCGATCTACGGTGTCCTTCCCACCTGGGACTCGGTCTCCACCCTGTCGGCCCGAAGCGTTTTGATCTCGCTCGGAGGTTTCGTCCTTTTCTATACGATTCTTCTGGCCGTCGAGCTGTACCTCATGTTCCGGTTCGCCCGGATGGGCCCGTCGACTCTGCACACGGGACGTTACGACGGGGAGAAACCGGGTCTAAAGTCCGTTCCGGAACCGCTCGACGCCTGACCGGAAGAAACCGGAAGAAAGGGTAAGACATGTTTGATTACGCCGCTCTGAAGTTTCTCTGGTGGGTTCTGGTTCTTGTCCTACTGTGCGGCTTTGCGGTCATGGACGGGTTCGACATGGGCGTGGGCGCCCTTCTGCCCTTCGTAGGCCGGACCGATTCCGAGCGACGCGTCCTGATCAACAGTATCGGGCCGCACTGGGAAGGGAATCAGGTCTGGTTCATCACGGCCGGCGGGGCGGTGTTCGCCGCCTGGCCACTGGTGTACGCGACGGCATTCTCGGGGTTTTATTGGGCCATGCTTCTTGTCCTGTGGTCGCTTTTCTTTCGCCCGGTCGGGTTCGATTACCGGAGCAAGATTTCCAATTTGGTTTGGCGAAAGGTCTGGGACTGGGGGCTTTTTATCGGAGGAGCCGTTCCCCCGGTCGTGTTCGGCGTGGCGTTCGGCACTCTTTTCGAAGGGGTCGGATTCCGTTTCGACCGGGACATGCGCTCTTATTTCACGGGGTCGTTCTGGGATCTCTTTACGCCGTTCACTCTCGTGGCGGGGGGCATCGGCCTTCTCATGGTTCTGTTCCACGGTGCGAACTATCTTGTGGTGCGCACGGAAGGAGTTCTCCAGTCCAGGGCCATCCTGGCGGCCCGGGGATTCGGTGTTCTCCTGGGGTTGGCATTCCTCCTGGGCGGGGTATGGATCGCCCGGGGGGTCCCGGGGTACCGGATTACGGGGGGCGACAATCCTGGGGGACTTCCGGATCCCCTCGCGAAAACGGTCGTCCGGGAGTCCGGAGCCTGGCTTCACAATTTCCATGACCACCCGGCGCTCTGGGCCGTTCCGGCACTGGTCTACCTGGGAATCGCGCTGGTGTTTCTGGCCACCAGGATCGAAAGGCCCTTATTGGGTTTCGTGGGTTCGTCTCTTTCCCAGGTCGGAGTGGTCGCGACCGCGGGGGTGTCCCTCTTTCCCTTTCTCATCCCGTCGAAGTTCGATCCGGTCAGCAGCCTCACGGTGTGGGACAGCGTCTCGAGCCGCCTGACCCTTCTCTTGATGTTCTGGGCGACCATTCTTCTGACCCCGGTGGTGGTGGGCTATACCGGTTGGTGTTATCGGGTCATGCGGGGAAAGATCACCGAATCCTCCGTCCGGAAGGACGAACATACGCTCTACTGAGTACGCGAAGGAAGCGAGGATACGGACGATGTGGTATTTCACATGGTTTATAGGAATCACGATGGCGGTCCTGCTCTCCGTCATGCATGCTCTGTGGCTCGAAGTCCAGGTCGACGAGTCGATCCTCAGGGAACGCGAAGACGCTGAGCCCGAACGGAAGAATTCGTCCCGCTGACGTGAACCGCACTTTCGGACAGTGTCATACAGGAGAGGGGATTCCCGGGGGATGCTCGAGTCGGAGGTCCGGAGCCGTGACATCAAATCGATCACGGACGCCAAGACCAACAACGTGACCGCGGAAAAGATGTACGTGGAAGAAGGCGGACCGCAACGGGCAGAAACTCCAGGATCACGAACCGGACTTCAATAAGCTTCCGATCGTCCGGGTAGCACCTGTTCTCGACGTTCGGGCTCTTTTTGAATGTGGGTGACGACGTCAATCGACCTGTGTCCCGAATACGAGGAAAAGATCCCGGACGGACCCTCTCCCCAGTCCACACCTCTGGGGAAATCCTGAAGTTCAGGCTTCCGCTGCCGGTGGACGCGGGGTGGAAGAGGTTTCCTCCAGTACGATCGGGCGTTCCTTGGTGAGAAGGGGTTTTGGCGTCGGCGTGCGTCCGCCCCCGGATACGCTGTGGGTGCTCCAGACGGTGACGGTGTTGGAGGAGCGGTCCACGGATGCCAGGATCGAACGCGAAATGGCCGATTGGGTATCGTTGATCACCAGCGTGTCCGCCTTCATCTTCTTGATGTGAAAATTCAAGACGGGACCTACCGCCCTTCCTTTCGCCAGGATCGTATCCATGATGACATCTTCCTCGACGCCGATCGCCTGGCACAGGTCAAGGGTGTGGCGTGCGGTCTTTTCTTCCGCGTTCATGTCGGCGGTGAGCGGCAGCGTCAGCGGAACCTCGATCACGGTGATGACCGTCACCTTGGCATTGTCGGCCCTGGCGATCTTGCAGACGTCCCGAAGATTGGGGGACGGGCGGGTCGGGCTCGTCGCCACGAGAAACAGGGTGTGCGGAGTCTGTTTTTCCGGCCGTTCCTTGAGTTCGGTGATCTGGACACGCTCCATGACAGGCAGGGACTCTTTCTTCCTGAACCAAAGGTAGTATGCGATTCCGGCCGCCATCCAGACCGTTCCGAAGACGCGACCGTATTTATGGAACAGGAGGACCATCAAGAACACCCCTCCGGTTCCGATGAGGCCGAAGACCGCCGGAAGAGGAATTTCCCACGCCCCGATCCGGACGGCAAACGGTACCTTGAACGGCCGTTTGAGGTCCGGTTGCGTCTTGCGGAGCAAGATCAGGGAGGCATGGGTCATCGTGAAGGCCAGCATCGCCCCGTAGTTGTAAAGGTCGGCCAGGATGTCGAGGTAGGGAAAGAGGGCGACGATGATCGTGGCCACGGCTCCGAACGTGACGAGGGAATAGACCGGGGTCCGCCACCGGACGGTCGTGTGGCGGAAGATCGGGTGGATGAGAAAATTGTTGGACATGGAGTATGCGAGCCTCGAGACGCCGATCAGGCCGGCGTTGGCCGCAATGGTGAGGATCGTAGCTCCCAGAAGTGCAATCCACGGACCCAGAAACTGGCTCACGTGGGGCATGTAGAAGGCGATTCCGGCGATCGGATCGTTGACCCAGGTGGTGGAAAGGATCTTGGGATCCATGGCGGAAAGGGCCACCATGGAGATACCCGCATACAGGAAAATCGTGGTGCCCATGGTCATGAACATCGCCCGGGGGACGGATTTTCCGGGATCACGGGCTTCTGCGGCCATCTGGCTGATCGCTTCGATGCCGGTATAGGCGACCATCGCGATCGAGATCCCGTACAGGAAATGGGTCCATGTGGGGGCGACCCCCATGGTGAACTGGGCCCATATCTTGTGAAAGTTCAGGAGGAAGACGATTCCCAGTGCCATAAGGGAGACCTGGGTCAGGATGTCGAACCCGGTCAGCATGAGGCTGAACCAGGACGATTCCTTGAGGCCGAAGATATTGATGAAGACGAGGAGCCCGATCAGGATCGCGGTGAAGGTGACGTTCGCCTGGGGATTGGTTTTCAGGATCGGGAAGAAATAGCCGAGGTAGGGACCGACCGAAAAGGCGCTGATCGCAAGCGTCAGGATGTAGTCGAGAAGGAGAGCCCATCCGGCGAAAAAGGCCCCGCCGTCCCCGAAAGCCCTTTGGGCGAAAAGGGAACAGCCGCCGGATTCGGGAATGGCGGAACTGAGTTCCGCGTAGCTAAGGACCGTCGCGACGAAGAACATGCCGGCGACCCCGATGGCCAAAAACGATGCCCCCTGGGCGTAGATTGTCGTGACACCCAGTGCGTAGTAGATCGATGACCCCACGTCCCCGTATCCGGTGGAGTACAGTGCCCCGATTCCGACCACCCGGCGAAGGACCGACTGCTGGAACCGGGCGACCGTCGTGCGCGTATTGTGGTAGATCCGAAACAGAGCCATGGGATTCCTTGTGCGATGAAGGTGAACCCGAGATCCGACAAAACCTTTTTATACTATCGTTGTGGTCCGGGCGATGCAACCCGATCCCGCGGTTTTTCCCCGGAGATGCCGGTCAGTTCTGGATGGTGAGAGTGTAGGAAAACGGCTCGGAGTTAAAAAGGTTGTCGTATCCCGTGAGGGCAAAGGTGAACGTCGCCTGGTGGCAGCCTCCCGTCGAGGGGACGAGAAAGCTGAATTGAAACGACGTCTGTGTGCTTGAAAGAGACGAAAGAAGGGAGGTCAGGGTCAACGATTGGGGAGTTAATTCTTTAACCTGAATGGTTTTCGGTCCCGAGCCCGAATCGGTCAGGGTTCCGGTGACCGTCACCGGCTCCGACGTCCCGGTACAGAAGGTCAGCCCGGCATTTGGGGCCGGGGCGAGACCGGAGATCGACGGCGGGGTGTTGTCGATCTCGAAGGGGATCGATTTCGTGGCGATGTTCCCGGCATAGTCGGTGGCGGTGAAGAGGAGGTCGTAGGCTCCGTCGGAATAGGCCGTCGTGTCGATCTGGGTCAGGATGGGGTTTCCGGTCAGGACGCCCCCCGGTAACGACAGGTCCGAGGAGGAGAGGACAAGGCTTCCGATCCCAAGGTCGTCGGAGGCGGATCCCGATACCAGAAGCGATCCGTTGTAATACATATTGGGCTGGGGGGACTGGATCAGGATGTTTGGCGACCCCGGATCCGGAGCGGCGGAAGGCGTTCCGGAAGGGAAGAGCGACGACGTGTTCAGGGCAAGAGCATTGGCCGAGCCGGCGACCTGTGTGGGCGTCAGTCCGGTCTGGTTCCGGGCGTTCCACAAAAATTCGAGGACGGCGGCGGAAAGATCCTTGCGAAGCGTATCCCCAGACAATGTATACCCATAGTAGGAAAGGGACGCGGACGCCCCAGAGGCTTTTCCGTTCAGGACGCCGTCTGAAAGATCGCTGTCGATCTGGGCCAGAAGCCCTAGGGTATTCGCCGATCCTGCGGCCAGGTTCTGGGCGGACCCGATGTTCGCGGCGAGCTGGGAGAAGCCCGCGAGATACAGTCCGTACAATCCTCCCGGCGTGACCTGGCCGGGGCCGGCCGTCGGATCCACGACAGCGGTTTTCAGCGGATCGAATCCGAGATACCCCGACCAGAGACTCTCCGATTGGGAAAACGAGTGGGCCGGGGAGGTTCCCGTGCCGGAAAAGGTAAGGGCCAGCGTGCTCTCCATCGTCGTGAACGGTGTGACGCTCAACGTTCCGGAAACGAAGTCGCTCCCCGTCCCGATCGCCCACAGGTAATCCCCCTGTCCGAACGTGATCCGGACCCCCGTCGCGAGATCGAGCGTCTGACCGTTACGAACGGTCAGGAGATAGATCCCGTTCGGGTCCAGGGCACCAGTCGCGAGTGTAAACGATCCATGGGGATCGGTCGTCGCCGTCCCCAGGATGCCGGACCCTGGAGGGAAGGCTTCGAGGGCGACCGTAGCCCCCTCGACCGGTCCGTCGAAAGCAACCCCGGTAACGACCGACTCCGTATTGCCCTGGGAGAAGCTCAGGGTGTTTCCCTGGCACCCGGACAGGATGGCGCCGATCATAAAAAGGATGATTCCCGAGAAGAGATTTCGAAAGATAGGACGACTACGGGGAGACATGGTTCGGGGTCCTCGATGTTGTTGGGATCGGGATCACTTGGGTCAGATCGGGACGGACAATCCGATGAACCACCGGTCGGTTGTGAGGGATCCGCCGGTGTTTCCGGAGAGTCCTCCGTCGGGAAAGAACCAGCGGTTTTCGAGCTCGATTCCCAAACGACGCGAAGGCCAGAAAACGACCCCGACCCCGACGTCGAAGACGGGGAGCAGAGAAGATGCGGAGACAGGCCGGGAAAGATTGAAATACCCGAAACCCGGTCCCGCCGCCAGGTAAAGGCTCGCGTATCGTACCGGGTTGATCCAGTAGAAAAGATTGGCCGTGACTGTCGTCTGGGAGAGCGTACAGTTGCCGCACACTTGGGGTGTCCAGCCCACGTCGAGTTCGAAGCCCAGGTTCGGGACCAGGAAAATCTTGCCTTGCCCCGCGAGGCCGGCCGCTCCGTTCGAGATCTCCAAACCCGGTGTCAGGAGGGTGCGCTCCTGGGCACCGGCGGTATAAGGGACCAGAAAAAGCCAGGCTCCCAGGATCCCGATGAGGGTCCCAAGGATTTTTTTATTCATGAAGGCATTCCTTTCGTCGATCCGTATTGTGAAACGCACGAGCGGAATCGCGAAGCAAAGAAGATGCCAGCCACAGGAAAGCGGATTCAGGGGTTATTGAAAGGTTGTTCTGGTCAACGATTGGTCATATTTGGCGGAGGAAATGACTTGGCGAGACAGGAAGGTCTTTCGGGGGACTTCTTCGGAACGTTATGGGAACGAGAATCATTATCGGTTGAGGTGCTGGGGGATCGGAAACGACGGAAGGAACGATCCGGAGCACCGGGACAGGTCCGCTTTCCGGAGCAAGTGGATCAGGTTGCGATTTCTTGGAAGACCGCTAGGATTTGCCGACGACTTCTCCGGCGGGGGGTTTTTTATAGGAAGGGGGGCCGCTGTCCGGGATCAGGACCGCGTCCATCCGGATGCTTCGGTCGGTCCCGGTCTTGCCGATGGCCTGGATCGAAAAGCCTGTTCCTCCGAGCAGAAGGTTGCCTGGTAGAGGAAGGAGAGTGCCGGAAACGGTAAACGCATTCTGGGTGCCGTCGTTCAGGGTCATGGTTATGTTGCGCCCGCTGGTATTGGCGGCCGAGAGCGAAAATCGAGAGTTTTCGGCCATCGAGAGGGCTCCCGATTCGTTGATGGAAATTTTCAGGGAAAAAGGCTCGATCAGCATCATTTCCGGACCTTCCCCGGCGACGGATTGGGCGTGTCCGCTTTCCACGACTCCTTGCATCGTGTAGTTGCCGGGAGACACTTTTACGACCTCGCCGGGGTCGTCCACCGTTTCGAATGCCAGGGATTGTCCCGGGATGCAGGAGAGCAGATCCGAACCGTAGGGGAGGGAAAAGCAGGCATCGGAACTCATCGACTGAACCGGCGAAAAGGGATCGACCGGTTTTCGGGCCCGGGTCAGACCTCCCCGTCCGGCGGACGTAACCGTGCTTCCGCAGGCGGAGAGGAGAAAAAGACTTAGGGTCAGAAGCGTAAGGATGAGGATCGAAACGTCTTCGCGACGACCCGTATTCATGCACGTGTTCTCCCAAAGAACGATGAAGGGATCATATAAGGGAAGAAAACCGGTCTGAATTCTATGGGGTTTGGTTGGAAAAAGCGGTGAAAAGGGTCACATATAAAAGTGATTTATATCACTAAATTTTACTTAGTCTAAAACGGCGCAGGCATAAATCGTGGGTATGGAAGGTGTGGAGGAGAGACTCCACAGCTGGCTGGCACTTTGGATCCCTCCCGACGTATCCACTCCGAACTGATAGACGGATCCGTTGGTGGTTGGAAGGTACAGGGCATTGTTCAGGACGTCGAGGCAGGGGGTGCTCGTTATTGTGGAAAAGGAAAGCGTTGATGTGAAACCAGTCGAGGAGGAAAAAGAGGAAACGAGGCTGCCGATTTCATTGGAGGAAGGGGCCGTCAGGTAATAATACAGGGTCGCGGCGTCGAAGACGACCGACTGGGCGGTGGTACCCAGCCCGCCCAACGGTGTTGCTGTTCCCGAAAACCTGCCGGTCGAGGAACTCCATGACGGAATCAGGACCTGTGTCGAAGGAGTCGATGAGCCAATTGTAGAAGCCTCCGTCACCAGCACGTTGCAGTTCCCCCCGGAAAGGGTGCAGTTGACGGCAAGAGTAATGGGGAAATTCGAGCCGTCCACCGATGAGACTGTTTCACACGTATTCGTTTTGAGGTTGATGGCGTCTATATTGCTCGTGGCCACGGAATTGTCGACGGCCAGGAGCCAGTTCCCGTCGGCCGTGAGCGAAAGTCCGGAATAGTGCGCCAGGCAGTTTCCCGTTAACGATAAACTCGAAACACTTCCCAGGGTCCCATTGCCGTTGATCGCGAAACTTGAAATCGACGCTCCCGAGTTAACGGCGTACAGAACGGGAGAGTTGACCCCCCCAGGGGTCGGATCGACGATAACGGCCGTGTAGGCCCCGCTCGCCAAGGCCGTATTCGACAGGGGAGAAATCGTATTGTTCGACATGATGGAAAACCCGTAGATCCCATTGCTCGAGGCCAGATACAGGTAGTGTCCTGTGGCCGAGGCGACGGTCGGTCCACCTCCGCAGGACGTGATGGATGAGAGCCCGGCCAGGCCCAGGAAAAGGGTCGCGACGATGCGCGCGATCGTCGGGGGTAAATGGCTCATGTGTTTTGTTTTTCTCCGGTTGGTCGGATCGGGAAAATTCTGGTCCCGATCTTACCGGAACGGGGACGTGCGTTCAAGAAAAGGGTTCGCCGTGAATCTCGCTTTCGGGTGCATGGCGCGAACAGAGGACAACATTGCCCAGGTAGAAAACCCCTCCGGCCATGAGCCAGCCAAGAAGAAGGATGAGGGTCGATCGGGGGACCGACCCGATGAGGAGAAGGTCGAGGGCGATGGAAAGAAGGGGAAGAAACGGCACGAACGGAACCCGGAAATGCCCGTTTGCCTCGGGATGGGTGCGCCGGAACCTGAGAAGTGCCAGGGACACCATGATGAAGGACAGGAGCGTTCCTCCCGACGTGAGCTGTGCCAGCGTATTGATCGGGAAGAGCATGGCCGGGACCGACACGCAGACCATAAGGAGGGCGAGCACCGGGATTGGGGTCCGCCTTTGGGCGTGGACACGGTACATGAACCGGGGCATGAGCCCGTCCCGTGCCATCATGACCAGAATGCGGCTCTGGGCGAACAGGAGAACGAGCAGGACGCTCGTCAGTCCCACCAGGGCTCCCGTCGTCACGAGCGTCTGCCCGAAGCGGACCCCCACGGCCAGAAGGGCGTTGGCGACCGGTGCGGGATTGTCGAGGGAGGCCGAAGGCACCATGCCCGTGAGCACGAAGGCCACGGCCATGTAAAGAATCGTGGAAAGGCCCAGTGCGGTGATGATCCCGAACGGCACGTCCTTCTGGGGGTTATGGGCTTCCTCTGATGCCGTCGTCACGGCATCGAACCCGACGTAAGCGAAAAAAATCGTCATGGTGCCCGTCAGGACCCCCATGGGACCGTGCGGAAAGAACGGATGCCAGTAGGCCGGGTGGATATGGTGTCCGCCCAGAACCAGGAAAAGGGCGATGATCCCGATTTTCACGCAGACCATCAGGTTGTTGAAGGAAGACGACCCGCGGGTGCCGATCATGAGGACGGCCAGAATCAGGATCAGGACAAGACCCGCGGGGAGGTTGACGGTCCCCCCATCGAAAGGGTTCCGGGTCAGATTCTCCGGAAGATAGGGGATATGAAGGCCGGTGAAGAGGGACTTCACGTAGCCCGCCCAGCCGATCGATACGGTGACCGCACCCACGGCGTAAGTCAGGATCAGGGACCAGCCGGTCAGGAACGCAGGGATCTCCCCGAACGCCATGGAGACATAAGCATACGCCGAACCGGTCACCGGAACCCTCGAGGCGAACTCCGCGTAGATCAAGGCCGCGAGCGTCGCGATCACCCCTCCCAACAGGAACGAGAGGGTGACGGAGGGTCCCGCATGGCGCGAAGCCGCGATACCGGTCAGGACGAAGACCCCGACCCCGATGACGCCCCCGATACCGAGTAGGGTCAGGTCGAGGCGGCCCAGGGACCGCTTTAACTGCATGTGTTCAAGGCGGCTTTGATCCAGATAGTGTTCCGGGGATTTGGGGGAGAGGAACCGGCGTTCGAACGAGGTGCGACCCCCTTTTTTTGAGGGTTCCGGCCGGCTGGGAGATGGAGGATCGGATCGTGTCCCGGCCGGCGTCACGTCTCAGAGGGTGTCCAGGGTTCGGCGGCGTGACCGTTCCTTCTTGGAAAGACGGCGGGGGTTTCCCCGTTTCCTGGAGTTTTTGGGAGGGACGTCGCTGTCATCGGACTCCTCTTTCATCGAAGCCATCGCAGGTAATACGGAGGACTGGGGGAGGACCCGGGCACCGACCCTTTGCATGAACTCGCGGGCGCCGATCGTTCGGGCGCCGGATTTTCCGGATTGATCCAGGACCTCCCTGTCGGAGGAGACGACGATGGCTTTTTCCCTATACCGCTCCGCCAACCGTATGAGGACCGCATCGGCGGTGCCCTCTTCTTCGGAAAAAAGAACGGTGACCCCCCCTCTTGCCTTCGTGAGGGATCGGTCCCTGTCCGAGGCAAACCCGTCGAACACGAGCAGAATTTCGGTCCCGGCCTCGAGACGGGATCGGTACTCCGAAAGCTGCCGGACGAGGTTCATCCGTTCCTTTTCCAGGATTTCCCTGTTCCTTCGGAAACGTCCTTCCGATCCGATGACGTTGTACCCGTCCACCAGGACGACACGGGCCATCGCGTTCCTCCTGACTGAAGAGTGTGCCATTTTCGGGACGGAAAGTGCAAAAGGACGTTACCGGTTCCCGGTGTCCCGGGGATTCAGGTGTTTTCCGAAACAGATCAGATCGGCATGCCGGTAGTGGTCGGGCATAAGGGATTCGGGACGGTATCCCAGGGACAGGAAAAAAGGGATGTTCCGCTCCGTCCGGAGAAGAGTGCACAGAAAGATTTTGTGGGCTTCCGGAGGAACGGACCGCTCGAGGGCTTCGATCAGGGCGCGTCCGGCGCCGTGGCCCTGGACGTCAGGATCGACAGAGATTTTCCGGACGAAAACCACGCCTTCGACCGTCATGAACCGGACCGAGCCGACAGGCGTCCCATTCTCATCCTTCGCCACAAGGATGGTTTTCTCCCGAGAGTCCGCTTCCAGCTCTTCCAGGGTTTCCCCGAGCCAGGGTTCCGTGTCGATCCGGGAAGAATACCGGGCGAAGGCCTTTCGCTGGATGTCGAGGATCCGGGGGAGATCGGCAGGGCTTGCAGGTTCGACGATCATGGACGATCCGCTGCGGGGAGGCGGAACAGAGTCCGGGTGTTCCGGACGATCCGCAGGGAGAGATCCGAAAGCTCGCGTCCTGTTTCAAGGGACAGGGTGTTCAGGATCTCGGGGATGAAGGCCGGTTCGTTCGTCTTGCCCCGGTAGGGCACCGGCGCCAGGTAGGGGCAGTCGGTCTCGACCAGTACCCGGTCTTCCGGAACGATGCGGGCGACGGCACGGAGGGAGGAGGCGTTCTTGAACGTCACGATGCCGGAAAAGGAGATGTAGAATCCGAGCCCGACCGCTGTCCGGGCTGATTTTTCATCCCCCGTGAAACAGTGGAGGACTCCGGGAGGTGAAGGAAGCCTTTCCTCCGAAAGGATTGCGAAAAGACGGTCGAACGCATCCCGGCAATGGATCACGAGGGGAAGTGACAGGCTGAGGGCCAGGGCGATATGCCCCCGGAAAGCCCGTTCCTGGTCTTCCCGGGAAGGTTCAGGGTAGGAGAAGTCCAGCCCCGTTTCCCCGATGGCGACCACCCGGGGCGCCCGGGCCAATTCGGCGATCGTCTTCGAGGTCTCGTCGTTCCAGAGATGGGCCTCGCTCGGGTGGAGCCCGACGGTCGCGAAAATCCGGGGGTTCTTCTCCGCGAGGGAGATCGATTCCCGGGAGTGATCGATATTCGTCCCGACGTTGACGAGCGCTTCGAGGCCGGCCTTCATGGAACGCAAGAAGACCTCGTCCGGCGCAAACCCCTCCGGCATCAGGTTCAGGTGGGCATGGCTGTCGATGAAACCGGGGGCCATCTTTATAGGATCCTATCGGATTTCGGCGCCCGGGGATGCCGGGCGGTCGAACACGATTACGGAGACCCCTTCGCCCGTCTGGGCTGCGAGGAGCATCCCCTGGGATTCGACGCCCATGAGTTTC
Source organism: Leptospirillum sp. (assembly GCA_027315205.1). Lineage (GTDB taxonomy): Bacteria > Nitrospirota > Leptospirillia > Leptospirillales > Leptospirillaceae > DAHUYM01. The sequence continues at coordinate 71,753 of DAHUYM010000005.1, read as the reverse complement.
GCGGGCTTCAGGTTGGCGAGGATCAGGACGGTCTTTCCCACGAGCTGTTCCGGCTCATACGACCCGGCGATTCCCGCCACGATGGTTCTCTTTTCCCGCCCGATGTCGACCGTCAGCCTGAGCAGCTTCTTGGATTTCGGGACCGGTGCCGCCTCGAGGATCGTCCCCGGAGTGAGGTCGATCTTCTGGAACGTTTCGATATCGATCGGAGGCTTGCCCGGCGGGACGGCTTCGGGTCCGGGCGGTGCTTCGTCCATCGCTTCGGAAGCGGTTCCGGGAGTGCCCTTGACCGGAATCCGTTCCTTTTTTTCGGGTTTCTCGGGCCGGGCCTCTTTTTGGAGGGATCCGTCCGGGTTGCGTTTTTCGAACAGGGAAACGACCGGATCGTCGAGCGTCAGGGACTCCGGAAGTCCCCCCCAGACGCCGTCCCTGGCGTAGGAGAGGGACGAAAGCGCCTCATCCGTCTTGAGGGTGTCGAAGATCCGGATGGCCGTCTGAGGCATGAAGGGAGCCAGGTACACGGAGGTGAGCCGGATCCCTTCGAGGAGATCGGACAATACTCCGTTCAGTTCCTCCGTTTTCGAGGGATCCTTTGCCATGACCCACGGGGCCTTGGAGTCGACGTACCGGTTCAGGAGTCCGATGAAATTCCAGAGGACGGAAAGAGCCTTGTGGAATTCGAACCGTGCGGTCAGTTTCGGAATCTCGGAGAGCTCCGTTTCGGCGGCCTGGGTAAGCTCTGGAGGCGTGCGGTGCCCCTGGGATTTTCTGAACGGACCGTCCGGAAAATAGCGCTGGACCATCGCCACGACACGGGAAACGAGATTTCCCAGATCGTTGGCGAGATCGGCGTTGATCCGCTGGATCAGGGCGGCGTCCGAAAAGTCCGCGTCGTGCCCGAATTGGCCTTCGCGCATCAGGAAATACCGGAGGATGTCGGGCCCGAACTTCTCCGCGTACACGACCGGATCGACGGCGTTCCCCCGGCTTTTCGACATTTTCTCCCCGTCGACGGTCCACCACCCATGGGCGAAGATGAGGGAGGGAGGAAGGAGGTCGAGCGCCTTCAGAATGGTCGGCCAATACACGGCGTGGGTCGTCAGGATATCTTTGCCGATCACGTGGTTTCCGGGCCAGAGAAGGTTCAGTCTCTCCTCCCCCCCGGGTCCGGACCTGGGAACCGTTATGTAGTTCAGCAGGGCGTCGAACCAGACATAGGTCACGTACTCTTTCGCGAACGGGATCGGGATTCCCCAGGGCATTCGGGAAACGGGCCTCGATATGCAGAGGTCCCCCAGGGGTTTTTCGAGAAACCCCATGATCTCGTTGTACCGGCTTTCCGGGCGTATCGCCTCGGGGTGGGACCGGTACCAGTCGATAAGCCATTCCTGGTACCGGCTCATCCGGAAGAAATAGTTCGTCTCGCTGACGTGCTCGACAGGACGCCCGCAGTCGGGGCAGACGCCGCCGGGAACGTCCTTCTCCGTCCAGAACCGTTCGTCATGGGTGCAGTACCAGCCTTCGTAGGGCCCTTCGTAGATTTCCCCCTTTTCCCACAATGCGGTCAGGGTGGACTGGACTCCTTCCACGTGGCGGCGCTCGGTGGTCCGGACGAAATCGTCGTTCGAGATCCAGAGAGTCTTCCAGAGGTCCCTGAAGCGGGGCATGATCCGGTCCACGTAGACCTGGGGTGAAAGGTTAAGGCGCTGTGCCGACTGCCAGACCTTCTGACCGTGTTCGTCGGTTCCGGTCAGGAAAAAGACCGGTTTCCCTTCCATCCTCCGGGTCCGGGCGACGACATCGCAGGCGATGGTCGTATAGGCATGGCCGATATGCGGGATGTCGTTGACATAATAGATGGGGGTCGTGAGATAAAACCACTCGGGTGTCGGAGATGTCTTCACGTCGTTTTGTTCCCTTTCTTGAGGGAGTCTGAAAATCGGGTCCGGAAGAGGTCAGGCGGTCGTCACGAGCGGGACGAGGTTCGTCGGTTCGATTCCGCGGGGATCGTTGTCCACAGGGACCCATTCCGACTTCTTCTCCATGGTCTTTTCATACGAGAGGCAGCATTTGAGCCTTCCGCACATGCCCGTGGTCTTCATCGGATTCATGTCGGGATCGTAGTCCCGGGCCTGCCTGGTGGTGATCGACTTGAACTCTTTCAGGAAGGTCGAGCAGCAGAGCGGCCGGCCGCAGGGACCGAGTCCGTCGAGAAGGCCGGCCTGCTCCCTGGGGCTGAGCTGTCGGAGTTCGTGGCGTCCCCGGAAATGTGCGTGGATGTCCTTCACCAGTTCCCGGAAATCGACTCTCCCTTCCGCCGTGTAATAGATCACGAATTCGGTGGCGGAAAGGTTGCCGGTCACGTCGATGATCTGCATCCCCAGGTTCCGAGCGGTGGAGCGCTCCTTGACGAAGATCAGGAGAGAGCTCTCGCGTGCCCGGAGAGAGACGACCTTCGCCGTGTCGGGGGCCTCCAGAAAGCGGATGAACCGGTGGGCCGGGCGCGCGACGGGATCCTCTTCTCCATGGACGCGAGGGGATTCGACGAGCGCCATCGGGATCGGACCGATTTCCGATTCGGCCAGGATCCGGTCTCCAAGTCGGAAAACGCTGTCTTCCGTCAGGGGTGCCCATAGCGTCCTGTTGGGGCCAAGGTTCTTGATCTGTGCCGTAAGGACCCAGAATCCCCCTTGCGGGGCATTTCCGGAAGCGGGACTCGGGGAATTAGGGTCTGCGGGATTCCGAGGTTTCATGGCCGGGTCTTGAGTGAGGTGAGGGTGTCTCTCCAGTCCCAGAGCAGCTCTTCGATGGCGAGACCCCTGTTGATGTTGTAGACCTGAAGCGTTCTGAGATGTTGAACTCTATCATGAAACCCTTCCCTCTTCAAAGGGGGAAGCGAGGACAGGTCGTCGAGTCGCGATCGGGATCCTTCGAAGAGAGGATCGCAGGGAAGGCCGGCGTCGCGTCGGTAGAGCGCGAGGAGCATTGATTCCAGGGTGTCGATGAAAAGGGTAAATCCTTCCGGGGTGGAGAGGGCCTGAAGGATCTCGGCGTCGAACGGGAATCCGTCCGGGGGAGCGCAGAGAAGGTCAAGGATCCTTAACAGGAGCTCCCGTTCTCCCGATTCGATCGCCTGGGAAATCTTTCCCGGGGCGCCGCGGCTCAGGAAGAGGAGGGCGTTCCTATGAGCCTGGGACAGGCCTGGGACGAGACGGTCGAGGAGCGGGAGGAGTTTCTCGTGAGGAACGGGATTGAAGCGGATGGAGAGGCAGCGCGACCGTATCGTCGGAATAAGGGCATCAGGAATGTGGGTCAGGAGGATCAGGATCGTATTTTCGGGAGGATCTTCCAGGGTTTTCAGCAGGGCGTTTGAGGCCTCTGTCGTCAGCCGGTGGGCGTCGTCGATCAGGCCCAGGCGCCTTCTTCCGATGAGGGACGGCGAGGAAAGGGAAGAGAGGAACTCGCGCGCCGCGTCGATCCGTATCGGTTCGCCTTCGGAATCCGGTTTCAAAATCGAGATGTCCGGATGGGAAGCGTGTCCGGACGTTTCGAAGTGGCGGCACGAGGGACACGGGTCGTGGGTGTCTTCGGGATCCCCGGTGCAGAGGAGGGAGCGGCCCCATTCCAGGGACACCCTTCGTTTCCCGACCCCGTCCGGCCCACAGAACAGGTAGGTGCTGGGAAGAAGGCGAGACTTGCCGACACGGGAAAGGCGGTCCCGGATGGGTTCGTGGCCCAGGGTGGCGGAATGTTCCGGAGTTGTCATCTCAAGACTTCCGTTTTCCGGATCCGTCGGGAAGATGCGGCCGGAGTTCCATGAGAATCCGGATGGCCAGTTCCTCTTCCGAAAGCGTCGCATCCAATACGACGAACCGTTCCGGTTCTTTTATAGCGAGTTCCAGATATCCCCGCCGGACTTTTTCAAAAAACGCCTCGCCTCGCTTTTCGATTCGCGTTTCCGATCCCGGGCGGCGATGCACGCGTTCCTTTGCGGCCTCGAAAGGAAGGTCGAACAGAAATGTCTTTGCGGGACGGATCCGTCCGAGCACGGTTCGGTTGAGCGTGTCGAGAAGCGAGAGGGGATGTCCCATGCCGAACCCCTGATAGGCGACGGTCGCGTCGGTAAAACGGTCGACCAGCACAATGCGCCCGGACTGGAGAGCCGGCCGGATGACCTGTTCGATGTGCTGGGCCCTGTCGGCGAGGAAGAGAAAAAGCTCGGAGAGCGGCGAGATGGGTGGATCCTGCGCGAGAAGGAGCTCCCGGACCGACGCGCCCAAGGGCGTTCCTCCGGGTTCGCGAGAGAGGACGGGCTTCAGGCCTTCCCGGGTCAGTTCCTTGTCAAGGCGGCGGATCTGGGTCGTTTTCCCGGAACCGTCGATGCCCTCAAAGGTGATCAGGCAACCGGAATAGGGTTCGGTCACGCTCGACTCTCGTCATAGATTTATCTTGAACGTTGGAATGCGCCGCGGAAAGAAAACGGGCCCTGACGGTCCGAACCGACAGAGCCCGACTCAAAATAAAGATCGCATGACGACAGGGTAAAAAACGAATAATGGAGTCCGGGTAATGCGAACCGATGATGCCGAAACCTAGTGTTCCTTGATCTTGTTGGCGACAATCAGTGTTGTGGCTACGACGAGGCCAAGAATCAAGGAAATCACCCAATGCAGGTCTGAGAACATGCGACACCTCTCTTTTCAAGCGCGTTGCCGTTCGGGTTATTGCCCGTTCGATCTGCCAGACATGTTATAAGGACAGTCACATCTATTTTAGACATCTCGCAAAAGAAAGCAAGACTGACTGTAGAGACTGACCTGTTCCGGGTTCACCGTCAAAGGGAGTAGGCCACGGTGACATTGATGATCAATCCTGAAGGTCCGAAGCTCATCGTCTCCGCCGCGATCAACCCATTTATGCTCCGGTAGACCCGCGTCACACAGTTCACCCCGGCAAGGTTGGAGAGGTGAACTCGACCGAGTTGTCGTAGCGCTCGAGAATCCTTTCCAGTTCGTGTCTGTTCCAGGCCAGAATCCATTCGCGGGCGAATCGGACGGAATGCTCCGGATCGATCCGGTTCTTCTTCACGGGACGCTCCTCCCCGCATCTCCAAACATCCCAAATGTCCATGGCCGCCGGGGAATCCGACCACAGGACGGCGGACATCCAAAAGAAGCCCAGGCCATCCGATCCCGATTTCCGGGTTTCGTTTTTCAATTTTGACAAGGATTTGATGTTCCCGTGACCGGGTTCGCCGATAGTGGCCCTCTTGGGGAAATAGCGGTTATGGGAGCGGGATCGGACCGGAAACCCGGACAGGAGGGCGTGGCGCATCATGATGGATCTCACCGACGAGTCCGGAATGCAGTTCATCGCAAATCTTCCGGATCCCGCGTCCGGCGGGATGGACGTTTCGGCCAAAGAATTCATCCAGTTTTCTTTCTCGGTGACCTCCGGATACGCGGCGGAGCGGGTCTATCGGCTTTTCCTCGCGCATGCGGACTGGTTCTGGATCCCCGTCGTCGACGACTACAAGCCGGTCGGACTGATATCGCGCCATGCCCTGATCGAGAAGTTTTCCTTCCGGTACTCTCACGACCTTTTTTCCAGGAAACCCGTGGGGCAGTTCATGAACGCCGATCCCCTGATCGTGGATGCCCGGCTGACGGTGGACGACCTGACACGGTGTTTCCTGGAAAGGGGACTTAAAAGGGATAACGACTGTTTCCTCGTGACGGAAGGAGGACGGTATCTGGGCCTTGGGACGGTCCATGCCTGGATGAGGGAGCTGGCCCGGCGGGAAGAAGCTCTCCTCTACCACAGGGCCAACCACGATCCCTTGACAGGGCTTTCCAACAGAGCCCATTTTTACCGGGCACTGGAAGAAGCGGTCCAGGCCGGGAAGGTCCGCAGCGAGAAAGTGGGCCTCCTCTATGTCGACCTCGACCGTTTCAAGTTCATCAACGACAGCTGGGGGCACGGTGCGGGGGACGCCCTTTTGATCGATATCTCCCGGCGACTTTCGAGCCTTCTCGGACCGGGCGAGACCGGTGCCCGGTTGGGAGGGGACGAGTTCGCCCTCATTCTTCCGGGAATTCCGGGCCGGCAGGACTTGTCCGACCGCAAAGCAATCCTCGAGCGCATATTCGGTGCTCCTTTCCGTTATAAGGGAAACGCGATACCGGTCGGCGCATCCGTCGGGACCTCCCTCTGGCCGGAGGATTCGTCGGAACCCGAAGGGCTCGTACACGCAGCCGACCGGGACATGTATCGTGCCAAGAAAGTGCGCAAGCGTTCCGATGTACGGACGGGAGGGGAGACGCGCACCGCTATCCCGGAGACGACAGGAAACGAGAAAACCTGGTCCCTCCCGGAATACGAAACGGTCTTTATCGAACTCGGGACAGACGGAACGCTTCTCTCGTTCGACGGCCCGGGAGCCGAAGGAATGTTCGGGGCGGGGACCACGGATCCCGAGGCGTTCCGGAGAGGTGTCCTTCAGTCCGGAATCGAGGTCTCGACGCTTCTCTCCCGATTCACGGCATCGGCGCAGGAGTCCGGCGGACCCCTATTTTTTCCCGGAGCGGACGGGAAGACCCTTCCGGTTTATTGGGTCTCCCACTGGAACGGTATGACGGAAAAAGACTCGAAGATTCGCCTCGTTTTCCTTGTTGCCGAAGGGGCCCTGGACATCGCGATCGAACTCGAGCGCCGAAAAACCCAGGATGCCCTGACCGGACTCTTGAACCGGTCGACCTTGTATGAGCACCTTGATAGGGGTCTTGGCGAAGAGGACGGCGGGGGGAACCTGGCCCTTTTCCTGATCGACCTCGACCGTTTCAAGACGGTCAACGATACATATGGTCCGATCGTGGGAGACCAGATCCTCATCATGGTCGGGAAACGCCTCAAATCCTGGTTCAGGCCCGAGGACACCGTCGCCCGTATGGGCGGCGACGAGTTCGCCATCCTGCTCGAGGGACCTTTTCCCCCGGAAGCCTTGCAGGAAAGGCTGGATGAACTTATCCGCTCTCTTTCGCACCCTTTTCCCCTACCGGACGGAGACATCGTCGTCACCCCGAGTATCGGGGTCAGCTTCGCACCGACGGACGGCCGGGACAAGGGGACCCTCCTGAAGAACGCGGATTCCGCCTTGTATATCGCCAAGGAAAAAGGGGGGAACCGGTACTGTTTTTATCAGGGGACGGTGAATGCCCTGGCCCGGGATCGCCTGAAACTCGAGACACGTCTCAGGGGAGCCCTGGAGCGTTCTGAGTTCCGTGTTTTCTATCAACCGATCGTTTCCGTTCCGGAACGGGAAATCGTAGGGATGGAGGCGCTGGTCCGATGGCAATCGCCCGATTTCGGTCTGGTGGGTCCCGACCGGTTCATTCCCCTGGCTGAGGAAACGGGAATGATCGTTCCGATCGGGGAGTGGGTCCTGAAGACCGCTCTGGAGCAAACGGTCGTGTGGGAACGGGACATTGACGCCTCGTTCTGGATCACGGTGAATGTCTCTCCCCGACAGATCAAGGAGCCCGATTTTTTCGGAAGGCTCGACCATTGTCTTCGGGAAACCGGAGCCAACCCCCGGCACCTGATTCTGGAACTGACGGAAAACGCCTTGATGCAGCAGGCGGATTCGGTGATCGAGTTACTCCGCCGGATCAAGGAAAGGGGTGTCTCGATCGCGATCGACGATTTCGGGACCGGATATTCGTCCTTGAACTACCTGAAACGGTTTCCTGCGGACATCATCAAGATCGACAAGAGCTTTGTCGGCGAAGTAACCGAGAATACCGAGGACGCGGCCATTACCCGCGCGATCACTCATCTCGTCCACAGTCTGGGCAGGAAAGTCTGCGCCGAAGGCGTGGAAACCCAGGAACAATGGGAATTCCTGACTGGAATTGGATGCGATCGGGCCCAGGGTTTCCTGGTCAGCCGTCCGTTGGAATCGGACCACTTCCACCGTCTTTACCTTGAGAACCGCCGCACCCTCCGACCTCCTCTTGACAATAGTCCTAGTTAGTTATATCCTAACTAGGACTAAACGGAGGATCCATGCCGACTTCCTTTTCTGGTCCGGCTGAACCGGACACATTGCCCGACGAACCCTGCATCGCCGTCCTGCGCCCGCTGGTCGAGGCCTATCTGGCCTTTAACCGGGAATCCGACCGCCATATAGAACGGTTGGGACTGACCAGCGGACAGTTCGATGTGATCGTGACCCTGGGGGACACCCCCGGGATGTGTTGCCGCGAGCTGTCCGAGAAAACGCTCGTCACGAAAGGGACCCTGACGGGCGTGCTCGACCGCCTGACGAAAAAGGGCCTGATCGTGGGCGAGTCCGATCCGGGGGACCGACGGATCCGCATCATCCGGCTGACCGGAAAGGGGCAGGAGACGTACCGGCGTGTTTTCCCCGAACACCTCTCCTATCTGAAACCCTTTTTCGACCGGTTCCTGACCAGGGAAGAGACCGAAACGCTCAGGCGTCTCCTCATAAAACTCCGCGACGGCTTTCGAACGTTCGAAGAGACCTCGAACAAAAAAACATAAAGGAGCCAACATGTTCAAGCGATTTTTCCAAACCTCTTCCCTCACGGGACCGTTCATCACGCGCGTCGGTCTGGGTGCGGTGATCCTGCCACACGGGTTCCAGAAGCTCCTGGGACTGTTCGGGGGGTTCGGATGGAGTGCGACCATAGGTTTTTTCTCCCGTGCCCTCCATATACCCGTGCCCGTTACCGTTCTCGTGATTCTGGGGGAATCTCTGGGTAGCGTGGCGATGATCCTTGGATTCATGACGCGTTTCGTGGCCGCGGGGTATATCCTGATCATGCTGGGAGCCATCATGCTGGTCCACCTGCCGAACGGCTTCTTCATGAACTGGTTCGGCAAGCAGGCCGGAGAAGGATACGAATACCATTTGCTGGTCATCACGATGTCCCTGGCGCTGCTCGTCGCCGGCGGCGGAAAGTGGTCGGTCGACGGCCTCATCGCCGGCCGTCTGGGTTCCCGGAAGTAATCCGCCCCGAAACGGTCGTTGCAAGACTTCAAGGATGTTTCCCCCTTCGGACGCCAAGTCCGGTGGGGAGGGCATATAGTGCAGAAACGAAGATTTTTAAAGGAGATCCTGTCCATGAGTATGTTGACCACCCCCTGGACCATTAAAGGGATATCGTTCAGGAACCGGATTTTTATGTCTCCAATGTGCCAGTACAGGGCGGAAAACGGTCGGCCCACCAACTGGCACATGGTCCACCTGGGGTCGCGTGCCGTCGGAGGAGCGGGTCTCGTCATGGTCGAGGCCACGGCCGTCTCTCCCGAAGGTCGGATATCTCCGTGGGATACGGGACTCTGGGAGCGTCCACAGGCGGACGCGTTCCGTCCGATCGTCGAGTTTGTTTCAGATCACGGGGCGGTTCCGGGTATCCAGATCGCCCATGCCGGACGAAAGGCCAGTGTCGACCGGCCATGGAAGGGCGGAAGACCGTTGTCTCCCGGGGGTGGGGGATGGGTTCCCGTGGCGCCTTCTCCCGTTCCGTTCAATGACGCCTCGACCGTTCCGGAACCCCTGAACGGGGACGGCATGGAAAAGGTCGCCCGGGATTTTGTCGCGGCAGCGCACAGGGCCCTCGAAACCGGTTTCAGGGTTCTCGAAGTCCATATGGCGCACGGGTATCTTTTGAACGAGTTCCTTTCCCCCCTGTCCAACAGGCGGGACGACGCATTCGGCGGAACCATCGAAAACCGCATGCGGTTTCCTCTGCGGGTCGCTCGCGAAGTGCGGGGGGTATGGCCGGACCGTTATCCCCTTTTCGTGCGCATTTCCGCGACGGACTGGGTCGAAGGAGGGTGGACCGTGGACGACTCCGTCGTCCTGGCCCGGGCATTGAAGGAGATCGGAGTGGACCTGGTCGACGTATCGACTGGAGGACTGATGCCGGACGCCAAGATTCCGGTGGGACCCGGATATCAGGTGCCCTTCGCGGACCAGATCCGGAAGAAGGTCGACATGCTCGTCGGTTCCGTCGGAATGATCACCGACCCCGAACAGGCCGAAGCCATTCTGAAAAACGGAGAAGCCGATGCCGTGTTCCTGGCGAAGGAATTCCTGAGGGATCCCTATTGGGCGTGGCGTGCCGCCAAGAAATTCGGTGATCCCGTCGCCCCGCCTCCACCTTATCCGGTCGCCTGGGTCTGATTCGGAATCCGGTGGGGGCCGGAAGGTCAGAAGTTCAGGGTCACGCCGATTTCGGGGCCCCACCAGGTGGTCGTGGAGTCGGGTTCCTGGATGGAAACGGCCGGATTCGAGTTGGGAATGGGCGTGACCGGACTCTGGGTGAACGACCAGCCACTGTAGGCGAACGCCAGTGAAAGGGCGACCGGCGGGGCGACATAGTACCGGATACCGATCCTGCCGTGGGTGTTCCACGCCCCTCCGAGATTCAGGGTCGGGTTATCGTAGAGGCCCACAGTGACGCTGGGTGAAAAGGCCGACCTGTAGCCGATCTCGGAAAAAAACACTATTGAAGATGCAAGAGGCGACTGCGAGTAGAGGGTGACGCCCAGAAACGGGATCCTGTAGATCTCTTCGTATCCGGCCGGAGCGGGCGTCATCCAGATCTGCTGGTGGTATCCGACGGACCCCCAGAGATCCCATCGGGTTCCGTAAAATACGTGGGTCACGCCCAGGTGGAGGGACCCTTGTACCATCGTTTCCGCCATGGGACCCGAGAAGGGAGTTCCACCCTGCAGCGCCCCGTTGTACATGCCGTTGAACGTCGAGGCATACATCCCATCCAGCCCGTAGACCAGGGAGTGCCAGTATCCGAGGAACCGCCCCCGGACAGGGACCATTCCCGCCGAATCGCTGTCCCCGGACTCCTGATAATTCCAGTTGTAGTACCCTGTTAGAATATCCAGTTCGTACGGGGGGTCCTTGCCCGGGTCGAACAGATCCGTCGAATCCGCTTTTGCCTCCCCCATCCCTAAAAGGAAAAAAAGAGATACCATGTAGAGAGTCGCGATAGGGAGAGACGCGAGTCTGAGAATCTTACTCTTGGCAGACATTAAGGAGTCTCCTTGATCGGTGATGTCGTGGTGTTTGGGGACCCGGTTCCGGGTTATCCTATCAAAAAGGGGGGGTTCCCGTGACCGGAAGGAACGTTTTGGATCCCGGGAATTCCTTGCAGGATCTCCGTTAAACGGGTAAAATATCTGGGTCGGTGCGCCGGAGAGCCCGGCAATCCCCTTGGGACCCGGCAGCAGGGAGTTGTATAGAGTGGGATGGTTACAGAAAAAGAAGCAGCGCATTGAAAGCTCGCTACGCACCCGGTTCCTGACCGGTCTCGTCATCGTCCTGCCGGCAGCCCTTTCTCTCTACATTTTTTTCAGGATCTTCGACTTCCTGGACTCATTTTTCGATCCCCTCCTCATCCGGTTCTGGGGACGGACCCTTCCCGGACTGGGGGTCGTCATCCTTATCCTCATCATCCTCGGGGTCGGGACCATCGCCACCAACGTGCTCGGAAACCGGGTGCTGCGGGGGGCCGAAACCCTCATGAGCCGGATTCCGGTTTTCAAGAAGCTCTATGCCACGCTGAAAACGGTGATGGAATCGTTTTCCCCGAACGGTTCCACGGGGTTCAAGAAGGTCGTGCTCGCGGAATACCCGAAAGAAGGCGTGTACACGATGGGTTTCCTGACCGGCTGGACCCGGCTCGGGAATCGGGCCGAACCCCATGCGTCGGTCTTTTTTCCGAGCAACAACCTCTACATTGGTGTCCAGGCGTTCCTCCCTCCGGACAAGGTGATGGTCACCGAACTTTCGATCGAGGAGGGAATGAAACTGATCCTGTCCGGAGGCCTTTCGATGCCTCCCGACCTGTCACTCGTCTCCGCCGAGCCGGCTCATGGCGAGCCTTCCGCGGAGCCCGTGGAGTTGGCCCGATGATTTTCGATGCCGCGATCCTCGCCGCTGGACACGGGACGAGGATGCGTTCCCCGGTTCCCAAAATGGCCACCCCGTTGTTGGGGGAGCCGCTCATCCGCTACCCCTACGATGCCGTTTGCAGGATGAATCCACCCGCCCGTGCGATCTTTGCCGTCGCCGGCAGGGATTCGATCGAAACGACACTGCCCGACGGAGTCCTCTGGATCCATCAGCATACGATGGACGGGACGCTTGGGGCTCTCGAAGCGGTCTTTCTTTCGCCGGATTTCGAGAACGGACGGGCGACACACCTCCTGACGCTGAACGGGGATGCCCCCCTCATCTCCGAAGCCCTCCTGGGAGGGTTCATGACGACTGCCCAGTCGGAACCTGATGCGTTCTGGTTCGTTGCGACCGAACTCGAAGAACCCGGGCGATACGGCAGGGTGATACGGGACGAGAAAGGCGAGGTCGTCGAAGTTCGGGAATGGGTCGATCTCGACGCCAGCGACCGCGCGATACGGGAAATCAACGCCGGAATCTACTGCGTCTCGAAACGCTTCCTCGAACGGTCGATCTCCCGTATCAAGCCCCACCCGGAAAAAGGAGAACGGTTCCTCACCTCTCTCTTTGCCCTGGCTTCTGAGGACGGCGTCCCGGTCCGGTCTTTTTCGGCGGGACCCGAATCGGTGCTCGGCGTGAACACCCAGGAAGAGCTGGCGGATGCCGCCCGCATCCTTCATCGAAAGATCAATGCCCACTGGATGTCCCAGGGGGTCACGTTCTGGGATCCGTTGTCGACCTTCATCGGCCCCGGAGTGATGGTCGGCCCGGGAACGGTGCTCTACCCGGGTGTCATTCTCGAAGGCGAGACATCGATTGCCGAAGGATGCCGGATCGGCCCGGGATGCCATCTCAGGAATGTGCGCGTCGGGTCCGGGGCGACGATCAAAGGATATTCGGTACTGGCCGATTCTGTCATCGAAGAGAGCGCCGTCGTGGGTCCTTTTTCCCATCTTCGTCCCGGTTCTCACCTCGAATCGAAAGCCCATGTCGGCAACTTCGTCGAAATCAAGAAGGCGCGGATCGGGCGGGGGGCGAAGGTCAACCACCTGAGTTACGTGGGGGATGCCCAGGTCGGGGAGCGTTCGAATCTCGGGGCGGGAACGATCACCTGCAACTTCGACGGCGTGAAAAAGCACGAAACCCGGATCGGCAAGGACGTGTTCGTGGGGAGCGATACCCAGTTCGTCGCACCGGTGTCGGTCGGCGACGGTGCGGTAATCGGCGCGGGATCCACGATCACCGAGGACGTTCCCCCGGGTGCCCTCGCCGTCTCCCGGGTTCCACAGGAGAACCGCGAGGGGAGCGGGGATAAATTCCGCAGCAGGACCAAGGACGAGGGGAAAGGGGAAACTCCCTGATGTGCGGAATCATGGGGTATTCCGGCGCCCGTCCGCCGTTGCCGATTCTCCTGTCGGGGCTCGAACGCCTGGAATACCGGGGGTACGATTCCAGCGGAGTCGCATTTTTCGACGACTCGGACGAGATCCACGTGATCCGGACGACCGGAAAGATCTCGGCCCTGAAAGATCGGGTCGGCAAGGAGGAAGGTCACCCCGGGTCCGCCATAGGACATATCCGTTGGGCCACCCACGGGGCAGCGACCGTCCAGAACGCGCATCCCCACCAGTCGGGACCGATCGTTCTCGTTCACAACGGGATCGTGGAAAACGAGCAGGCCCTGAAGGAAGAGCTTCGTCGGGAGGGGGTCCGGTTCGACTCGGATACCGACACCGAAGTATTGGCTCACCTCGTCTCTTCCGCATACAGGGCCGGATCCGACTTTCCGTCTTCCGTGCAGGCCGCACTCTCCCGGGTGGAGGGGAGCTATGCCCTGGCCATCATATCCCGGGACCATCCCTCGGATTTGGTGGTCGTTCGCCAGGGAGCGCCCCTTTTGATCGGAGTCGGAGAGGGAGAGGCCTTTGCCGCGTCGGATATCCCGGCCTTCCTCCATTTTACGCGTCAGGTCTATTCGATGAAAAACGGAGAGATCGCCTTCATCCGCCACGGGAGCGTGAAGGTCGGGAAGCTTCTCGATCCTCCGTCCGAATGGAAGACCCCGGAGTTCTCGACCGTTTCGTGGGACCCCTTTTTCGCGGAAAAAGGGACATACCGCCATTTCATGGAAAAGGAAATCTTCGAGGGATCCCGGGCGGTGATGGACACGTTTTCAGGGAGGATCGTGGGAGACCGTGCCTTGCCGGAGCTTCTGGAAGCCTTGGGAGAACGCCCCGGATCCATCACGATGGTCGCCTGCGGCACATCGTGGCACGCGGCGCTTCTCGGCCGGCTCTTCATCGAGGCGGCCACCGGTATACCCGTTTCCGTGGAAATCGCGTCCGAGTTCCGGTACCGTCCGATCCTGTCGTCCCGGGAGGGCTGGATCGTGGGGATCAGCCAGAGCGGTGAGACGGCCGATACTCTGGGGGCGATCGAGGCGGCCCGCAAGACGGGATACAAGACCCTTGGCATCACCAATGTCCCAGGCTCCACGATGGAACGGGAATCGGGGGCCTGCCTGCTGACCCATGCGGGACCGGAGATCGGAGTGGCGTCGACAAAAGCCTTCCAGGCACAGGTCGCGATCCTGCTTCTCATGTCCCTGGCCCTTTCCCCCGGACATGTTTCTATGGAGAGGATCGAATCCCTCCTCCGGGTGCCGGTAAGACTTGAGTCTTTCCTGGAGTCGATGGTGTCCGAACGGTTCGACCCGGTGATTGACCGGATCCGCCAGTCGACCCTCGTCCTGTTCGCAGGGCGCGGGTTGGACTATCCTCTTTCCCTCGAGGGGGCGCTTAAGTTCAAGGAGATCACGTACAGGCCCGCGGACGGCTATCCGTCCGGAGAACTGAAGCACGGGCCCATCGCTTTGGTCGAGCCCGGGGTGACCATCGTGGCGCCGATGATCGACAGCTCGCTGAGGACGAAGGAAGTCTCGAACCTCCGCGAAATCCGGGCCCGGGGAGGATACGTGATCGCCCTCGGTCCGGATATCGAGGAGTCGCAGAGAGGCGTCTGGTACGACGACAAAGTGGATCTTCCGCACGAATCCGCATCGACCGGCATTTTTCAGGCGGCGGCCGTTCTTCAATACTTGGCCTACCGTGTCGCGGTCATGCTGGGAAACGACGTGGATCAGCCCAGGAATCTGGCCAAGTCGGTGACGGTCGAATAAGAGTGGGCCAGACCACGGGAAGGAGAAACTGAAATGGCTGCAAAAATCGAAACGGAAAAACTGGTCCCGGGCAAGGTGGAAATTCTGCTTCCCCGGTTTTCCCCGGACGGGAGGATGATCTCCTATGTCCGGCTGACCGATCCGGATGCCTTGAACGAGCTCAGGGACCTCGGGTGCCTGTCGGTGATCGAGTCCGGAACCGGAAAGGAACTCCTGGACGTGAAGGGGGACATGGTCGTCCTGAACTATCGGGAAAGGGGCAGGGGATACCTGGACCTCCTTCCCGTCTGGTCCCCGGACAGCCGTTACCTGTATTTCCATTACGACGACCCCGCCTGGGAGTCGATCGGCCCGCTCTGGAGCCTGTACAGGGCGGATCTTGCAACCGCACAGGTCATCCGGATGCCCTTTGCGGTCGAGGAATACCGGGTCAACACGGTCGAGATCTCGCCTTCGGGAAAGTACCTGGCCATGAACACCCGGCAAAGATGGAAACCTTACGAGCGCCGTTTCCTCTGGAAAAAGACGAAGAGGATGATCCTTGCGGACCAGCTCGTGATTTCCGAATTCGAAGGCTCGAATCCCGTCAACGTGATCGACTGGCCGGCGGACAAGCGCCACATGGATGAGGAACTGGGCGATTTCCACTGGTCCCCCGTCGAGGATCTTGTCGTGGCACTCGTCCGATTCCGCGAAGGAAAGTACAAGGAAGAGTGCCTTCTTTACGCCTATCATCCGGAAACCAGAACCCTTCGGGAGATTTTCCGGACGAGCGAGCATCTCGACCATTTCACCTGGACTCCCGACGGCCGTTCGATCCTCTTTCATACCAGGGATAATCGGGCCCAGAAATCGTCCCGAAAATATTCCGTCCATCGGGTCGACCCCCGCACGGGATACGCGGACACGCTGACCGACCACCAGGAGTTCTTCTACCCGATCGCCGCCCAGGAGAAAGGTCGGATCCTCTTCGAAACCCACCTGGAGGCAGGTGGGAGAGGACTATCGATCATGGATTCGCCCGATGGTGAAATGCGGACCGTGGTCAAGACCGGATATAACCTGTACCCCGTTTGGGCGCCATCCGGGGAAAGCTTCGTCTATCTTCGCACCAAGCCCGACGCGAAGCCTTTCTGGACTTGGCCGACGGAACCGGTTCTCCAGTACGTTCATGGAGGTCCACCGGTCAAACTGGCCCCGGTGGATTCGTCTTCCCGTCTGACCAGTTGCCGACCTTCCTTCTCACCGGACAGCCGGCAGATTCTTTTTATCGCGAAGGACGAAAGCGAAGACGCGCAAGCCCGGTTCCCCGGAGTCTGGATTACCCGGATTCTCGACCCCTCTTCCGAATGATCCTTCCCGAACTGAATCCATCCCAGAATGAGGCGGTGACGCATGCCGGCGGACCCCTTCTTGTTCTCGCGCCGGCCGGATCCGGGAAAACCCGGGTCGTGATCTCCAGGCTCCTGCACCTTTTCGAGAAACACGGATGGTCCGACGACAGAATCCTGGCTGTCACGTTCACCCGCAAGGCGGCCCGGGAAATGGTTAGCCGCATTGCGGAATCCCGCCCTTCGTTCGCCGTCCCCTGGGTAGGGACCTTCCACTCCGTCGCGGCGCGGATGCTCCGGCAGCATGCCGACCGGATCGGCCTACCCCGAGAATTCGCCATCGTCGACGGTCCCGATCAGCGGCAAATCCTGCGGGACCTTCTTGAAGCGGCCGGTCTTTCGGAAAAAGAGCACGATCCGAAATCGGTCCTTCTCCGGATCAGCCAGTGGAAGACCTCGGGGGTTTCCCCCGACGAAGCGGAAAGGACTTCGTTCGGTCCGTTCCGGGCAGATGCCGGTCTCTATCGATCCTACGAAGCGCGCCTCGGAGCCCAGAAGGTCCTGGATTTCGACGATCTTCTCCTGCGCCTCACCCGGCTCCTGAAGAATGATCCGGAGGTCCGGACGTTTTACCGAAACCAGTTCGAGCATATCCTCGTAGACGAGTACCAGGACACGAACGCCGCCCAGGAAGCCCTTCTCCGCATCCTTTCCCGGGACGGGAGAAACGTTACCGTCGTGGGGGACGACGACCAGAGCATCTATCGTTTCCGGGGCGCCGACGTGGGCCATATCCTCTCGTTCGCCCGCCATTATCCGGATGCCCGTCGCGTGGTACTTTCGGTGAACTATCGATCCACCAGGGCGATCGTCGGCGCGGCGAAAGCGATGATCTCGTCGGCGACTTCGCGCTTCGACAAGGACATGTCCTCTGCCGGGGGAAAGGGTCTTCCGGTCGTCCTTAAGAAGGCGGGAAACGAATCCGACGAAGCCCGGCATATCGGGCTCCGGATCCTGGAAAAGGTTTCGTCGGGATCCCGGTTCCGGGACCAGGCGGTCTTGTTCCGGATGAACGTCCAGGCCCAGACGTTTTCCAGGATCCTGACCGAACAGGGCATTCCCTACAAGATCCGTGCGGGATCCGACGGATTTTTCTCCCGGAGGGAAATCCGGGATCTCCTGGCCTATATGCGCCTTTGCGTCAACCCGTTCGACCGGGTGAGCCTCTCCCGGGTCCTGAACGTCCCCCAGAGAGGTTTCGGTGATAAAACCCGGAACCGGCTCGAAGCCCTGGCCGACAAGGAAGCCCTTCCCGCCCGGCGTCTTCTTTCCCTCCTTGCGGAGGAGCTTCCCCAGAAAGCCGCCGATACCGCCCGGCGTTTTGCGGACGACCTGTCCGAGGGCCGGGTCCTTGCGGAGAAAGGGGAGGGCGTCTGCCCCCTTCTGTCATTCTGGCTGGAACGGACCGGTTACGAGCGCTACCTCGAGGGACTCGGAGAACCGGAAGGAACCCTTCGGGATCGTCGGGAGAATCTCCGTGAGCTTTCCCGTATGGCCGATCGGTTCGACAGGTCGTGGAAGGCGGTGCCGGAGCGGACCCCGGCCGGCGTTTTTCTCGAGGAGCTGGCCCTGTCCCAGGACGATCCGGGAGATACGGAAGCCGGAGAGACGCCGGATCGTGTCGCCCTGCTGACGATCCACCAGGCCAAGGGACTCGAATTCCGGCACGTGTACCTGGCCGGGGCGGAGGAAGGGATCCTTCCGCTCAGGGGGCGGAACCGGGTCGACGTCGAAGAGGAGCGGCGCCTTTTCTATGTCGGAATGACCCGGGCCAGGGAGACGCTCGAGATCACCTATTGCCTGACCCGGCAACTGTTCGGGAAAACCGATTCGTTCAAGCCGTCCCGTTTTTTGTTCGATCTTCCCCGGGAGTTCACAGAAGGTGACCGGCCGTCCCCTGCCGGGGCGGGAGAACCTTCGGGGATCGGAAGATCCGTCTCCGGGACCCACTCCTCGAGCGGGGCCCGGCATTCGGAACCGATGGGCGTTTCGCGAAGGAGCGAGCCGGGGTCTTCCGAAGTACCCCCGAAACCGAAAATCGTTTCGCGCCCGGAATGGATCGGCCGGGTCGTCCGTCATGCCCGGTTCGGACAGGGCGTGGTGGAAGAAGCGTCCGGAGAAGGCGGGGACCTCGAACTCGCGATCCGCTTCGAAGAGGTGGGGGTGAAACGCCTCCTCGAACGGTTCGCCAACCTGACTGCCGACTGACGCGCCCTTGTTTGTCCCTTCGCCGGGGATCGAATATAATGACCGGACGGGGATTAATCCCCCCGAGAAAGGAAATTCTTAGCATGGAACTGACCCGACAACAGGTTCTCCATGTCGCTCGGCTCGCCAACCTCTCCCTTACGGAAGAAGAGGTTGAGCATTTCGCCGGAGAACTGTCCCGGATATTGGATTATGTCGAAACACTGAACCGTCTTCCCCTGCCTCCTCCCGGACTCCATGTTTCGGAGGCAGCGAAACCACCGACACCGCTACGAGAGGACGTTTCCCGGCACTCCCTTCCTGTCGAGTCGGCCCTGTCCAACGCACCGGACCGGTCGGGGGGATTCTTCCGGGTCCCCCGCATTCTCGAGGAAGGGCGCTAAAATCATGCTCAGAACGATGCTCCGCTCCAAGATCCATCGCGCGACGGTGACCCAGTCCGACCTTGAATATGAAGGAAGCCTGACCCTCGACCAGGAACTGATGGACGCGTCGGGACTCCTGCCGTTCGAGCAGGTTGTGATCAGCAACCTGAACAACGGGGAGCGTTTCGCCACCTACGTCATTCCCGGCAAGCCCGGAAGCGGGGTCGTCTGCCTCAACGGGCCGACTGCCCGGAAAGGGGCCGTCGGGGACAGGGTCATCATCTTCTGCTATGCCCACTATTCGGAGTCCGAGATCAAGGAATACGAACCGATCATCGTCAAGGTGGACGAAAAGAACCGGATCCGTTCCCGCAGGAACGCCCTGTGAGCGCGTCTTTTTTCTCCTCTCTCGAAGAGTTCCGGAAAGGGCGCGACGAAGGGGCGTTTTCGATCGAGGAATCGGTCCGCCATTACCTGGACCGGATCGAATCCCACAATCCCTCCCTGGGCGCCTACCTCACCGTCAATCCGAACGCGGTGAACCGGGCGCGCCAGCTGGACAATCGAAAAGCCCGGAACCCCGCCCAATCCCCTTTTTACGGATACCCCGTCGCCCTCAAGGACAACCTGCACGCGATCGGCCTTCCGACGACCTGTTCGTCGGCGATGCTTGCGAACTTCCGCCCGGTCGAGAACGCGACCGTCGTCGACCGGCTCCTGAAGGCCGGAGCGATCGTGCTGGGAAAGACCAACATGGACGAGTTCGCGATGGGAAGCTCGACGGAGAACTCCGCGATGGGTCCCACGAAAAATCCGTGGGATCCTGCCCGGGTGCCGGGGGGCTCTTCCGGAGGATCCGCGGTGGCGGTGGCGGCGGGACTTGCTCCCATGTCCCTGGGTTCGGACACCGGAGGCTCTATCCGTCAGCCGGCCGCGTTCTGCGGGGTTCTCGGGTTGAAGCCTACCTACGGGCGGGTTTCCCGTTACGGCCTCGTGGCCTTTTCCTCTTCGCTCGACCAGATCGGCCCGTTCTCATTCTCCGCGGCGGATGCCCTCGCGTTGACCGTCCTCGTGTCGGGCCCCGACGGCAAGGACATGACCGTTTCCTCACGGGATCCCGTCGAGATGGAAAGGGATTTTGCAATGGGCACCCGGGGGCTGACCGTGGGAATGCCCGAGGAATTCTTCGGCGAAGGCTTGGACGGCGCGATCGCCGCATCCCTCGAGAGGGCCAGGGCCGTATGGGAATCCGAAGGGATCGTCTTCAAGCCCGTCCGCTTGCCCTCCGCGAAGTACGGGATCAACGTCTACTACCTGATCGCCACGAGCGAAGCCGCGTCGAACCTCTCCCGGTACGATGGGGTCCGATACGGTCTCAGGTCCCTGTCGGTTCCGGACCTGAAGGCCCTTTACGAAAACACCCGCAGGGAGGGGTTCGGCCCGGAGGTCAAGCGGAGGATCCTTTTGGGAACCTTCGCCCTGTCGGCCGGATACCAGGACCAGTATTACCGGCGTGCCCAGCAAGTGCAGGCCCTGATCCGGGAGGAGTTCGACCGCGCGTTCCACGAAGTCGACCTGATCTTTGCCCCGACGACGCCCACCCCCCCGTTCCGTTTCGGCGAAAAAGTCGCCGATCCCCTGTCCATGTATTTGTCCGATATCTATACAATTTCCGCGAACCTTGCCGGTCTTCCGGCCTTGTCGGCCCCTTCCTATCCGACTCCTTCGGGACTCCCGGCGGGAGCCCAGCTGATCGGTCCGGCCTGGTCGGAGGGAAAGCTCCTCCGGATGGCCCAGGTCCTCGAGAGGGCCGTGGGCACAAAACGTCCCCCCGACCTTTTTTCCAAGAAAGGGGAGACGGCCGCGTGAGCCCTTCGTTCGAGATGGTCGTCGGACTCGAGGTCCATTCCCAGCTTCTGACACATGCCAAGCTCTTCTGCGGATGCGAAAACCGGTTCGGTGCGCCTCCGAACACCCTGACCTGTCCCGTCTGCCTCGGCCATCCGGGCGTCCTTCCCGTTCTGAACGAGGCGGCCGTCCGGCTCGGGATACGACTGGGACTCTCCTTGGGGTGCACGATCCACCACCGGAGCGTTTTCGACCGGAAGCATTATTTCTACCCCGACCTCCCCAAGGGCTATCAGATTTCACAGTTCACCTACCCCCTGCTGACGGGAGGAGCGATCCCGGTGCGTTCGGGACCAGAGGTCCGCGACATACGTCTCCACCGCATACACATGGAGGAGGACGCCGGAAAGAACCTCCACGCCGGGATCCGGGACGCAAGCCATGTCGACCTGAACCGTGCCGGGGTCCCTCTCCTGGAAATCGTGTCCGAGCCGGATATCCGCACCCCCGAAGAGGCGGTGGATTATCTGAAGAAGCTTCGGCAGATTCTCCGTTCGACCGGCGTCTCCGACGGGAACATGGAGGAGGGAAGCTTCCGGTGCGACGCCAACGTGTCGCTTCGTCCGATCGGGTCTTCCACCTTCGGGACGAAGGTGGAAATCAAGAACATGAACTCGTTCCGGTTCGTCCATAAGGCGCTCGTGTTCGAGGTCGAACGGCAGTCCGAGCTCCTGGAGCGGGGGGAGCGGGTCGTGAGCGAGACTCGGCTTTTCGACAGCCACACCGGACGGACCCTTCCCATGCGTTCGAAGGAAGAGGCCCTGGACTACCGGTATTTTCCCGAACCGGACATTCCGCCCCTGGTCCTCGATCCCGAATGGATCGAAAAAGAGAAAGCGTCCCTTCCCGAACTTCCGCAGGAGCGGATTCTCCGGATATCCCGCGAATTCGGCATCGGTGAGGCCGAAGCCGAGATCCTCGTGGTCGAGGAGGAGCTGGCCCGGTATCTGGACGAAGCCCGGGAAGCCCTCAGGGGTCATTCGGAGAAAGGCGGCTGGCCTCTGGAAAAGGGTGTCGCGCG
The DNA here is from genome assembly GCA_027315205.1 of Leptospirillum sp. GTDB lineage: Bacteria > Nitrospirota > Leptospirillia > Leptospirillales > Leptospirillaceae > DAHUYM01. The sequence goes on along the minus strand of DAHUYM010000005.1, from coordinate 49,678 downwards.
GCTTGTGAACTTCCTTCTTACGGAAGTCCTGAGGGAATGGAACCGCAAAGGGGTCCAGGTCCTGGGGGATTCTCTATCCTCCGCGGAGATCGCCCACTTGCTCGCCCTCGTAACCGAAGAGCGGCTTTCCCTCAGCCAGGCGAAGGACGTGTACGCGATCGCTGTCGAGTCCGGAAAGTCTCCGCGCAAGGTCATCGAGGAACGGAACCTTTCCCAGGAGTCGGGCGAAGAAACGATCGGTCGTTGGATCGTGGAGGTCCTGGCCGAAAATCCGTCTGAAGTCCAGTCCTATCGCGATGGAAAAGATCGTCTTTTCGGTTTCCTGGTGGGACAGGTCATGAAGAAATCGGGGGGGAAAGCCAATCCCCAGAAGCTCAACCATCTTCTGAAAGAGGCCCTCGGAAGGTGACGGGAAAGGGTTTCCTCTCCACTTTTGCACTCTTCCTCGCCTGCTTTGGGAGCGTTTCCCTTCCATCGGCGCCTTCGGAAGCCGCCGGTGACCCTGGCGCCTACTTCCCGTCGGGACCGCTGGTCAAGAAGTTCACCGGACTCGGCGGAAAGGTCCTGATACGGGAAGAAGTAAACCCGCTGCAGGGGGCGGGGGGGACCCGGAGGGTCGAGATCATCCGGAAGATCCATTACATGAAGTTTCCCGAAAGATCGATCGTGGGCACTTTTTCCTACGATCCCGGGTCGGGGGAGGTGGTCCAGAACACTTCGACCTCCGCGTTCGGCTCCCGCACATGGACCTATCGACCCCCGTTCCTCCAATATCGCCTACCCTTCAAAAAGGGGGGGATATGGGAGGTCCAGGATGGACAGAACCGGATCCACAACCGGGTCTGGGGAAAAGTCCGGGTCGTCCTTCCGGCCGGCACGTTCGTCTGCTGGGTCGTCCGGAAACGCATCACCTACGATCTGATCCGGAGGAAAAGTCCACAGATCCTGTATGATTATTACACGCCGAACCTGGGGCTCGTCGCGGAGGGTGGCTGGTCCGAAGACGGCCTCTGGCACTGGTCGAAAGAGCTCGTTTCCTACCGGGAAGGAAAGAAGCAGCCCTAGGGGGACATTGCTCTTTCCGGAACCAATGGCGGGGACTTTCCTGTGAGACGTTTGGCTTCGGTCCTTTATGTTCTAGGGGTGCTTGCGATCGCCGGGGCCGCCCTTTCAGGCGGAGGACGCCTCCTCGAATCCCGGGTCGCGTTCTGCACTTCGTGTCACGAAATGAAATTCTTCGGAGAGAAGTACGTCACGTCCGGTGCATCGAAGCATCACCCGAACTGCATCGTGTGTCATTCCGGTCCCGGGGTGCTCGGCGCCATGTCCGCCCAGATGACCGGTCTCGATGAGCTGCGAGTCCACTTTTTCGGACATCCGAATCCCTCCCGGGTGTTCAGGCCGGGGGTCGTGCCCAACGAAAACTGTATCAAGTGCCATGTCAACGGCTACAATCGCGAAGCCCATGAAGCGGTACCCCTGAAGGGCCGTTCGTGCGCCGAGTGCCACAATCATTTCAGGGACCAGGATTTCGGAGGAGTGGTGCCCTTGCCCGCTTCGCTCCCGAGCCTCGGCCCGATCCAGAAAAGGACGGTTCCATGAGCGAAATCGAAGAGATCCTGGCCCGCGAAGTCTTGGATTCCCGGGGGAACCCCACCGTCGAAGTCGAGGTGATTCTTTCGAGCGGGGCTTCGGGAGGAGCCATCGTACCTTCCGGTGCCTCCACCGGGTCGCGCGAGGCGATCGAGCTCCGGGACCGCGAATCCCCCCGCTTCCTCGGAAAAGGCGTCCGGATGGCGGTCTCGAATGTCGAGGGTATCATCCGGGAAGCCCTTCAGGGACTTCCGGCGGACGATCAGCCATTGATCGACGACACACTCGTCGCCCTGGACGGAACACCCAACAAGAGCGTACTGGGGGCCAACGCCATCCTGGGCGTCTCCATGGCCGTGACCCGGGCTGCCGCCGAGGAGCACGGGCTTCCCCTGTACCGGGCCCTGGGCGGGTTTACGGCCCGTACATTGCCTACCCCGTTCATGAACGTGATCAACGGCGGGGTCCACGCCGACAACAACCTCGATTTCCAGGAATTCATGATCGTTCCCCACGGTGCCGACTCCTATTCGGAGGCGCTGCGGATGGGGGCCGAAGTGTTCTGGACGCTGAAGAAGATCCTTCACGACGACCATCTTCCGACCCTCGTTGGGGACGAAGGGGGTTTCGCCCCCTCCCTGGCATCCCATGAAGAAGCGATCCTTCTCCTGATCCGGGCGATCCGGGCCGCGGGCTACATTGCCGGCGAACAGATTTCGCTCGCGCTGGATTCCGCGAGTTCGGAGTTCTACCAGGACGGGAAATACCATCTCGAAGGGGAAGGCCGGGTCCTGTCGTCGGATGAACTGATCGCCTATTATGCCGATCTTGTCGGCCGGTATCCGATCGTTTCCATCGAAGATGGACTTGCGGAAAGTGACTGGGACGGCTGGGAGAGGATGACCCGGGAAATCGGCGGCCGGGTCCAGCTGGTCGGCGACGACCTCTTCGTCACGAACACCGAATACCTGCAGGATGGGATCCGTCGGGGGATCGGCACGGCGATTCTGGTAAAATTGAACCAGGTGGGAACGGTGACCGAAACGATCACAACGACACGCATGGCCATGAACCATCGGATGGGGGCCATGATTTCACACCGCTCCGGGGAGTCCGAAGACACGTACATCGCCGACCTGGCCGTTGCGCTCGAGACCGGACAGATCAAGACCGGTTCGCTCTCCAGAGGCGAACGGACGGCCAAGTACAACCGGCTCCTTCGGATCGAGGAAGAACTGGGCGACCAGGCGATCTACCTGGGATTGTCCGGATTGCGGATGGGGTAAGAGATGGCCAAGACCGTTCCAATTTCGCCGATTACGGGGCCTTCTTCGGGAGGTCGCGCGCTCGTCTGGCTACTCCTCATCTCCGGGACGGCCATGATCCTCTACGGAACGGGCGCCCTCGTCTCGAAAAATACCGGACTCCTTGCCCTGATCAAGTATCGCTGGGAAGGGCGGGACCTGGCCCGCGAGGATAGCCGTCTCCGGCACGAGATCGACGAACGGAAAACGCTCGTCGACGCCCTCCGCTCCGATCCGTTCGCCTTGGAGCGGATCGCGCGCGAAGCCGAACACCGCATCCGTCCTGGCGAGATCCTCGTTCTTCCCCGGAAGGTTGAGTCCCCCTGACGGCGTGGCTGACCGCTTTTTTCCCTTTCGACACTTTCCTCATCAAAAATATGGGGTGAATGAAGTTTTCCCCACGTTCAAGGTCAGACCTTGTCCGAATTTTCTTGGATCTCGGTGAAGGATTGTTCTTCGGACCTAAATCACATTAATTGTGAATAAAAATTCCATATCACAGGAGGTATCCATGGCTCTTCGGATGAATTATGCTCTCCATGCAAAGGATCAGATCGGATTGCTCAGCGAAATGAGCCAGAAGACGAAGAAAGGGAGCCTCGAACGATCGTTGATCAACCTGGTGGTCTTGCGCGCTTCCCAGATAAACCATTGTACGTTTTGCGTGGATATGCACAGCAAAGAGGCGAAAATCGACGGCGAACGCGAACTCAGGCTCTACCACCTCCCCGTATGGCGGGAATCGGCACTGTTTACCGACAGGGAAAAGGCGGCGCTCGAATGGACGGAGACCGTCACCCGATTGAGCGAAAACCGGGTGACGGATACTCTCTACGAGCATGTTCGAACATTCTTTTCCGAAAAAGAGCTGACCGACCTCACATGTGTCATCGGGATCATCAATATATGGAACCGCTTCGCTGCATCGTTTCAGACTCCCGCCGGATCCCTGGACGCCATGTATGGCCTGGACAAAGCCGGGTTGTCCTGACAATGAAGGCTTCCTGGCGGCAGGACAACGGTGCGGTTCCTTCCCGGAGCGACTTGTAGATGGTGCTGGGAGACCAGGTGGAATGGGCTCTTCACCGTGTGATCGTTCTGGCCGACCTTCCTCCTGATAAAACCCTTTCGGCGAAGGTGCTCTCCGAATATCACGGAATACCGAATGACTATCTTTCCAAGGCGTTGCAAGCCTTGGCTTAGGCGGGACTGATTTCCGGACGTTCTGGGAGCATCAGGACGTAACGTGGCGGTGAGGGAGGGATGAAATCTCCATCCGGTGTCCGGTCCTGTGGAATACGAACAGGCGACCTTCCGGCTCGTGTTCCGGAGGGATCTAAATATGAACGTTATCGTCGGCCGGGACGCCGGAGCAGGATGATCGTCTTCGGACAGATTTTGGCGTTTATTCAATCAAGCATTTCGATTTCGATAGCGCTCAGTTTTTGTGGATCCATCACGATGTCGATCGCGGAAATCGTTCCGCCTTTCAACGAAAAGAAGAACGCAACAACGGGCTTTCCCCCCGGTGCCCAGGTCGCGCCGGCCATTCTGTTCACAAGAGCAAGCTGAGCGGCAGCCGCTTTGCCTTTAAATGTATCGGCCACGTTCTTCGCTCCGCGGATTTCATGCTGAAATTGCGGCGCCCCTTTCGACTTTCTGGACTCTGAGATTTTGATGGCGGTTTCATCAGCTCGTAGGATCACGTCCGGATGAAGCACTTTGATGAGCGCTTCGAAGTTTCCGTCACGCGAAGCGGCCAAAAATGCAGAAACCACCTCTTTTTGGCGTTCTATGTCTTCTTTGGGAGTGCTGGCCCCTCTGATTCGTCGGCGTGCCCGGCTGGCAAGTTGCCTTGTCGCCATTTCTGAACGACTGATGATGGGAGCGATTTCTTCAAAAGAAAGGTCAAAGAGATCATGAAGAACGAAAGCGATTCGCTCGGTCGGTGTGAGCAAATCGAGTACTACCAGCATGGCCGGTCCTACCGAATCCGCCAGGAGAAAATCGTCTTCCGGATTCCCCGATTCTTCGCTGGGAATCTCGTACACTTTTTCATCGAGGGGGTCTTCACGCCTCGATTTTCGGGAACGTAGCATATCGAGGCACACGCGAGTCACAACTGTTGTAAGCCATCCGTTTATGTTCTCAATTTTTTCCGATTCAGACCGGGTCAGCCGGATCCACGCTTCTTGAACCGCATCTTCGGCCTCGTCTGCCGATCCCAGCATGCGGTAGGCTATGGCCAGCAAACGATGGCGGGTTTCCTCAAAATTGTCTTCTAGCCAGTTCTTGTTTTCCATAGCGACCTCTCGCTCATAGAGATTTATCGAGTCTGTCACATTCGCCTTTTTTGGTTCGTCATACATACGGGTGACGAACGATTGTTATGAAATGTGACAAGATTCTTTTCTGTCGTAAAGACCATTGCAATCTCGTGAAATCACTCGGAAAAATCGTCTATGGTGGTCATGTCGACGATTTTTTGATCAGGCCATACGCATAATCCGGCAATTTCTTGAATTGATGAAGGAGGAAACCATGAAATTTGTACTGTTGATCTATCAAGGAACAACACCGATACCGGGAACGGATCGCTGGAACGCGCTTTCCAAGGAGGAACAACAGACCATCTACAAAGAGTACTCGGAGTTAAACAATACACCGGGATTCACGGCGGGACTTCCACTGGGACTTCCAAACGCTGCCAGGACCGTCAAGGTTCAAAAAGGCAACGTCGAGGTCAAGGACGGGCTGTATCTCCATGAAGGAGCTGCCGGGTATGGGGTTTTTGAGGCCGAGAACATGGAGGCTGCAATCGCGCTCGCCTCCCGGATTCCGGCGGCTCGCCTTGGCGGTGCGATCGAGATTCGCCCGGCAGAACAGTATTGGTAATCTTTTCGACTCCGGTCGCCAAGAATCAGGACTGTGGTGACATGTCCCCTGCAAGAACCTTAAAAAGACAAGCTTCGATATCTCGAGGAGGCGGAAGAGGCGTCCGCCTCCGATGTTCACTCACGCTGCTCGTACCGTCGATACGAAACGCTTGACCGACATACTTCGTTTTCCCGCATAGACCAATGCCGGTTTTTTCGGGAAGAGGAAGTCGAAAAATAAAATATCTCCCAAATACCTTAAATTTTCCGTACGAAGAGTGTCTGTGTTCACCTCAGTTGACAAGTCTTTCAGTGCGTATTATTTTACTATTAGGTTAATTAACTGTGAGGTTAAATAATGACTTTCGACCGTCTCAGCGAAACTTTTGCCGTACTTGCCAATCCGACCCGCAGGGCAATTCTGGCAAGCCTCGCCACCGGGGAGAAGACTGTCACCGAGTTGGCCGAACCGTTCGACATGAGCCTTCCCGCAATCACGAAGCACCTGAAGGCGTTGGAAAAGGCGGGGCTTATCATCCGGGGTCGGGAGGCCCAATGGCGTCCGTGCCGGCTTGAAGCAACCCCCCTGAAGGACGTGGCCGACTGGGTGGAGGGCTACAGGTCTTTTTGGGAGAAGCGGCTCGACCGACTCGACGCGTATCTTCAGGAATTAAAGTCCAAGGAGAAGAATCATGGACGTAAAAAGAAAAAATGACACCGGACAGATTCTTTCGGACCGCGAGATCGTCGTGTCCCGCATCGTGGATGCACCCAGGGAGCTTGTCTGGGAGGCCTGGACTGATCCGGGCCAGATCGTCAAATGGTGGGGACCCGAAGGTTTTACGACAACTATCGAAGAAATGAATGTGAGGCCTGGAGGCGTGTGGAAGCACGTCATGCACGGTCCCGACGGCGTCGACTATCCCAACGAGAGCATCTTTACAGAAGTCGTGAAACCGGAGCGCATCTCGTTTTCCCATGGCGGGAGAAGACAGGGAGACGCTGGTGTCCGTTTTGAAGCGACTTGGAGCTTCGAGAATCTGGGCGACAAGACTGGAGTCACCATCCGGATGGTTTTCCCGTCGGTTGAGGATCGGGACAGGGTGGTCAAGGAATATGGTGCAGTAGAAGGGGCCGAACAGACCCTGGTCCGGCTCGATGTCCTTCTGTCGAAGGGGTCTGCGTGACTGTGAAGGATATGTACTGTTCCTGTAACAAGGGGGATAAAATGACCAAGGATAGCGCCATGCATATTGAAATCTCGGGGAACGACACCCTCTTCACGCGTATCATCGATGCGCCCCGGGATCTGGTGTGGAAGGCCTGGACCGATCCCAAGCATCTCGCGAAATGGTGGGGGCCTCACGTCATGACGAACCCGGTGTGCGAGGTGGACTTGCGGCCCGGAGGGACGTTCCGGATCGTCATGCGAGACCCGAAAGGCATCGATTACCCGATCACGGGGGTCTATGTAGAGATCGTCGTCCCCGAACGGATCGTCAGCACGGTCAACACGGAGGAGCATTCGAAAGAATGGCACGACATGATAAACAGGAACCGTCCGGGCGGGGGAAAAGCGGCCACTGAGATGCGCTGGACGGTGACATTCGAAGAGGTTGGTAGCAAAACGAAGATTACGATCCGGACCCACTTCGGGTCGGCGGCGGACCGCGACGCGTTCATGAAGACGGGGATGGCCGAAGGATGGTCCCAGAGTCTCGAACGGCTTGAAACGCTCGTGTCTTAGGAGGAGACGAACCCGTACAGGTAGCGCCATGTGGGGGTTTGTGAGGGATCGGGAATATGGAAGAGAAGGGGAAGAACCTGTCCAGTCGGGTCCTGGACCTCGAGGATCACGAGATTTCCCCCGATGAAATGAAGCCGGTTGCGGTCCCGGAGGGTCCATTTGAGTCCGCGTGCCAGCTCCTGAGGAATCATCGATCCGAAGTCGGGCACGGCCATGGCGGCCTTGATCACGCTCAGTTCATAGGCCCCGGGACTCGCTTCGACCGTCCGCTCGGAAAACGAAATCGGACCTTTTCCTGAGGCGTGTGCCTGGACTTTCAGGTTGTTCACTTTGGTGGTCAGATCCGAAATGACGCCCTGCTGGTAGGTCAGGATGGCGACCGCGGCCAGGAAAAGAAGCACGGTCGAACCGATGGCAAGTTTTCGTTCATTCATAGCGGTAATCTCCCCCTTCCCCCCGCCGGGGGGAAGGGAAGCCGGCTTACTTCTTCTTGTGCCGTGAAGCCCGCCTCAGTTTCTTGTATTTATGCTTACGGATTTTTTTCCGGCGTTTCTTGATCACACTCGACATCGGTCAGACAATCCCTCCGGTAAAATCAGGTCAAAAGATTCATGAATCGGGAAAATCCAGCAAAGCTTCACAATAGCCCTAGCGGGTAAAAAATGCAAGGACGAAACCCATTATCATCCAGTCCACCGGTCAGGGTTGGGGAACCCGCGTTCCTTCCTGGACTTTGGTCTTGCGGATCGGACCCACGATGACGGTCACCATGTGTTCCGGGTGAAGGAAGGTTTGTGCCGCATTCCGGACCGATTGGGGGGTGACCTCCTTGACGCGCTCCGGATAATCGGTGAAGTACGTGAGTCCCAGCCGGTACGTCTCGATATACAGGAGAAGCGAGGCGATCCGGTCGTCGGAGTCCACCCGAAAAGGGAACTGTCCCAGGAGGTTGTCCTGGACCGTCGCGACGGTTTTTTGGGAGACAGGCGCGTCCCGGGATTCCCGGAGGATTTTTCTCGTCAGGTCGAGAACCTTGGGAGTGTTGGGCGCGTGGGTCTGGAAGACGACAAAGAACGGTCCGGTGTGCCGTTCTGCGTCGAAGCCGCTGTAAATGTAATAGACGAGACCGTTCTTCTGGCGGACCACGTGATTCAACGTCGACGTGGTCGAACCCCCCAGGATCTGGTTCATCACGAGGGCGTCGTAGAACCGGGGGTCGTCACGCCTTAAGCCATATGTGCCCATGATGACCATGGCCTGGGCCAGGTCCGGACGGTCGACCAGGAGGGTTTGCCCCTTGGCCTCACGATTTGTGGGGGCCGGGAGAGTCGGGAAGGGGGGCGGGGTGGTGAGCGTCCAGTCCCCGAATGCTGACTTTACGAGTGCCAGGGCCTTTTCCGGGGTAATGTCGCCGGCGAAGGTGATGAGGGTCCGGTCCGGACGGTAGTACGCGTGATAGAAATCGACGACCTCCGACCGTGTGAGGGTCGACAGGGAGTCCATGGTCCCCGACGGAGGATGTCCGTAAGGTCCGGTCCCGAAGAGGGACTTGTAGAAAAGGTTCCGGGCGATGGGACCGGCATGGTTTCTTTCCTCGAGAAGGGAGGCTTTGGACTGTTCCAGGTTCCGTGCGAATTCGTCCTCCTTGAATACGGGATGGCGGACCATATCCGCCGCCAGAGCAAACAGAGGGTCCAGGTCGGAGGTCAGGACCTTTCCGGAGATCGTCGTGAGATCCCGTCCGGCCGTGGCCTCGAGATCGCCTCCCGACGCGTCGATGGCGCGGAAGATCGAAAGGGCGTCGCGCGATTTTGTTCCACGGTTCAGGAGCGATGCTGTAAGCGAGGCCACTCCTTCCTGCCCTTTCGGGTCCTGGGCCGAACCTGCGCGGATGCCGATTCTAAAAGAGACGACAGGAACCACGGGTCTCGGAATCACGATGACGACGGTGCCGTTGTCCAGGATGGTCCGGAAGACCTTGCTGTGAAGGACCGGAACCTCCCGGCTTTCAATAGCGGGCGTGCGGACGGAAGACGGGTTCGGTGCCGCGATCTCCGTCTGGGCGCACCCGGAGAAAACAAGGGCGGCGAGAATCACCAGGTGTCGGTGGGATGCGGTTCGGATCATGTTCTCTCCTCGAATGAAGGGTCCGGGTTCAGCGGACAATCCGGTTCGGTCGGGAAATGGACGGTTTTTTGGGCGTTCCCGTCGGATAAAGGTAGCCCACCGTTTCATTCGATTTCGTGAGATAGGTCCGAACGACACGCTGGATGTCGTCCAGGCTCACGGACTTGATCCGGTCGACGTAGGTATCCAGGTAGTCCAGGGGGACGCCGATGGTGGCCATCTCACCCAGCAGCATCCCGAGGCCGAAGGTCGATTCCTGTCCCATCAGGAACCCGGAAATCACCTGTTTTTTGGCCCTTTCGAGAGCGTCCTTCGAGACTTTGTTGCTCTTGAGTCCTTCGATAATGCCCTCGAGCCTGTGCCTGAGGAGCGGAGGCGAGACCTTCGGCAGCCCCTGGGCATAGAAGTAGAAGAGGGACGGGCCTTTGGTCATCGCTTCGTAATCCCCTTCCGCATCGACGGCAATCGGGTTCTGGTAGACCATCTGGCGATAAAGGATCGAGGATCTCCCGCCGGACAGAAGGGTCGACAGGACGGTCAGGGCATAGGAGTCGGGACTTTTGAAATTGGGCGCGTGAAACGCCAGCATCGTCACCGGGAGCATGGCCGGCTTGTGGATCACTGTGAAGCGGAGCCCTTTCTGTACGGGTTCTCTTACGGTGACCGGGGCAGGACTGGGGCCGCGTGGAATGGATCCGAATTGGTTTCCGATGGCGGCGATCAATTCCGGTCCATCGACGGGGCCCACGACGATGATCGTCGCGTTATTCGGCATGTAGTGCGATGTGTAATACCGTTTCAGGTCCGAACGGGAGATTCTCTTGATATCGGGTTCCCATCCGATCACGGGATTGTGGTAGGGATGGACCCGGAACGCCTTCGCATAGACCTGCTCCACGAGTTTCTGGGTCGGGTCGTCGTAATCGTTCCTCCGCTCTTCAAGGACGATTTTGCGTTCGCGTGCCAGCTGTTCGGGGGTCAGGGAGAGGTGGGTCATCCTGTCCGACTCGATCTTCATCGCGAGATCGATGTACTTGGGCGCCGTATTTTCGAAGTAGGCGGTGAAGTCGTAATCGGTGAACGCGTTAGACTGTCCCCCGATCGCGTTGATCTCCCGGTCCAGGTATCCGTGGGGATATCGCGGGGTGCCGGTGAACATCATGTGTTCCGTAAAGTGCGAGATGCCGGTCTTTCCCCGGATTTCGTTGATGGAACCCACCTTGTACCAGATCTGGAACGTCACGATCGGGGAATAGGGATTGTCCACATAAATGAGCCTGAGGCCGTTCGGGTAGACATGAACGACCGGAACCGGCTTGAAGTGGACCGATCCGTTGGTCGTATCGGCGCCCGCCCGGGGCGCATGGAAAAAAAGGAACCCAAGCAGGGCCGTCCCGACCAGGATACCGCCCATGGTTGCGTAACCGCGGGAACGAAAGAGCGAAGCGAGCAGGCGAAAAGACATCCACGTCTCCTTACGAGGAAGGGTGGAAACGACATTCCGGCGATTCCGGTTTTGGATCGTTCAGACCGGTCTTTTTTCTTCGAGGTCGATCAGTCTCGCCCAGGTGGTGACATCGGTACGGCCGGGATCGATCTCATCGCGGGTTTTTTTGAAGTAATCCCATTTTTCGGGAGAATCCGGACCCCGGGATTCGAATGTCTTGTTGAAATTCCGGATCTTTTCAGGATCCTTCGCATTGGACGATTTTTCGAGGACCCACGCCAGGACGTCTTCGTCGGAGGTCCGGGTGTCAAGCGCCCGCAGAAAACTTTCGTCGTCGATCCCGAGAAAACCCAGAAGAGCCTGGTCCAATGGGCAGTTGTATATGTATTCGCCCTGGGTACCGGCTTTGTGCGCCCGGGCTTTGTCGGTCATCCTCTTCAACTGGTCGATTCCCCCCAGCCGGTCGACGGGACTGCGGGGGTAACTCTTGGTCAGGTCCATATGTCCGCTCTCCTAGCACGGTTTTGTCGGATGGTCGGGAGTTCAGGAACGGATTCCAAAGCAAGACTCAGACCCCAGATTGTAATTGAGGGGCATATCGAACACAAGGGAAAGACGGAAAATTGCCCGATTTGCGCTGGATATGCGAGACAGGTTTCATGAACGCCGGAAGGAATCGGGTGGTAAAGGCGATCCGGGGAACCGAAACCTTCCCTTTCAGGAAGAGCCCGGGTGATCTGAAGGAAGGTCCGGAGGCTGGAGGTACAACCAGAAATACCCGTACGGGCTTACCGTGAAATGGAGAGGATGTTTCCGGATTTTCGGGAATTCGCTCTGGCTGAACATTTCGACGGGCGTATAGCCGTCGAATCGGGACAGGTCGAGAAGGACGGATTCCGTGGCATCGGACAGGTTGTTCAGGATCAGGCCCACCTTCCCGTCGCTTTCCCGGAGATAGGCGAAGACCCTGAAGTTTTTGGGGTGGAGGATCGTCGTGGATCCCCGTCCGAAAATACGGAACCCCTGGCGCACCTGGATCATCTGCCGAAGCATGTTCAGCGGGCTTGTGGGGAACCGGACCTGGGATTCGACGTTGACCACGTGATAGCCGTAGACCGGGTTCTGAATAGGGGGGCTGTAGAGGGAGGAGGGATCGGCCCGCGAAAATCCCCCGTTTTTGTCGGAGGACCACTGCATCGGGGTGCGGACTCCGTTCCGGTCGCCCAAGTGGACATTGTCCCCCATTCCGATTTCGTCCCCGTAGTAAAGAATGGGCGTTCCGGGAAGGGTGAGGAGGAGGCTGTGCATGAGATCGATCTTCCGCCGGTCGTTCTGCATAAGCGGGGCGAGCCGTCGCCGGATCCCCAGGTTCAGCCGCATCCGGGAATCCTTTGCATAGTACGACCACAGATAATCCCGCTCCTGGTCGGACACCATCTCGAGGGTCAATTCGTCGTGGTTCCGAAGGAAAATCGTCCATTGGCAGGAATCGGGAATGGGAGGGGTTTGTCCGAGGATCTCGACGATGGGTTTCCGGTCCCCCTGGGCGATCGCGATAAAGAGCCTCGGCATGAGAGGGAAATGATAGGCCATGTGGAATTCGTCTTCGTTCCCGAAATAGGGGAGGACGTCACGGGGCCACTGGTTTGCCTCCGCCAGAAGCATGCGTCCGGGAAAAAGGCGGTCAACCTCTTTTCTGAGTCGTTTAAGGAACGCGTGGGTCTCGGGGAGATTCTCGCAGTTCGTTCCTTCCCGTTCGAAGAGGTACGGGACGGCGTCGCAGCGGAGACCGTCGACTCCCAGGGAAAACCAGAATGTGACGATATTGAGGATCTCGTCCTGGACCTTCGGGTTGTCGAAGTTGAGGTCGGGCTGGTGATGGAAAAAACGGTGCCAGTAGTATTGCCGGGTCTTCGGTTCCCAGGTCCAGTTCGATTTCTCCGAATCGCTGAAAATGATCCGCGTCCCCCGGTATTTTTCGGGAGAGTCGCTCCAAACGTAGTAGTCCCTGAAGGGAGAGGCCCGGGTCGAACGTGCCGAGACGAACCAGGGGTGCGTGTCCGACGTATGGTTCACGACGAGTTCGGTAATGACGCGGATGCCCCGTTTGTGGGCCTCTTCGATGAACCGGCGAACGTCCGCGAGGTTCCCGTAAGGCGGGTAGACGCTGAAATAGTCCCGAATATCGTACCCGTCGTCCTTCAGGGGGGAATCCGTGAACGGCAATAACCAGATGGCCGTCACTCCGAGGTTCGAGATATAGTCGAGCTTTTCGATCAGGCCCGGGAAATCCCCGATCCCGTCCCCGTTGGCATCGAAGAAGGATTTGAGGGGGATTTCATAGATGATGACGTCCTTGTACCAGAGGGGATCCTGTTCCATATCGGTCATGGAGCGGCTCCTTCCGTGCCGGTCCCGTTTCCCGGAGACGGTTTTTCGAGAAGAAACCAGATGTAGGAGTAGGGGGTCATGGTGACGAGGTACGGGGATTTCCCGATTCTGGGAAAGCGGACGCCGCCCAGGAGTTCCCTGGGGACGAGCCCTTCCCAGAGCGAGAGTTTCAGGAGTCCGCAGATCGCCGACTTGGAAAGGTTGTGTATCAGGAGGCAGACCGTGTCGCCGCGTGACCTGATGAACGCAAGCATGGCCGGGTGGGTGGTTTCGACCGTCTCGAAGATCCCGTCGCTCCAGAGGGCGGGTTGACCGTTACGGATGTCGATCATGAGGCGGACATGCCAGAGATGGGAGTCCGGAAACCGTTCCTGGCTCTCGACGTTGACCATCGTATAGCTGAAGGGCGGGTCGTCGATGACCGTGCTGTAGAGCTCTTCGGGATCGGCCCTCGAAAATCCGGCGTTACGGTCCGCCGACCACTGCATGGGGGTCCGGATCGGTTTTTTCCCGGGCAGGTGGGGATTGTCCCCCATCCCGATCTCGTCTCCGTAGTAGAGGACCGGAATTCCCGGGAAAGTGAGCGACAGGCTCATGACGAGCTGTATCCGTCTGCGGCCGTTTTCCATGGAACCGGCCAGTCGGGCGAGGATAGGTCGGGGAGGGCCGAGGTCGTTGACGGGAGGAGGGATCTCGCCGGCTCCGTCGGAATCGAACTTTTCGAATGTGTCCTCGGAACGAGCCCGGTGGTCGATCGTCCAGCGGATCGTACCGTCTTTTCGGGCGGAACGGATCTCCGGGGACGTAATGATCAGAGTATCGAGGGCCCCCTTGTCTTCGTTCTTCACCGCGTCAAGCACGGAAGGAAAAAACGACCCGAAGTGAAAGTAGGTGTTCGGGTCGGACAAGCCGGTCTTCCGGGACGGGGGCGTTTCAGTCCCGAAGAGGAAGACCCTGTCGGGAAAGATTTTCCGGAGCGGCTCTGTCACTGGAAGGAACGTCCTGAAGGGATCCGGGAGAGGCTCGATCGAACGGTTTTTGAAGACGTGGAGCCTGCCCGCGCCGGCCAGTCGGAATCCGTCCACTCCGAGGGTGAACCAGTGTTCGAAGACCCTGCGCATCTCTTCCATGATTTCCGGGTCGGCATAGTTCAGCGCCGGCTCGTTTTTCCGGTCCTGGAACCAGTAATAGCGGAGCGATTCGGCGTCCTGGGACCAGTTGGCCTTTTCGGGAGAGACATTTTCCGCCTCCGGTTCCGAAGGAGCCTCTTCCGACCAGAAGTAGCTCTTTTTCATGAATCGGGGTTTTTTCTGGCGGGATTCCCTAAACCAGATGTGCTCGATGGACGTCGCGTTGACGGGAAGCGAGATGAGGACCCTCAGTCCACGGGCATGGGCTTTTTCGATCAGGAGAAGAAAGTCCGACAGGTTTCCGAGATCCGGGTCGACCTTCATCCAGTCGACCAGGGGATGGCGGTCGCGTTCTCTCTGGGCGAGGAAAGGGCAGTTCAAAAGGATGGAACGGACTCCGAGCCGGGCGATGTAGTCAAGCCGGTCGGTGATGCCGGCAAAGTCGCCCGTGCCGTCGCCGTTATGGTCCAGAAAGCACCGGATATAGATTTCGTACAGCACATCCTTCTGGATCCAGGCCGGTTCCGGACGCATCATGCCCCTCCCAAAGCGATATTCCGATCGAAGGATCGGAGACCTTGTTTTCTCCTATTTGAAGGGATTTGGCAAGGGTCTTCCGGCCGGATTCGAAGGGAAAGGACACGGGTCACGGCACGCCGGGCGGAAGATCCTGCGAATGGACCGGAACGGCGAGGGCCGGACAGTCGAGCGATTTCGCCCGTTCGAGTGAGGGAACGCCGGCGCTCCCCTGGATGTTGATCCACCGGCAGTCCGGATGGGCTTCGAAATAGGACAGGGTGAGAAACACGGGAATCCCGGTGATATCGGGATCGCGTGCTTCCAGGAAACAGACCGCATCGCCCGATCCGCGGGCATACCATTCGATCCCGATCAGGCGGTGTCCCGAGACGAGCGTCCACCCTTCGAGACCGAGAGTGTCGGAATGGGAAAGGGCCTTTTCGTGGGCCGCGCGCTGATCGTCCAGAAGGGCCAGGATGTAGGGGTCTTTCGACCTCTCCCTGCGGTTTGCGAAAAATCGTTCCAGAAGGATTATCGCGTCCGAAAAAAATGTGTTGTCCCATGGTACGGCACGGACATCGGGACGGAGGCGGAAAAGGCGGTTTCGTTCCCAGCGCATGGCCCGGAAACTGCGGCCTCCGAGCGGGATCCACCCCGTCCTGTCCAGAAGATAGTCGACTTCGGAACGCCGGGGTGGAGGGTACCCTGGGATGCCGAAGCCCATGGGCAATCCGTCGAGCCGGCCAGGGACGCCATTGTTCCATGATGCCAGCGATCGCGCGCATTCTTTCCAGAAGCGGGAATGTTCGAGTCCTCCGGAATTCCCGGACGGGAGGGTCCAGTAAGGAGGGGCGGGCAGAAAGGAGTGTCCACCGGCTTCTGCCACGAGAAAAGGACGATTCTCCCATCGGGCTTCCCATAGGTCGATCCCCCGGTCGAAAAGGAGGAAAGAAAGGGGATGGTGGGTGCCCGAGAAAAGGGTCCTCGTTTTCGGGGGGAGAAGGCGGTCGAGGGTTTCGAGGCGTCCCGGAAGGGGATCGGGAAGTCGCGTTCGGGAGATTCCCGTTTCGGTCATGGACCCGTGGCGAGATCGAGGAGCGGATCGACAGAGGGTCCGGCATCTTCTTTCAGAAGGGGAAGAAGGATCTCCCGGTTCTCCGTCGACAGATCCGACCAGAAGGTCTGCGCGAGTTCGCCGGCTTTTTCCAGAAACCAGCTTCTGGGCTTCATCGCCGTGAACGGACAGGAAAGGTCGAGTCCGATCCGGGCCCGGTCGTCGAAAAAAAGGACGAGGGGGTAGATCCGGCAGTCGAGGGGATGTCCTGGATGGTCCAGGCAACGCCCGGATGGACGGTCGAACAGGGAACACGTCCAGACTGGAGTTCCGTTTTTCGAATCCGATACCAGGGACGGATGTCCGGAGCGGGAGAGGAGTTCCTCGGGAAGAGGCTCCCCGCCCCTAGACGCCAAGGGGGACAGGTGCCGAGGCGCAATGAAGTGGCAGCATTGGCCGCATTCACGGCAAAGTTCGAGCGGGACTTCGATCCCGTTCATCGCCGGGCCACGATTCTGTCCGGCGCATCGGTGAAGGAGCGATGGAACAGCCGGTCCTCCATCGTCTCGAGAAGTGGGGACAGGGTGTTCAAGTCGAGCGCCGATACCGCGATAGACCCCGGGAATCGGGAAGCGAGGGCTTCGCGGTCCAAGGGTTCGAGGAGATCGATCTTGTTCAGGACGAGGAGTCTCGGGATGTGGTCGATCGACATCTCTTTCAGGAGTTCTTCGACCCGTTCGATCTGGTCGGAGACCATCGGGTGGGCGGCGTCCGCCACATGGACGAGAAGATGGGCATCCTTCAATTCGTCGAACGTGGCGAGAAAAGCTCTCTTAAGATCGCCCGGAAGGTTCCGTATGAAACCCACCGTGTCGGTCAGGATAATCTCCCGTTCTCGGGGAAATCGAAGCCGCCGGGTCGTCGGGTCGAGGGTCGCGAACATCTTGTTTTCAGTCAGGACCGCGCTTCCGGTAAGCCTGTTCAGGAGCGTGGATTTACCCACGTTCGTGTATCCCACGAGGGACACGATCGGAAGCTCTTTTTCCGTCCGCCGCCCCTTTCTTTGCCGGCGCTCTTCCCCAACCCTTTCGAGCTTGACTCCCAACTGGGCGATCCGGTCCCTCACACGCCGGCGATCTTCCTCGAGGCGGGTCTCCCCTGGTCCGCGTCCCCCGATGCCACCCGTCAGCCGGGACAGCGCCGTGGAACGGCGTTCGAGCCTCGGAAGGAGATAGCGGAGCTGCGCCAGTTCGACCTGCAGTTTCCCGTCGCTCGAATGAGCACGCCGGGCGAAGATGTCCAGGATCAGCTGGGTCCGGTCGATCACCTTAAGTTCGGTCATGTCCGCGATCGATTTCACCTGGGCGGGGGAGAGGTTCTGCTCGAAGATGATCAGTGTGGCCTGGACCTGGAGGGCGTGGATAATCAGGGATTTCAGGCGTTCCCGGCTCATGAGGGTGCTCGGATGGTAGGTCGAGATCCTCTGGAACTCACGGCCCAGGACGTCGACGCCCGCGGATTCGGCGAGTTCGGCCAGTTCCTCGAGATTTTCCTCCTGGGTCGACACGGCCTCGTTCGATACCGAAACCAGGATCGCGCGCTCGCGGAGGGAAAGCTTGTGGCGGGAAGCGGAACGGACGCGGCGCATCTCCTCTTCGATCTCTTCGACCCGTTCATGTCCCGAAAGGGCGCCGGGCTGGATGCGAAGACCCGGCTCTATATGCCAGGGGGAGGCCGCGAGAGGATCGGGGGCGATCGTGGCCCGGGAGAAGCTGTCGATATCGGACGAGTCGCGTTTCAAGTGGAGGACGATCTGGGCATCAAGACGCAAAAGGGCCAGATCGTTGAGGTCGTCCTGGGAAATAGGCTCGCCCCGAAGGTGGGTGTGCACCATCAGAAGGCCGCGGAGAAGCCGATCTCCTCCGCGGGAGGGCGGCAGCTTCTCGATATAGAGTTCGTTGGCCGAGCCGACAAGGACCTGTTGGACGTCCCCGTCCCGGGAAAGGAAGAGGCCGACCTGCCGGCCCGTGTCGTGGCTGACCTCGGCCAGGCTTTTAGCGAGTTCCGCCGTCATCCACAGATCGGGGGGAACACGTCTTCGCCCCAGGCGGGTGAGGGCCTGGATCTGGCTGGCTTTCAATCCGCGCGTGTTACCGGTCACAAGTGAAATGGGATTCGACCCTCCTGGGTCTCGGTTCGGACGAGACCTCGATAGTACCCGCACCGCTCATCGTCCAGGTCGTTGAAGAACGTTCTCTCCTGGCCGTCGGAGAACTGGATCCGGGCATACGCCGCTCCTCCCGGAAGCTGGGAGACGGAAATCTGGACGACCTTGCCCAAACCCCATTCCGGGTAATCCCGGTGTTTGACCGTATCCCCGCACCGGAGGAAAATCCGGCGGCGTTCCGGATCGGGGCCGGAAGGAGCAGGTCCTTCCGTCATCTGGGTCTCCGGGTCCGGAGCCTTCGGGCATAGATCGGATTTCCCGGACAGAGGTCCGACGCCTTTTTCAACAGCGCAAAACCCCGCCGGTCCCGGTCGAGCGCCAGATACGCGAGTCCGGTCCATGAAAGGATGCGGGGGTTCGTCGGATCGGCGTCCCGGGCTTTTCGGAATCGATCGAGCGCCTTGACAAACGATCCCCCCACGAACCAGGGCTTGTAATAATATTCGATCCCCTTGGACAGGTTTGCTTCCGGGTCGTCCGGCTCCAGCTCCAGGGCTTTTTTGTTGGCCCGGCTCGCCCGGGTAGCGACGGACATGCCCTTCGGAAAACCGAGGTACTGTGTCTTCACGAGATCGAGCATGGCTTCGAGTGCCCAGGGCCATGATTTTGTCGGGTATCGGACCTCGGCTTCCAGCGCTTTCGAGAGGCCTTCGTCGAGGGCGGCCATTCCCTCGCTCCGTGCGTTCTTCCGACTTCGGTCGTCCCTCAGGAGACGGGCCTTCAGGAGCAGGGTTCCTATTTTCTTCCGATCCGTCTGGGAAACCTCGAGAGCCCGGATCACCGAGTCCAGGTTGCCCTGGCAATCGAGCGTCCGCGGGTTCGGGACCGGAGCCGGTGAAGTCGGCGGGACATTTCCCCAGGTGGCCTGTGCTGTCAGGAGGACCGCGGCGAAGACAGTCCCCGAACGGCTAGCGACCGGCAAGAATCGCATCAAGAAGGTCCTTCAGGTCCGGGCCGAGGCGGGAACGATGGATGACCCGGTCGAAATGCGCCCGGGTCGCCCGTTCATGGCTCTCTGTATCGGTGTGGAATGCGATGCCCGCAAGGAAGGTTTTCCCCGGACGGAGCCGGGCCGATTGACCGAGAAGCTCCGCCCGTTCTTTCAGGGCCCCGAGATCGGCGACGACGACAAGGGGGTCGCACTCCTCCGGCAGTGTCGAAAGATCTTCCGATTGTCTGAAAGGCCATCCGGAAGCCTGGGCCGCTTGGCGGATCGGCCCGGAAAGCATGAGGTCCTTTCCGATATAGAGAACGAGGGGCGTGGTCATCGCGGTGCCTCCAGGAATGCCAGGGTTAGGAAAGATCCAGCGTGCGTAGCCCGCCCATATAAGGTACCAGCGGCTCGGGAATCCGGACCGAACCGTCGGACTCCTGATAGTTTTCGAAGATCGCGGCGATGGTCCGCCCTATGGCGACTCCGGATCCGTTCATCGTGTGGACGGGCTTTGTCTTCCGGGTCCCGGTCGTCCGGTAACGGATACTCGCGCGCCGGGCCTGGAACTCTTCGAAGTTGGAGCAGGACGATATTTCCCGGTAGACCCCCTGGGACGGCATCCAGACTTCGATGTCGTAGGTTTTGGCGGACGAGAAGCCGAGATCCCCCGTACAAAGGACGACCCTCCGGAACGGGAGACCGAGACCGACCAGGACGGATTCGGCGTCGCCGGTCAGCTCTTCCAGATCGGCATACGAGGTTTCCGGTCGCGTGATCCACACGAGTTCGACCTTCGCGAACTGATGTTGCCGGATCAGGCCCCGGGTGTCCTTGCCCGCGGCTCCCGCCTCCCTTCGGAAACAGGCTGTCGCGGCGACATATTTCACCGGAAGGACGGCTTCGTCCAGGATCCCGTCCCGGTGAAGGTTCGTCACGGGGACTTCCGCCGTCGGGATCAGGTAGAGGTCGTCTTCGGGGATGGCGAAGATCTCCTCCCTGAATTTCGGAAGCTGACCGGTTCCTTCGAGCATTTCGGGACGGACCAGAAACGGGACGCTCAGCTCGGTGTACGGTTTTCCCGAGAGTCTCGGAACATCGGGCCGGGTATGGCAGTCGATCATGTAGGAGACCAGGGCGCGCTCCATCCGGGCCGCAGCCCCTTTCAGCACCGAAAAACGGCTTCCCGACAGGACGGACGCCCCGTCGAAATCGAGGATGCCGAGCCTCGAACCTATCTCCCAATGGGGCTTGGGTTCGAAATCGAAGGAGCGGGGAATTCCCGTCTTTAGTATTTCGCGGTTGGACTTTTCGTCGGGGCCGACCGGGACCGACATGTGGGGCGTGTTCGGAAGGAGCAGAAGGCGTTCCCTGACGGTTTCTTCCCGTTTGGCGAGGTCGGCTTCGATCCGGGCGATTTCTCCATTGATAGACCGGGATTCCTCCATCCGTTCGGACGCATCCTGTCCTTCTTTTTTCAGGCGGCCGACTTCCTCGGAGAGCCTATTCCTGCGCTCCCTGAGGGCCTCCCATTGTTTTCGGAGGTTCGAGAGCTTCTTTTCCTCCTCGAGCAGACCGTCGAGATCGAAGGATGTTCCGCGATTCTTGAGAGCGATACGTACGGGATCGGGATCAGAACTGAACTGCCGGATGTCGAGCATGGATCCTTCTTTGGTCGGGACTGTTCTCTCATGTGCCGTTTCGTTCCGGGGGCTTGTGACATGACATGCGGGGTGTCCCGTCATTCCCGGACCGAGGGTTTTAGCTTTAAGGTGATTTTAACCCTCTTACCCGGCGGCTGTAAAATCCCGGCGAGCCATCAGCCGTTCCCTCTGATTCTATAGTGCCTGTCGGAGCCGACGATCATGCTTTTCTGGGGGAAGAGGAAGACTGCTGGAGGGTCAGGAGAACCGCACCGTCCGTCACCTCCCGGAAATCGTCGTACCATTCGCCGACCGCCTGGAAATCAAGCGGTACCTTCAGGATAAGGGCCGGGATGCCCAGGCGTTTCAGGTTCCGGAGGAACGAAGCCGGGGCGACGGGGAGTCCGACCATGACGGCGGCGCCCATCCTTTCGAGGTCATCGACCGCCGCGAGAAGCGTCGCCCCGGTTGCAGCCCCGTCGTCGACGACCAGGATCTTTTTATCCGCGACAGGAGGGAGTGGCTGTCCCGAGCGGAGCCGACCTATCTTTTCCTGCACTTCCGCCCGCGCCTTGTCCCTGAGGCGTGAGAGCTCCTCTTCTCCGAACCGGCCGCTTTCGGTCAGATCGGCGTTCCATCGGATCGCCCCTCCTTCAGAAATCGCACCGAGCGCCAGTTCTCGTTGGCCCGGCATGCCGATTTTCCGGACGACCATCGGGACCAGGGGGACTGCGAACTCGCGTGCGACGGGAAGCCCGACCGGAACGCCACCACGGACGAGAGCGAACACGAAATCGAAGGAATGCCCTGCTTCACGAAGCGCCTCGGCCAGTTGTTTCCCGGCATCCGCGCGGTCCAAGAAATTCCGGTTTTCCATAGGACGCTCCCATGTAAAGATGGAATATGCCTATTTCGCGTGTATAGTGTACCATTACCGAACTTTTGCCATAGTTCCGGATCGCGTGTTTTTCGGGGAACCCCTCCGAAAGGCTTGCGAAATCCTGACATTCACGATTGCCGATGGAGAAGGTGAAAGAACGTATGCCCGATATGGATCCCTCTGTTCACCGTCTCCTGGGAGATCCCCCCCACCCTCTCGTGGTCGGAGGGGGATCGTGGGGGACGGCCCTGGCGCTTCACCTGGCGGAAAAAGGACTTCCGGTCTTCCAGTGGATCCGCGACCCCATTCTCGCAAGCGATATCCGGGCCACCCGGGAAAACCGGGTCTATCTTCCGGGAATGACCTATCCGGCCACCCTAGCGGTGACGGACAGCCTTGAAGAGGGGCTTTCCGGGTCGTCGGTCGTCGTCCTGGCCGTACCCTGCCAGGCGGTCCGACCGGTGGCGATCCACCTCAGGTCCCTCATGAAAGACCCTCTCCCGTTGATCAGCGGTACCAAGGGGATCGAAAGGGAGACCCATTCGCTGGTTTCTTCCATCCTCCGAGACGTCTACTCGGACGATCCCGGGCTCTATGCCATACTTTCGGGACCCTCGTTCGCCAAGGAGGTCGCAAAGCATCTTCCGACGGCCGTCGTCATCGCCTCCTCTTCGGAGCGTCTCGCCCGTGAGGGGCAGTCCCTTTTCAATGCGCCGACATTCAAGGTCTATACCCGCCACGACGTTATCGGAACCGAGGTGGGAGGGGCGATGAAAAACGTGATCGCGTTGGCGTCGGGGATTTCGGACGGCATGGAGCTCGGAGCGAACAGCCGTGCCGCACTCCTGACCCGTGGGCTGGCCGAGATGACCCGCCTTGGGGTTCGATTGGGGGCGGACAGGAGAACCTTTTCGGGGCTGGGTGGAGTCGGCGACCTTTTCCTGACCGCAACGTCCGAGTTGTCGAGGAACCGTCGCGTCGGCATCCAGCTGGGGAGGGGGGAATCTCTTCCCGAAACACTGAAAGAGGTCGGCCAGGTGGCGGAAGGAGTCCCGACCGCCCAGTCGGCCTATGAACTCTCCCGGGAATTGGGAATCGACCTGCCGATCACCCGGGCCATATACCGGATCCTTTACGAGGGAGCGGGGCTTTCCGATACCCTGCGGTCTCTCATGTCCCGGCCTTCCAAGGCCGAGGAGGACGAATCCTGACCCGGAGCGGACTTGAGCCCGACGCTTCGACCCTCTATACTGATGATATGGATATCCCCTCCGAAATCGCACCGGTCGAGAACCGGGCCGTCCGGATCCTCTGGCAGGACGGGCACGAGAGTCTATACCCGTACGCATACCTCCGTGAAAACTGCGGGTGCGCCGAATGCATCCACGAGTGGACCGGGGAGAAGCTCATCACTAAGGACAGGATCCCGCCCGATATCCGTCCGGTCTCGGTGACGGCCGTCGGAAACTATGCCGTGTCGATCCGTTTCAGCGACGGACACGGCACCGGTGTCTATTCCTTCGATCTCCTGAAACGCATCTGTCCCTGCACGGCCTGCAGGGCTGTTGCCTCCTCATCCTCCCGCGCTAGGGCCTGACATACTGCCTGTCGTTTTCCTGAATCGCATCACGCCCTAAAACCGGAAAACGGTTCTCATTCGATTGCGCTCATCCTTCTATCGCGCCCGTCTGCGAATGCCGGCGGGGCTTGGCATTTCGAAACGGGTCGGCCGTCCGGAATCCGGTTTCGAATCCGTTGTCATACGTCTCCCAATGTCTATACGTTTCGTACAGGGACCGGACATTCCGGCCCGGATATTGAGGGCTGTCCTAATGGCTGCCACACGAGATATTGAGAGCTTTTCCGGTTTCGAGGAAGGATTTCAAACTGGAGAGCACGCGCGGCCACCCTCCGGAAACCTTGCCTGCCATGACCGAACCGGTCTTGAAGTCTCCGTGTGTGACGTTTAGGCGCACCATGTCTTCGATCGGCTCGATTTCAAACGTGACGCGCGAACTGTCGGCTGTATCGTCCGGATCGGCCCAGGTGAGCACCAGTCGTTTTGGCGGTAGGCTTTCCAGCACCTCGCCGACAACGTAGACATTGTCGTTCTCATCCCGATCGACATGTTGCCATTTCGCCCCCTTTTTCCAGTCGGAAACATTCGCGTTTCCCCCCCAGTATTGGCGAGTGAATTCCGGGTTGGTCAGGGCTTCCCATAAGCGTTCCGGTGTTGTCCGGATATAGAAAACATAAATGAACGTCAATTCTTTACCCATCGGTCTCTCCTTCGAGCTGTTTTTTCAGATCACTCAGAGCCTGCAGACGGCCCCTTTCGAACTTGTCGATCCAGCGATCGGCAATGTCATGGATCGGAACGGGATTAAGGTAATGGAGTTTTTCCCGCCCCCGTTTTTGCGTCACCACGAGATGCGCTTTTTCCAAAATGCGAAGGTGCTTGGTCACGGCCTGTCGTGTCATGTCGAGCCCCCTGCACAGATCTCCCAAGGTCTGTCCGTTCCTTTCTCGGAGCTGGTCCAGCAGGTGGCGTCTTCCCGGGTCTGCAAGCGCCCGGAACACCAGATCCATGTCCATAGTCTCTATTATGCAACCTTTTGGTTGCATGTCAAGGGCATACGTTTTTGTCATACTCGATTTATCGGTTATACGGAAAAATTATAGGTTATTAATGCTTTAAAAAGGATTTTGAGGAGCATTTCCGGTTGGGAGTTCGAAAGCTTAACGGCTAATGAAGAGGATTTTTATGAATCCGGTATCATCCAACTGCGAGACGAATCGTTTCGGCCACATGGGAGAGACGTTTGTCTTTTGTCCAAATTTTGCCTCTTCCGGTTAACGCGACCGAGGCCAGGAGGTGCAGGTCGATATAACCGATTCCCCGACCTGTCAAGCGATGTTTTTCCAGAAAGTAGAGGGCTTCTTTGTCACTCACGAGCGGCGCTTCGGGTAAATCGTGCAGGAGCGAGAGAATGACAATTCGGTTTTTCAGGGTTCCCAAAGCCAATTCGCCTACGACGAAAGGATGCATAACCACGTCGCCCGATGCAAGAATCCTTACAAGATTTGGTTCGGTGACACGAAAATGATCGGCCCAGACGGACGTGTCGACAAGAATCATGACGGATCGGGCCTTCGCCTCCGTACGGGCTCCAACTGTGGTTCGCTTCCCCCCAATTGCGACAGCCGGCGGGCCGTCTCGCGCTCGATCAAGGCCTTCAATCCTTCGCGGACAAGAACCGTTTTTTCTTTCAGGCCACTGAGTTTTTTTGCCTTGGCCAGAAGTTCGTCTTCGATGTTCAGAGTGGTCCTCATCATGTCCCTCGAATCTGGATGCATATAAAATAACATCATATGATGTCATTTTATATGCACACCAGGTCAAACGCAAGGAGCATTTCAGGGTCAAACGCAAGGAGCATTTTCAGGTGGCGTTAAGCGTTTATAAGGGTAGCCTCGGGAGGTTGAGAATCGGATCGAAAAGGAACCCTTCCCGAGTCAATACGGATAAAAAGGATCCTTTTTCCCGTACAGAACCCTTACGAGACACAGGCCTTCGGGGGGTGCCGGCCGGATCGGGACCTTTGGAGCATCGGATCCGGGAATCAGGAGTTTCTCCAGTTCGCCCGGCGTCCTCCGTCCCGCCCCGACGTCGATCAGTCCTCCGACCATGTACCGGATCATCATGTGGAGAAACCCCCGTCCCGTCACCCAGAAAGAAATCGAATCCGCGGCGATTTCCCAATGAATCCCGTCGACCGTCCTGACGAGATTTTCCGGACACGATCGCTGGACGGTGAAGTGGGCGTAGTATCGGGAACCGAGGAAAGAACGGGAGGCGGTCTTCATGAGTGTCAGGTCGAGCGGCGCGGGAATGAAAGCCAAAAACGGAAGGGAGAGCGGAGACGGGGTGTGTCCCAGCCGGGGCGCCGAAACGAAGGCGTATCTGTAGATCTTGGCCCGGACGTCGTGCCGGGCGTGGAAGTCGGCCGCCACGACACATCCCGAAACGATCCGGATCTCCGGAGGAAGGAAATGGTTCACGGCCCGCCGGAGGGTTTCGGGGGTCCATCGGCCGGTTCCGTCTACGTCGACATGGAACACCTGACCCCAGGCGGAGACCCCGGTATCGGTCCGTCCGGACCCCGCGATCCGGACCGGAAGATCCAGGAGCCGTTCGAACGCGGACTCGATCGTCCCCTGCACACTGGAGACCGAGGGCTGGTATTGCCACCCGTGAAAGCCCCTCCCGTCGTAGGCCACGATGAAGGCCATCCGGACCTTGTCGTCCGGGGGGAGGGAAGGGCGCGGTTCCTGTTCCATCGGTACCTCTAGGGATAAGGTTCGACCGTCAGGTGTAGGCGGCCCGCTAAAGGTACCATTTTAGCCTTCCCCGCCGGAAAAAGGGGAGTGGGCGGGTATGTGAACTCCGTTCTAGGGGGGATTCGGCAAATCGTGGTACAAAAGAAGATGTATCCGTTCATTTGCACCCTCCGGGTGCGGTCGGCAGGTTTCATTTCTTAAGGAAGGAATGACTTTGAAAGAATGGCTGTTTCTGGCCGCAGGTTGTCTTCTGGGCGGGGCCGCCGTCTGGCTGTTTGGCCAGAAAAAGGCGGAACGGCTGAAATCCGCCGAAACCCGCCTCGAAGAGGCGCTGTCGGATTTGAAGGCGGCCCGGGAGGAGATCCGCACCCAGGCGGTCCGGATCGGAGGGCTCGAGGCCACGATCGGCGAGGAGCGAAAAGGCGCCCAGGAAAAGATCGAACTCCTGGGACAGGCCAGGGAAGCGCTTCTCGAAAGCTTCAGGGCGCTGTCGGGAGAAGCCTTGAAAAGCAACAACCAGGCGTTTCTGGAACTCGCGAAGACGAATCTCGAGACATATCAGAAAACCGCCCAGGCCGATCTCGAACTCCGCCAGAAAGCCGTCGACGAACTGGTCAAGCCCGTAAAGGAATCCCTTGAAAAAGTCGGTCTCCGCCTGGGAGAACTGGAAGTGGCCCGTGTGTCGGCGTATTCCCAGCTGGGAGAGCAGATCCGGACGCTGATGGAGGTCCAGATCCCGCAGCTTCACCGGGAAACCTCGAGCCTCGTGAATGCCCTGAAACAGCCTTCGGTACGTGGTCGCTGGGGTGAAATACAGCTCAGGCGTGTAGTTGAGATGGCCGGCATGCAGGAATACTGCGACTTCGACGAACAGAAGAGCCTTTCGGTCGAAGGAGGGCGACAGCGGCCGGATCTGATCGTAAGGCTCCCGGGCGGAAAGCAGATCGTGGTCGATGCGAAAACCCCCCTCGACGCGTATCTCGATGCCCTCGAGGCGACGGACGACGCGCAGAGGAAGGGTCTCCTCCAGAAACATGCCCGCCAGATGCGGGACCACATGGAGGAACTGGGCCGGAAAGCCTATTGGGACAGCCTGACCATTACTCCGGAATTCGTGGTCCTCTTTATCCCGGGAGAAGTGTTCTTCAGCGTGGCCCTGCAGGAAGACCGGGAACTGATCGAGTTCGGCGTGGAACGGAGGGTCATCCTGGCGAGCCCGACGACCCTGATTGCCCTTTTGAAGACCGTCGCCTATGGATGGCGGCAGGAAAACGTCGCGAAAAACGCCCAGGAAGTGTCGATGCTCGGCCGGGAGCTCTACGGGAGAATCGTGAAACTCGCGGGACATTGGAGAGACATGGGCAAGCACCTGACGCAGACCGTCGAGGCGTACAACAAATCGGTGGGAAATCTCGAATCCCGCGTCCTCGTCCAGGCCCGGCGGTTCAAGGAACTGAAATCGGCCCCGGACAACGAGACGATCCCGGAGCTGACGGGATCCGAAGGCGTGCCCCGGGGATTTTCGGCCCCCGAACTGATGGAAACGGACGAACCGTCCGATGCCCCCTAGGAAAGGTCAGGGCTGGCGCGGGTCTTCGGAGGTCAGCTCGAGCCAGGCTTCCCTGAGCTCGAGGTACGCGTCCATCTCGTTGTTCATGGACTCTTCCCACCTCCGCCAGTCCTCGTCACGACCGGATCCTTCGAACGTTCCGGGCCCCAGGGCTTTCTTCGAAACCATCTCGGTCGTCATGTGAAGCGTTTTCCAGGTTTTCAGGGCTTCGTCATAGCGCGCGACACGCGCGACCTTGTGGGGGTTCACGCCGGGTTCTTCCCGATGGGGGCCGTTCCGGCAGTCACGAAAAGCCCGCGATCTGTATCGGTTTGGCACCGGCGTTCAGGATGCTGATGGCCGAAGCGAGTTTTCCGGCGATTTCCTGATACGCCTTCGAGATTTCATGGGAAGGTTGGCCTATGGCGATCGGCATTCCATGGTCGCCGCCTTCGCGGATGGAGAGATCGATGGGGATGCGTCCCAGGAACGGAACGCCAAGTTCCTTGGCGGCCGATTCCCCGCCGCCCCGGGAGAAGATGGCGGTTTCCTCGTGGCAATGGGGGCAGACGAACGAACTCATGTTCTCCACGATGCCCAGGATCGGCACATTGACCTTCTGGAACATGGCGAGGCCTCTCCGGGAATCCGAAAGGGCCACCTCCTGGGGCGTCGTAACGATGATCGTCCCCGAGAGGGGGACAAGCTGCGCCAGGGACAATTGGGCGTCGCCGGTCCCGGGGGGCATGTCCACGATCAGGTAGTCGAGTTCACCCCATTCCACGTCGCGGATGAACTGCTGGATCACGCCGTGGAGCATCGGTCCCCGCCAGATGAGGGGCGTCCCGGGAGGCACCATGAAGGCCATCGACATGCAGGTGATGCCATGTCCTTTCGGGGGAATGAAACGGTTTCCCTCCTGTTTCGGGGGCGTATTGATGCCGAGCATCATCGGGATATTGGGCCCATAGACGTCTGCGTCCATGATCCCGACCTTCGCGCCCAAAGCCTTTAAGGCGATGGCAAGGTTTACGGCGGTCGTGGATTTTCCGACGCCACCCTTGCCGCTAGAGACCGCGAGAACGTTCCTGACTCCCGGAATGGCGGCTTTTCCCGTGAAGGTACCCGTGGTCGTCCGGGCCGTGAAGGCGATTTCGGTTTCGGATACGCCCTCGACTTGGGAAAGAGCTTCGTTGCAGGACTTTTTCATTTCATCCTTCAGCGGACAGGCCGGCGTGGTCAGAACGATCGTGAAGGATACCTTTCCCCCTTCGATCTTCAGGTTCTCCACCATTTTCAGAGTGACAAGGTCCTTCTTGAAATCCGGTTCGATGACACGGCTCAAGGCCTGCCACACTTTTTCCTCGGACACCTGGGTCATGGATATCTCCTTGAAGCATTGGTCTTCGATGGTTTCGTTTGTGTTCTCGGTTCGATCATTCCCCGGGAACGCGAATGTCATGGATCACGGCGCGAGTCGGCCGTCGGCGCATCGTGTGCGAATGGGAGCGATCCTTAGCCGCACATGCGTCAAGAGTCTTCTCCCGTCCGGACGATGGGCCGGAAGAGCGCCGGAAAATCCCTTCGGGAGCATTGGCCGGTGACCCCGTCGTCTCTCAAGAGCCGGAACGCGTCCGGTTCTTCCCCCAGAACCTGGTAGCGTCGTCCTTCGGAATCCGTCCAGTCCGGAACGAAGGGAACCCACTCGTCCCTTTCGTGGGGATGGGGAGCGACCCGGTTCCAGAGACGCCGGAACTCCTCTTCCCCGATTTCCGGACTCCCGCCTCGGGCCGTGACAAAATCCCTGTACCCCGAGGTCGGCTTGTAGAACTTCAGGCGTTGAACCAGTTCGGGGGCACTGAGAGCTCCAGAAGGTATCCTGACGCGAACCTTCAGCCATCCGGACGGATTGTCCCGCCGCTCCGGAGAGTCATCGCCGGGGGTTTTCAGTTCCGGTCCTGCCACTCCTCAAGCCAAGCCATCTGGATCGATTCCAGGACCTTTTCGTTGGACGCTTTCGGGTCTCCCGTAAAACCGGGAAGCTCGAGCACGTACCGGTGAAGATCGGTAAAGCGCACGGTCAGGGGATCGATATCCGGATGATTTTCCGAGAGGAGATATCCGATTTCGTGCGGTTCGTTCCAGTTCACCCTAGTCACACTCCTTTAAGCAAGGACCGGGGAATGCCGGTTTCGGCGTCCCCCGGGTCAGTGTTCGTGTCCGCCCTTGGTGCAGAGAGGGATCCGCACGACGATATCGCCGTGAACGAGCGCCTGGCATGAAAGCCGGGACTTGAGAGTGAGCCCTTCCGCCTCGTCGAGTTGATCTTCCTCGTCTTCCTGCATGGGAGACAGATGGTCGATCCCCTGTTCGACGATCACGTGGCAGGTCGAACATGCGCAGACGCCTCCGCAGTTATGTTCGATATGGACGCCCGAGCGAAGGGCCGCCTGAAGGATCGATTCGCCGTCCTTAGCCTCGATGGTCTTGCCGTCGTCCTGGAACAGGATTTTAGGCATCTTTTTCTCCTGGTCCCTTGACCTTTTTCCCGGACAAGGCTTCATGGACCGAGAGATTCATGAGCCGTTCCGCGAGAGGCCTGGTGACCTGATCGAGTTTCTGGGTTTCTTCCCGGACCCGGCGGCCGTCGGAACCGCCCATGGCGTTTTCGAGAGCGGTGACCTGGGTCCGGATCTCGAGTCGTTCACCGGCCGGAAGGATGTCGTCGTCAAGGCGGTCCAACGCCCGTCGCGTGGCATTCAGTACCGTCTGGGCCTCGGTTTTGGCGTCGATCAGAAGCCGGGTCTCGAAGTCTTCCTTCGCGTGGTCGAACGATTCCTTGATGAGGGCCCGCACGTCTTCCCGAGTGAGTCCGTAGGACGGATGGACGAGAATCCCCTGGGATTTTCCGGTCCGCTGGTCGACGGCGCGGACATCCAGGATCCCGTTCGCGTCGATCATGAAGGTCACCTCGACACGTGCGGCTCCGGCCGGCATCGGATCGATTTCCGTCATGGAAAAGCGCGCGAGGCTCCGGTTGTCTTTTGCCAGCTCCCGTTCGCCCTGGAGGACGTGGATATCCACACGCGTCTGGCCATCCTGGAACGTGGTGAACATTTCCTTGGACTGCGTCGGAATGGTTGTGTTCCTCGGGATAAGCGGGGACATCACGTTCCCCATCGTCTCGATGCCGAGGGAAAGGGGGGTGACATCGAGAAGAAGGAGGTCCTTCCTCTCGCCCGAAAGGATGTTTCCCTGGACAGCCGCCCCTTCCGCCACGACGAGATCGGGATCGACCTGGTCGTAGACGGGTTTTCCGAAGAAACCCTGGACCGCCTCCTTGACCCGGAGGAGCCTCGTGGCTCCCCCGACCAGAATCACCCCATCGATATCGGAGACAGAGACACCCGCGTCGTCGAGAGCCCTGGCGACCGGAACCAGGGTCCTCTGAACCAGGGGTTCCACAAGGGCGTTCATGCGGTCGCGGGTCAGAACCGTTTCGAACCCCAACGCCGGGACGGATACGCGAATTTCCTTGGCTTCGGTCAGGGCGATCTTCGCCTTTTCCGCCTCTTTGCGAAGAAAGTCGCGAACTTCCGTCCGTCTTGAAAGGTCATTCCCGCCGGAAATCCCGGAAAGCCAATCGGAGACAATCGCCTGGTCGAAATCGTCTCCGCCAAGATGGGTGTCTCCGCTTGTGGCCCGAACTTCAAAGATCCCTTTACGGATGTCGAGAAGTGAAAAATCGAAGGTGCCGCCTCCCAGGTCATAGATGGCGAAAAGCCCGTCCTTTCCCGACCCGAATCCGTAAGCCAGCGCTGCGGCCGTAGGTTCGTTGACGATTCGGAGGACGTTCAGCCCCGCCATCTCGCCCGCGTCTTTTGTGGCCTGGCGCTGGGCATCATTGAAATAGGCAGGAACGGTAATCACCGCGTCGGTGACCGGCGCGTTCAGATGGATTTCAGCGCGCTTCTTGAGTTCGGAGAGGACCAGTGCGCCTATTTCCGGAGGAGAGAGATGGCGGCTCCGGAGCCGGTCCGGGATCATCGGAAGCCCGCGGACTTCCTCCACGGGATAAGCCAGGTAGGGAAGCTCCCCGGAAATCTCTACGAACGACCTGCCCATAAGCCTCTTGGCAGAATAGACCACCACCGTGTCCGGATCGTTCAAGCGGGCCCGGGCGGGAAATCCGACCTGGACGCCGTCACCGGAAAGGGCGACGACGGACGGAAGAAGACGGCGCCCTTCGGAGTCGGGAATGACATCGATCCGCGATTCCTTCATCACGGCGATCAGGGAGTTGGTCGTTCCGAGGTCGATACCGACAACGGTTCGTGACAATTGGACTCCTTCAGCCCACTCGGCTGGCGACGGCCTGGATCCGTGTCTTGAGATCACGTTCCAGGGATTTCAGGTATTTTCGGTATTCGAGATCCCGGGTCAGATCCTCCCGGGATCGTTTCGTTTCTTCATTGCCGCTTTTGTCGACGGATGCGAGGTTGTCGAGGGACTCCATCCGCCCGAGGATCGCCGCTTCGACGTCCCGTATCCGGGCGGCCAGGGTTTTCGACGCCTTTTCGGATTGTCCGGAATCCACCTGCTCCTCGAGGGTTTCCTTGAACTCCATGATCTCCATCAGGAGCGAAGGGGGCAGAACCACCCTCTGTCCCTGCGGAGAATGGTGCCGGCTGGTCAGGTCCAGGAAATACAGGGCCCGGTCGAAAGGATCCTTGAGCGTCTTGAAGGCCTGGTTCAGGAGAGATGCGTTGTTCAGGCTGATATCCTGTTCCCGGGTATCCTCGAGCCGGTGGTAATCGGGGTGGAACAAACGGCTCTTTTCGTGGAAACGTTCGGTCAGGATCCCGGTATCGAGCGTCAAGCGGACAGGAATTCCGAGAATCGAGAAAAAATCCGTTTCCGGTCCGATCGGTTGAATCTTCACGCAGGATGTACAGAGATCAGCTTCTGACAGGCTCCCCCGACAATTCCAGCATAACGAAGGATCCGAATGCGATGTGAGATTGGACATGATTGGGTCTCCTCACGTCTTTACATGACGCAGTGCGACGAATCCTCTGAGCGCAGGAAGCAAACCCCGCGCATGCGGATCCGTCACGGGTTATGCGTCAGACGGCGAAGGAGGTTCCGCAGCCGCAGCTGTGGGTTGCATTCGGGTTCTGGAATTTGAACCCACCGCCCATGACCCCGCCACCCTGGAAATCCAGGACGGAACCGTCCAGGTAGACGAGGGATTTGGGATCGATCAGGATCCGGATCCCGTTCGGTCCGTCAAGAACCTGGTCGAACTCGGCGGGTTCGTCGTCGAAGCGGATCAGATAGGAAAGCCCGGAACAGCCTCCGCCCTCGATTCCGAGGCGTAGAAACTTGCCTTCCTTCTTCTGGATCCTCGAAAGGCGCAGGACTTCACTGGCAGCGGCATCCGTGACATTGATCATCGAAACCTCCTTATGCTTCGGCCTTCTGGGTCTTCTTTGTCTTGTAGTCGTTGATCGCGCTCTTGATGGCATCCTCGGCGAGAACGGAACAATGAATCTTGACCGGAGGCAGGTTCAGCTCTGAGACGATATCCGTGTTCTTGATCTGGAGGGCTTCGTCGATCGTCTTGCCCTTGACCCATTCCGTGGCCAGGGAGCTGGAGGCGATGGCGCTTCCGCAACCGAATGTCTTGAAACGGGCTTCCTCGATGACGCCGCTATCGTTGATCTTGAGCTGGAGTTTCATGACGTCGCCGCATTCCGGGGCGCCCACGATGCCGGTTCCAACATTTTCTTCTGTTTTTTCAAACGATCCCATGTTCCGGGGATTGTTGTAATGGTCGATCACCTTATCGCTGTAAGCCATGTTCCTTAACCTCCGTTGATTCGCGGTTCCGGCTGTGGTGTCGCTCCGAAACCTGCGTCGCTTTTTATGATATCAGTGGCTGTTCCACTGGACCGATTTCAGATCGACTCCCTCTTTCGCCATTTCATAGAGCGGCGACATATCCCGAAGTCGCGAGACCGCTTCCTTGACGCGACGGACGGTGTACGAGATTTCTTCTTCAGTATTGAATCGGCCCACGGAAAAACGGATCGAGGAGTGGGCCAGGTCCGTGCCGACCCCCAGCGCCCGAAGCACGTAAGACGGCTCGAGTGTCGAGGATGTGCACGCGGATCCGGACGACAGGGCGATTTCCTTGAGCCCCATCAGGAGGGCTTCTCCTTCGACAAACGCGAAGGAGAGATTGGAAACCGCGGGGGAACGGTGGTCGGCGTCCCCGTTGATCGTCACGTAATCGAGCTCTTCGAGGATCCCGTTTTCGAGTTTGTCCCGAAGGGTCCGGAGATGGGCGATCTCCGCGTCCCAGTGTTCGGCCAGCAGGCGGCAGGCCATGCCCATGCCTACGATGCCGGGCGTGTTCAGGGTGCCCGACCGTAACCCGCGCTCGTGCCCTCCGCCGTCGATTTGCGCAGTCAGGCGAACCCTTGGGTTCTTCCGGCGCACATAGAGGGCTCCCACGCCCTTGGGTCCATAAATGAGATGTGCGTTCAGGCTCAGGAGATCGATGTTCATCCGGTTGACGTCGATCGGGACCGCCGCTGCGGCATAGGCCGCATTGACATGGAAGAGAACGCCCTTTTCCCGGGTGATCTTTCCGATTTCCTCGAGGGGCTCGATCGTTCCGATCTCGTTGTTTGCCGCCATCATCGATACCAGGATCGTCTCGGGCCGGATCGCTTCCTTCAGCTTTTCGGGGTCGACCCGACCTTTGCTGTCGACTGGAAGGATCGTCACCGTGAACCCATCTCTCTCGAGAGAGTGAAGAGGGTCGAGGATCGAGCGGATATCCGTTTCAAGGGCGATCAGGTGGTTGCCTTTCTCCCGATACATTTCGGCGATGCCCTTGATGGCGAGGTTGTCCGATTCGGTCACTCCGGAGGTAAAGACGATCTCCTTGGGGTCCGCCTTTATGAGGGAAGCCACTTCGGACCGGGCCTTGTCCACCGCTTCCTCTGCCTTCCAGCCGAAAGTGTGATTTCGGGAATGCGCGTTCCCGTAATCTTCGGTGAAATAAGGGATCATCGCGTCGAGGACGCGGGGATCGAGCCTAGTGGTAGCGTGGTTGTCCAAGTAAATCGAACGATCCATGGATCACTCCTCCCGTTGTGGGGACCGCCTGAGAGAGTTCTTCTAACGACATGTTCTCAAGTAGCCATAAAATTTTCCCCTGGATGCGCTCCAGAGGAGAACGTATATCGCAGTTTTCAATTTGCTGGCAGACTTTGTCCTGGCCTTCGGAGCAGCTCAGGATACCGATCGGGCCTTCGACGGCGTTGATGACCTCGAGGATCGAGATTTCCCGGATCGGTCTTTTCAGTGTATATCCGCCCTTGGGAGCGTGGTGGCTCTGTAGAAGCCCCTTTTTCGAAAGCTTTTGCAGGACTTTGGCCAAAATCTCCATGGGAATCTGGTAGTTTTCGGAAATATCCCGGATCGTGCTCACCTGATCCATATCCTGATGCCCCATGAAATGCATCGCGAGGAGTGCATAGTCCACTTTTTTGGTCAGTTTGAGCACGGGCCTCTCCGACTAAAGTAATCGCAGACCATTTTGGTCTGTTATCAGACTAGCATCTCCCGACCGGTCCGTCAAATGCTTTCCCGATGGGGTTCAAGGCCGGAAGGGGATGTTCCGGGAATCATGAGGAAGAAGGAGGGGTGTTTGGCACGACATCCGGGGGCGGGATCGCATTCACATTAATGGGTTTCGAATGGTCCCATAGAACCAGGAAGTTGGAGTCCATCCTGCGTATTCTGTCGAACAGAAGCAGGCTGGCCTGGACAGAGAGTTCTTTTTGAAACGGTACGGGCAGGGCGGACCAGCCCTTGGATCCCTGGAGAAGGATGCGCCCGTCGAGGATTGTATAAGGCCGGAGCCATTTTGGAGTGTCAGGGGGAAGGACCCGGACGGGAATTCCGGCTTTCAGCAGGGAGTCGATGTCGACCCGGTTTTCCGAGATCGTTTCGGGCCGGACGAGGAGTTGGATCCTGACTCCTCGTCTACGGGCGTTTTCGAGGGATTCGATGATCCGGTAGGGTTTGATGAACTGGAAGACCACCATGTGGATGGACAGGCGCGATTGATCAATTTTATCGGAGACCACCCGGCGGGCAAAGAGACCCCTGCCGATCGACTGGCTTCCGGACGAAGACATTCCGATCCCCATGCCGGCGATGATGCCGGCCAGGAGAATCGCGGCAAGGCTGATCCGGCTGAACGGGGTTATGTTGAAGGCATTTCGACGCGGGGCCGGCGGAACCCGTTCGAGGGAAAGCACGTAGCTTCCGAAGAGGGGAAAGAAAACGTTTCCTCCGATAAAACCGACGAAGACGAAGACGGTCTTTGACAGGAGGGCATACAGATACAGGATGACGGCAAGGAGGGCAAACGCGAGAAGGTAGGCATTCCGGGTGGCCCGGCCTTCCTGGTACCCTCCCAGCCAAACCCGATGGGCGATGAGATGGAGTATAGTGGCCCCCGCGAAAAGGAGCATTCCCCACCCCATGAGCGCAAGTCCTTTCACCTGATCGGCGATGAACGCGCTGGTCAGTCCCGCCATCCCGAAGATCATGCCTAAAACCATGGCGATCGAGAGACTCATGACGGTCATGGAAAACTGTTCATTCCGATGTGCCGCTTCGGGATCGAGAAATGTCTGGGGGTCTTCATCGGGGGAGTAGGGTTGGGACATATCGGTCAAGGCTTCTCCTTAGCGTCTCTTGGCTTGGGTCAGTGGAGTGGGGGAGCGGGTGATTCCGGGTCGGGAGACAGGCCCGTCAGGACGACGGGTTTCATATGGAACCGACCCCCGTAGCGTTCTCCCAGGAAAAGGGTGACGGTGACCGGGAGACGTCGGGGACTTCCCTGGAACGTGATGATAGCCTGCAGGGTCTCTCCGTTTTTGAACGGCCGATTCGGCGGCGGGTTGAAGGTTCCGAGCACCATCTGTCCGTCGGTGTCCACGAAATTGGGAGGTTCGTAGGAACCGATTTCGAGGCTGGGAGTGCCCGGCGGAAGGTGGAATGAAATCCGGATCTCAAGGTGGGTCTGGTCCTTGATAGTGCGCATGGAAAGCGCGGAAAGGTCGAGATAGGGGTCACGATAGACAAAGCGTGGAACCTTGGAAAACGAACCGGGGGAATCGACGGTCGACAGGGGACCTGAGGGACGCTCGGAGTGCGCCGGCTTTTCCCGCATCACCATGGTTTTGAACATGGCAGATATGATGAGTCCTATGAGCAGCCCCGTCAGGATGAT
Organism: Leptospirillum sp.; assembly: GCA_027315205.1. Classification (GTDB taxonomy): domain Bacteria; phylum Nitrospirota; class Leptospirillia; order Leptospirillales; family Leptospirillaceae; genus DAHUYM01. The sequence goes on along the minus strand of DAHUYM010000005.1, from coordinate 12,600 downwards.
GAGCCATTCGCGGGGCTTGAGTCGCCTGATGGGTGCGAGGAGGACGTCGAGGATGCTCTGGATCACGGTTCCCGGACCGCCTCGGTTACGGTGTTTAGGGTGCGAGATGGGGTCGTGGGGATGCCCCCTTCCCGGACCGGTTCGATCTTGACACGCGAGACACGGTGGCTGTCCATATCGACGATCGAGATCTTCATGTTGTTCGCATAGAAGAACTCGCCGCCGCGCGGGATCGTCTTGAGCTGAGTCAATACGTATCCTGCGAGTGTCTCGTAGTCTTCTCCTTCCGGAATTTCCAGTCCGTAATCGTCCCGTAGGTCCCGGACCGATTGGGATGCGTCAATCAGGAACGAACCGTCCCGGAGACGCTCGACGGGTTTTTGGATGTCGTCGCTTTCGTCTTCGATCTCGCCTACGAGTTCCTCAAGAAGGTCTTCCATCGTGACCAACCCTTCCAGCGTCCCGTATTCGGAGAGGACCAGGGCCATCTGGGTCCTTCGCTTCTGCATCTCCTTTAAGGTGTGTGAAAGCTTTACCGATTCCGGAATGAAGAATGGCGCATGAACCAGATCGGACAGAAGGATTCTGTTGTCCTGGGAATATCTTTCGAAAAGGTCTTTGTAGTAGAGGATGCCGATGACCTCCTCCGTACCCGCCTTCACGATTGGATAGCGCGAAAACCGGTGGACAGCCATGAAGCGGACCGCCTCTCCGGGATCCATCGCATCGTCCATGGTCACCATCTTCACCCGGGGGACCATGACCTCCCGGACGGAGATGTCGGTGAACTTGAAAACACTCTGGATCAGGTCCTGTTCCGTGCGGTTGATGACCCCGTGTTCCGTCCCCTCCTTGAGGAGTAGTTCCAGCTCTTCGGGGCTGATCGGGTAGGCCGTTCGTCCGGTTTTGAAACCCAGGGCCCACAGCAGACCGTGGCTGGTCGACGTGACGATTTGGACGAGCGGGGACAGGATTTCCGCGAGGAACAGGACGGGTCGGGAAAGGAGAAGCGCGATCCGTTCATTGTTGCGTATCGCAAGGGTTTTGGGTGCGATTTCTCCCAGGACAAGCATGAAGTAGACCTGGAACAGGATGATACCGCTGACGGTGAGGGGCAATAAGAAGTGGAAGCGCTCGAACAGGGGCTGGGTCATCAGGAGCGGTTTCAGGACTTCGTAGGTGACCGTTCCGGTCAATGCCGACGCGAGGGAGGTGATGAAGGTCATCAGGACTTGGACCGTGGCAACGAATCGTTCAGGTTCCTTCCGGAGCCTTGCGAGCGCACGCGTGTCGGGCGTCCCGTCCGTCGCCATCTGATGAACCCGGGACATGCGGATCGAGATGACGGATAGTTCCGCGGCGGCCAGAACGGCGTTCAGCAGGATCAGGAAAAAAATGGCCAGAATGTCGACCCATACGGGAACCATGGGATGGAAGCGTCCTTTCCGGTGACGGGATGGTCATGGCACATGACCTTTATTCATTATCGATCAATCCCGTCATCTTGACAATAAACCTCTGTGGAGCCTATATTGAGGTGTCCGTTTATGCTCTCTTTTCTACTTGTCTTCTGTATTTTTTTGCAGCCGACCGCCCGGGGCTCCGGCAACCGGCCCCCAACGAGAAGGGGTTTTACACATGGTCAACATGGCTCATTCGGTAGGGACTGATCCGTCGTTCGTTTCGTGGATGATTTTCTTGGTTGTGGTTGCGGCCCTCTTTGCTTGGGGGATTTCGACGTCTTCCCAGAAATAATCCGTTTCCCTCAAGTATTTCGTAAAACAGGTTAGAAAAACCCGGTCTCTTGAGGCCGGGTTTTTTTTGCCTTCGCACGCTCCTGCTCTGCCGTCCCGATCCCTTTGCCATCGCAACTTCCCCCGGACACCTAATGAGAAACCTCTATATTTCAGCGTTCTTCTCTTTAGTTCTCTTGACATGACCGTTATTTTCCGATATAAGGTTAATTGTTTACTAACTAAATTGTATTACGGAGGGGGCATGAGGGAAACCCGGGTCTTTGAAACGGATATCGCGATCATCGGAGGAGGGACGGCAGGGTGCTATGCCGCTCTTACGGCCCGAAGACTTGCTCCGGAGCTTAAAGTACTCATCATCGAAAAGGCTCACATCGACCGGTCAGGATGCCTTGCGGGAGGCATGAACGCGATCAACGCCTATATCAATCCCGGGGAAACGGTCGACTCCTTCGTCGATTATGTCCGCTTCGATTCGATGGGTATCCTCCGCGAGGATCTGGTTCGCTCCCAGGCCGAGCTCTTCGAAGAAGTGATCCGCGATGTCGAGCAGATGGGGCTTCCGATCGTCAAGGACGAATCCGGGCGATATGCTCCCCGAGGTCGCTGGAATATCAAGATACACGGGGAATCCCTGAAACCTCTCCTGGCCGGAAAGGTTCGGGAATCCGGCACGGTCGTCCTGAACCGCGTTGTCGTGACGAACCTGATCGTCGACGGGGGGAAAGTCCGGGGTGCTATGGGTTTCGGGCTCCGCGACGGGAATTTCTATGTCGTCCGGGCGAGGAAGACAATTGTCGCGACCGGTGGGGCGTCAGGCCTCTATCGGCCGAATAATGAAGGGGCCGCCCGGCACAAGATGTGGTATTCCCCGTTCAACACGGGGGCGGGATATGCCGTCGGCATCCGCGCAGGGGCAGAGATGACAAGCTTCGAACATCGGTTCATCGCACTCAGGACCAAAGAGACGATCGCTCCGACCGGTACTCTGGCGCTTGGTTTTGGGGCCCCCCAGATCAACAGCCTGGGAGAGGAGTTCATGAAAATCCGCTGGTCCCACATGGGCGGGGAGGGTGCCCCGACCCCCATTCGACTCTATGCTCCCTTGAAGGAAATCGCCGAAGGGAGGGGGCCCTGCTACATGGATACCCGGCACCTGTCCGAAGAGGGCGTAAAAAAACTCAAGGAAGCCTATCTCGACATGTACCCGAACACGGTCTTGTATTGGGCGGCAAACGGGATCGATCCGGGGGAGACCCCGATCGAGATTTGCGGGACCGAACCCTATATCGTCGGAGGGCATTGTCAGGCGGGTTACTGGGTGGATGTCGATCGAAGGTCGACGCTACCGAATCTGTTCGCTGCCGGCGACGTGGCCGGAGGAGCCCCATACAAATTCGTATCGGGATGTTTCGCTGAAGGGAAGATCGCCGCCAGGACAGCAGTGTCGGAAATTCTGTCCGAACCGGATGCTCTCCCGCCGATTTCTGAAGCCCTCGTTTCAGAAGAATTCCGACGCGTTTTCTCGCCGATTGAAAACCCGGGCCCAGTGTCGTTCGAGGACATGGAAGAACGCCTCCAGAAGGTCATGGATGAATACGCGGGCGGGATCCGGACCCAGTACGCCATGAACGATGCGGGGCTCAGGACGGCCCAGTCGAAGGTCGAGGAGATGCGAAAGGACCTGAAGCTTTTGGGCGCGTCCGACGAACACGGCCTGATGAATCTCCACGAAGTCGTCGACAGGATCGATGTCGCCAGGGTCCTCATCGCTCATCTGAGGACCCGGCGTGAAACGCGATGGCCCGGTTTCCAGACCCGTCTCGACCACCCACAGACAAAAGAGGCGTGGCGCCTTTTCGTGAACTCGGTCGTCGATCCGAAGACGGGCGAGATCCGGATGGTCTACCGTCCGCTCGATTCCTTTTCCGATACCGCGAACCATCCTGAGGAGGTGACCATTGGGTATCCGAATTGACGAAAACGCTTGTCATGGTTGCCTGAAACTGCCCGAAGCCCGATGCGTCACCGCATGTCCGGGGGATCTGATCGGCATCCGTTCCGACAACCGAAAGGCGTTCATGCGGGTTCAGGCCGACTGCTGGGATTGTTACGCCTGCGTGAAGATGTGTCCCGTTTCGGCGGTCGAGGTCGTTTTGCCGCATTCCATCGCCGCCGGAGACGCGCATCTTTTTCCCAAAATGAAAAGGGAGTCGGTCCGGTGGACTTTGACGACACCCGATGGACGCACCGAAACCTTCGATGCCCCGACCCGGGTTCCGGAGGAACAACTGGAGGAGTGACCGGAAAGGCGAACGCTTACCCAGTCGTAAGAGCCCGGACCAGATGATTGACCCCAAATAACTTTTAGAGGAGTGTTCGATGACCCTTGCGCAGCCCCATGGCGGCGTTCTCGTCACCAATGTGATTCCGTCCGATGAAAGAGCTTCGTTTCTGAAAGAACTTTCGAATGCGCCCGCGGTGGTGCTCGACCCCAGGGAGCTCTCGGACATGGTGCTCCTGTCCCAGGGAGCGCTTTCCCCCCTGACGGGTTTCATGGAGGAAGAGACCTATCACTCCGTCATCGACAGGATGCGGCTACCCAACGGTCTCCTGTTTCCCTTGCCCGTTGTCCTTTCGATACCTGAGCCGCTCTACCGGTCCGTTCGGAAAGGCGATCTTCTCGCATTGAAAAGTCCGAAGGGAGAAACGGTGGGAGGGATCTGGGTCAGCAGTCTCTTCGAACGCGAGATCGAAAAGGAAGCTTCCAGTGTCTACCACACACGGGACGAAGCGCATCCCGGGGTCCACTACCTCCGTAAGGTTTCCAGTTTCGCGGTCGGGGGGACGGTAAGGGCCCTGGAGTCCTTCGAAACGGATCCGTTCCGGCCCCAGCAACTGACGCCCGAGGAGTCCCGCCGGTTTTTCTCCCAGAAAGGATGGAACACGGTTGTGGGGTTCCAGACCCGTAACCCCATACACCGGGCTCACGAATATATCCAGAAGTGTGCCCTTGAACTGGTGGACGGGCTCTTTATCCATCCCCTGGTCGGAGAAACGAAAGAAGACGACGTCCCCGCCACGGTCCGGATGGATTGCTACAAGGCTCTCCTGTCGCGCTACTACCCAAAAGACAGGGTCGTTCTGGGCGTTTTCCCCGGTTCCATGCGATATGCCGGACCAAGAGAGGCGCTTTTTCATGCCCTGATTCGGAAAAATTACGGATGCACCCATTTCATCGTGGGACGGGACCACGCCGGCGTCGGCTCCTATTACGGACCGTTCGAAGCACACGATCTCCTCAAGAGATTCGACTTCGAAGACTTGGGAATCGTTCCGATTTTCTTCGACACGGCCTATTTCTGCAGGCTCTGCGGAGGGATGGCATCCCATAAGACGTGCGGGCACGGGGAAGATTCCCGGATCCTTCTATCGGGAACGAAAGTCCGGGCGCTTCTCCGGGAAGGGATCGCACCTCCTCCGGAAATGACCCGTCCCGAAGTCGCCGAAATCCTGATCCGGCATTATACGAATCGTTCGAACGAAGATGAGAGGGTGGCCTAGTAAGAAATCAGGCGGTCGGAGGGAGAAGGCGTTCGAGAAGAGAGAGAATAAGCGTGCGGTCCTTGTTTTTCAGACGACGGAATTTTTTCAGGATTTCTTCGTTGACGTCCGATATCCGGTCCGGCTCCCGAACGGACTGGCTTCCTTCGGCGGAATGTCCGGTAATGAGCCAGTCGAGGGTCACCCGGTGCAGTTCGGCCAACCGTATCAATAACGGCACTCCGGGAACACGGTTCCCCGACTCGAACCGGGAGATTTCCTCCTGAGAAATCCCCAAAAGGCTGGCGAGCGCCGCTTGGGACTGCTTTCCGCGGAGGGCTTTGAGCCGTCTTCCGAGATGCTTGGAATCCCAGTTGTTTTCTATACCTTTTTGGTATATCATGTCTTTTATGATTATTTATCATAAGGTAGATTTAATGGGAAAACGCGGGAATTATAAGAATGCTCGTCTTCGGGGTCAACAATAAGAACGTTCGGCCGAGCGTAACACTCCGGAGATTCCGGTTTCCGGGCTCACCGGGCTTTCGTCGGGTTTTGTCCTGCAGGGTCCAGGCCCTGTCCTTATCGGAAAACGACGCCGGAAATCCTCTCCCGGCCAGGCAGAAAGGACCGTTTAGAAAATCCCAAGTTTTCTCTTTTCGCCAAGACCTTTCGGGGACGCCCCTGCCTGAAAAATTCGACGTTTCCGTATTTCACCGGATTTGTCTTGTTATTTACCGACCCATTTTCACGTTTTTCCATCCGTCACCTGTCAGGATACACCCTGTTCCCCGGGCCCAGGGAATAGCGGAATCCCTTGTTCACAGACAATCGATTCCGACAGCATGTCGTTGCACCTTCATGCCTCTAGACCGAACCCGACAGAAAAGCCGAGGTTTCTTTCCCGAGGGTCTCGATGTCGGATGACCCGGTTTTTTCAAGCAGACGGGATACGTACGTGTTCAGTGTCTCCCTGGCGATCTTGAGGTCGTAGAGGATCGACTTTGAATCCTGGCCGATCGCGAAACGCTCCAGGATCTGGATTTCCCGGGGACTCAAGGCGAAACGCGCTTTGAGCTTGATGCAAAGCCATGTCCGTCGAACGATATGCCGGACGTGGATGCCCACATGTCCGGCATTCGCTTCGCCATGAAGCCGAAATCCTTTTAACGAGATGATCAGTCCGGAGTCATGGGAGAGGAGAACTTCGGAAGCGGGTTGAGGTTCCCTTCCGGGATCCGTCTTGGGATCGAAAGACTTGGAGACCGATCGGGCGAGGTGCTTGAAGGCTTTTCTCATCGCCTCGTCGTCCTCCGGCCGGAACACCTTTTCGATCAGGGCACGCTGAACGAGAAGTTCGCTGGCCCGTTCGTCCATGCTGAGAACATGTCCTTCCGGGGAGAGGAGGAGAAGGCCGGGGTTTTTCAGTGGGACCAGATCGTTCCAGGTTTCCGGTGGCGTTTCGGGCATAGTGCTGGAGTTGGTTGCAAAAGCGATCGACATGCCGTGCCGTATGATAGGGGAGAGACGTTCGAGAAGACGGAGTTCCTCGTTAGAAAACGGCTTCATGTCCATTCTTCGGGCGATGGTGAATATCGCCTGGAAACCGGCTCCTTTTAAAAGAAGTGCGGTCGCGTGGTGGATCCCGAGGAGCCGGTAAAATTCTTGATAGGCTTCGGAGTTCGGAAAATCGGGAAGAAAATTAGGAAGAATGAGGGAAGAGGGTTTCGTGGCTCCGGCCGAGTTCCCAGAAAGGGACGATTCCCGTCTCGGTCGCCGGAAGGGACCTGAAGTCATGAAGGGGAGCGCCCAATGCGTCATGTCCTGTGAGAGGAAGATCCCGCAGGTAGGGCGCGCGGTGTCCAGAAAGAGAGCGTTCGCGGAAAAAGGGATATATTGGCCGATTTCGTAGAAAAGGCCGGTGACCAAGGGATAGAGAGGCAGTCCGGAAGAGCAGAGAATCCGGATTTTCCGGACGAGCTGGAGGTGCTTTTCCATAAGATTGCGTTCCCGTCATTGATGTTTTGTCACCACTTTTAGGGACAGATTCCATTTTTTTCATATTGTAAAAAGGAATGTCAACCCTAGGCAGAATCCCTGGAAGCGTGTTCCTTGTCCGGGATGGGAAGGTCCTGTGCCAGTGCGGGATGTGCCTTCGGGAACAAAGGCAGGACGATTCAGCGGGGTCGAGAGGGAGGAAGCGTTGGAAAAAGGAGCCGATGGTTTCGGCGGTCCCGATCCGAAAGTCTTTGAAGCGATCTTCACCGGAGGCGGGGTCGGGATAGCGGTCATCGACAAGATCGGCCGTTTCCGTTATGTCAATCAGGCCTGGTCCGACATGCTGGGGTACGAACCGGACGTGCTTCTCTCCATGACGATCTGGGACGTCTCCCATCCTTCCGATGCCATGATGAGCCGGTTGAAACTGAGCGAGGTGCTTGCCGGGACGAGCCCCGGGTACCGGCTCGAAAAGAAATACATCCGGAAAGACGGGTCGGAATTTTGGGGCGACCTCGTCGTGACGCCTCTCCCCGAAAAGGACGGTACCGACCAGGCCGCGATTGGGATCGTCCTAGACATTTCGGACAAGAAATCCCTTCAGGCCGAACTCATGCATCTCAAGAACCTCCATGCCGGTGCTGCCATTGTCCATCAGCTCATCCTGAAGCAGATCGACCTGAACGACCTGTTTCATGAAGTCTGCCGCATCTGCGTGGCGTACGGAGGATTCGTCGGGGCCTGGGTGGCGACGCTTGATCCTGAGACGCTGGAACTGGTCAAGGTCGCTTCGGCTGCGTCGGACCCGGCCCTGAAGGCCATGCTGGAAAATGTCGAGCTTTCGTCCGATCCGAACGTGCCCCAAGGGGTCGGGTCGGTCGGCGAATCGATCCGGAGCGGGCTTCCGGTGTACATCAACGATTTCGTGGGCGACCGGCGATCCGTTTTCTGGCGGGAACGGGCGGTCCATGCCAATGTCCGGGCCGTCGGTTCCTTTCCGCTCAAGAAGCAGGGAAAGGTGATCGGTTCATTGATCGTTCTTTCGGATCAGATTGGGTATTTCCAGGGAGAAACGCTCTCCCTTCTGGGTGAAATGGCCGATAGTGTCTCGTTCGGGATTGAAGACTTTGAACGGGAGGAACGTTTGAACCTGGCGGCCAAGGTTTTCAAAGAGGCCAAAGAGGGAATCCTTATTACCGATCTCGTCGGCCGGATCCAGATGGTCAACCAGGAGTTTGCCGAAATCACCGGTTTCCAGCCGGAGCAGGTTATCGGGAAAACCCCCCGGATCCTTCGTTCGGGACGTCATGGCACGGAATTTTTCAGGCAAATGTGGTCGAGCCTGGTCTCGGCCGGAAAATGGGAGGGGGAACTCTGGAACAAGAAAAAGAACGGGACGATCTACCTTCAGCGGCTTTCGATCGTGGGAGTTGCGGACAGGAATGGCGACATGGCTCACTATATCGGATTTCTGAGCGATATCACCGATCAGAGGGAGGAAGAGGAAAAAATCCGCAGGTTGGCCCATCACGATCCTCTTACGGGACTTCCAAACCGGATCCTGTTCCAGGACCGCCTTGAACAGGCCATTCTGGGAGCCCGGAGGTCCGGGCGCCATGTCGGGCTCTGCTATCTCGATCTCGACGCGTTCAAGTCGATCAACGACCGCTTCGGACATCACGCCGGTGACGATCTCTTGAAGGAGGTCGCCAAGCGGTTCGATGGGATCCTAAGGGAATCGGATACGGTATGCCGCCTCGGGGGAGACGAATTTATCGTGCTTCTTCAGGACCTTGCGAGCAAGGAGGATTTTCTGGGACTGGCCGAAAAGATCCGTCTTTCGGTCGGGACACCTTGCAACCTTGAGGGTATCGGCTGGCTATCCGTCACGGTCAGCCTGGGGCTCGCACTCTTCCCTGTTGACGGAGACGATCCTTCCGCCCTGATCCTCCGGTCTGACTGGGCCATGTACCAGGCGAAGAAGAACGGGAAGAACCGGGTTTACTGGCAGTGACAGGAGGTGAAAATCTGCCTGTTCCAACTGTCCGCGTGATTTTAGGGACGATTTCCGGAATCACGGCCCGTTTTCGGGAGTAAGGATGACGACAAGGACCCCACGTGTGTACGGGACCGTATTTACCGTTTTATAAGGGACGACGGATTTGGCATGACACGTATGCCTCCGCTTTCGGGTAAACGGTGGTTCCGGCCGTCCCCTGTTCCGAGCGGAGACCTTCCAGGACGCAATATCGAGAGATTTTCCCCCTTTGAGAGTGTGTTCACTGACTGCATAGGTCCCCCAACGGAAAATCACGCTAAAAGTTTGCAAAAATCCCCGTACAGAGCCCGTACAGAGAAGGATCTTTTCTTTCCATCAGACGATCGGAAACGGATAAGGTATCCTTAGAGTCTGAAACGTTTCTCACGGATTTGTTTTCGGGATTCCATTGACGAACCGAGATACTTTCCCTCTGCGAAGGACAATCCATGAAACTCCTAGCCGTTCATCCCAGTCCGCTCATGTATACGAAAATCTATCTCCGTCTTGAACCGCTGGGGCTTGAACTTTTGGCCCAGGCTGCCCGGCAGGCCGGTCACGAGGTGCAATTGATCGACCTTCAGGTGGAATCGTCCAGGGATTACTTCAACATCCTCGAGAGCTGGAAGCCCGATGCCGTTGGATTCTCGCTCAATTATCTGGCGAACGTCCCCGAAGTCATCGATCTGGTCCGGGCGACCCGGACCCGTCTTCCGGGAAGCTTCCTCTTCGTGGGAGGCCATAGCGCTTCATTCGTCGCTCGCGACCTTCTCGTTCATTCGGAGGGTGCCCTCGATTGTGTCCTGAAGGGAGAGGGGGAAGCCTCGATCGTGCCACTTCTGGAAACGGCCCAAAACGATCGAACGGCGGTGCTTCGCGTACCCGGTACCGTGACGCCCGAAGGGGATGGCCCTCCTCCGATTTTCGTCAAGAACCTCGACGATCTCAGGCCGGCCAGGGACCTTCTTCGTCACCGGAACAAATATTTTATCGGAGTCCTGGATCCCTGCGCTTCCATCGAATTCGCACGGGGGTGCCCATGGGACTGCTCGTTCTGCAGTGCGTGGACCTTCTATGGACGAAGCTACCGGACCGTCAGCCCGGAGAAAGTGGTCGAAGACCTGGAAGGCATCCACGAACCCGGTATTTTCATCGTCGACGATGTGGCCTTCATCCAGGAAAAGCACGGATTCGAGATCGGTGAGGCTGTTCTCAAGCGCAAAATCCGGAAAGAATATTATCTCGAGACCCGCGGCGATGTCCTTCTCCGGAACAAGGAACTTTTCCGGTTCTGGAAAAGCCTCGGCATGAAATACATGTTCCTTGGGGTCGAGGCCATCGATGAGGAAGGGCTGAAACTGCACCGGAAAAGGATCTCGCTCGGAAAGAATTTTGAAGCCCTGGCGTTCGCCCGATCCCTGGGGATTACGGTGGCAATCAACCTGATCGCAGATCCGGGATGGGACCGGAAACGCTTCGAGACGGTGCGGGAATGGTGCCTGGAGATCCCTGAAATCGTCAACATAAGCGTCAACACGCCGTACCCTGGAACGGAAAGCTGGCATACGGAATCACGGAAACTCCAGACACGGGACTATCGTCTTTTCGACATCCAGCATGCCGTCTTGCCGACGGCAATGCCCCTTCATGAATTCTACGGGGAACTGGTGAAGACCCAGCAGATCCTGAACAGGAAACATCTGGGCTGGAAGGCGCTAAGGGGAACGGCAGCGATCGTGGCTCGCCATCTCCTTCACGGACAGACAAACTTTCTCAAGATGCTCTGGAAATTCAACAGCGTCTACGACTCTAACCTACAGATCTCCGACCATCAACAGCCCGTCAAATATGCCATGGTTCCGCCACCGCCACCCCGAGACAAGATCAAGCCTTCGTTCCTCTATATCCACGCGGAACGCGACCTTCCGGGGCGAGCCCTGAGCAACGCAACGGAACAGTTTGTCGACGAGACCCGGATGGGCCATTAAACCAGGGCAGACACCGGTCGCCGGATCCTCCAAGGGGCCAGGACATGGGGAGTCGGCGGGCCTCGATCGGATGATATCCGGATTCCGGGATGAAGATCGCCCAAGGGATCCCGGACTCCGGTATCGCGAAGGAAGAAACGCGACGAACGGCGAAAAACGTCCCGTGTATGTTGAGCATTTTACGGTGAGAAGCTATTATTGACCCGAGAATCACGGATAAGATGCTGGCATAAGGGTTCTGTTTTCGGGTCCGCTCCAAACCGCGGATCCAGTTCAACATTCTCCTGTCGGGGTCAGGTTTTTTATCGTGTCATTCGCTTCCACAAAAAAGCGAAACAACATGATCGTCCGGTCTCCCTTCGGGAATCCGGCTGAACGAAATCCACAAGGACCCAAACCATGTGAGGGATTACGTCATGCTTTTGGAGGCGGAGGAGACCCGGGGCCTTCTGTACTCCTTCGACCTGAAGTTCGGCTTGGACCACGACCTCCCCGAAATGTTCGACGCGACCTATGCCTTTCTGGAAAAAATCCGGGCTCCGCTGGCGTTCGTCAGCATCGGTTCCTCCCGGGAGGGCCCCCTGGACAAGGAGCTTCGCGTCTCAACCCCATGCCGACCAGTATTTGTCCGGCCACACGTGCACGTTCCTTCCGAAGAACATGACGGCAGAAGAGGTCGAGGAGGGCATCGACCGGCGCCCGAGGAAGTTGTACCCTTTCAAATTCATCGGAAAGCGCTTCCTTTTCTCTCTTTCGCGTTCCGCCGGGACAGCATCCCGTCCAACCTGTTCTTCAATTGCGTTTCCCGAAAAGGGGTCGATACGGTGGAATACTATTGATTCGGCCCTTTCCCCGCCTTGACGGTGCGTGACGGTCGGGAATCTCCGGGGCTCGCCTGGTTCAGGAATCCCTGGATGGTTCTCGTGACCGTGATCATCGGAACGGCGATGCCCTTGGCCGACACCACGAGCATGAACGTCGGACGCTTTTTCATCGCCCGGTCCCTGGACTCGAGTCCGGACGAGACTCGCTGACTCACGGCGGGCTACAGCCTGTTCGTTGCGATCGGCATTCCCCTGTCGCACCGGCTGAGGGGTTTTCTCTCCGAACGGGCTCTTTACTCCTGGGCCACGATCGTGTTTATGGCCGGGTCCGTCGTCTCGATGCTGGCCCATTTCATGCCGATGATGATGGTAGGAAGAGCGCTCCAGGGGTTGTCCGGCGGCGTACTCCTCCCGCTCTCCGTTCTGTTGATAGCGGAGTCGTTTCCCGAATCCCT
>DAHUYM010000004.1:40813-162215 GCA_027315205.1 Leptospirillum sp. | reverse complement strand
GGGCCGTTTTCATGACGACCCAATTATAACCCCAGATCAGGGAAAGCAGGAACAGGGAGAGGACAGGCCAGAGAGAGATCCGGGACATCGGTTCCTTTTCAGAAGGGATTCGACCATCGAGCGGTTCTCTTTCGCGATCGGAGCGTTCCACCCCTCGATCGTTCAGCGATCAAGAAATTTATTGCGATGCGTCTCGTTCCAGCAAACAGCACGCCTGGACCTGTCGGAATTTTTCAGGGTCCAACCTTAAAACCTACAGGACTTTTCACGCCCGTACAACCAGTCCGAACACCACGAAGAAGAGGACCGCCAATATCCCGAACAAGAAAACGACCATAGCGGGAAGAAACTCTTTTTTCATCGGCATATTTACCATGATGTACCTCCTTAACGTAACGATAGCCCGTGTCTTTTCACCCTCCCCCCTCTCGGGAATAATGCAAAGGGTGCAATAGGACTTTTGAAAGGAAAAGACTCCGGTAGGAATGTCATGGCTCTGCAGGCAATCGGCCCGACCGTCAGGTTGTCACCGACATGGGAGCGTCACCGAAAAAATTGGGAGATGGACCGGTAAGGTTCTTCGAAAATTTATATCGCCCCGGCTATTCCGTTTTCCTGAACGGGTTGATTCCGGGGTCGGGACTTTCCCGTGTGCACATGAGCCAGTAGACAATACCCAAAAACAAGACCGCCACGGAATACGCGAAAATGGTGAGTGCGGTCGTTCTTTCGGCCTGCATGACGATGAATTTGCGGGAGATCGCCAGAATGGCGATGAGAACGACCGTTTTTACCTTGATGATCTGGCCGCGGTGGAGTACGGAATGGAAGAGGCTGTGGTTGAACTCCATTGCGATCAGTAGCGTCATGATCGTGCCGAAGACGGCCTGGAATGCATGGATGCCCGGAGTGGCGAATGCCCCGTTCTTCAAGAGGGAGATCGTTTGCATGCCGAGTCCCCACAGGGCCGTCAGGATGATACTGACGATCATCAATGAGAGAACGATGGCGACGATCTGCTCGAACCGCTCGTAAATCGTGAGCAAGGGCCATTGGTCTCGAAGATCGCCGAGAAAGCGCGATTTCTTCACATTTTCCCGCATAGAATCCTTCGTTAAAAGAGGAAAAACGATCGGAACGGCACGCTTTTCTCCCAGGGAGAAGAACAGCGTTCCGGAACTTTAACCTGTGGAATCGTGCGATGCCAAACGGAGGATCGACCCGGGTGCCTATTCCGACTGGAATCCGATCATGTCGTGGGTCCCGTCGCAGAAGGGCTTGATCTTCGAACCCCCGCACCGGCACAGGTGATGTGTCATGTTCTCAGTTTCCGTGACGCTTCCGTTGGCATCCACGATACGAACCGGTCCCTTGACTTCGTAGGGACCGTTTTTTAAGCACGCGACCTGGCATTTCATCGGGATCCTCCTTGGTTCGCTTGTATCCCCCTACGGGGGATAGCCAGAAGACAGGATAGGTTCGCCGCCAAAAATAGAGTTCGGGATTTCTTGTCGGGATTCTTCTGGAAGTACACCCTTTTCACGTCCGTCCGTCAAGGGGGGATTCCAGGAAAAAGCCATTTGCCGTAACGATGTCCTCCGTATTTAAATAGAGATATGGCACGAACGTTCAAAGATTACCGGTTGACGGCAAAACAGGCTGAAGAAGCCCTGAAGAAACAGGCGGATCCTTCCAGGATTTCCTCTTTCCGCCGGTTTTTCCGGGATTCCGACGGGATGGTGTTCTGGGGGGCCGACAAGGCCGGGGTCAAGGAAACGGCCCGGGCGTTCCTGGGGCTTTCCCTTCCCGAGGTGCGCATCCTCCTCGGATCGGAAGTTCACGAGGTCCGTTCGCTTGCACTCTGGATTCTGCGCCTGGGGTACGGGAAGTCGCCGGCCGGGGAGAAGGAACGGATCGTCGATTTTTACCTCGAACACCGCGAACGGGTTTCCGAGTGGGACCACGTCGATGAAAGCGCCCCGTATCTCCTGGGTGTTCATTTTCTCAACAAAGACGACGACCTGTTCCATGATCTTTCCCGTTCGCACCGGATGTGGGACCGGAGGATCGCTATTGTCGCGACCTGGTGGTTCATCCGGAATGGCCGGTTCGATACGACCCTCGCCCTGGCCGAGCGGTTTCTCGGAGATCCGGAGGACCTGATGCACAAGGCGACCGGCTGGATGCTGAGGGAGGTGGGGAAAAAAGACCCCGGCCTCCTCGGCCGTTTTCTCGACAGACATGCGGGAACGATGCCGGGAACCATGCTCCGGTATGCGGTCGAGAGATTTCCGGATGCTCTCAGAGCCCACTATCGGTCGTTGCGAAAAGACGGGAAAAAGGCGTCGAAGGCGACGGCTCAGGGGATTAAAGGGGTCTCGGCAGGTTTTCCATAAAGATAGCCCTGTTGCCAGAAGTACCCCATGTCTTTCAGGACCTCGGCTTCCTCGTTCCGCTCGACCCCTTCGGCCAGGGCCGTAGCGCCGACGCTACGGGCCGTCTCCAGGGTTGCGAGGGCCACCTCCCGCTTTTTGGGATCACGATCGACGTGGGACACCCATTTTCGGTCGAGTTTCACGATATCCGGCTCGAGGTAACGGAGCGTTTCGAGAGTATTGTGTCCTTCACCGACATCATCCAGAGCATATCTGAGCCCGTGGGTTCGATAGTACCGCAGGATGGATTTGAGGTGGTCGAGATCCCGGACGAATTCCGATTCGGTGACTTCGAAGACGATCCGGTACGGGGAAATCCGGCACTCCTTGAGGGCCTTGAACGTGGTTTCGAGGCAATGCTCCGCAACGTAGATGACGCTGGGAATGAAATTGATGAAGAAGAGAACGTCCGGGACCGATTGCCGGTCGGCGGTACGGATCGCCTGGATCCGGCAGGCCCGGTCCAGATGGAAAAGCCGGTTCTGGTTCTTGGCCTCGTCGATCAGGATGGCCGGTGAAATGAGACCGCCCGAGGGGTCAACGCCACGGGCGAGAAGCTCGTATCCTACGAGCGAGCGGGACGATTTCACGTCGACGATCGGCTGGAAGTGCATCCGGATCCGGTTCTCTCCGATCAGTTCGTCGATCCAGACTTTGGGGGCGTGCGTCAGGATCCAGTTCCATCCGAGGGCATCGGGAAGAACGGCCGGAACGCCTTCCGGTTCGGACATTTTGTGGAACGACCAGGTCCGGGGCTTGAAATACCGTTCCCAATATTCGAGAAGCCCGTAAAAATGCCGTTCTTCGAGCCAGGCCGTGTGGGAGTCGTAAAGGCGGACCGGTTCATCGCGGAGAGATACTGGGATGTCGGTGGAGGAAAGGCCCAGGGTTTCCCGGACGAACGGGTCCGGGGACACGACGAGAAATCCGTCCCGGCCTTGGGAACAGGAGGGACAGTACGTCATAATATCTTCTGGAATTGAGAAAAAGGTGTACTCATGACTTCATATTATTCTTCCTCATCTCCGGGAGCAACTTCCGGGGGGGATGCGTCCGGAAATCCCGACATTTCCTACGATTACACTCTTCCGGACGACAGGATCCGTCTCATCCCTCCGGACGACCGCGAGCAAAGCCGGCTCCTGGTGACGGGCCGGGGAAACACCGGGACAGGGGATTTCCGGCTTTCCCGGACCGGCGATCTTCCGGACTGGCTGCGTTCGGGGGATCTCCTGGTGGTCAACGATTCGAAAGTCATCCCGGCAAGGATGTCCGGAACCCTGAAATCGGGCAGGACAATCGAGCTTTTGTTCCTCTCGGAGGACGTGTCTTCCCGGGTGACCTTCCTGGGACGGGGCCTGGGAAAGAATCCGGGGGGTGTGCGGCTTCCCATGGAAGGGGTCCTGAACGGGATCCGGTATGTCGAGAAAGACGGTCTCCTGGAAGGCGTCTATTCAGGGCCGGTGCCGCTCGCCCGTCTTCTCGAGGAGTGCGGGGAAATGCCCCTTCCTCCGTATATCCGCAGGAGACGGGAGCACAGGCCCGAAGATCGGGAACGTTACCAGACCGTCTATTCCCGACATCCCGGCTCGGTCGCCGCTCCGACGGCGGGACTCCACCTGACCGAACGTCTCTTGTCCCGGATGGCGGACCGGGACGTAGGGGTCGCTTCGGTCACACTCCACGTCGGGATCGGGACCTTCCGGCCTCTTCCCGAAGAGGGCCCGGGTGGCCACCGGATGCACCCCGAACGGTATTTCGTTCCGGAGGAGACCGTCGGGAAGATTCTTGCGACTCGGGAGGCCGGGGGACGGATTTTCGCGGTCGGAACCACAGTGGTCCGGACCCTCGAGACCTGGGCCCGGACCTCTCCCGGCCGTGCCGGGCAGGGCTGGACCGATTTGTTCATCCGCCCGGGATTTCCGTTCCAGGTCGTGGACGGGCTCATGACCAATTTCCACCAGCCCCGTTCGACGCTCCTCGTCCTGGTGGACGCGTTCGTGAATGGATCCGGCCGATGGAGGGAGATCTACCGGTTTGCCCTCGAAAGCGGATTTTCGTTCCTGAGCTATGGGGATGCGCTTCTGATCCTCCCTGAAGAGGATCGGCATGAGTGAACGGATGGACCGTTCGGGACCGATCCGGAACGCCTGGAACCGGGCGGCACCTTTGTACCGGAAAGGCCTTGGAATCCAGCTTGAGCCGGTGGCGAAACATCTCTCCGGGCTTCTCGCTCCCCACCTTCTGGCTCCTGTCCTGGACCTGGCCTGCGGTCCCGGCACGGTACTTTCCTTATTGTGCGGGACAGGGGACTCTTTGGGGATCGGCTGCGATTTCTCGCTGGAAATGGTGCGGATCGCACGGTTCCGGGTCGGGGGTGCCCTTGGGGTCGTGGCGGACCAGGACCGGCTTCCGTTTGCGAACCGATCGTTCCAAACGGTGGCGTCCTCCATGGGGACCATTTTCTCGTCGGATCCGGAGGCCCAGGCGCCAGAGATCGCGAGGATCCTGAATCCCGGGGGGTATTACGGGTTTTCTGCATGGGGAAGGCCCGAGGAGTGCGCCCTTCGCGCCGTATCGGAGACTGTGATCCGGGAATGGCCATATCCATACGAAGGGCAGATCCCCTCTCTTGAATCCCCTTACTCCTCCGGGCGCACCGACTGGCTCGAATCGGTCTCAAGCCAGGCCGGTTTCGGAATCGATCGGGTGGAGACGGGAGAATTGGTCTTCCGTTTTCCCGACCGGGATGAGGCCGTCCGGGCCCTTCTGGGAACAGGCCGGTTTGCCCTTCTCCTGGAAAGCGCTCCAGGCCGGGAACGGGAGCTCTTCGAACGGGCCCGTGCGTCCTTCGGCCTCCACACCGACAGGACGACCGGCCTTGTGGAGCTGTCCAACCGCTATCACGTTTTCGTGCTCCGGAAGGGGTGACAAGGGAGAATCCGTTGGAACATAGCGACCGGTATGGACGGGGGCCGGAAAAAAATCGTGGAGATCTTCAGAGCATGAGGGTGAACGGGTGATCGCTTCCCTGTCGGATATCGCTCCCGATCCGGAGGACCTCTCTCGTCGAGTTTGCCTTTGGGAGGTCTTCACCCGTCCAGGTCTGGACGGCAAATCCCGGGAACGGGATCGACCGGGCCTCGCGTAACGGTGTTCCCCTTCAGGACTGGGGCGGCTTGGGCGGGACGAACAGCTTCACGTCGAAGTTCATGATGAAGGGCGATCCGCACCCCTCAATACGGGTCGAAAGCCCGTAGGACCCGGCCGATTCGAACGTCAGTCCCACGAACCGGGCCAGGTTCATGATCTGTCCCTTCTGGAAAATCATTTTTCCGTTGATCTCCCCCCCAACCATCCGACCGGTTTCGATGTTCGCGATCCGGGCGGTGAACTGCGCCTGGCCCTGGCCTTCCGAATCGAACAATTGGATGAAGCAGAGAGTGGGGATCGTCACGGGAAATGCGGGCGTGTAGACAACCGGAACCATCGGGGTTGGGGGGTAAAGCCCGATCAGGATCAGTTTGTTGGTGATCTCGATCCGGAAATCGTCGCACATGAGAGTGCACTTTTCGGTGATCGGGGTCATGGACAGTCCTTATTGATTGAGGGAAAAATTTAAGGTCGATTCCCTGATTCTGGAGGAGTCGGACGGAATCTGCAATCCCGCGGGGCCTTACCCCCCGGGGGCAGACAGCCCCATGATCCCGCGGTGGATCAGGCTGACAGCGATCGCCGCGAGCAGAAGGGCGAAGATTTTTCCGATCGCCGAAGACAGGGAACGTCCCAATATCCGGTCGATCCGGTCCGCCTGGGAAAGGACCGCATAGACGATCACGATATTGGCCAGAAGGGCTAGCGACACCTCGAGGAACGGCCGGGTCTTGGACAGGATGAGCGACGTCGTAAGAGCGGCCGGTCCTGCGATGATGGGGATTCCCAGGGGAACCACACCCAAGGATCGCATTTTTTCGGCATGCGGGGCTTCCAGGAACGTCTCCCTCGCTTTTTCGACGTCCTGGGTTTTCAGGAGGTCCGAAATCGAAAAAACGAGGAGAAGGATGCCTCCCGCGATGGAGAAGTCCCAGATCGAAAGCCCAAGGATGTCCAGCAGGAACCGGCCCGCCAGGGTGAAGGTCGCGGTCAGCAGAAAGCCTGTGAGAGCGGCCGTCCGGGCCGTGGCTTTCTTTTGGGCCGGAGCCATCCCCTGTGTTAGACTGAGAAAAAACGGCAAAATGCCGGGCGGGTCGATCGCCACGAACAAGGGCAGGAAATCGAGAAGGAACTGGTGTCCCACTTTGAGGACTCCCACGGAAAGGAACGTTGATGGCCGAGAAGGACGAGAAGGAACCCGAACTCATTATAACGGACCGGAGGCCCCGATTTGATGTCGACCCGGAAACGCCTTCGGAATCCCCCTCTCCTGCATCCACTGTTTTCCTGCCGGACGACGTGGTGCCCGAGCCGGACCGAGGTCCCCGGGATCCCGAAGAGAAGGCCCCCGGGATGGAGATCCGTCTCGAGCAGATCATGGCTATCCTCTCCGGAATGGCCCTGACCCATCTTTCGTTCGACCCGGAAACCCGTCTTCCCGATCCGACCTTCAGCCTCCGGGAAGCCCGGTTCTTCCTCGAGCTCATGGAAAAGTTCCGCGACGCTTTCAAGGACAAGCTCTCGATCGCCGTGTCCGGCGATTCCCCGATCGATGAACCCGCCAAGCTTGGCCATATTCCCGCTATCCTGGGCGGGATGGCCATCAGCGCCCTGGGTGTAGACCCCCGCACGGGACGGCCCGAGAGGAAACCCGATTTCGAATCGGCCCGGTTCCTGATCGACCTCATGGATCTCTTCGTCCTCGAGGGGGAGGCGGCGCTCGAGCCCGAAGAACGGGATTACGTCAAGGATATGGTCTACCAGGCGAAAATGTACTTCGTACGCCAGAGGGACCAGATCCGTTAGGGGGGTATGTTGGAGAACGAACCGCGGGGACGAGCCCGGTGGGTTTTTGTCGTTCTGGGACTCCTCGTGGTATTCGGGGTCGTTCTGGAAATCCGGGCTTCGTTCGAGCGGATGCTCAGGCACGACCTGGTTCGGGCGATCGAGTCGGCCTTTCACGGGCGCGTCACGATCGATTCCGTCCGCCTGAACCCCTTCCTTGGAACGGTGACGTTCCGGAAGATCCAGGTGGCGTTCCCGATGTCCTCCGGACCGTCGCCCTCAGGAGATTTTCGTCCGCTCTTCACATTCCCCGAAGTCGACGGACATGTCAGCCTCTTTTCCCTCCTGAACCGGGTCTATGATTTCGAGGATCTCACGTTCCGGAATCCGCTGGTCACGGCGTCCTTTGACGACGGTCGGGACAACTACCGGAAATTTCTCGAAGAATGGCGCCATGGGAACCAGTTTTCCGGAGAAGGCGGGGCGATCGTCCGTTCGTTCCGCGTCACCGGCGCACGGATCGAATGGGGTTCCGGAGGCCAAAAACCCGAAGCGGTCCTTTCCGGCCTCGAAGGATCGGTCGACTCCAATCTCCTGATGAATCGCTTCCGGACGCGGTTTTCGTCGCAAAGGTTCATGGTACGCAGTGAAAACGGAACGGTGACGATCGACGGGATCTCGTTTCGGGGGGTGTTCGAGAAGGGAAGCCTCCGGGATTTCAAATTCTCCCTGTCGATGAAGCCTTCCTGGTTCTGGGTCAAGGGAAACGTCACCCGCATCCAGGATGCCCCTTTTCTCGATCTCTTCTTTCACGGCCGCCTCGAACTCAGGGGCCTGTCCCCCCTGTTCGGGGGAACGGAGACGTCCGGGGAAACGTCCATGTCCGGCACGATTCACACGGATGGATACGTCCATGGGCCCGCCGACCGGTGGAACGGGAACCTCCTGGTGACGGGCCAGGATTTGACGGTCTCGGGGAAGAGGTACCGTTCGGTGTCCATGAAAGCCCGCTTCAGTCCCGACCGGCTCCATGTCGATCCCCTGTCGATGATCCGGTCCCAGGGAGAGACGATGACGGCCCGGGTCTTGGCGGACTTGTCGAACGCGCATCCCGGAGCCCGCATCCGGGTGTCGAAAACGACGCACATGCCGGAAGGTCTCGGGGAGTCTCCCGTCCAGGTGACCGTCGCGCGGACGATACGGCTTCCGCGGCGATCGACGACATTCGGTGAGTGGATGGAGCTGTTCGAACGGATAATGGGTCCTTCGTTATCCTGACCGGGGGAGATGAATGATGAACGGGCCAAGTCCAGTCGCGTCAAAGGGGTTCAAGCGGATGCTCCGGTCGCCGGCGTTTCTGATCGGTTCGTTCCTCTTTCTGACCCTCGCTGCGACGATCGTTCAGATCTGGGCGCCCCCGGTCCGATATTCTTCCCGGCTGATTTCCCATCTGATCGTCATCTTCCTTTTCAATATCGATTTCATTCTCGCCGCAGCCCTGATTCTGGTCCTCCTCCGGAACATCGTGAAGCTTTACTGGGACAGGAAACGAAAGATCTTCGGATCCGGTTTCAAATCCCGCCTGATCGGTTCGTTCCTCCTGATGGTCCTGATCCCCTCCATTCTTCTCTTTATCGTGGCTTCGGGATTTCTGAACAATTCGGTCCAGCGCTGGTTCAGCTTTCCGATCACTGATTCCCTCCAGTCGTCCCTGGAAGTGGCCAAGGGGTACTACGACCAGACGAAAGCGAACACCGTCCTCATCGCCAGGCAGATCTCCGACGAGCTCTCGGTCCGTCCCCTGACGGTGGGGAACCGGGACCGCCTGAACGCGTACCTCGTATTCAAGAAAAAAGAGTATGACTTGGCGGGCGTCGAACTCTACGTCATGCATCCCGGTCTCGGGTTCAAGGATCCCGAGCCGGTCCGGGTCGTCACGATCAATTCGGTGAACGTCCGGCTTCTCGATCTCCCCCAGGGACAGATCTCCCGGGCGCTCACCAAGGGCGGTGCCGCCTATGTTTACACCACAGGACTCGGCGACCTGATACGGGGCGTGGTCCCCGTGATCTATCCCCACATGGTGAAGGGACGCCTTCTCTCCGAACAGGGCGCCGTGGTCGTCAACTACTTCGTCCCGGGACGGTTCCTGGAGAAAATGCGGAGCATCACCCATGCGTTCCGAGACTACCAGGAACTCCAGAAATTCAAGAACCCGATCCGCGAGTCCTACCTTCTCCTTTTCCTCATGATTACCCTGATCATCATCTTCGGGGCGGTCTGGTTCGGGATCTACCTCGCACGAAAAATCACCGAACCGATCGGGGCCCTCGAAAAGGCCACCGAAGAAGTCGCCCACGGCAACCTGAACGTCCGGGTGCCGGACTCCGGCCAAGACGAATTCACGCTCCTGATCCGGTCGTTCAACCAGATGACGGAAGATCTTTCGGAATCGAACCGGACGCTGAACCGGGCCAACTCCGAACTGGACAGGCGCAGGGAGTACACGGAAACGATCCTGGAACATATCGGGACGGGAGTGCTTTCGCTGGACGGGAACGACGTGATCTCAACCGTCAACCATTCGGCGGAGGAGATTCTGGGTCTTCCCAGGATGAATGTCGTCGGAAAGAGACCGGCCGATGTCCCGCATCCGGCATTCGCCGCGTTTTCCGGCCTCATCGCGAAAATCCGGGAAACCCCCGTGGGCGAGGCCGAAGAGGAGGTCTCGCTCGAGTTTCCGCCGGGCAGTGCGAAAACCTTCCGCGTTCGGGCCAATCGACTGGGGGACGGCACGGAAGACGGACAAGGGGGGTTCGTCGTCGTCTTTGACGACATCACGGCGCTTCTTACGGCCCAGAAAGCCCAGACCTGGCGGGAAGTGGCACAAAGGATCGCCCACGAGATCAAGAATCCGCTGACCCCGATCCAGCTCTCGGCCCAGCGCCTCAAGAGGAAGTTCCTCGACCGGTCCCCCGATTTCCCGCAGGTGTTCGAAACTGCCATACAGACCATCGTCGACGAAGTCCAGGGGATGAAGCATCTGGTCGACGAGTTCTCCACGTTCGCCCGCGTTCCGGGAAATCATCCGGTCCCCTCGCCCCTGGCTCCCATCCTCACGGACGTCGCGGGTCTCTATCGCTCGGCCCACAAGGATATCCAGGTCCTTTTGGACCTGGAGCCGAACCTCCCGGAGATTCCCCTCGACCGGAACGGGATACGAAGGGTCTTCGTCAACCTGTTCGACAACGCGGTCGGGGCCATGAACCAGTCCGGAACGATCACTGTTTCCGCCCGGCTCTCCCCGGTGAAAGACCGGGTCCTGGTCCAGTTCGGGGACAATGGCCCGGGGATCCCGCCCGAAAACGCCGACAAGATATTCCTCCCCTATTTTTCGACGAAAAAGCACGGCATGGGCCTTGGGCTTGCCATCGTCCACCGGATTCTGGAAGAGCACGGGGCCACGATCGTCCTTTCGACCCCTTCCTCGGGAGGGACGATGTTCACCCTCTCCTTCCTGACCGAGGCCCCGGATAAAGCGACACCCTCCCAGCCGTCCTGGAAAGGAGCGACGCGGGCATGAGCCGCGAGACCGTCCTCGTGATCGACGACGAACCCAACATATTGAAAACCCTGGGAGAGGTCCTGGCCGACGAGGGATTCCGGGTTGTAACGGCATCGTCCTCCCAGTCGGGACTCCGGCGGATGGAGGAGGATCTCCCGGACGTGGTGTTCCTCGATGTCTGGCTGGGTACGGACGACGGACTGGAACTGATGCGCACCCTGGAAGAACGCTTCCCGGATGTTCCCGTGATCGTCATGAGCGGGCACGGAACGATTGAGACCGCTGTCAGGGCGATCAAGTCCGGGGCGTTCGACTACGTGGAAAAACCGTTTTCGATCGACAAGCTCCTGATCACCATCCGGCACGCGCTCAGGCAGCGCGACCTCGAGGAGGAAAATCAGTCGCTCCGGAAGATCGTTGAGAGAAACTACCGGATCGTCGGAGGTTCGCTCCCGGTCCAGTCCCTGCTCGATGCGATCCGGAAGGCGGGGCCTACGAACGGGTGGGTTCTTATCCAGGGCGAGAACGGCACGGGAAAGGAGTTGGTGGCCCGGGAGATCCACCGTCTCTCTCCGAGGCATGTCCGGGCCTTCGTGGATGTGAACTGCGCCGCGATTCCGGAGAACCTGATCGAAAGCGAACTGTTCGGCTACGAAAAAGGGGCGTTCACCGGAGCCACGGCACAGAAGAAGGGGAAGTTCGAACTGGCGTCGGGCGGGACCCTCTTCTTGGACGAGATCGCCGACATGAGCCTCCCGACCCAAGCGAAAGTGTTGAGGGTCCTCCAGGAAAAGAAGCTTCAGAGAGTGGGAGGTACCAAGGACATCTCCGTCGACGTAAGGGTGATAGCGGCTTCCAACAAGGATCTTACGGGACTGATTCGTAAGAAGGAATTTCGGGACGACCTTTTCTACCGGCTGAACGTCATCCCCATCATGGTCCCCCCCTTGAGGGATCGGATCTCCGACATCCCTCTTCTTATGGACCACTTCACCGAGGAACTGGCTACCCATGATGGTCTCAAGCCGAAGACCTTCACCGCCGAGGCGATGGAGATCCTGTTCGGGTACAAATGGCCGGGCAATGTCCGCGAACTCAGGAACCTCGTGGAGCGCCTCCTCATCATGAGTCCGGACGCGACGGTCAGCGCATCCGACATCCGTTCAGTCCTCGGAAGCCCATCGAAACCCCGATCGGTTGACCCAGGCCACGGAGAGGACCCTTCTCCTCTCAAGGAAGCCCGCGAAGCTTTCGAGCGGGACTATATCCAGGAGACTCTGAAGCAGTGCGGAGGAAACATGACACGGGCCTCCGAAATCCTGAAAGTCGACCGGACCTCCCTTTACCGAAAACTGAAACAGTGGCAGGTTTCCGTCGAGGACGGCGGATCCGAAGGATAGACAAATACGGAAGGGGGAAACCGTGGGACTCCGTGCCGGTCCGATCACGTGGCTTGCGCTTCTCCGGGGTATCAATGTCGGGGGAAAGAGGAAGGTTCCGATGAGGGATCTGGCCCGGGTGTTCGCCGATTCCGGGTTCGATCGCGTTGAAACATATATCCAGAGCGGAAATGTTATTTTTACGGCGGCCCCCGGAACACCCGTCCCCTCGAACGGACGTATCGAGGTCCAAATCGAAAAGCGCTTCGGATTCCCTGTCCCCGTCGTCCTGAGGAACAAAGAGCAACTCGATCGTGCGATTTCCCAAAATCCCTTCGCCGAAGAGGGCGCCGACGAGGATACCCTTCACGTGCTTTTTTTGTCGGACCTTCCCTCGGCGGACCGGGTCCCAAACCTCGACGACCGCCGAAGCCTTCCCGACACATTCTCCGTTATCGGTCAGGAAGTCTATTTGCGGCTTCCCAACGGGGTGGCCCGGACGAAATTGACCAACGCGTATTTCGACGCGACGCTCGAAACGGTCGGAACGATGAGAAACTGGCGGACGGTGACGCGGCTTCAAGCATTGATGGACGCGTTCCCTTAACGTAACGGACGTCACTCGGTATCGAGGAGAGCCATCCCGTAAGTGATTCCCCCGCCGATCGCGGCCAGGAGGCAGGGCATTTTTGGGTCGGAAACCGGCTCGAGTCCCGACAGGACCCTCCCGAGCGTCAGCGGGAGGCTGGCCGACGAGGTGTTCCCGTAACGGGTGAGGGTGAGGGGCACCCGTTCTTCGGGAAGCCCCAGGCGTCTGGACAGGCGGGAGATGAGACGGCCGTTGGCCTGGTGGAAGACGGCGGCGCCAAGGTCTTTCGTCGTTCGTCCCTGCCGGGCCAGAAACTCGGGGATCTCGCGAGAAAGGAGAGCGACCGCCTCCCGGAAGACCCGGTTGCCGTTCATGCGGAGAATCGGCCGTCCGTCGCACGGATCCGTCTCCCGGTAAATGAGCGGGGCCAGATCTCCCCGGCAACCGACACGGATGGCTTTTATCGCGAACGCCGGCCAGCCCGAAACCGGGACTGGACAGTCGGAGACGAGTGCCGCAGTGGCCATGTCGCCGAAGAGGAGTTCGGTTTCGGGCGCGTGTTCGGGACAGAGCTGGACCGATTTTTTCTCGAGGGACACGATCAGGATCCGGTGGAACCCGCCGCTGCCGATCAAGGCCGCTGCTGTCTTGAGCGCGACCAGGAATCCGGTGCAGGACCCCCCGACGTCCAGGGCCGGGACCTTCCTGTCCCCGAACAGGGACCCTGCCAGCAAAGCCGCGGTCGACGGCATCAAAAGAATCGGCGTGGTGGAGTTGACGAGGAGGAAGTCGATCTCGCCTGAGATATCCGGGTCGCTCCCGGCGAGGTCCCGGAACGCGGACTCCGCCATGGATCCGGGATCCTTTTCTCCGGCCCGGGAACGGGTCAGGATTCCGGTGAGGGCTTCGACCGCTTCGGGGGAACGGGCCTTCCCGCCTGTCACGGCGGTCGGATGAAGGGGAAGGTCTCGGTCCCAGCCGATTCCGGTCAGATAGACCGGACGCATGAGGGTATCTTCAGTTGACATGGGAGGCCCAAAAATGGCATCGATTGTAGATGAGCTTCGAACCCGGAAATTTTAGCATGAAAACCGATTGCCGCGCCGGCACGATCCGGATGAAGCCCCTTTGGCCCCGTGCGGTTCTCTTTCTCCTTCTGGTTTTCCCCGGAGCGTTGTCGCTGTCGGCCTGCTCGTCCTTCGGGGGTTCCCTGGCCCGCCTGGTCGGCTGGGAAAACTCTCATCCGAAGGATACCCACACCCACAGTTTCCGCACTCGAGCCTTCGGGACGTCCGCGCTCCTGGACGAAGCCTCCCGCTTTTACTTCAAGGGGGATTTCATCGAGGCCCGGGGCGAATACAAGAGGTTCCTCGAACTTCACCCGACGCACCCGCTCGCCGCATTCGCCCAGTACCGTATGGGAATGTGCGATTACTACCAGATCCTTTCCCCCGACCGCGACCCCACCAATCTCAGGAAGTCCTTGTCGGATTTCCAGAAGGTCATCGACGAGTATCCCCAGTCGGAATACGTGGAAAAGGCCGAGAAGAAAGTGGCAGAATGCCGCAATACCCTTTCCAAGGTTCATTTCTATGTCGGGAACTACTATTTCCGGACGAAACGGTACAAGGCGTCGGCCAACCGCTTCCAGATCATCCTGCTCAAATACCCGGATTCGCGGATCTACGACAAGGCCCAGTTCTATTACGCCCTGTCGAAGTTTCACCTGAAGGACCGCAAGAGGGCGGCCCATCTCCTGGATCAGCTGATTCAGCAGTTTCCGAAATCGAAATATGCCGGCCGTTCCCGCACCCTGCTCGCATACTGGAAACGCCAGGGCTACCTGTAAAGGAGCGCGGTGGGACGGTATCCGGTTTTTCTCGATCTCGAGGAGCGTCCTGTTCTGGTCGTCGGAGGGGGACAAGTCGCGGCACGGAAGATGCCGGCCCTTCTCGCATCGGGAGCCGCAGTCACCGTCGTGTCCCCGGAGCTTCATCCCGGGCTTTGGGAACATGCCCGGGAAGGGCGGATCCGCTGGATCCCCAGGAGATATGTCGAAGGAGACGAGTCCGGCTTCATCCTTGTTTTCGCCCTGACCGATTCGACGGGCGTGAATGATCGTGTGGTCGGCCGTACCCGGGGGTTCGTCAATTCGGCGACATTCTCCCGGGGCCATCCGATTTTCCTCCCGTTTTCAGTTTCAGCCGGTCCCCTGACGGTGGCGGTCGGATCGGAACAGGGCGATCCGGTCCTGGTCCGGGATGTCGGAAAAACCCTGGAAGAGCTTTTGAACGGCCGGGGGATTCCCGATTTTCTGGAAGAGCACATCGCTTTGAGAGAGACCTTGCGAAAGCAGGGAAAAGGTCCGGGAGAGGTCTCCGAGCTCCTCGCCTCTTTCAGTGTCGCATGGGCTATGGGGACACGTGATCGCGAAGCGCGGCTCGAAGCCTATGGCGCCCTTTGCGGAAGGGATCTGGCCGACGCTGTCCGAAGGAACCTCGAACACCGGGAGAACGCCTAGGCATGTACTTTATCGCACGATCGATCCAGGCGCTGGGACTGGCGCTGACCTTTGCCGATATCGTCCTGTTCTTTTTCAAGGACATGACGATGATGTTTCTTTTGAAACTTTTCATCCTCGGGGTTTGCACCTTCTATCTCGGGTACTTCCTTCTCTCCCTGGCGGCCCGGGGCTCGGGAAAGTAAGAGGGGCCCGGTTCGGACCATTTGGCAAAGAGGGATCCTTTTTGCTAGAATCAGCCCCCTTGGTTACCCTCTTAAATTCGGGCATGTGCCGAAGTGGTGGAATGGTAGACACGCACGTTTGAGGGGCGTGTGGGGAAACCCGTGCGGGTTCAAGTCCCGCCTTCGGCACCATCTTCTCCCTTTGAAACAATGCGTTTCATATCCAATAATACGGTGAGAATCCCCCGATCGTGCCAGACCTTCGAATAACCTGCCAGTTCTCTTCCCCGGAACATCGGGCCCGCACCTTGAACGAAGAACGGGAGGAGCTCTTCCGGTTTTTGTACGAGCGGTCTTTTCTCTACCGACCCGAAAATCCGTTTCTCCTTTCCTCCGGAAAGACGAGCCCGGTCTATCTCGATTGCAAGAAAACGACCTTCGGACATCCAAGAGCCCAGTTCCTGATCGGGGACCTTCTCTTCAACCTCGTGTTTCCCCTGGCCCCGGAAGGGGTCGGCGGCCTCACCCTGGGCGCGGATCCCATCAGTGTCGCGGTGTCCCTCGTGAGCGGCCTTTACCGGCAGCCAATCCCCTCGTTCGTGGTCCGGAAGGAAGCCAAGGGGCACGGGACGAAGAATCCCATCGAAGGGGATCTGGCCCCGGAATCCCGGCTGGTCGTCGTGGAGGACGTCGTCACCACCGGCGCTTCCGGCATGAAAGCGGTCGAAGCCTGCCGTGCGTCGGGGCACCACGTCCTTAAAGTCGTGGCCCTGGTGGACCGGGAGGAAGGCGGCCGTTCCCTTTTTGAAAAGGCGGGTGTGCCGTTCGAGGCTCTCTATACACTGAAACGGTTCATCGAGTACGACGGAGACGTTCGGGGCGTCCGGTGACCCGGATCGGGAGAGCTCCCTTGATTTTCGTTGGACGGTGTGGGACTATTTGGCAACCGGGGGCATGCGCCCCCGATGCCTTTATCTTAATCTCTTATCCGGTAAACACCGGAGCGTGTGCGTTTCACGGGTGTCTTTCAAGGAGGTTGGCGAGACATGGTTGAAGGTATGCTTGCGGCTTACAAATTCGGAACGTATGTTCCCAAGGAAGACTTCAGCAAGGGTACGACCCTTTTTGTGATCTTCGTCCTGATCGTGGGATTTGTTTTCGTGGCGTCGACGATGATCGTGAAGACATTCGAAAAGTAGGTTCGAAAACCGACGCTTTCATTCCGAACCGGTACCGGTGGCCGGGAACCCGAAAACGGCCTCCCTTCAGGTCCGGAGGAACGATGTATGCCGAGTCGAGGGGCGGGATATCTTGAATGAAAAGGATATTCCGCCCTTTTTGTCATGTTTTCCCGAAATTCTCCTAAAACGGAACCTTCCCGGAACCGCAAATCGTGAAAACCCGTAGCAAGACACTCTGGTTCACACTCCTGTTCGTGCTCGTCGTCCTGTCCGCCGCCGGGGTCTGGGGATACCTGTTCATGCAGCGGGTGATCCGCGGCGTGCCGTCGGTGGCGTTCCTCAAGACCTTCATGCCGGTGACGACATCGGTGATTTACGACCGGAACGGTCGGGTTATCGGGAGTTTCTACCGGGAAAAACGCGAATACATCCCCTTGAGCAAAATGCCCCCCCTGATCGTCCATTCGGTCCTGTCGGTCGAGGACGCCAATTTCTACAAGCACGGGGCACTGGCCTACGGTTCCATCATCCGGGCTGCCATTTCGGACGCCTTGGCCGGGTATCTTCGCGAAGGGGCCAGCACGATCACGCAGCAGTTGGCCCGGAACATCTTCCTGAACCATAAGAAGAACCTCATCAGAAAACTTCGGGAAGCCATCCTGTCCTACAGGATAGAGCGCGTTCTGACGAAGGACGAGATCCTCGAACTCTACCTGAACCAGATTTATTTCGGGGAAGGGGCGTACGGGGTCCAGGCGGCCGCGAAGGAATACTTCGGGAAGGATGTCCGGGATCTCGCCGTACCCGAAGCGGCCCTCATCGCCGGACTGATCCGGTCCCCCATCGAATTTTCTCCCTACCTCCACCCCCAGGCGAGCAAAAAGCGCCAGCTTGTCGTCCTGAAAAGGATGGAGACGACCGGGTTCATTTCCGCTGAAGAAGTGAAGAAAGCTTACTCCGAGAATCTGGTGTTCCGCCGGAGGACCCGTTCATCGAACCCCAACGCCTATTTTCTCGAGTATGTGAGGCAAAGGCTCGAGAAGATCATGACCCCGGACCAGCTTTACGGCGGGGGTTTGAGGATCTTCACCACTTTGGATTCGCGGGTCCAGCTGATCGCCTTGAAGTCCCTGAGGAACGGCCTCAGGGAAATCGACCGCCGGAAGGGGTTCCGGGGGCCTCTGAGAAAGGTCAAGCTGCGGGATCTCAGAGATGCTTCCCGTAAGACTCATCCGCTGGGACCCCTCGATCGAAGCTCTTCGATCCTCGGACGCCGGGTCGAGGTGACGATCACCCGCGTCAAGACGGACGGGGCGTTCTTCACATGGGAAGGCGTGCCCGGTTACATCCCGGCCTCCAGAATGACCTGGGCCAAAAAAGTTCTTCACGGTCCGGATTTCGACCGTGACGCAACGGTCCTGGACGCGTTTTCCCCCCAGTCGATCCTGAAACCGGGGGATGTCGTGATGTCCCATCTGGTCGCGTTCCGGAAAATGGGGAAGGGTTTCGGTCTTGAGGGTTCCCTGGACCAGGTTCCCCTGATTCAGGGGTGCGTGGTTGCAATCAACCCGCAGACGGGCGGGATCCTTGCGATGGTCGGAGGTTACAGTTTCAGGAGGAGCAAGTTCAACCGGGCGTTCCAGGCGATTCGCCAGCCGGGCTCTTCGTTCAAGATGATCGACTACGGGGCCGCACTCGAGCACGGGTACGCCCCGGCCACGATTCTCGAGGACGAGCCTCTGGTCTTTTATGATTCCATCCATCGGAAAGTCTGGCGTCCCAAGGATTATGAGAGAAAGTTCCTGGGGCCGGTCCCGATGCGGACGGCGCTGGCCCAATCGATCAACCTGGCCACGATCCGGATGGTCCGTTCGATCGGCATCGGGCCGGTCATCAACCTGGCCCGGAGACTGGGAATTTCGACGCCGCTCAACCACGACCTGTCCCTGGCCCTCGGTTCGTCGGGGGTCCGGCCTTTGGACCTCACGTCCGCCTATTCGGTCGTGGCGAACCAGGGAATCCGGAATCCCGTGCATGCCCTCACCCGGGTCCTGAATTTCCAGAAGACGACGGTCTACGAGCATGTACCCGCTCCTGTGAAGGTCTACGACAGCGCATACAGCTATCTCTTGACCTCGATGCTCCAGAGTGTCATCAAGGAAGGCACAGGCCGGGACGCATTGGCCCTTCCCCGGCTCCTGGCCGGGAAAACCGGCACCACCAACGATTTTCGGGATGCCTGGTTCATCGGATTTTCTCCGAACTTTGCCGTCGGGGTGTATGTCGGCATGGACGACCACCGCTCGATGGGACGGGGAGAATTCGGCGCCCATGCGGCCCTTCCGGTCTGGATCGATATCATGAAGCAGGCGCTTCCCCTTCTGCCGGACACGCCGTTCGCGATTCCCGACGATGTAGTGGAGGTCCGGGTCGATCCGAAGACCGGTCTCAGGACGCCCATGGACAGTTCCAGTTTTTCCGTGGAAATTTTCAAGAAAGGAGAGCTGCCTGTCCTCGAAGTGTCCCAGCCGAAGGTCCCGGACACCGATTTCTACAACATCCCGGGCACACAATAATCGCCAGGAGGGCATGAGGTATTCTTGAAAGAGGGAATCGAAAGAAATCATAATGGGTTGAAAAGCCCGTTCCGGCTTTCGGGGGAACGGGAGAACGGGAAAGGAACGGGAAATGGCAATCAAGATCGGAATCAACGGTTTCGGACGCATCGGACGCCTTGTCGCCCGGGCCTTCATCGAGGAGGCCGCTTCCGGCTCGCTCCGCAAGGTTCCGGTGGAAATCGTGGCTGTCAACGATCTTACGGATGCAACGCACTTGGCCCATCTCCTGAAATATGACTCGGTCCACGGGACGCGCCCCGAAGAGATCTCTCATTTGGGGGACAACCTGTTGGTCGGCGGGCGTTCCGTCCGGGTGTTCAGGGAGTCGGATCCGGGCCGGATCCCTTGGGGAGAGGTCGGGGTGGACATCGTGGTTGAAAGCACCGGACGGTTCGAAAGCCGCGACAAGGCCTCCCTCCACCTGAAGGGCGGCGCGCGGAAAGTGATCATTTCCGCGCCCGCCGGTGATGCGGACTGCACGGTCGTCCTGGGGGTGAACGAACGGGTGTACGATCCGGGAACGCACCACATCGTGAGCAACGCCTCCTGCACCACCAACTGCCTGGCGCCGACGGTCAAGGTTCTATCCGATGCCTTGGGCGTCGAGAAGGGGTTCATGACGACGGTCCATTCCTACACCAACGACCAGAAGCTCCTCGACCTGCCCCACAAGGACCTGAGGCGGGCCCGTGCCGCAGCCCTTTCCATGATCCCGACGACGACCGGCGCGGCCAAGGCGATCGGACTCGTCCTTCCTGAGCTCAAGGGCCGGCTCGATGGCATGTCGATCCGGGTTCCGACACCCGACGTGTCCCTGAACGACCTGACGGTGATCGTCGGGCGGGACGTCACGGTGGACGAGGTGAACCAGCTGTTCCGGTCGGCGGCGGAAGGCCCCATGAAAGGGATCCTTCAGTACACCGACCTCCCCCTTGTCTCGGCGGATTTTAGGGGGAACGCCCACTCGAGCATCGTGGACGGCCCGTCCACGCGGGTCATGGACCGTCGACTGGTCAAGGTCCTGTCGTGGTACGACAACGAATGGGGCTACTCCTGCAGGGTGCGTGACCTGGTCTACTACATCGCGGAGAGACTATGATCCCTGGAAAGATGTGCGTCGACGAGATCGACGTACACGGGAAACGCGTTTTCCTGAGGGCGGATTTCAACGTCCCGCTCGACAACGATCTCCACATCACCGACGACCGTCGGATCCGGCTTTCCCTGTCGACGATCAATTACCTGATCGACGAAGGAGCAAGAATTATCGTTGGGTCCCACCTGGGTCGTCCGGATGGCAAGGTGGACCCGAAATTCAGTATGGCTCCCGTGGCAAAGCGGCTCTCACGGCTCCTCCGAAAAGACATCCTGTTTCCCGGGGAGACTGTTGGAACGGCGGT
The DNA here is from genome assembly GCA_027315205.1 of Leptospirillum sp. Lineage (GTDB taxonomy): Bacteria > Nitrospirota > Leptospirillia > Leptospirillales > Leptospirillaceae > DAHUYM01. The sequence goes on along the minus strand of DAHUYM010000004.1, from coordinate 141,425 downwards.
CGACCGGGATCTTGCGAAGATGGAAGCCGGCGACGTCATGCTTCTCGAGAACCTCCGCTTCGCTCCGGGGGAAGAAAAGAACGATCCGGCGTTTTCGGCCCAACTGGCCCGTCTCTGCGATGTCTATATCAACGATGCCTTCGGGACGGCCCACAGGGCCCATGCTTCCGTTGTAGGCATACCCCCGCTGGTCAAGGAGTCGGCGATCGGGTTCCTCATGAAAAAGGAGGTCACATACCTCCAGGGAGCGGTCTCGAACCCGACCCGCCCGTTCGTGGCGGTCCTGGGCGGGGGCAAGGTTTCCGGAAAGCTGGGCGTCATCGCGAACCTCCAGGAACGGGTCGACAAGATGATCATCGGCGGGGGGATGGCGTTCACCTTCTACAAGGCCATGGGGCTCGAGATCGGGAAATCCCTCGTGGAGGAAAACCTGCTCCATATCCCCATCGAGATGCTGGAAAAATCCCGCAAGGTCGGGTTCAACCTCTACCTTCCGGTGGACTGCGTCGTGGCCGAAAGCCTCGATCCGGGAGCTCCGACAAAGATCGTTCCCTATCAGGAAATACCCAAGGGCTGGGTCGGTCTCGACATCGGTCCCGCGTCGGTCCGGCTTTTCGCCGAAGTTCTCGAAAACGCCAAGACCATCCTCTGGAACGGACCGATGGGAGTGTTCGAGATCGACGCCTTTTCGCGCGGGACCTTCGCAATGGCGCATGCGGTGGCCAACTCCTACGCCCAGACGATCGTCGGGGGAGGGGATACTTCCCTTGCCGTCTATCGGGCCGGCGAAGCGGACAACATGACGTTTATATCGACCGGCGGAGGAGCCGCCCTCGAACTTCTGGAAGGCAAGGAACTTCCCGGACTCTCGGTTCTGCCGGACCGGGACCACTGACCCCTAACCGGAGAGGCCGATGTTCCTCGTCGCCAACTGGAAAATGAACATGACCCGGGCGTTGATCGACGAGTACTTGGACGTCCTCTCCGAATCGTCGATCTGGGGCACTCTCGACGGGTCCCGCATCCGGATCGGCATCGCGCCCTCCCATGTGTACCTCGACCATGTCGTCCTGGGGATCCAGAACCGGGATTTGCCGATCATTGTCCTGGCCCAGGACGTTTCGACACGGACTTCGGGCGCGTTTACGGGCGAGGTCGGCATGCCGAACCTCCTGGATATCGGTGTGAAGGGGGTGGTGATCGGCCATTCGGAGAGGCGCCGGTTCTTCCACGAGACCGACGAGAACGTGGTCATCAAGACCGATCTCTCGCTCTCGGCCGATATGGTACCGATCGTTTGCTTCGGGGAATCCGGGAGCCAACGGAAAAGGGGAAAGACCTTTTCGGTCGTCAAAAGCCAGATCGAACCGGTTTTCAAGGGCGTCAAAAAAGCCCGCGAAAGGGGAATCACGTCCCCCTTCTATCTGGCCTACGAACCCGTCTGGGCCATCGGCTCCGGTCAAAACGCCACCCCGGCCGACATTCATGAAGTGGCGAAATACGTTTCGGAAGAGTTTTCCTGGCCCGACCCGCCCGCGTTCCTGTACGGCGGCTCGGTCAGTTCGGACAACATCCGGAGCCTGTCCTCCCTTGGGGACCTTTCGGGATTTCTTGTGGGGAGCGCCTGGCTCGATCCCCACGCGTTATTGCATTCGGCGGACTTGGTTCGGCAACTGAACCGGCCCGTGCGGGAAGGAGTTCATGTAAAATGACGGTTCTTATTACGATTGTCCATGTTATGGCCTGCATCTTGATCGTGGCTGCGGTCCTTCTCCAGTCGGGAAAAGGGGCGGAGACCGGCGTCATGATCGGAGGGTCGAGTTCGTCCATGTTCGGGGCCCGGGGCGCCTCCTCTTTCCTTGCCAAGGTGACGGTGGTCCTGGCGACGCTCTTCATGGTGACGTCCCTTGCCCTTTCGCTCATCCGGCAGAACCCGGTCGGACCCTCGCTTCTCCTGAATACCCCGCTTAAGGCCTTGCCGTCCGCTGCGCCTCCGGCGCCACCCAATACCAAGTCCCCGTGAGGGAACGTCGGTCCGGTCCGGCGATCGTTCTGGCACTCCTGGCCGTTCTGGCCGGGGCCGTTTCCGGAGGCTGCACCGGTTCCCGCGCGGACCGCTGGAAAGTGGTTCCCCGCGCGGCGATTTCCGGGGGCAGGCTGGTGCTGGACGTGGTGTCCGACCCGAAGACGTTCAATCCCGCCCTGGCGTCCGAGACGACCAGCACCCAGATCCTGGGATACCTTTTCCGAGGACTGACCCGGGTCTCTCCGAAGGACGGATCGGTGAAGCCGGACCTGGCGCGCCGATGGGAGATCACCGAAGGGGGCCGCAAAGTCGTCTTCCACCTGATCCCCGGCCTGACCTGGTCCGACGGCCATCCCCTGGATGCCCGGGACGTGGTTTTCTCCTTCCGGAATGTCTACTACAACCCGAAGATCGCGACTCCGGCTCGTTCGGTCCTCCTCGTGGACGGGAAACCGTTCACGGTGACCCTGGTCGACCGGGAGACGGTGGCGTTCGAGACGCCGAAGCCGTTCGCACCCCTCCTGGAAGAACTCGGTGTCGAGATCCTTCCCCGCCATATCCTCGCACCCGTCGTCGGAGCCGGGCAATTCAACCGTGCGTGGTCGGTCCGTGAACGTCCGGACCGTGTCGTGGGATCGGGGCCGTTCGTCCTCGAGAAATATGTTCCGGGACAATACGTATTTCTTCGGAGGAATGGCCGCTACACCCCACCGGACGGACTCTTGGCGCCTCCTGGGTGTCGTCTTCCCTGTCTGTCCCGGATCGTTCTCAGGATCATCCCGAACGAAACGAGTTCCCTGATCCGGTTCCTTTCGGGGAAAACCGATCTTTACGGAGTCTCTCCACAGCAAATGGCGGTCCTGAAACCGTCGGAAGAGAGGGCCCGGTTCCGGCTCCTCGTAAGGGGACCCTCCCTTTCCGAATCGTTCGTGACGTTCAACGAAAACCCCAAGGCCCCGATCGACGCGTACAAGATCCGGTGGTTCCGGAACCGTCGATTCCGGGAAGCCGTGGCCTGGTCGATCGACCGCACCGCTCTCGTGAACATCGTCCTGAACGGGATGGGCGAACCGATTCCGGGGCCGGTCCCCAAGGCGGTGAAGGCCTTCTTCGACGACCGCCTTGTCCCCTACCGGCATGACCCCGCGCACGCGAAGGAGCTCCTCGTCGAAGGCGGATTCGTTTATCGGGGGAACCGCCTTTTCGATTCGGAGGGCCACCGCGTGATCGTGGTTCTTTTGACGAACACCGAGAGCCCCGAACGGATCCAGATGGCCCAGATTCTCCAGGCGAACCTGAAGGACGTGGGCATCAAGATCCGGATCGTCCCTCTCCAGTTCAACATGCTGGCGACCCTTGTCACGACGAGCTATCGCTGGGAAATGCTCCTCTTCGGCCTGACCGGCGTCATCGATCCGCACGGGGATTCCTCGGTATGGCAATCCTCGGGGTTCCTCCACCTGTGGAACCCGCGGGAGAGGAAGCCGGACCAGCCCTGGGAAGCCGAGATCGACACCCTGTTCGACCGGGGGGCGACGACGATGGACCCGGTCCAGCGGAAAAAACTGTACGACCGGTGGCAGGAAATCGCACACAGGGAACTTCCGATCGTGGACCTGGTCACTCCCGACCAGATCAGCGCGGTCCGGATGACCTTGGGCGGCATCCATCCGACGCCCTTGGGCGGGGTCGTTCCCCACATCACCCAGGTGTACCAGAGGGGAGTCCTCACACCGGCATGATACGGAATGTTCTCAGGAGAGTCGTTCACCTTTTCGTGGTGCTCGGGGGGATTCTCTTCCTCTCGTTCGCCCTGATCGCCATGGCTCCGGGGGACTTCCTGTCCCAGATGGCACTGAACCCCCAGGTGTCCCCGGAGGTCATCCACCGCCTCAAGACCATATACGGCCTCGACACGCCGTTCTACATGCAGTTCGTCCGGTGGATCGAGGCGCTCTTTAATGGGGATCTCGGGTATTCGTTCTCCTACCACCTGCCGGTCACCGACCTTCTCCTGTCCCGGATACCCCTCACGCTTCTCCTGACGTTCACCTCGATCCTGATTTCATGGGGGCTGGCCCTTCCTCTCGCCGTCTACGGGGCCGGAAGACCCAACGGGATCCTCGACCGGAGCCTGACCGGATTTTCCTACCTGTCCATTTCCGTCCCGTCGTTTTTCCTGTCGCTTCTGGGGGTCTTGCTCGCGGGCCGCACCGGCTGGTTTCCCATCGGCGGGGCGCACAGGCCGGACTGGACGTCGGAGCCAGGGTGGGAGCGGATCCTGGATATGGGTCACCATCTAGCCCTTCCGGCCATGACGCTGGCTCTCGGAAGCTTCGGAGTCCTGTACCGGTTGATGCGCTCAGCGGTTCTCGAGGTTCGCGATCAACCCTACTATCTGGCCGCCCGGGGACGAGGGCTCTCACCCCGGCTGCTCCGCCTCCGGTACCTTTTCCGGAACGCCCTGAATCCCCTGGTCACCCTGTTCGGCTTGGAGCTTGGGGGCCTGCTTTCGGGGGCGGCCTTCGTCGAGATGATTTACGCCTGGCCGGGAATGGGCAGGCTTATGCTTCACGCGGTTATGACAGAGGATCTCTACCTGGTGATGGGTGGAATACTGACCGGGGCCGTCCTTCTTCTCCTGGGAAACATCGTGTCGGACATCGCGCTCTTTTTCCTGGATCCCCGTGTCCGGGAGCGCGAGTCATGAGGAGGCTCAAGGCGTTCGTTCGGCAGGCAGGAGGTGTTTTCGTCCTCTTGGCGGCTCTTTTCGTGGCGGGGATTTTCGCCGAGTTTCTCTCTCCGTACCGGTACGACAGCGTCCGGTTCGATCTGTCCTACATGCCTCCCGTCCTGCCTTCGTTCCATGACGGCCGGCTTTCCGTACCGGTGATGGCGTTGACCGATCCGATTTTTCACAGGTTCGTCAGGGTCCCGGGGAAATGGGTCCCTGTCCGATTCCTGTGCCGCGGGGAGCGCTACCGGTGGATGGGGATCGTCCGCTGGGACCGGCACCTCTTCTGTGCCGATTCTCCCGGGCGGTTGGCCCTCCTGGGTCTCGACCTCTTCGGGAGGGATCTCTTTTCGCGGATCCTCTACGGCGTTCGGTTCTCTTTCCTTCTGTCCCTGTCGGCCGTCACGATTTCGTTCCTGGTGGGGATCGGTGCCGGGCTTTTCGCGGGGTACACCGGCGGGTGGGCCGATCAGGTCGTCATGAGGGTCGGAGAGGTGTTCATGGCGGTGCCCTCCCTTTACCTTCTTATGGGGTTCAGGGCGATCTTCCCTCCGGGACTGTCGGCGGTCGAAGTCACCCTGATCGTCACGGGAGCCCTCGCGTTCGTGGGATGGGCGGGCCTCGCCCGGGTCGTCCGGGGCATTACCCGCTCGCTCCGGGAAGAGGAGTTTGTCCTGGCCGCCCGCGCGACGGGCGTTTCCCCGGTGGGAATCTGGGTTCGCCACATACTTCCGAATATGGCTCCGTACCTTGTCGTGGCGCTGACGCTCGCGATTCCCGGATTCATCGTGGGCGAGGCCGGTCTTTCGTTCCTTGGGCTCGGGGTTTCCGAACCCCATCCGAGCCTCGGGAACATCCTTGCGGAGTCTCAGTCGCTCCCGGCGATGGAAGCGGCTCCATGGCTCCTTCTTTCGGGAGCGATGATCGTGGCCATCGTCATCATTTTTAATCTTCTGGGGGACCGTATCCGGGATCCCGAACGAAACGGGGGGGTTGCGTGAATCAAAAGAAGGACCGGGCGTCCCGGCTTGTTCTCTGGGATCTGGACGGAACGCTGGTGGATTCGAGAGGGGACCTTGTGACTGCGACCAATCATGCGGTGAAGGAACTTGGCTTCCCCCCCGTGGACGAGAACCATTTTTCCCGGATGGTCGGAAACGGGGTTCGTTTTCTCGTCAATGCGGCCCTTCCCCCCGAAGCCGGGAAACATGAACGGGAGCTGGCGATCGAACTTTTCCTCGACCATTACCGGCAGCATATCGCGGATCATACGCGATTCTTCCCCGGCATCCTGGAGATTCTGGAGTCGGTTCCGGCGACCCATGTTGTTCTGTCAAACAAGCGAGAGGATCTCTGCCGGAGCCTTGTCGAAGCCCTGAACGTCCGCTCCTTCTTTGCCGAAATCGTCGGGGGAGACACCTATTCCCAGAGGAAGCCAGACCCTTTTCCGGTCTTCCAGATGCTGATGCGGTTTGGAGTTCCTCCGGAGAATGCCATTTTGGTGGGGGACAGCGTGATCGATATGGAGGCCGGCAGAAAGGCTGGAATACGGACTGTGGGAGTCACATGGGGGTTTGGGGATCCCCTGGAAAAGGAATCGTTTACTCCGGACTGGCTGTTCCAGACGGTGGCCGGGTTGGGGGATTTTCTGCGGGCATGGACCGGAGGCCGGATAGGAGAAGAAGGGTCAGGGCCAGGTAGCCGGCAAGAACAAATCCGTTGATCAGGACCGACTTCTGGTGGAAAAGGTCGAAGGCGGCCTTGAGAGACGGGTCCGACGGTTGTGCGAGCCAGGCGTCCCGGGCCGCCATCGCCCGTGGACCCAGCGAAAGAGCCAGGTAACCGGTAGCGACCGATATCCCTGACCAGACCACCAGGGTTTTTCGCCCTTCCATGGGTTTGAGCGCGAGCAGGCCCGCCCGAAAAACCAGGGCCACGACCGAGAAGGTGAACAGGAGATGGAAATAGGGCGGGAAAAGGACACCTACGATCGGTCCGGCCTTTTCCTTCCCCAGGGAGTGGAAGAGGACGGGGGTGACGAAAAGGGTGAAGATCAGGGTTCCCCCGGTCAGGAAGACGAGGACGAACCCGTAGATTATCTCGAGCAGCCGGCGAAGGATCATGGCCCAGTGTAGGAAACCCGTCCGCGACCGTCAAGCGCTCCCCCCTTACGGCGTTCAGGGCGCGCGACCTTGCAATCAAGCGTTCAATCTGCTCTAATGGGAGAGTTTTTTGAAAAACAACCTGCATACGGGGGTCAATATCATCGGGTTTCGTTGTCGGAAGCCGACCGAAGGCCCATTTTACCCCGATCTTCTCCGATTTTCCCTCTTCGGCGATTTCCGGTTCCCCGGACGGCAAGGCGCGGGTGTGTGATGAGTGAGAAGAACGGCAACGGTCTCGTTTTCGTGGCCCGTTTAGGGTTTGAGCTGGTTGTGACGACGTTTTTGTGCGCCGGAATCGGCTATTATTTCGACTCGCGACTGGGAATGAAAATATTCCCCGCCCTGTCGATCACGGGCCTTGTGATCGGCGGCGGGACAGGTTTCTGGCTGGTGTACCGGACGGTGACCCGCATGACGGGTCCGGACGATACCACCGACGGATCCGATAAAGGGAGTCAGGATTGAACGGCAATCCCCTTGAGGAGTTCTTCCTCCATCCGGTCCTGAAATGGCACGTGGGAAGATACGACCTCTCGGTGACGGAAGCGGTCGTTTCCTTCTGGGTCATCATCGGGATCGCCCTTCTGGGCGCTTTTCACCTGAAAGTGCGGGCGACGCTCGTCCCGGGACGGTTTCAGGGACTGGTCGAAATGCTCTACGAGACGATGGCCCGCGTGGTGGACGAAAATATCGGGTCTGAAAACCGGAAGCGCTACCTGCCCTGGATCCTGACCATTTTCCTCTTCGTGTTCCTCGGCAACTTCCTGGGACTGATCCCGCACGCCTTCACCGTCACCTCCGAGCTCCTGGTCACGGGGATCCTGGCCGTCTCCGTTTATGTCGCGAGCCTCGTCATCGGGTTCGCCCGGCACGGGATCCGGTTCTTTTCCGTACTTGTCCCGGAGGGGGTTCCTCTCTGGATGTTGCCCCTTATCGTGCCCATCGAGATCATTTCCCAGCTGGCCCGTCCTTTATCCCTGGCCGTCCGGCTTTTCGCCAACATGACGGCGGGCCACACGATCCTTTTCGTTCTGTTCACCCTTACGGGAACCCTCGTGATCTATCTCAAGTGGCTCCCGTTTTCGATATCTGTCGTGCTTTACCTGCTTGAAGTCCTGGTGGCCTTCATCCAGGCTTATATTTTCGCCATCCTGTCCGCCGTCTATATCGGTCAGGCCGTGAAACTTAACCACTAAACTACCCAAAACGGAAGGGGTCATGTTCATGGATGTACACGCTGCTGCGCTGATTGGTATGGGAGCCGCCGCTATCGGGGTGGCCGGTTCCGGAGCCGGGATCGGATATATTTTCGGAAAGATGATCGAAGCCGTTGCCCGCCAGCCCGAGGTCGAAGGACGGGTATCGAAGTATATGTGGCTTGGATTTGCACTTTCCGAAGCGGTTGCCCTTTATGCGCTCGTGATCGCTTTCATCATCATGGGTCTCAGGAAGTAACGGCCGTCCGGAAACAGACCGTGGAAAAGAGAGAAAGGACGTTCGATGCCACAGTTTGACACCCGGTTCTTTTCCTCGCTCGGGATTTGGACGGTCCTGTCCTTCTTCCTGATGCTCCTCATCGTCTGGAAGGTTCTCCTGCCTTCTCTGGCCAAGGTATTGGACGAAAGAAGAAACCGTATCGCGTCCGATCTCGACGAAGCCAAAAAACAGCGAGAGGAAGCGGAAAGGCATCTCGAAGAACAAAGACAGCTCCTGAATCGTGCTCGCTCCCAGGCGGACGAGATCCTTCACCAGGCCGAAGAAATGGCCAGGGTCCTGAAAGACGAGAAATACAAGGAGGCGCTCCAGGAGGTCGATGCCCGCCTGAGACGGGCGGAAGCCCAGATCAAGGCCGATTCGGAAAGGATCCGGAGCGAGCTCAAGAAAGAGACGGTATCCCTGGTGGTTCGCGGTATCGAGGCCGTTTTGGAAGAGAGCCTGTCGGAGACCCAGAAAATGGCACTGATCAACCGCGCGGTCCGGGCCCTGGAAACCGCTACCAAGGGAGAACCCAAGAAGGCAGGATGAGAATCGGGAAAAAAATACGGGACCGGGCACGCCTGATCGTCCGGTACGTCGAATCTCTTGTCGGCGTTGACGAAGTGCACTTCGAACGCTGGGACCGCGCGCTGGATCGCCTCGTATCAATGCGTTTCGTACGCGCCAGCCGAAGCGTGTCCCTGAACCGGACGATACCCCTGGATGAGAAGGTGGCCTTTTTCAAAAAACTCCTTTCCGGTTCGGGGGAACCGCTTCCGGAAAACATGGGCAGTTTTCTCGAGCTCCTGATCCGGGAAGATCTCTGGGACCTCCTTCCCTGTATGCGGGAAGAGTTCCGAAGCGATTTCTTCCGAAGGACGGGCCAGGAAGAGGTATTTATCGTATCGTCTGAACCGTTTCCCCAGCCCGAAAAGTCCCGTTTGGTCCAGACCCTTTCCGGGTCGCTGGGGGGAAGGAAGGTTCAGGATCACTGGACGGTGGATCCCCGATTGATCGGGGGACTCGTGATCCGGGTGGGGACCCATGTGTGGGACGGTAGCCTTAAAGGGCGATTGAACCAGATGCGCCAGGAATTACTTGAATAGGGATGAGCCCGATCTTCGACAGGGGGATGATAGAGCCTTGAAGAGCACAGATATCACCAACGACATTCTGAAGAACCTGAGCGCGTTCAAGACCGGCGTCGTGTCCGAGGACAGGGGAACGATCCTCGAGGTCGGGGACGGTATCGTCCGGGTTTCGGGGCTTGAAAAAGCCATGGCCGGTGAACTTCTCGAACGGGTCAAAGGAGGAAGCGCCCTCGTCCTTAATCTCGAGGAGAACGAGGTTGGTGCCGCCCTCCTCGAATCCGGCGAAGAAGTCCAGACAGGGGACGAAGTCCGGACAACGGGCCGGATCATGGAAGTCCCGATCGGCCCGGAACTGGTCGGCCGCGTCGTCGATGCCCTCGGAAAGCCGATCGACGGAAAAGGTCCGATCGGAACCAAATTGACCTCTCCCGTCGAAAAGATCGCCCCGGGCGTGGCCACGAGGAAAGCCGTCGGGGTGCCTCTGCAGACCGGTGTCAAGGCCATCGATGCCATGATACCCGTCGGACGGGGACAGCGGGAGCTGATCATCGGTGACCGTCAGACAGGGAAGACGACGATCGCCCTGGACACGATCATCAACCAGAAGGGAAAGGGCGTCATCTGCATCTATGTCGCGATCGGCCAGAAAGCGTCGAGCGTCGTCAATGCCGTGAATACCCTTGAGAAACACGGGGCCATGGAATACACCATCGTCGTCGCGGCGTCCGCTGCCGAACAGGCGGCTCTCCAGTACCTTGCCCCCTATTCGGGGTGCTCGATGGGCGAGTACTTCCGGGACCGGAACCAGGATGCCCTTATCGTCTATGACGACCTCACAAAGCACGCGTGGGCCTATCGTCAGCTTTCTCTCCTTCTCCGACGGCCTCCGGGACGCGAAGCGTATCCCGGGGATGTCTTCTACCTCCACAGCCGGCTCCTCGAACGTGCGGCTCGCCTGAACGAAGAACACGGAGGAGGATCGCTTACGGCCCTTCCGATCATCGAAACCCAGGCGGGAGATGTCTCGGCTTTTGTTCCGACCAACGTCATATCGATCACCGACGGACAGATCTACCTCGAGACCGATCTTTTCTATTCCGGGATCCGCCCGGCGATCAACCCGGGGATCTCCGTGTCCAGGGTCGGAGGCGCCGCCCAGATCAAGGCCATGAAACAGGTGGCGGGAAAGCTCCGGCTCGAAATGGCGCAGTTCCGTGAACTGGCCGCTTTCGCCCAGTTCGCTTCCGATCTCGACAAGACGACCCGGGACCAGATCGAACGGGGTCTCCGTCTCACGGAAATTCTGAAACAGCCCAATTTCTCGCCGGTTTCGGTCGAGAAGCAGGTCCTCGTCATCTTCGCCGCGGTCAACGGGTTTCTCGACGGGGTCAAACCCGAATCCGTCTCTCGGTTCGAGAAGGAACTCGGCCTCTACCTCGATGCCAACGCACCGGATCTCCTGAAGACGATCCGCGAAGAAAAAGCGCTTTCCGACAAGACGACCGAGCAGGTCCGGACCGTCCTCGGGAACTTCGCAGCGATGTACAAGGAGTAGGGAACATGCCGTCCCTTCGTTCGATCCGTTCCCGGATCAAATCGGTCAAGAACACCCGGCAGATCACGAAGGCCATGGAAATGGTCGCGTCGGCCAAGATGAAGAAGGCCCAGAAGCGTGTTCTCGATGCCCGACCCTATGCCGAAAAGATCCGGGAGCTTCTCCACCGTATCGCGACCCTGGAAAAGGCCTGGCCGAACCCGTATTTCGAAGTCCGTCCGGTCGAGACCATAGGAATCGTGCTCGTATCGACGGACCGGGGGCTGTGCGGTCCGATCAACTCCAACCTGATCCGTACCCTGTCCCGGTTCATGAAGGAACGTCCGGACGTGAAGTTCGAATTCGTCACGATCGGACGGAAGGGAAGGGATTTCGTACGTCGTGCGGGACTTCCCCTGACCGGAGTGATCCAGGGCGTGAAAGACAAGGGAGGAATCGCCGAGATCCTTCCCGCAAGCCAGGTTGTGGTCCAGGAGTTTGCCGAAAAGCGGAACTGGCAGGAAGTCTGGGTCTTCTACACCCAGTTCGTGTCGATCATGACCCAGAAGCCCCAGTTCGAAAAGCTTCTCCCGATCGACCCTCAAAGCCTTGCGGGACACGCGATTGCCGGGGCGACGGGGGACTACCTGTACGAGCCGGATCGCCGCGACATCCTCGATGTGCTCATCCCCCGCTATTTCGAAACGATCATTTTCCATCGCGTCCTAGAGAACTTTGCGAGCGAATACAGCGCGCGGATGATGGCCATGAAGAATGCCACCGCCAATGCGAAGGAAGTGATTTACGGGCTGACGCTGACCTACAACAAGCTTAGGCAGGCGAACATCACCAAGGAAATTTCGGAAATTTCCTCCGGGGCCGAGGCCATCAACCAGGGTTGAACCCGGGGTAAAAGTCCATTATAAGGAGCGCATCGGGTATGGAAACAGGTGAGATCATCCAGGTCATCGGACCGGTCGTAGACGTACGGTTCCCGGAAAACAGCGTACCGGAAATCTTTTCCGCACTGACGGTGGAAGGCCCCGGCCACATTCTGGAAACTCAGCAGCAGATCGGCGAAGGCGTGGTCCGGACCATCGCCATGTCCACGACCGACGGTCTGGTAAGGGGCATGAAGGTGTCCAACACAAAGAAACCGATCATGGTGCCGGTCGGCCAGGGCGTCCTGGGCCGGATGATGGACGTCCTCGGGAACCCCGTGGACGAAGCCGGACCGATTGCGGTGACCGAGCGCCGGCCGATCCACCGGGAACCCCCGTTGTTCGAAGAGCTCGCGACGGCGACCGAAGTGTTCGAGACCGGGATCAAGGTGGTCGACCTGATTTGTCCCTTCGCCAAAGGCGGAAAAACCGGGCTTTTTGGCGGAGCGGGGGTCGGGAAGACCGTCATCATCATGGAACTGATCCGGAACATCGCCATGGAACACGGCGGATTCTCGGTGTTCGCCGGAGTCGGCGAGCGGACCCGCGAGGGAAACGACCTTTGGAACGAGATGAAGGAGTCGAAGGTCATCGACAAGACCAGTCTGGTTTACGGTCAGATGAACGAACCACCTGGGGTTCGTCTCAGGGTCGCCCTGACCGGTCTTTCCCAGGCAGAGTTTTTCCGCGATGAGGAGGGACGCGATGTTCTCTTCTTCATCGACAATATCTTCCGGTTTACGCTGGCCGGTGCGGAAGTGTCGGCGCTCCTGGGCCGCATGCCATCCGCGGTGGGTTACCAGCCCACGCTGGCCGTCGAGATGGGGGGTCTCCAGGAAAGGATCACCTCCACGAAAAAAGGGTCGATCACCTCGGTCCAGGCCGTCTATGTGCCGGCCGACGATTTGACCGATCCGGCACCGGCCACGACCTTCTCCCATCTGGACGCGACGGTCGTGCTTTCCCGGTCGATCGCCGAATCCGGGATCTATCCGGCCGTGGATCCGCTCGATTCCACGTCCCGGATCTTGGACCCCATGATCGTCGGCGAGGAGCATTACAACGTGGCCCGTTCGGTCCAGAAGATCCTCCAGAAATTCAAGGACCTTCAGGACATTATCGCGATCCTCGGAATGGACGAGCTATCCGAAGAGGACAAGCGGACCGTGGCCCGGGCCCGCCGGATCCAGCGGTTCCTCTCACAGCCTTTCTTTGTGGCGGAAGTGTTCACGGGAAGCCCGGGAAAATACGTGTCGCGACAGGATACGGTCAAGGCGTTCAAGGAGATCGTGGAAGGCAAGCACGATCATCTGCCGGAACAGGCGTTCTACATGGTCGGCACGATCGAGGAAGCTCTCGAGAAAGCCGAAAAGCTGAAGGCGAAGGGATAAGGCGATGGGTTTCATCCTCTCCCTCATGACACAGGAGCAGCATCTGTTCACGGAAGAGGTGGACTTCCTCCAGGCCAAAGGCGTGGACGGCGAGTTCGGGGTCCTGAAAGGCCACGCTCCTTTTCTGACACTTCTCGATGTCGGAGAGTTCCTGATCCGGAAAGGGAGTATCGATTTGTCTTATTTCGTGGCCGGGGGGGTGATCGAGGTTCTTCCGGATCGCGTCACCGTCCTGGCCGACACGATCGAACGGGCGGAGGAGATCGACGGAACGAGGGCCGAAGAGGCGAGGAAGAATGCCTTCGAAGCGCTGAAACAGCCTATTACGGAGGAATCCCGCATCACGTTCCAGCAGGTCCTGAAACGAGAAGGGGTTCGGCTCAAGATCCTGGAACGAAGGCGTCACCATTCCCCGGTTCCGTTCGGGGAGGAGTAATCCCACCGTCCGCTCCTGCCGGAAGGATCGTCTTTTGGCAAAATGCCCCTCACTTTCGGGATTTCCCCGTGTTTTTCCTCCCGATTTGATTCCGGGACGATCGGGAGCGTAGGATACATGAAATGTTATCCCGTCTCCTGATCTTTTTTTCGATCGTCCTTTCCCTTTTGATCTACACCGGCATCCAGGCCGGTCGTCTCATTCCCGACCAAAAAATCGTGGCGTGGGTTCTCGGGGCCCTTTTCTTTTCCATGGCGCTGAGCTGGCCGTTCATCTACCGGTCGTTCCCCGTGGCCAAGACCGCCAGGTGGTTCCGCGTCCTAGCCTGGACGGGATCGTTCAGTTTCGGCCTATGGTCGACGTTCATGATACTGGCGGTCCCGGTCGACCTCTTTCACCTTTCGTTCTTCCTGTTCCGGAAATTCCTCGCGTCCAACCCGCCGATCCCAGGCGACCGTTTTCCGGTCCACCAGGTTTCGATGGCCCTTTTGGGGATCTCCAGCGGCATCGCGGGACTCGGTTTTATCGAGGCCGTTACCGGCCCGATGGTCAAGGAGGTCGATGTCCCGATCGAAGGACTGCCGGAAGAGCTCAGTGGGCTCAGGATCGTCCATATCACCGATTTTCACATCGGTCCGACCATCCGGTGCGAATATGTGGAGAGGGTCGTCCGGCAGGTGGCGGAACTGAATCCCGACCTGATCGCCGTCACGGGCGACCTGGCCGATGGAACACCGGAATCTCTGGCGCGGCACATCGCGCCGCTGGGACTCTTGAAAGCCCGGCTCGGAACCTATTTCGTGACCGGCAACCACGAATACTACTGGGGGGTCGAGTCCTGGCTCGACAAAGCCCGAGAACTGGGATTTGTTCCTCTCGTCAATGAAAATCGGATCGTGAACCATAACGGTCTCGATATTCTGATCGGGGGGGTCACGGACACGTCTGCCCACCATTTCATTCCGTCACACCGTACCGATCCTAAGAAGGCGGCATCCTCCGAATGCGCGTCACCGTTCAGGATTCTGCTTGCCCATCGTCCGGAAAGCTATTTCGAGGCCGAAGAGGCGGGGTTCCATCTCCAGCTCTCCGGACATACCCACGGGGGGCAGTTCTTTCCCTTCAAGACCCTGGTAGGACTGGCCTACAAAGTACAGAAGGGCTATTATCGGGGACTGAACCACCATGGGAACCTCTGGCTCTATGTCAATGCCGGAACCGGTTATTGGGGTCCTCCAAACCGCTTCAACGTCCCGTCCGAAATCACTCTTCTTCGTCTGGTCGGGGCCTGACGACCGGTACTTTCCGTATTTTCTTCAGACGTCTTCCCAAGGATCCACAACAAGCTAACCGTAGGGAAAATCAGGGGAATGCCATGCGCATCGCAATGATCGGTGCAGACCTCTTGCGATGCTCTGGATCGACCAGGCGCTTTACGGGGGGCAGGATCGGATTTTGCCATCACGGTGATGCGGAAAAGGTAAGGCGAAGGCTTGGTTCATGACGCGGTTTAATATCTGTCTCATTCTCTCGATTAAAATTCAGGAAGAAAACGAGAGGCTCCGAAAAACGGGTTGTTTTCGCGCTCGAACCCGACCGATGTAAAGGGTCCGTGTCCCGAGACGATGAACACTGATTCCTGATGGCGCCCGAGGAGCCGGTCGACTGTTTCGAGGGAGTTTAGGAAGGTTTCGGGAGAGGCACATTTTCCCGCCGAACCGCAGAAGATCGCGTCTCCCACGAAGAGGACTCCGTCGATCAGATACGCCACCGAACCCCGCGTATGGCCGGAGGCCGGTTCGGCGGAGACGGTCCAGCCTAATGGAGCCAGGATGGCTCCTGCCCTTTCCGGCGGGTAGACGGTGACTCCGGCCGGAATTGGACCGTCCAGGAGGGCGTCGTCGGACCGGTCGAGAAACACCAATGGCGGGAGGCGCTTTTCGAGTCGGGAGAGAACTCCGGCATGATCCGAATGGGCGTGGGTGAGAAGGACGGCATCGAGCGTCAGGCCCAGGGTATCGATTTCGGACAGGACCCGTTCGCCCAGACCTCCGGTATCGACGAGCAGAGCCCGCTTCGGATCGGTCGGATGGCGGACGAGATTGGTCCAGACCGCATATCCGAAGTACGACTCTCCGACCGGGTGGACGGACGGCGGAAGCGTGAAACGGGGGGTATGCTCCGGGTGGAAGTGGACCCGTTCCATCACCGGGCCCGAAAAGCCCAGGGCCTGGCCCAGAGCGGCCCATTCCCGGGTGTCGGGGACGATGGATCCCCCTTCCATCTCCCTCAAGCGTTCCGGGGAGATGCCGGTCCGTTCCGAGAGATTCCTGAGGCCCATTTTTCGCCCGTACCGGAACTTTTTCAAAACGTCCGAGAACTGGTCTTCCAGCTCGAAATTGGTCCTTTTCACGAACCTTCCTCGAAAAAATTGATTCCGATGAAATAGACAAGGAAGGACCGGACCTGCTTTTCAAGACGGACGAAGACTTTCTTGTTCTTGATGGCCAGCCCTTTTTTGTAATAATAATCCGACAGGGAATAGATTCCCAGGGATTCGTAGACGACGCCAAGGTTGAAATAAAGTTTGTAAGGGATCGTTTTTTTCTGTTTCAGATATTCCGAATAATCCGAATTGAGAAAAAAGAGGGCAAGCCGTGTCTTTTCCATCTGGAGGCTTTCTAGGGCCTTTTGGCTTTTGTCGTCGAAGGGGTAGAAGGGCCGTCTCAGCTTGATCTGGACCGGATAGAACAAATAGGAAATATGCTGCGAGATTTGTCCGTAAAGCTTCAGGTTCAGGGTGTTCAGTGGTTCGAAGTTCCTTTTCCAAAGGGAAAGCGGGATCTTTCGCGTTTCGTTCGAGGCGGCAATCGTCTTGTTCAGATAAATATGGTACGGAAAGGCACGAATCACGGCCACGTGGAACGTGATCGTATTGGTTTTCACCGTCATGGGCATCGAAAGCACTTGGCAAGGGGGCTTCGGACAGGTCCCCGTGTTCGTGATGGACGTGTCTTTGACGGTGTGGGAGAGGATGTGGATGAGTATCAGGACATTGGCCTGCGAGAGATGCGAGAGCTGTTCGACCGAGAGCGGATTGTCGACAAAGTTCTGGGGGATCTCGATCGGAACGGCGGCGGTTTTTCCGATGGTTTCGATGTTCCGGATGAGGGTTTTCCTGAAGAGGACGTTGTCGAGGTTGTCGAGGGGCCAGACGAGCACGCCGATCCGGGAGACATGATCGAACTGCATCGGTGGCTTGATCGTGTCGTGAAGAACGATTTCTGGTCCCCCGCATGCCGACAGTAAGAGAAGGAAGCCTATGGTCAACATGTTTCGTGATGAAATCTTCAATGGTCCTGTCTCTGGGTTTTGTAAGAAATGAATGGAGACCGGGATTTAAATTCAAATCGATGATTCATTATCGCGTGATTTAGAAAGGTCGTGCAATTTTTGACATTGAAAATGGTGTCCGGTGGCATCCGGGGGAGCGTATCGACTATAATCCCCGATGGCATTCTTCCTTTACGAACGGGGCGTGGCGCAGCCCGGTAGCGCACCTGCTTTGGGAGCAGGGAGTCGGAGGTTCAAATCCTCTCGCCCCGACCAAATTTTTGGATAATTTTCAATATCGTGAAATACGCATAAAACCTCCGGATGTCATGATTTGCCCTTCTGGGCAGCGGTCTTTATTTCCCGGGTCAAGAATGTCCACCATACCCGGGGGAAGCCATCACATGCTCCATGATGAGTGGTGCGATCACTTCCGGTTTGTCGGTACCCAGAGAATGTTGTCCTCCGGGAATCGTGACCAGTCGTGCCTTCGGGATGCGCTCGACAAGATATCGGCCGATGGCCGGCGGACTGACAGGATCGTCCTCCCCCCAAAGCAAAAGTGTGGGGATCTTGAGGTCGGCCACCCGATCGCTCAAATCAGGATTTTCGGTCAGGATCCAGCGAGCCGTCTCAGGGTACTCCGCCAAATATTCTGGTCGCCAGTCCCGGCCTCCAAGTCTCGCCACGTTCAAGCCCCCTGAAGTTGCGGTCAGTATCAGGTGGGTGACGCGATCGGGATGTCGCAAAGCAAGTTGGATTCCGATGATGCCTGCCATGGATTGCGCCACGATGGCCGAAGGCCGCTGGAGTGCTTTTTCCGCAAGATCGAAAAGGTCCTCCATCCCCCGAATCTCTGGGCGAGGAGGCTGATGGCCCAGCCCCGGCCAGTCGAGAAAGCGTTTTTCCCAGGAATCGGGCAGACATTTCCCGACACCCTTCCAGAAATTTCCGTCCCCTGCGGCTCCCGGAAGAAAGAGAACGCACGTATCCATTTTCACCACACCCTTGGTCATCGAAGGCACAATGTCTCCTCTGGTTTTTTATAGGAGGCCCCCAGATATCCCCTCAAAAAACCCGGTACACTTTGCCCGTCTGTACTCCCTCGATGCTCCGGACATAGGCCAGGGCGACCCGGGAGGCCGGCACGGCCTCGAATCCCGGCATGTATGCGCCGAATTTCTCGAGGGATTCCCGAACGATCGTCGGACTGACCACATTGATGCGCAGACCCCGCTGAAGTTCAACCGAAGCGGCGCGTACGAACCCTTCCAGTGCCAGATTGACGGTTGTGGCGTTCGTCCCGTAACGGATGGGTTCTTCGCTCAGGATCCCTCCTGTCAGGGTGACGGAGCCGCCGTCGTGCAGGTAGTTCTGCCCGATCAACGCGAGGTCGACCTGACCCAGGAGTTTGCTCTCGAGGCCGATCCGGAATTGTTCGGCGGTCATTTCCGAGAGGGGGCCAAAATGGAGAGACCCTGTCGTTGATATGATGGCGTCGATTTTTCCGACTTTTTCGAACAAGGTGCGGATGCTTGTGCTATCCGCTATATCCACCTGATACTGTCCGTGTGTTTTTCCGACCTGGACGATCTCGTGGCGTGCTCCTAGTTCCTTGACGACCGCTTTTCCGATGGTTCCGGTGGCTCCGACGATGACGATTTTCATGCGGGTCTCCTAAATTTATTCGTGCAATATTGCCACATCGACGAGGCCTGATTGGAGTTTCCGTCAGATCCGGGTGACGAGCTTTCCCACATGACGGGCGGCTTCCAGGTCCCTGTAGGCTAAGGAGGTTTCGGGGAAAGCATAGATATGGTCGACGACCGGAGGGATCCCGTTGGCACGGAGACCCTCGTTCATCTCGAGGAACTGTTGCCTGTTTCCCACGAACAGACCCTGGACCGTGAGGGCCTTGGGCAGGATCAGGGCGGTGTTCAGCGTTCCCTCGAATCCCGACAGAACGCCGGTCATGGTGACGGTTCCGCCGACCCAAACGGCTTTGAGAGATCTCGAAAGAGTGCCGGCCCCCCCGTTTTCCACCACGAGATCGACACCCCGTCCTCGGGTCAGTCCGAGAACTTCTTTTTCCCAGTCTGGTGTGTTCGAAGTGTCGATGATGATGTCCGCCCCAAGGGCTTTCATCCGTTCCGGCGAACCGGAAGGCAAAAACCGAAACTTCTCCCGTCCCCAGAATCAGGACGGTCTGTCCGGATTTGACGGGGGTTCTTCCGTACAGGGCGTTCCAGGCGGTTAGTCCCGCGCACGGGAGCGTTGCTCAACCTGGTCGAAACCCTGTTTTCCAAGATGAGCCGGACCTTCCTCCGGCATATTCGGGTTCAGTCCAAAGCGGAACTCAAGGAGCGGATCGAAAAGGGCATTGCCGAGATCAATGCCAACCCTGTGGTGCACCGGTGGAAGAATTTCGATTTTGAGTCTGCATAATACGTGCCTTTCAGTGAAACGATCCAGTAGTTCGGGCCTTTTTTAAGGAACACTTTTCAACAAAAGGACATTTCGGCCAACCCCCTCTGGATCCTGTCGAGCCAAGAACCGAGAGGCACATTCGGCCCTGTCCTGCAGGCATACCCAGAAAGGCGACAAATTTTTTAATTCGATTCTTTTCCTTGGTTTTTCTGAATGCTTTCGTTTTGGAAAAACGGAAATCATGTGAAATTCAGGATACGTCGCGAGATTTCAGGAGGATTGGACATGCGGCAATTCGACCGGTTTGATATCAGCGTTCCCATCGCGTTCCGGACGCAGAAACGGGAACAATGCGATGGGGTCACGAAGAACTTTTCCATTACGGGGTGTTACGTCAACACATCCATGTCTCCGGCAATGCATTCTTTAGTCAAGCTCGCCGTCGACCTTCCGGCATTTGGCACGATCGGTGCTTGTGGCGTTGTTTTGCGAGTGGAAAAAACGGGGTTTGCGATCCATTTAAACTGGGGCGACAAAGAAAACCTCCGAAAACTCGTGTGGTACCTCTTCAAGGTTTTCCCTTCAAGCCCCTCCTTAAAAGGACTCATCTCCGGAGATGTCGAGGATATGCTCCTGGTTTCCGAAGGGAAGAGGGTTTTTCTTGTGGAGAAAAATACCGCCTCCATCCCGGATGACCGTGTCGTCGAGCAACTCCTCCGGAAATCCTGGGCATCGCTGATCGAATTTTCACCCGATTCCTTTTTCGAAATGATGATGGAGTGGTCGTCCCATCTTTATATATCCCC
The DNA here is from genome assembly GCA_027315205.1 of Leptospirillum sp. Taxonomy (GTDB): domain Bacteria; phylum Nitrospirota; class Leptospirillia; order Leptospirillales; family Leptospirillaceae; genus DAHUYM01. The sequence continues at coordinate 121,065 of DAHUYM010000004.1, read as the reverse complement.
TCCCGATACGGAACGGACTGTGGATCTGCAACGTCCTCTCTATCTCGGTTCAAGTCCGGTCATGCAGGGGGTCATGAAGAAGGTCCGGAGATTTTCCCCGACGACCCTTCCTGTCCTCCTGATCGGTGAGACGGGCGTTGGGAAAGAGATGTTCGCACGGATGATCCACGACATGAGTCAGGCCCGGGAAGGTCCTTTCGTACCTGTGAACTGCGGTGCGATACCGAACGACTTGTTCGAAAGCGTTGTCTTCGGTCATGAAAAGGGAGCCTTCACCGGAGCCCATGCCCAGCAAAAGGGCTGGTTCGAATCTACGCATGGAGGGACTCTTTTTCTAGACGAAATCGGAGAGATTCCCCTTGCCATGCAAGTCAAGCTTCTCCGGGTTCTCCAGGAAAAAACATTCTCCAGGATCGGTTCGACCAAAGAAATCCGTTTTGATTCCCGTATCATCGCCGCCACTAACAAGAATTTGAAGGAAGCAGTCCGGCTCGGGCACTTCCGGGAAGACCTCTTCTATCGGATCGAAGGACTGCTCATCGAGATTCCCCCACTGCGGGAGCGATTCGAAGACATCCTTCCCCTGGCGGAATATCTCCTGAGCATGATCAACCGGGAACTGAAGGTGGGACAGAAACACTTTTCCCAGCATGCCAGGCATGAACTCCTCGACTACGCGTGGCCGGGAAATGTCAGGGAACTCCAGAGCGCGATCTACCGCGCGGTCATTGTATCCGAATGCCCGGAGATCGGGTCCATGGATCTGGGGCAAAGCCGAAATAAGGTGCTGAAGGAATCCCAGACCTTAAAGGAGATGATGGCTATCCACGAAAAGGAGATCTTTCGGAGGAGCCTCCTCCGGCACGATGGAAATGTGACCAAAGTGTCGGAAGAGCTCAAGATCTCCCGTCCTTCCGTCTACAACATAATGAAAAAATTCAAAATCCGTTCATGACAGCCGGGGTTTGTGACATGAATTCTGTAAGCAATCATTAAGGTGCAGTGGAAGATTCAGAATACACGGCATCACCCACAGAAAAACATGGGTTTCACCGGCTTGGATAATGCACGGCGGCATCTCTCGTTACCGTGTGACGATGGCCGAGGGGCAGTTCTTCTTTTAAATCACCCGCATCTGATGTTCCGCACCCCAAAAACATCAATACGAACCGTGAATACTTGTTATCCCCTCCTGTCCGTGGTGCCGCATAAAACAGGTTCGTTGCGCCACGCCTCTCGGATTGCCGAACTACCCCTCGCCTTGATATCGAAGTCCAAATCACAGTCCGCATCAGACCGGCCTCCACCGCTTCCACGTATCCGGAGGGACTCTGTTCCATCCGGTGCCGGGCGAATGATTCCGGGGGTTCGACAAACACCGGAAGGAGGACTGTCATCTCGATCGAAGGCTATATCCTAGATTTTAACGCCGGACCCTGAACACCTAAAATCCACCCAGAAATCTTGCCGAGTCAAAGTTTCTGACATAAAATGGAATCCGTTTGCACCGATCCCCATTTTTTACGACTTTTTACGACCATCCAATCCGGGCTTTTAGATCGTGACCTTAACCGATCTGAAGGAGGTTTCCCATGCCTTATTCCCATGACCCGCGACAAAACAACCTCCTTGAGTCCCTGCCGAGGGAAGAATACCTTCGTACACTTCCCAACCTCGAACTGGTTACGATGTCGCTTGGGCACTCTCTTTATGAGCCCGGCATGCAGATGCGGCACGTCTATTTTCCGACCGACGCGATCGTGTCCCTTTTATGCGTCATGGAAAACGGAGCCTCGGCGGAAATCGCGGTCGTTGGGAAAGAGGGAATCGTGGGCGTCTCCCTGTTCATGGGCGGCGAAACAACACCCAGCCGGGCTGTCGTCCAAAGCGCCGGCCATGCTTATCGCCTGAGAGGACAAATCCTGAAAGACGAATTCTATAGGGCCGGTCCGATGCAACGCTTACTCCTGCGCTATACCCAGGCGCTCTTGACACAAATGGCGCAGACAGCCGTGTGCAACCGCCATCATACACTGGACCAGCAATTTTGCCGTTGGCTCCTGCTGAGCCTCGACCGTTTGGGCTCCAACGAACTGATCATGACGCAAGAGCTGATTGCCAACATGCTCGGTGTGCGCCGGGAGGGCGTCACGGAGGCTGCCGGAAACGTGCAGAGGTCAGGCTTGATCAGGTACCACCGTGGCCATATCACCATTCTCGACAGGAAGAGGTTAGAAGACCGGGCCTGCGAGTGCTATCAGGTGGTCAAGAAAGAGTACGACCGCCTCCTCCCGAACATAGGCGTTCTGTAATCCATATATCGGGTGCCGCCGCACTCGTCCCTCTATGTCGTTTCACCTCCCCCCGGAAATCCTGTTTTGTACGTTACCGGACAGACACCCACACGGTCTAGCCTCAGGATAAATAAGGTGTTCGTCTTGGGAAGCATACCTTCCTGTAGATTCCAAGCCTTACCGTCATCGGGATCGCACCGCATCTCCTCCGGACTTGCCAGTGCCGGGCTTCCACAAAACAACAGGAGCGCCAGATGTCACATATCGAGCCCATTCACCCCACCAATCTTCTCCTGGCTGCCCTTCCCCGAAAAGACCGGAACCGTTTTCTGGCCGACTGCGAACCGCTCGATCTGGTCTTTTCCGAAGTACTGGCAGAACCGGGCGAGCGCATCCGCCATGCATACTTTCCCACCGGAAGCTTCATTTCCCTGACAAAACCGATCGGGGGGATGACCAAACTTGAGACGGGCTTGATCGGGAGCGAAGGCATGCTGGGAACCTCGCTCATACTCGGGATCGGTATTTCTCCGCTCCATGCCCTGGTCCAGGGAAAAGGACCGGCACTTCGCATTGCGGTTGCCCCGTTTCATCGCGCACTTGCCCTGAGCCCCGCGCTGCAACGTCTCCTGAAACGCTATCTCTATGTGGTCATGGACCAACTTGCCCAAACAGCGGCCTGCAACCGCTTCCACGTGGTGGAGTCCCGCCTCGCCCGCTGGCTTTTGATGACGCAGGACCGGGCACACACCGACGAATTTCATGTCACGCAGGAATTCCTGGCATACATGCTGGGGGTACGCCGTGTCGGCGTCACAAAGGCTGCCACTTCGCTCCAAAATCTCAAACTGATCCGATACAGTCGGGGACATATCACGATTCTCAACCGGAGCGGCCTGAAGTCCACTGCGTGCGAATGTTATGAGGCTGACATCTCGGGTTACTCGCGGATTATGGGTTAGTGGTCGTTGACAACGCATTCGCGACTTATGCCTCCGGCGACGCGCCGTCATATCGGCGTGTGCACGTTCAGACTTCTCACCCGTGACAGGGTGCCGGCCGGGGTTCCTAAAAACCTCCATGCCATACAAGACATTCCAATTAGATCCGGAAAAGACGCCTAAAAATCTGTGCCTTGAGAGTCCGACCGATCCATCTCTATAATTTCCTCAAAGAGTTTCATGTTCTCTTCGAACCCCCTGTCCTTAACGCCTCTCAATACATTTCGTACAACCAAAAGGAGTCCCAAGTGAATCGCGTCCAAATCATCCACTCCGGCATCGGGTTCGGCTCGGCCCTGGCTATCGTGATCAGCTACGCCCACAACCACTCGATTATCTGGGCCATCGTCCAGGGCCTCTTTTCCTGGTTCTACGTCCTCTACGCCGCCCTCGTCTACTGATCGCCTTTCAGAAAGATTCAAAGCTCGAAATACATCATGTTCGACGCGCGGTCCAGGCAGTCCATGAGAATGAACTGGAAGATTCCCTTTCGGATGCCCAGGTAGTCCAGCGACTGGAGAAGCGACGTCTCGACATAGACGTAATCCGGGTGACACGCCCCGATGATCGAGGCTATCTTGTCGCCCAGACTGCATACGTGCGTGAGTTCCTGGTTGGCGGTGGCTTTGTGGGGTTCATGGTGCCAGAGGATGGGATTTAAAATGCTCTCCGGAAAATTGAACATTCTTCCGTACCGGGCCCCGATGAAGCTGTGGTCGATCCCCAGGGAATTTCGTTCGACCACCCAGTCGGGTTCGCCGGAAGACGCGTCGGACACGCTCAGGCGGGGACCGATAAACTGGGGCATTTCAAGATACATGAAAATCTTTCCAAGATCGTGCAACAGCCCGGAGGTTTCCGCTTCGTCGAGTGCCGGAAGCTTAATCCGTTCCGCGATGATCCGGCAGCAGGCCGAAGTGATGTAGCTGTGTCGCCAGAGCCCCATGACGCCTGGCACGTCCCTGAACTGGCTGAATACAGGGAGGGAGAGACACAATCCCTTCAGGACCCGGAACCCCATGACCTTGATGGACTGGATGACAGTCGAAACAGGTCCTGCGCTTGAGTAGGCCCCGGCGTTTGCATGCCGGATGATATGTGTCGCCAGGCAAACATCCTTCTGGATCAGCCTCCCCAGATTCTCCATGGAAATTTCGCCGTAATCGATTTCCTGGATAATCTCGGAGACAACGGCGGGTATCGGGGGGAACGCTTCACGTTTCTGAAGTTTTTTTGAGAGATTTATAAGGTCCATGGTAATCCCTTGTCGATCGCTGCCACGCCATTCTTGCTCCAGCGCCATTCGGAGAGACGGCCTGCAACAGGCGCGGGACATTTCCGGGCTTTCAGGGAATTCGTCGCGGACATTCTCCCGGTCCGCTCCAGAAGAGAATAAGCGGTTATCTATCCGGAGGCTGTCCTTTTGTTCCCATAGAACTGAAATACCGTATCCTTGATCAAGTCCTTGAATTCACGGCAGGTTTCGGTATCGGAGAAATTGATCAGTCTCTGCTCCAGTTTCTCGAGCTCTTTGTCGAGGGCGCTCTCGTTCTCCGCCTTGGTATTTTCCCGCCGATCCCGGACGACGACCTCCCGGACGCCCCGGTTGAACAGTATGCGTTTCATGTTTTCATCAATTTCCTTGGGAGCCTTCAGTAGAAGCCTGCCAAGGGAATCGTAGACATCCGAAAAGACGACGACGTCTCCTTCGATATGTTCGAGCTTCACAGTGACCAATTTCATCGGCTTCATCCGATCCGGAAACCGTCATGTTTCACCATGCATCGTCCCCGGGTTCTGAGGGAAGGTTCATTCCGTCACCAGCTGGATAAAGCGTTCGGCAGGAAACAGCGCCTCGAGAACGCCTTCTTCCTTGAAAGAAGCCTGTTCGCCCAAAAGGTACGCCGCGTCGATTTCCAGGAAATGATGGACGACTTCGGGGTCGTAAAGGGTCCCGGCATTCATGGAGAGTTCAAGAAGCGCCTCTTCATGGTTCTTGACCGTGTTGTAGGCCCTTCGGCTTGTCATGGCGTCGTAACTGTCCGAAACGGCAAAGATCCTGGCCCCTTGTACGATCTCTTTTCCCCTGAGCCCCCGTGGGTAACCGCTCCCGTTCCATCGCTCCTGGTGTTGGACGACAAGATCCTTGGCAAAATGGAGTGAAGGGAATCGATCAAGAATAAAGCCTCCCAGTTCTGGATGAAGCTTCATGATCATCCATTCCTCTTCCGACAATCTCTCCGGTTTCAGAAGAATTTCCCTCGGAATCCGGATCTTTCCCACATCATGAAGGAGAGCACCGACCCCGAGCGAAAAAAGATCCCGGGGCGTCATACCCATTTTCTCCCCGATCATCAGGGAAATGTGCGTCGCACGCCACGAATGGGTTCGGGTTTCATACGTCCACCGGTCAAGCATCCCCATGAATTCATCGATCATGGAGAGAGTCGTCTTGTAAAAATCCCGAGCGACGGCGGAAACGGTCTTGGGTTCAAGGGCGCGGTCGGAAAGCCGTTCAAACGAAAACGTATTGCCCGACCGGCTCGCACTTTCCTTCATTGCATCACTCCATTCCATAACGATCCTGTCTCCCGATATATACAAAAACATAAATATTTATGTTAAAATCCATTAAAAATATTTTCATCAAAGATGGGCAGAGGCCGGGGAACTGTCTTTAATATATCCATAAAATATTTGAGAAAACAACAAAATAATAAATTTTAATAATTAAATAAATTACAATCTCCACTTTTAGACAATAGACATTTACCCAATAATTTTCATTTTTTATTCTTGGTGAATTGGACTGAATCGGACAAATCAACAAGCACTTTTTTCTTAGTGAATGAAAATTAAGGTAAAATTAATATAAAAATAAACATAAAAAAATTTATTATAATTTAATATTATTATTTTTAAATGAATTAGGCATTAATAATTTAACAATATATTTAATATTTATTATTTAATTTATAAGTTTTTTAACTTTTTAAAAGTATATTAAATCATGATATATTTATCTTTATATACAATCCACTGTTTTGATCCTTTCCGTTCGGAACACTCCAGAATTTCCAGAAAAGACTCTCCCGGCAAACGTTACGACCGGCAGAGCCGAATCGGGGAAAGCGGATCCGGAACATGAGTTTTCCATATGGTCGCGGCTTCAGGCCGGGTCACGTGGGGTCATTCCGGAAAACGGTGCCGATGTAATAATTGTGATGGAAAGTGTCGACTTGGGATCTTTATGGTGCAACCAACAGCTACGGGGAAAAAAGATGACGGAGCATAAAGGTTTCCGGATTGTTCCCGCTGCGGTGTTCTATGATCTGGAAATCCTTCCCAGGCAGGATTTTCTCGACAACCCGGCCCGCATCGAATTCGTGGTAACCGACGGGAACGGGAACAAAATCGACGACGGATTTGATGCGGTCGATGAGGCAAAAGAGTTTATCGAAAACCTCATTGCTGGACGGCTGATCCGCGAACCCCGCACATGAATCGAGGATCAACCGGCAGAAGGCCTTGAGTCGCTCGGCAGATCAGCGATGATTCGGATTTTGGGCGGAGGGGAGTCAAGGAAACCCCTATGCTGGATTCCGACAATGTCCCCATGCAGGAGAAGGCCTCTTCCTGGGGGAAACCTCCTCCCGCAAAAACTGTGGCAACATGTTTCCCGTCAGGGACGATGCCGATACTCCGGAAGCTGGAGGAAACGATTACCCATGCACTCCCGGCACCCAGCCGAAGGGGTTTACGGTTGCGTTTTCTTGAGTTCCCCTTTGAAGTCGTCGGCTGCCGCACTGAGAGAATCAGCGTACCCTACCACCGCTTTTCGGATGGCTTTCTGTCGTTTCTGGTATTCCCTTGAAATCGTTTTCGCGTATTTTGCTACCGCAGCCTTGATGGCCTGTGTCGATTTCAATCCCATGGCCCCACCGCTTTGAGCCAACCTGTCACGAATTTCGCTGATCGTCTCCGTAACGTGGGTGCTCGCGATTGCCGTATCGTGGGCATATTCGGCATCCGCCTTGCGCTTCGCCTCACGATAGATTTTGCTGGCACGGGTAACGGCCTGGTGATATCTCGCTTCGGCCGTCGATATCATATTGTCGTATCGATCCGAAACCCGGGACGTCTTGACAGGCTGCATTCCTTCATCAGCCCCCAATAAGGTATCCGGACTGTTCAGACCTGCCAGGCCCAATACAAGAAATCCCGCGACCCACGTCCACTTTCCGAGATAAGACATCATTCTTTCCTCCCAGGCTAATCGATCACAATCCACTCGGATCAAGGGTTACCCTCATTTTCCCGACAATCAAGTATAGCATAAATTTGACAATCTCCCCCTCCCTGACGAAATAGAGTTCCCTCTTTACCGGGAAAGCCGATGCTCCGATACACGATACAGGACTGACATCACCCTGCAGGTGTATCTCCATTGGCACGGGCTGTGCACCCTGCATCTTTGACGTGCTCCATCACATGAATATAGAGCGTTCCTCCTGGCCTGGACCCAAAACATTCTCCGCATCAGAGAATGAATAAGTCACGGCATTGTGTTCTTCGAACCTCTATATTTTTCGGCTTTTGCTACCATTTTCCATTTCCATATCCACAAAATAAATATCCATATTCAATATTTTTAAATAAATATAAATTATTAATAAACAATTTTGACCATGTTATTAAAAATAAATACAAATATAAGTATTTATTAAACAACATTTTTTTAAAATAAAACGGCGTTGATTTGATTTGTGGTAATTTGATGCTATAGTGACACCATGAAACGATTTACGTTAAGAATCGAAACGGCGATCTATGAAAAGCTAAAACTTATCGCTTTTAAAAATCGTCGCTCAATAAACAGCGAGATCGCCTTCATCCTGTCCGAGTACACCCTGCTTTTCAACAGCAAGTCAGGGAACGGACACGGAGGGGATATGCCGGAAAATCCGAATCGATTTTCCGACGATACCCTCGTCTTTAAAATAAACAATTCTTATAAAGAGAAGGAGTAAGTCATGCTTACCAAGAAAACATTGCTTCAGATCTCGCGGTCGGTGGAGGAGTATTACGAGATGCTCACCCACCTCCAGCAGAACAATGACCAGATGCTGGAGCTTCAGCGACGGGGCAGCGAAATCACCGTACAGCGCCTCGAAGTTCTGAAAGGCCTCGAGGAAACGCATTCGTTGCTGGCCGAAATCAAGACTCGCCAACAGGCCCTTGTCACCAAGGAACGCGAGCTTGCGGCACTGGAGCAATCCATCATGGATCGTGTCCGGATGATTTCCGACGATACAAGGGCCATTTTGACAAAACTGTCCGAAGGCCTTGAAGAATAGGAGGAACGTTCCGATGAACGCTTTTCGATCCGACAATTTTGATCCGGAAAAACTGCTCCCGCCCTTGCCTTCAGAGGAATCCGCCTATGCGTCCGAAGCCAGGGTCAAGGAAGTGGGTGAAAAAGACGGCAAGGAACGCATTCCGGAAGCGACCGCATACGCGACGTCCCAATTCGAAATGGGGATCCTTTCCCATGGGGAAGCCCGGGTCCACCGGATCGCGGAAGCCGCCCAGGAATCCAGGGCGAAGCTCAACAAGACGCTCCAGCCGATCCTTTCGGCCCTTTCAGGACTCAACGTCCGATGGCGCAACGTAAGGGACCGCCTCGAACAACGGAAAAAGGAAATCGACCGCGATTTCATCGTACCTCTGAACCGCGGTTTCCACTGGTCCATCATCATCTTCCTTGGTCTGGGAGAGTTTCCCCTGAACGCCATCGTGTTCCGGATGTTCGGCGAACCCGAGCTCATGACGTACATCATGAGTTCGACACTGGCAGTCACTATCCCCCTTCTCGCCATGTACTCGGGGATCCAGTTCCGGCACGGCGTTCCCAGGCTCGCCGGGAACATCATCGTCGGAACGCTCATGCCGGTGTCCATCGGCGGCGCCCTCTACGCTGTAACGTTTGTCCGGTCCATGTACCTGCAGACCGGCGGGCATATCCAGTCCGCCATGACCGCGGATCCGAGCGCTCTGGGGTATTCGATCTTCGCCCTGAACCTTCTCGTCTTTTCGGCGGCCCTCGTGACCTCTTTCCTTTCCCATGATCCCGATGAACAGCTCGATCATTTGCGCCGGGGCATCATCATCCTCGAAAGAAAAAGAAAACCCCTCCTGAGTCGATATTCCGAGACTTCCAGCCGACTGAACGCCGTGCTGCGGATCGCGAATGCCCGGATCCAGGCCGAGCGGTCCCGAACCCTCTCGCTGATCTATCTGTATCGGCAGGCCAATTCGAATGCACGGAGCCCCAACCCGGTCCCGATCGTTTTCAATCGGCCCCCGGAATTCCCCCAGGCCAAGCTTTGGGACCCTGTCACGGAAAATCCGGACGAAGTGTAAAGACGAAGCCAAATAAGGAGACTTTCGATGCGTTACAGGGGTTTTAAGGCATCACTCATCATATTGACCCTCATGATTGCGGCGGCCTGCACTCATCACCATTCCCAACAGATGTCGTCGGCCCAGGCGAAAACTGAGATCCCCAAAAACAAGACGGTCCTCGTCCTTCTCGACAAGACGGCGAGCGTGAACGACCAGAAAACGATCTTCGCCGAAGCACTCACGAAGATTCTGGGCGACCTCAATCCGGGCGACAAGTTCCGGCTCTCCCTGATCACGGGAGAATCGGATTCCGATTTCGATTTCGTGGTGTCGCTGAACGTTCCCAAGAATCCTGACTACAATCCCCTCACGACAAACGAGGCGGTTTACAAGGACACCGTCGCCACCGCCGATCAAGACAGGAAGAAGATCATCGCCAACGTACGGGCACAAACAACGGCCATACTGGTGAAAAAACCCACGGCGCAGACGACAGATCTCTTTGGCGCCATCTATTCCTCGAGCCTCTTTTTCGACAAGGATCCGAACCGAAAAATCCTGGTGATCCTGTCCGACATGATCGAAGAGGACGCCAACTGGAGATTCAACCACGTCCGATGGAACAAACATCTTCGTGCCACGATCATGAAACACGAGAAACATCTCGGACTCGTCCCCAACCTGAAGGGAGTCTGTATTTATGTTGTCGGGGCCAAAGGGAACACACTCGACATGGCCCAGAACATCCGTTTCTTCTGGACGGAATACTTTAAGGAAACCCATTCGGATTTCTCCCCCGAACGCTATGCCCACACCATGCTGCATTGGCCTCCGGAGTCGGAATGCGGTTCGCCTTTGACACCCCAGGGGACGGCTTCATGATTCGAATGCTCCAGAAAATTGTCTCGTACTTCCGGGGCCGCCGTTCCCATTCCAAAAACGGCAATTCTCCCCCTCAGTCTCCTTTGAAAGAGAGTTCGGACAAGGACGAAACCGACGACGTCCTGAAAGCCATCGCGGACTTGGGGGGGCCCAAACGGGCCCCGGAGTCACGATCTTTCAGAAACCGGAGGATTTACGACAGGAGGTAGAAAAAAGAACTCGACAGTGTAACAGTGTTTGGGATCGCCGGACGTGTTGACGGTAACGACACGAAGGCACTCGAGGGGATCGGCCTTTAGAACCTTGGCAGGTCCGTCACCCCCTGCCGGGGTTCCGATTCAGGCCATTACCAGAAGAGATAACTGTCCATCAGAAGTGTTCCGTAATAAAATCCCATATCGATCGCATCGATCCGTCTGACCGGGGCAGCGGCACCCATCGCCGTGAAGAGAGGAACGATGTGCTCGTCGGTCGGATGGGCCCGTTCGGCATTCGGGGCCTGGCGACGATAGTCGAGCAGGGCCTCCCGATCGAACCCGATGACCCTTTCTTTCAGCCACTTTGAAAATTCGGCCGCCCAGGCAATGGGTTGTCCGGAAGGAAGTTCCGGGTGGATCTCGTGGAGATTGTGGACGAGGGTCCCGGACCCCACAATCAGGACCCCATCATCCCGTAAAGGTTTCAGGAATTCTCCCAGTTTCCAGTGGTAGCAGGGATCCAGGTCGGGTTGGACGGACAACTGGACCACGGGAATTCTGGCTTCGGGGTACATCAACATAAGCGGTATCCATGCCCCATGATCGAGTCCCCGGGGCGTCTGTTCCGTATCCATACCGGATCCTTGCAACAATTCGGCAACCCTGCCGGACAAATCCGGATCGCCCGGGACCGGATATTCCATCGCATAAAGTTCTTTTGGAAATCCTCCGAAATCGTGGATCGTTTCCGGTCGGCGGGCATTGCTGACGATCGGACTCTTCGATGTCCAATGGGCGGACAGCACGAGAATCTTCTCCGGCCGCGGAAGATCGCGACCCAATTTCTGGAATACCGCCGCGGGTTGGGCCGGATCGATCAGAAGCATGGGACTTCCATGGCCTATGAAAAGCGTAGGAAGTGGCATATGAGCTCCTTCACAACAAAATGGAGGTTCCGGGATGGCCGGTTACCATGGGTCCGACAGCTCAGTTAACCGGTTGCCCTTTTTCTCGCGCACCCGCTCCTTTACCGAGGCGTCCCCAGACGATAACGCCGTTTACGACGAGCAAAGCGATCGCAGGATAAGGGATATTTCCCAGCAGGAAAACGTGAATCAACAGCGCACAGGCCATGATCGCCCCGAGAAGTATCCCGGCATAAGGAATCAGGCCCGGAATCAAAAGTCCAGTCCCTCCTGAGACTTCAAGGATGCCCGCCAGGTACCGGAACCACTCCCCGAAACCAATGGCATTGAATTCTGCCACCATCCTCGGGGCCCCAAGGAGTTTCGCGACCCCCGCCACGACAAACACCACACCCGCCACGATCTGAAGGACCCAAAGCATTCCGTTTCGCAAAGCGCCTCCCCGCTCAACTCCCTGCGTTTTCCCATCTCTTGGCGATATTTCTCAGGACCATTCGGTCCTCCTCAACTTTCTTGAGCCGGATCTCTTCATCATCCACCAATGGGTTCGGGTTGACGGGGACATATTCCAGATCGGTCACTCCGACAAATTCAAAAATTTTTCGAACGTACGGTTCATGAAAATCCCATTTCGATCCCCGGCCGGTGGATGAGTAGTCCCCGAAGCGCCCCGAAAGAACCAGGGCTTTTTTCCCCTTTCAAGAGGCCTTGGCTTCCTTTGGGCCCGTATGACACCGTTCGGTTGACACGGACGATCTGATCGATATATGCCATAAAAGTCTGCCGCCATGAGTTCTCCGATCAGGTCATCGGAAAGTGCCAATGCCCTCCGTTTTGCATCCTTCATTTCGGATCCAGGCTGGGCCGTGGTCGCCGCCAGACAGTGTTGATCGATTCCCGGAACAGGGTTCTTTCCAAGATCCCGTTCGCAGACGTGGGAATCGGAATGGGAACGTATCCATATGATCCACAAATTCGTCGGCGAGCATCCTGGAAATCGAGCCGGACGGATTCGCGCTCGCAAGAACCTTTAGTATTTTTACCATTTTTAAGCTCCTTCTTTAAGAATGTTTTTAATATATTTAATGTAGACACATAAAATGTAGACACATAAATTAGCGTAGTTACAATTTAGGAACTTTTCGGGAGAGCGCCATGAAATCGGATTCAACGCCAAAAAAACGCTTTGACGACTGCCCGGGAGAGGTCAAGGACGAACACGCGAAGATCGTCGAAACGGTCATCAGTATGATCGGGGGAAAATGGAAGGTCCTCATCGTGTGGCATCTGGGCTTCAACAAGCTTCTTCGTTTTGGGGAATTACACAAAGGATGCTGACGTTGGCCTTAAGGGAAATGGAACGGGACGGATTGATCGTACGGAAGGTCTACGCGGAAGTCTCTCCCAAAGTCGAATATTCGCTGAGCGACGAGGGAGCGGACCTGAAAGGAATTTATTGCGAAGTGGCCAACTGGAAGTTACGACACGCGGAGCTTCTCCGAGCCAACACGGAAAAGGTTCGCAACCGACAGGCATACTATCGGGGTACCGGTCATGCCCCGATAAAGCCTTCCTGAATCGGTTCCTGCCTTGCCTTTATGAAATTTTTTTACCGGTGTCCGAAGGCATGTTGACGTTGGGGCCCGGCTTTGTTTCCTGGCCCGGGGGGACCTCATCCTTGTACGCCCGCTTGAAGTTCGATATCGCCTTCCCGAGTCCCGACCCGATTTCCGGGAGCTTGCGCCCCCCGAATACAAGAAGAACGATCCCCAAGATGACCAGAAGATGAACCGGTTCGAAAATTCCTGACAACATCACTTCCTCCCTTTCGGAATGTTTCCTCCGAAACAGACAAGACCCACCAATTATATCTCTTTATCCATCTTTATGTTCTTTCATTCTAACACGAAGGCGATTCGGTAAATCGGACAAAAAAAGGGGGGCCATCGAAATGGTCCCCCTTACGTAGCCTGAGATAGCGTTGGGTCTACCGCGCAGTTGCCCCTTCGGAAACCGGAGAGGTCGCCACGGTGGATGGAGAAAGTGCCGTACGGTAGGCATTGTAGAGGAAGATCCACTGACCGGTGATGATCAGGAAACCGCCCCAGGAACGCGCCACCATATAAGGATGTGTCGCCACCACGGAGTCGATGTAGGGAACCTCGTACACCTTGGCCGCAGCCTGGATCAAGCCGGCCGCCGTCAGACTGGTCCAGAAGATCACGAACCCGATCGACGTCAGCCAGTAATGCCACAGCTCAAGGGTCGGATTGAACTTCTTCCGGAGGAGACGTTCGATACCATAGTACGTTCCGCCGATTTCGACGAACGTAGAGAAACCGAGAATTCCCAGGTGAGCATGGGCGACGACCCAGTGTGTCCCGTGGATATACCAGTTGATGGCTCGGGTTTGCTGGAAACCGCCCTGGAAGTTCAAGGGAATCGCGAACAGAGTTCCGGTCGCAACCCATCGGAGCGGTGCCACTTCGACAAAGAGACGCCATTTCCCGTACATGGTCAGGAGCGCATTCGCCAGGAACGCCATGGACGGCACGAGGATCAACACGCCGGACACGGAGGCGAACGATTTAAGCCATTCGGGGATCGGGGCACTCATGAGGTGGTGTGCACCGGGGGTGGAGTAGAAGGCGAAGTTCGACCAGAAGTTCAGGTGCGCCAGTTTGTGGCTGTAGAGAGGATTCCCGGTGAGCTTGGGAATCATGTAGTAGGCCACCGCCATGGACATCGGGGTGATCCAGAGACCGAACAGGTTGTGTCCCGACCACCAGGTCAGAAGCGCTTCGTTCAGGCCCGTCACGTGGAACACTTCGACGGACTGGGAGAGCGAGAAAGTCGTAGGAAGATAGAGGAGGCACCCCATGAAGAACCACAGCGAAGGATAGATGCCCTTCACTTTGCGGTTCAGCACGGTCATATAAAGATTGAGGGCGAGAGGCCCGAGGATAAATGACAGGACATAGATGTCGATCGGCCAGATGAAATCGGAATACTCTCTGCCGGACGAAAACCCGAGATCCAGGGAGACGTCGGCGACGAATCCCCCGAGGTTCCACATCCAGGTATTGTAGAGTCCGAGCTTTTCACTCCACAGCTTGGTACCGCAAAGGAGCGGGGTGATGTAGAGAACCGCTGCACCGAAGGCCATTGAGATCCACATGAACGCCACTGTCATCACGTGAACCGGCCGGATGTGCCCGAAATTCAGATAGGGTGTTCCGCTCAATACGTCAGGATAAGCCAGCTTGAGCGAGGTCACGAATCCCAAGGTTGTGCCGATCGCCAACCAGAGAATCGAGGAAAAAAACATTGTTTTGGCCGCAGTTCCGTCAGGAACCGTCCGCTTCAACATGGATACTCCCCTTTCATTGAAACTTCCGGTGGTGTCTCACCCACAACCCCAAACATACGTCTCCAGGAATTCCCAGAAAATCCTGGAAGCGAGTGTTCGGGATGTTGGGCTTTTATCACCTCATTTTCCCAATGAAAACAATCACGGGGAAAACGGTGACACAATTGCCCCGGCAGGTAAGCACCGGGGCCCAAACCGTATGCGTTTCTCTAAGAAGCCCTCGATTACTCCATGCTCGGATACGGGAATGCCCGTTGCCCTTCCCATAGCCGTATATCCTGAGCGGTTTTTGATTGACGGCGAAATGCTACCAATTGCCCAAAACCTTGTCAAGCGAAATATTGTAACGGTTCAGGAGACCGCATACCTGCTTTCATGTGACAGATCACTGTTCTTCCATATCCCCAAACGAATTAGATCTAAAGATGAACCTCCGTTCCGGACTGGGAAGTCCCTTATCGGGGAGGTTGTGGTCGGGGCATCGATCACCTAAACTTAACGTCATGCTGCATTCTCATGGCCCCAAATCCCCGAAGTCCACATCGGACGACACCCGAATAAAACACTCCGCCCTTTCGCGCCTTTCCCGCGACTTGACCCGTCACACTGCCGAAGATGGATATATGGACAGTCCGGAGAGCCGAAAAGCCTACGAAGAGTATTACCATCCGATAAGCCGTGCCAAGGGTGATGCGGTCGCACGTGAATTCCTCGACCGGATCTCCGCGGTCGGACAATATCCATCTTTCCTGGACCGGAAAGACTCCCCGTTCGTTGTCGCCGATTTCGGAACGGGTACGGGGGGATTGGCCGAAGGGATCCTTCCTGTCGTCCTGGGATCTCTCCCGGCCGAAACCCCGGTCGAACTCTGGCTATACGACAAATCCGAAGAAGCCCTCCGGATCGCACCGCAAAATATTCGAAAAACATTGACAGGATTGGCAGTGCGCATTCATCCTGTCCGCTGCACTTTTCCCGGCTCGGTGCGCCTGCCGGACACGCTCCATTTTCTCATTCAGGGGAACCTCCTGGCGGAGATGGATGACGGGGCGGCAGACCAGATTTATCGTCCTCTCGGTGAAACTCTCCGCAGAATGGCACCGGGAGGCGCGCTCATCTGGGTCGAGCCCGCGGACCGGATTTCGTCCCGAAGGCTCCTGAGCCTCCGGGACCGCATGATCAAACTCTACCCTGAGTTTATCGTCCTGGCCCCCTGCCCGAACCTTCGGAACGCGTCATGCCCCGCCCTGAAGACCGACAAGGACTGGTGCCACGAGGACCGCCCCTACGCGTTTTCCGAAGATGTCCGGCGTTTGGCCAAAACAGTCGGCCATATAAAGGACTCCCTAAAAATGACCTATATAATCGCCATGAAACGCCACGACGATTTCCCCTTTCGAACATCGACGATGCCCGTCTGGCGGCTCGTCTCCGAGCTTCGGGAAGAAACGGGGCTGGCATGGGGGATTTTCTGCGACGGAGCCGAGCGACGGCGCATCAGGATTCTAAAACGCTACAAAAACGAGGGGAACAAGACCTTTTGGAAACTCGGCCGGGGGGACACGATCCTTCCTCCACCGGAAGACCAGATGAATGCCCGCAGCGGATTTTGGGATCTTTCACCCCAGGCCGAAATCCGGCTCGTCCCCGGATCTTCCGAAAACGGTGCCGGATCGGCCATGCCGGAACAAGGACAAGACCGTCCATGGACCTAGTCGCCCTTCTCGCTCCCCACACACCCGACCTCCTGTCTTCTTACCGTGCCGGTATCGACCGCCCTCTCCTTGAAGGGTACAGGTCGCTTCACGCGTGGCTCTTCAAAGATCGCACCCCTCTTCGGGCGGTCATCGCGTTCACTCCGGGATGGCAAACCCGGAACATCATGCTGGTCGACAACCGGAAAAACCTTGAATCTTCTGTCGATTTTTCCGGATTCGGCGTTGAACTGAGATTCGATCCCCCCGGCGACCCAGAACTTTCGGCCGGGATCATCGATGCGGTCAAGGCGGAAAAGATCCCCATCGCCCCCGGCATCCATGGAATCGACCATGCCATATCCGTCCCCCTTTTTTTTCTGACGCCCGAAGGGTCGGTACCGGTCGTACCCATATCGCAGCCATTGAACCAGACGCGCTATGTAAGGATTCTTGGACGCGTCCTCCGTCATCTGGCTCCCAAAGGACACGGAAGGGTCCTGGTTCTCATGTCAGGGGTTTTTTCCCAGAATGAAAAAATCATGGCCCGTGGAATCGATGATCCCCTACTGGACCCGTACCTCGAGACACTGGAAAGGATTTTAGGGGACGGGCCCGTGCCCGATCATCTCCCGGTTTCACGGGAAATGATCGATCGTGCCGATCCGCCTGGGCGGTTGAGGGAACTTCATCTTCTGAACGGATTGGGTGTTTCCGGGGGACGACTGTGGGGAAAAGAAAGGGCCTTGGGGTTGGCTCAGTATCTGGTCAGCTTCGGCCCAATCGACATGGGGGTCCTTCCGTAAAAGAACCCGGGCCGGTCGATCGGCTCGCCGGACATCCGGACCTTCGCTAAATCCTGGGAAAAAAGAAATAGCTGTCGACGGCGGTGACGACCAGAGCCCAGAACCAGGGGATGTGAGGAATCGCCCGCCACAAGAACCCGGGGTCTTGTCCGGGGGTCGCTTCGGGACGGATTTCGGACAACAAAGCGCCAAAACCGATCCCCCCCGCCAGGGCTCCACCGATCATGAACCATGAGAGCATGCCAACCCATCCCACGCCCGAGAGAAGAGAATACCGGTTCAAGAGCATTCCCGACTGGATCGCCAGGAGTTCGATGCCCAGATAGAGGATTAGACGGGCGAAGACAAGACGATTGGATCCCAAGACGAATTCTCCTTTGCCTTCTTCGGGCCATTTTCCCATGCCAGCTGACCGCAGGCGCCCAGCATCTCCTCGCCGCGGGTTTTCCGCACCGTGGCCATCGTACCCCGCTTGAG
The DNA here is from genome assembly GCA_027315205.1 of Leptospirillum sp. Classification (GTDB taxonomy): domain Bacteria; phylum Nitrospirota; class Leptospirillia; order Leptospirillales; family Leptospirillaceae; genus DAHUYM01. Next base: position 103,013 of record DAHUYM010000004.1, on the reverse strand, counting down.
GAGAATGTCCTGAAATCCTCGGACCGCATCGTCGGAAGGCCTACCGAACGGGGACCCCGGATAGGGGTTGAACGGGATCAGATTGACCTTGCTTTTAAACGGAGCCAGGAGTCTTGCCAAGGCCTGGGCTTCGACAGGACCGTCATTCACGCTTCCGATCAGAACGTATTCGAACGTGATCCGCTGTCTCTGCTTCAGGGGATACTCCCGGCAGGCTTTCAGGATCGCCCTGATAGGATAGCGGGAATTGATCGGCATCAACCGTTCCCTAAGGATATCGGTCGGGGCCGAAAGCGAGACAGCCAGGTTGACCGGGATTCCGACGGTTCCAAGTTCCCGGATTTTATTTGCCAGACCGGATGTCGAGACCGTGATCCGCCGGGGGGAAAGAGCGAAACCTCCCGGGGAGGTCAGGATCCGGAGGGTCTGGACAAGGGCGTCGAAGTTCGCGAGGGGCTCTCCCATTCCCATGAAGACGATGTGATTGATCCGGTTCATGTCCTTTCCGATGTGCGCTGCCATCGAAAGATCGCGTATCGGCTCTTCCTTGAGTATCCGGTTGGCCTGCAGGATCTGGCCGATCATTTCGCCCGGAGTCAGGTTCCGGATCAACCCCATCTCGGCCGTTCGGCAAAACCGGCATCCGATGGCGCACCCTGCCTGGGATGAAATGCACAGCGTTGCCCGGTCGTCCCGGGGGATCACGACCGATTCGATCCGTATCCCATCGCCCAGGCGGAAGACAATCTTCCGCGTTCCGTCCTTCGCCTTGTGGAGGACATCCACGGCGGGGAGGTCGAACGGGAAGGAGCGGGACCAACGCTCACGCATGTCCAGAGGAAGATCGCTCATGGCTCGCCAGTCGGTTTCGTCGCGCTGGAAGACCCAGCGGGCGATCTGGCGAACCCGATACGAAGGAACGGGTTCGGAAGTGGTCAGTCGTTCTTTCCAGAGTTCCGGAGGAACGTCGAGGAGGGACAAGGAACTCACGGGCTTAATCCGGGGCGGCCAGGGAACGTGAGCCGAGCCATCGTTCCGGGATCCGTGGCCAGATCAGCCTGAGCGTCAATAACGTCGATACCAGGCCGACGGCCGCTCCTCCAAGTACGTCTCCGGGAAAATGTGCTCCGACATAGACCCTGGAAAGGCCTGTCATACAGGCGACCAAGTACAGGGGGACGGCAATCCGGGGATAGAGGAATCCGAAAAGGGACGCGGCGGAAAAGATCGTATAGGAATGTCCCGACGGAAATGAAAAAGCGTACAGATGAGGTCCCACGACATGGACGTGGACCGCGTTCCGGGAGATCGCGTCCGAGAAATAGGCGAGAGGTCTCGGGCGGACGAAGGCGTGTTTCAGGGCCTCGCCAAGGGCAAAGGCGATTAGCGAGGTCGTTGTCCACAAAACGGCATCCCGCAGGAAATTTTCCCGGGCAAGAAGAAGCATCAGGACGATCCCGATCGGGTAGAGGTAGAACCCGTTCCCCAAGTCCGTGGCGGCGGTCATGAAAGGGTCGAGAAGGAGGCTGGCCATGTCTCCGTTCAGCCAGAGAAAAAGCGAAGCATCCCAGATCAAGGCTTGGTGGAGCACTCTTTGAATCCCTTTCGGATATCAGTCCGGTTCGCATGGCAGCGACGGAAACCTACGTCAATCGCTTCTGTCTTTGCCGATGAAAGCCTCGATCCGGCTTCGGACCTTGTCTTTGGACAGTTCTCCGGGAAAACCCACCTCGACAAGTCCGCCGGCCTCAACGAAGCCGTGTGCCGTCATCAGGTATTCGGCGGTTTCCAGAATCTGAAGATGCCAGTCATCGGGGCTCGAACGCTGGAAACTTTCGAGAACGAGGTTGTAAAACTCATCCTCGTTCAAATACTCTTTATGGAGAAGAAAGATCCGGACCGGATGCGTCTTGTCCCGGGATACCAACTCATAAACATGCATCGGATTCCCTTCGTCTTGGAACTGAAAACATCAACCCCAACAACGCCCCGGCAGTATAACACGTTCGTCGGCCAGGCGTCTTCCTTTGGACCGGTAAAATCGTGAACGGACCGACTCCCGGGCTCCCGACCCCGGAACACAAAAACCATATCCGATTGCCAGGGTTCCTGATTTCGGTGAAGTTCCTCTTGGTTCTTCTCGTGATACCGGTCCTTCTCTTCGGGATCCATGCCCTCAAGAAGAACTTCCCGGACGATCCCGAACTCCTGACCCTGGTCCAGATCGTCGCCGTTCTCACCATGGTTTTCGGGGTCTACCGGACGCTCCTATCCGCCGTGCTGCCCCTCCTTTCCGAACGTCTCGGTACCGCCAGGGTCCGTTCCGCCCGGTACTTCCTGGATTTCTTCTTCATCGTCATCATGATGCTGGCCGTCCTGACCCTTCTGGGGCAAGGGTTCCAGAACCTCGCGATCGGGGGCACAGTCCTTTCCGCCGTCTTCGGGATCGCGGCACAAAATTCGCTGTCCAATATCTTCTCGGGATTCATACTGGCGATCGTCCAGCCCTTCAGGGTCGGAGACGCGATTTCCCTGGTGACGTGGCAGTTTGGTCGTCTTGCGACGACCTACCGTCACGATACCCTCGCTCCGGAATACCAGGGAACCGTTCTCGACATCGGAATGATCCACACGAAACTCGAGGCAAGCGACGGCCGACATTTTCTGGTGCCGAACGGGATCATCCTCCAGGCGATGGTTTTCGCGCGCGGAACGCCCCCCGGCGTCCTCTCCTTTTCAATCGAGTTCCCCGCTTCTTTTCCCTTCGAAAGAGCCGAGGAATGCATCGAAAAAGCACTTTCCGGTGCCGGAGTGGACCTGAAACCCTCTTTCGTCATCAGACTTACGGATGTCGGAAGCGATTCGTACGTGGTCGGCATCACCCTTCAGGATGAGCCGTGGACGGAGCCGGAAGCCCGCGATCGCATTCTCCGTGAAGTCCTTTCTTCGACGGCGGGCAGGGACAACCCCACTCCTTCCACGGACGCGCCATGACGCGCTCGGGAGACCTTTTCTTTCCCTATCCTCAAGCAGGATTCCCGCGCTTCCTCGACCGGGACCCGGATCGGGGTCTGATCTTTTTTCGAAAGTTTCTCAATGCCCTCTAGGTTCGTTTTTTTCCTTCGTGCGGCGATCCTTTCGGCGCTCGTGCTCCAGTCCGGATGCGGTGCCGCTCCTCCCTTGGTATCGCTCCCTGAGTTCCTGATTGTCGTCAACGACAATGCCACAGGTGCCGGCCTCGTCGAGTACACCCTTCCCCTCGTATCCGGCCAGGCTCCGTTCACGACCCTTCCGTCCCAGGGAACCTACCTGGGAGGGTTTTCCGACGGAATCACTCTTTTCGTGTTCGGGGAAGGCGCTGTGAACGCCCCGACCCTCTGGCGGTATTCCCTCCCTCTTTCCACCTCTCCGGCCCCGGCCACCCTCGGGGGCCTTGGTGGAATACCGGTCGGGGCTACTCCACTGGCCGGAGGGAGCATCGTGGTTTTTCTCGAAAAAAACACTGCAAGCAATACGGCATGTCTCGAAGCCTACAATCTTTCAGATCTTTTGAACACGGGCAATGGAGAGACCCTCGCACCCACCAATTCGTGCAGCTCAACTCCCATCGCCCTGCCGGCAGGAGCTTCGAGTTTCCGGACGGGGACGGTCCAGCTCTCGTCCGACGGGAGCGACCTGTTCGTCGAAGAGATCTACCAGACATCGGGCGGGACCCAGGAGACGGTCATCCAGACGTATTCCACTTCGACGTACACCCTTGTCGCCACAATGTACGCCAGTACGTCCTACCCCTCGACCATCACGGCCCTCGAAGGGGGGGCCGAATCCGGAAACGTCGTTTTGCTTCTTCCGAATCCTTCGACCCCGGGCGTCGACTTCTATCTCGTCACCACCCTGATCAACACGTCGAACGATGGACAGACCATTAGCCCCAACTATGCCTCCCCCATCTCGCTCCCCATGATTCCGACTCTACTAACCCTCGATAATTTCGGAACCTACCTTTATACCGCCCAGGCGAACGGGAGCGTATCGTCCATCACCTCATTCGGACTGAACGACGTCCAGAACGGATCCACGGCCATGCCCACGGCACAGACTGGTTCGGGACTTTCGCTCACTCCTTCCGGGCTGGTCGTGATCGTGTCGAGCTCCGGATGAGCCTGACCGTCCTTGTCCTGTTTTTGGGAGGGAGCGTGGCCGGTTTCGCTTCGGCCATACTGGGTATCGGGGGAGCGGTGATACTGATCCCGTACCTGCTCACGATCGAACCGCTTTTCGGTGGCCCGTCCTTCACCCCGTTCGAAGCGACCCAGATCGCGATCTACCAGGTCCTGGCGGCGTCCCTGTCCGGATATATCTCCCATCGGCCGTCCACACTCCTTCCGGGACGGACTCTCTTATTCTGGGGCGGTATTGCCCTGATCGGGAGTTCTCTCGGAGGGTATTATTCCCACGCGATGCCGGGGAGGACGATTCTCGAAGTCTATCTCGGTGAAATCCTCCTTGCGGCCTTCCTCCTCGTCCGTCCACCGAAACACAGGGAAGGGATCGATTTCACGTCCCGCAGGAAGGTGCTGGGACCGATTTTCATGGGTCTCATCGGGGGAATCAGTGGTTTACTGGGGATCGGCGGGGGATTTTTGTACTATCCCGTCATGACGGGGATTCTGGGGTACGCTTCGACTATCGCGGTCGGATCGGGGTTGGGCATCATGATCCCGATGGCGTTCGCGGGAGTGGTCGGAAAGACGGCCGCCTCGGGACACATACCATCCGCCACCTGGCCTGTCGTTGGGGGAGCGCTGATCGGGGCAACGCTCGGCGCCCGCCTGCATCACAGACTCTCGCCCCGCATGGTCCGATGGGGACAGGGACTGCTCCTGGCCGCGACGTTCGCCCGCATTTTCTTGTCCCTTCTTTAGGCCTCGTGTTCTATCCCCGGCATGGTGGCACCGGCGCCTAAGGAACTTGTATGCCAGGGTTGCATTGTCAGGGGCTTTCCCGTGTTCCTTTCAAGAGAGACTCCCAATGCTCCTGATTCAGGCCCAGGCTCCGGTAATCATGCGTTCTCGCAATCGATTCCGGATTGATGCGCGGGAGAGTTCGTTTTTTGGGACGGTCCCGGAGTTTTCGGCCCGGGCCAAAAAGATCCAAGATCGTAACCTTTCCCTCGTATTTTTCGATGTCTTCGTATCCGAGGATCATCCATATTTCCCCGTCTTCCGTTTCCAGGAATGTCCCGACCGGAAAAATTCCGACCATGGACGCAAGTTCCAGGATGACCGGAACGGAAACCCTGTCAGCGTATTCATTGATCAGGTAATGGATGACCTTTTGGTGCGAGACCCGACTCCTGTAGACCCTGTTCGCGGTCAGGGCCTCGAAAATGTCCAGGACCATGAGGGAACGTGACACCGGGTGGACGAGGTCGAGACCTATGCGATGAGGGTATCCCGTTCCATTCTGTCGTTCATGGTGTTCAACCGCCACCTGGGCCGGAAGACCATGGATATCGGAATCCGGATTTTTTCTCAGGATCTGGAACCCGAAAACGGGGTGCTGACGCATGATCTCCCATTCGGCAAGATCGAGCGGACCGGGTTTTTTGAGAATGCTGTCAGGGATTTTTATCTTCCCGATATCGTGGAGAAGCGCGGCCAGTCCCCACTGAACACATTCCGATTCCTGCATCTGATGCCGGATCGCAAAACCTGCGGCCAGCAACATTGTGTTGGCCGAGTGGACATACGTTTCGTCATCGTTATCATGGATATCGGAAAGGAGATTGATTGCACTTGGGTTCTGTAGGAGGAACGTTACGGTTTCGCGGACATGGGACCGTATTTCCTGGGAAGGAATGATACTTTGAATCCGCGCCTGTTGGAACGACCTTGTGAGAAGACGGATCGTCTCTTCCCGCAGGGACTGAATGTGACGGATTTTCCCCGGAGCTGTCTCCGGCAGTTCCGCCAGGACGATAGGACGGCTCCCGGGGGACGGATCCAAAGACGCGTCATCGGTTTTTTTCGGAACGGCGGCAGGCGGGTCTTCGATTTCGACAGTGACGGTGCGAACGCCGTTCCGCTGGAGCTTCTCGATGTCTTTTTCCGAACGGATCGTAAAAGTATGCGAGAGAAAGCTTGTTTCTATCCAGCTTTTGTCCAGTCCCACGACTTTCATCCCGATCAAAAGCATGTCGACCGGAAGGGTTTTCTTCATCGGGCCAGCCTCCCCTGAAGGAGCTTCAGTCGCAATCCCGAATGCCGAAGCAATCATCCCTTCCGGGAATCCGGACGGAAAAGATTGACGAACGGACATCAGGACTCACGGACCGGTCCGATGACAAAAGCCCTGCATCTTCAACCACTGTCGGGCCTTGATCTTCAAGACCGTTGTGATCCGGAAACATCACAAGACTCAAGACTTAAAGAAGCGATCCCTTCGCAAACCCTTCGAAAGGGTACCCGTGATTCGGAGGGGACTTTCCGTCATGTACAATAATGAAAATATATGCGTCGGATTGTGGGAGAGGTCCATCTTTTTGAAGGGCTGGACCTTATTTGGGAGTTTCGGGTGACAATTCTCCCGCCAGACGAATCCGTTGCCTTAAGAATCCGTTTTTTATTCATTCAATATGTAATATATACCACATTGGAGTACCGAGCCAACAGTTTGGGTGGGGAAAGCGAAAAAAGAGCTCTTTCCATCTAAGGATCACTCGTCCTTGAGCCCGTATTCCCGGAGCTTCGAATACAAGGCTTTCCGGCTGATACCAAGGATCCTGGAAGAAAGGGCCTTGTTCCCGCCCGTTTCCCTCAGGACTTTCCGGATCTGTTCCTTCTCTCCCTCGCGAAGAGTCCGGGGCGGGACCCCTTCACTTTCTGTTCCGGACCCGGCATCATGGCCTTGCCTTAGAAAATCCGGGAGCCAGGACGCCCCCGCCTGGACCGGACGATCTTTTGGCAAATCCGATCCCTTTTCGATCGCGAGCGAGATCATGACGTTCTTCAGCTCGCGGATGTTTCCAGGCCAGAAGTAGCGTTCTAGGACCGACCGGGCCTCCGGTTCGAAACCGATCTCCGATTCGTCGCGGCCCAGGGACTGGGCCAGGAAATGTCCCGCCAGGGGAAGGACGTCCTCTCTCCTTTCCCTCAAGGGGGGAAGCCGAATGGCGTGGACATTCAGGCGGTAATAAAGGTCTTCCCGGAACCGTCCCTCCCGGATCAAAGAGGGAAGGTCGTCGTTCGTCGCACAGATGATCCTCGCCGAAAACGGGACTTCGGCGGTTCCCCCCACCCTGGAGAAACTCCGGTTCTCGATGACCCTCAAAATGGCGATCTGGGTCGAAATCTCCATTGTGCCGATCTCGTCCAGAAAGAGGGTCCCCCGTCCGGCCGATTCGAACCACCCTGCTTTTCTCTCCATGGCACCCGTGAAAGAACCTTTCTCGTAACCGAAAAGTTCCGAGTTCACGAGTTCCCTGGGTATCGCTCCTGTATTGACGGCCAGGAACGGGCCCCCCGAATGGGACGAAAGAGTGTGGATCGTCCGCGCGATCAATTCTTTTCCCGTTCCGCTCTCTCCCGTGATCAGGACCGGGAAACTGTGGTGGGCGGCCTTCAGTACGCGGTCCTTCAGACGGGCCATGTACGGGCCCATCGGTGCCCACCGGTTTTCGATGTTCGAAGGCTCGGACAACGCGAATCCCCTGTCTTCGGAAAGAGCCGCCTTCAGTGTTCCGAGAAGGGCTTCCTCGGACAGGGGCTTCTCGAGATAATGGAAGGCCCCCTTCTGTATGGCCGAAACCGCCGTGGGTACCGTCGCGTGGGCAGTCATGATAATGATCGGGAGACTTGGGCGCTTTTCCTTGATCGGCTGAATCAGGTCGATGCCGGATATATTGGGGAGCTTGAGGTCGAGGAGGACGCCCCGGACGTTTTTTCCCTCGTTCGACCGGAGAAGCTCCAGAGCTGTTTCGCCGGTTGCGGCCTCCCGGATCTCATATCCCTCGTGCTCCAGGAGTGTACGGAGATATGCGCGGGTATTGGCGTGGTCGTCGACGACAAGAAGGATCGGAGGGGTCATTTGAGTGAATTTTCCAGCGTGGAGAGATCCCGGAACGTTTTCCGGACCTGGTCGAGCTTCTTCCTCAAATCCATGTTCGAAACCCGGACTTGGTGGACCTCGTTCATGAGTTTCAGGAAAAGGCCGGCCGATTCCCGAATCTCATAGGGCTTTCCGAACGCGTCAAGGCGGGTGAGAAGGACTCTGGCTTCCCGTACCGCCTCCGGATCCTGAAGCCTGAGATCGACGAGCGCCAGGTCGTAGTCCAGACGGTCCAGGACTTCAGGAGCCAGGCCCGGGAGTGATTTTCGTGCCTTAAGTATCGCCCTGAGACCCACCCAGCTCCCATCCGCGAAGAGAACGGGGATCCCCCGGAAGATCGGACTGTCCCGTTCGGTGAGAGGAATCGTCACGATGGGAGGAAGAATGATGACCGGAGGAGACGAACTGACCGGAGCTTGAGGCGGACGGCGGGTAACGGCACACCCGTCCGAAAAGAGGACAACAACCATACAGGCGATCAGATACCGGAAACAGTGCGTCATGCGTTCAGTCCCTCCCCGGAAAATCCTGAGTCAACGGTTCGAACGGGATTGTCACCAAAAAGGCCGTGCCTCGGGGCTGATTTTGGCGGACCGAGATATGGCCTCCCATCGTGAGGACGATCCCCCGCGTAATAGCGAGTCCCAATCCGAGCCCTTCCCGGGTCCGGTTGTTGAATGGAGCGACCTGGTAGAATTTTTCGAACAGGAACGGGATATTCTCGGGAGGGATACCGATGCCGGTATCCTTGACTTCGATCTCGAGGTGGTTGTCAAACCGGAAGACCCGGAGTTCCACGTCTTCACCCGCCGAAGTGAACTTGAACGCATTCGCCAGCAGATTTTCCAGAACCTGGGTGACCTTCCCCGGATCAGTCCTGACATGGCGGGGAAGCTCGGGGTCGACGACGACCTGGAAGCGGGTTCCCGACTGCTCGGCCGTGAGGTGGTGGCGCTCCGATATGCGTTCGATCAGGGCCTTAAGATCCACATCCTGTATTTCGAGGGGCATCTGTCCGGATTCGATACGGCCCAGATCCAGGAGCCCGTTGACCAGTTCCACCAGATGATCCACTTCTTCCCGGACGATTGACAGGCTCTTTTCCTGTTCGGGCGTCAGGGACCCCAGTTTTCCTCTCTGCAGCATGGAAAGGAATCCTCGGATGCTGGTGAGCGGAGTACGAAGTTCATGGGAGGCAATCGTGACGAACTCCGACTTCATCCGGTTCAACTCCCCGAGCTTCAGGGCCATCTCGTTAAGGGCCCTGGCCAGATCCCCCAATTCATCGGCGCCGGTCACCGTCACGGGGTTAACGAACACCCCTCCGGCGATCCGCTTCGTCCCCGCGATCAGACCCATGATGGGCGTAAGAACCATGTTGGAGAAAGCCCAGAGAAGGAGAAGGACGAGAAGAATGCCGACGGCGGTCAGTTCGACGCTCACCGTCGTCATCCGTTCCTGTTCCTGCGCGGTTCCCGTAACGGTTCTCGCAAGATCCCGGTTAAATTCGAATCTGAGTTCCTGCAGGAGCGAAGCGAAATGGATCAGAAGAGCCGAGGATCGCGTCTGGGAAAGATGAATCGCCTGCTCCCTCTTCCCGGACTTGAGAAAATCAAGCTCTAGCTGAACTATTTTCTGATACTCGAGAAGGTCCGTCAAACAGGCCCGGATCAGGAAGCCAGCCTGCGACGTCGGCGCCGGCAGTTCGACGATCACCTGACGGATCTGGTTCAGGTCTCGGAAAACCTGCGGTTGCAGGACAGGGGGAATCGGAGTGAAGAACAGAAACTGTTTCTCGTCCGGGAGGGCCCTGGAGATATCGTGCTGAAGGCTCGAAACCGAGAGAAGTCCCTTGACAGTCCGATCCTTGAGTCCGACAAACACGCGATGGAGGTGGTACAGGCTCAGGATCGAATAGAGGTTCGAAGAAAAAATAACGGCCAGGAGGGCGGCCGAGAAAAGGAAGGCCTTACCCCTCAGTCGTATGGTTCCGGACAGTTTCATTCCAGCCCCTCACGGTGATCTCCGGGCTGCCGGTTTTCCGACCGCATCCGGCCCGCATCACATGACATTGTATCGTATCAGAGGTAACAGGCAAACCTCGGGAACAACCGGACGGGGGGAATACACTCCGGCATATCAGTAGTCGATGATATAGCGCGTGGGATTGATCGGGACATTGTCCCGAAAGATCTCGTAATGTAGGTGGGGTCCCGTGGAGAGACCGGTATTTCCGAGATACCCGATTACCTCGCCACGGTTGACTTTTTCCCCCGAGTAGACGACAAACTGGTCGAGGTGGCCGAAGAGGGTTTCAAACCCGTTTCCGTTGTTGATCCGGACCGACTTTCCATACCCCTGGTCCCATCCGGCAAAGGTGACCGTCCCCTGAGCGGTCGCGACAACGGGAACGCCGACCGGCCCCGCGATGTCAATTCCCGGATGGAAGTCCCTCCCGACCCCGAACGGAGAACTCCTCCATCCGAATCCGGAGGTCAGAACGCCTTTCACCGGCCAGATGCTCGGGGTATAGGCCCAGCGGATCCTCTGCCTCACGATCGAATTCCGGAGGGACACAAGGCTGACCTCCTGGTCGGAGATGCCATGCCTCAAGCTGTCCAGCTGGTGATCCATCTCTTCCATCAGTTCGGACATGCCGTTCGGTCCCTTCTGGATCAGGACCGACGGAGCCATAAGGGCATCCGGTCCCCCGAGACCGCGAAGCGCGTCCGAATCGGTGCCGGCGGAGGAATTCAGGATCATGCGAATTTTTTTTTCCTGGTGAGCAAGCTGGAGAAGGCGGGAATGGATTTCCTGGAGCCGTCCATAGATCTGGACGATCTCTTCTTTCTGGTGCTGGCTGCTGTGGGCCAGCTCGACCATCCGGTTTTCCTTGTGAAGGAGGTAAAGGGCAACTCCCGTAAAAACAAAGAACAGTGCAAGGAAGGAACTTCCTGAAATCCAGGCGCCCATCATCCAGCGGTGGGAGACATCGAGTTTTTTCATCCGTTCCCGTGCCGCCGGGATAAAAAGAATCGTATACGTCCTGTCTTTCTTGTCGTTCCTAGGGCTCATCCTGTTCTTTCGACTCCCAAATTTCGGCCAAAAGCCATTTCACGAAGGAAAATCATTACTTTACCCTTGCCCATTCTCCAGATTTCGAAAAAAAGAGTCAAGATTGTCCCGTCACACAGGATCCGGCACCGAAAAAACTCCAAGATCCCTTGGGAACGAGGCGGAAAGTCGTATCGTTCCCCTTGCAGTCGATTACCGGATCGGGTGTTCTTCCCCCCGTATCAGGCGGAGAAGATTTTCGTGATGGCGTAACCAGACAAGGATCGACATCACCGCCAGGTACAGAAGATCGAGCGAGGGCAATGGATTGTTTTGCATCCAGAACGCCGTCAGGAGAGGGAGGAAAAAAAAGGCTGTCAAGGCCGCCACGGAGGAAATTCGCGTGACCGCGAATACGATGACCCAGATCGCCGTCACGGCGGTTCCGACTACCAGTGATACGCCCAGCGAAACCCCGAGCCCAACCGCGACGCCTTTCCCCCCCTTGAATCGCAACCAGACAGGAAACAGGTGTCCCAGGAACGCCGCAAATCCCGCCCCGATCGATGCCATCGGGAAGGACGAAAGATGGGGGGCAAACCAGACGGCAAGGTATCCCTTACCCATGTCCCAGGCGAGCACGAGGGCACTAAGAATTTTTCCCGACCGCCCCTGCCCGATCACCCGGAACACGTTCGTGAAGCCGATATTGCCGCTCCCTTCCTTCCGGAGATCGATCCCCTTAAGGCGCGACACGACATAACCGGCCGGGATCGAACCCAATAGGTAACCCATGAGCAGGGCGGATATCAGCATGACGCACACGTCCTCATCATTGGTCGCGGGAGGTGATCCAGGCATACCAGAAGAAGTACTGGACGCCGGATATCAGGGTCAAAAACAGGGCGAACCAGAAAAGAAGGAGGCCGAACCAATGAAAATTGAAAACCATTGACGAGAGATGGAGCTGGAAATGCCGGTTGTCATACAAAAGAAAGGTCAGGGCGAGGGTCTGAAACACCATCTTCACCTTTCCCAGGCTTTCGGAGGGAATGATGATGCCGTCGGACGCGGCGATCGCCCTCAAGCCCGACACTCCGATTTCCCGGGCGACCATGAGAATCGCGGGCCACGCCAGGAGGAGATGGCGGTCGACCAGAAGAAACAGGGCTGTCGTCACGAGGATCTTGTCCGCAATGGGATCCAGGAGCTTTCCAAGCGTCGTCACCATGTTGTACCGGCGGGCGATGTAACCGTCCAGGAGATCCGTAAAAGACGCGACCGCATAGATGAGCGCCGCCAACAATGCGGGTTTTTTGCTCTCATAATGGTAAAGAACGATCACGACCGGTATCAGGAAGATCCTTCCAATGGTAATCACGTTGGCCCAGTTCATTCGGGTCTCCGGGAGAGCTTGCGAAAGTGAAAGGTCGGATCGCTTGTCTTTGCAAAACACAGCCAATTCGCGAATTCCCTAACGGCTCCCCCCCCACCCGGGGCACGTGTAACCCAGTCGGCCGACTTCCTCATGAAAAATGGCGCTTCGGGAACGGTCACGGTCAAGCCCGCCAGGTTCATCGCATGGAGATCCACGATATCGTCGCCCAGATAGGCGATCCGGTCCGGCGCGATCTTCCAACGTCCGGAAAGCTGGAGAAAAATCATTTCCTTGTCACGCACCCCCAGAAATTGGTCCTGGATACCGAGTTCGCCGCATCGCCTCCTGACACCCTCCGAGTCCCGGCCGGAAATCACTCCGAGCTTTATCCCGAGACGACTCATGAGAACGATCCCGTGCCCGTCCCGGATATGAAACCCCTTCCACTCTTCGGAGCCGGAACCGTACCACAAAAGCCCATTCGTCAGGATCCCGTCGACATCCAGGACGACCCCTTCGATGCCCCTGAGACGCCTCAGAATCCGCCCGGACGGTCCGCTTCCCATTACACGACCTTGGCCCTAAGGCAATCGTGGAAATGGAGAACCCCCTCGAGTCGTACGCCGCTCGATACGACGAGATGGGAAATCTTCCGGGTTTCCATGATGGCCACGGCTTCGGAAGCCAGCATGTCCCCTGACACGACGACGGGATGGGTCGTCATGTACCGGGAAACGGGAGTTCCGAGGAAGGCGGCTTCGGCCGCCCCCGTATCGGCCACCTGTTCCAGAATGCGCCGCAAATCCCCGTCGGTGAGGATCCCCATGAGGTCGCCGTTTTCGGAGCAGACGGTCGCGATACCGAGTTTTTTCGCCGTCATCACCATGATCGCCTGCCTGAGCGACGTTTCCGGACCGACGACCGGCAATGCATCCCCGACGTGCATGAGTTCCCGGACCCTTAGGTAGAAACGGCGGCCGAGCATTCCACCGGGGTGAAGCTGGGCAAAATCGGGTACGTCGAACTCCCGCTCTTCCAGGAGAACCATCGCGAGGGCGTCTCCCATCGCCAGCATCGCCGTAGTGCTGGATGTGGGGGCCAATCCCAGGGGTCCCGTCTCCCGATCGACGTTGAGGCACAAGACGTGGTCGGCTTCCTTGGCCAGCGTTGACTCCCGGTCACAGACCATCGCGAGGATCGGTATCCCCAGCCGACGAAGAAGCGGGATGAGATCCAGGATCTCCTGGGTTTCCCCCGACTTCGAAAGGGCCAGCATGGTATCCCCGTCGTCCAAAACGCCAAGGTCGCCGTGGATCGCCTCACCGGGATGCAGGAAAAACGCCGGGGTCCCGGTCGAGGCGAGGGTCGCCGCGATTTTTCCCGCCACATGTCCCGATTTTCCCATCCCTGTAACGGCGACCTTACCCGGGCGGGCCAGAATCGTCCCGACCGTATCGGAAAAATCGGAACCCAGCGTTTCCAGAAGTCCGAGTATCGCCTGAGCCTCTTCCCGGAGGACTTTTCCGGCTTGCTCCAGCCGCCAGGAGGCATCCATGTTCAGTTCCCCCCCTCTCGTGGGAAAAAGACCGGATCGGGGGGAAGGGACTTGCGCAATCGGTCGAGCGCCAGCACCGACTCCAGGAGAGGGACAAGATCCGCAAGGGGAATCATGTTCGGACCATCGCTCGGGGCGAAGTCGGGATCCGGATGCACTTCCATGAATACGCCCTGGCAGCCGACCGCAAAAGCGGCCCTCGCAAGGGACGGGACGAATTGCCGCTCTCCCGAAGAACGGTCCCCTCCCCCGCCGGGCTGCTGGACCGAATGGGTCGCGTCGAAAATCACCGGGAATCCGGTGCGGGCGAGGACGGGAAGCGACCTGAAATCCACCACGAGTGCGTGGTATCCGAACGAGACGCCCCGTTCGCAGACCAGAATCCGGTCGTTGCCCGTCTCGGAGATTTTGGCCACGACGTGCGCCATGTCCCCGGGGGCCAGGAACTGCCCTTTCTTGACATGGACTGCTTTTCCGGACTCTCCCGCGGCACAAAGAAGGTCGGTCTGGCGGCACAGGAATGCCGGGATCTGGAGGATGTCGAGAACTTGGGCGGCGATCGGTACCTGTCCCGGTTCATGGATATCGGAAAGCACCGGGAACCCCCACTTCGTCCGGATTTCGGAGAGGATCGATAGACCTTCCTCCATCCCGACGCCCCGGAAGCTCTTTCCCGAAGTCCGGTTCGCTTTGTCATAAGAGGATTTGTAAACGATCTGGATGCCAAGGCGGTCACGGATCTCCGCCAGGATTTTGGCCACCCCATGGGCATGGTCCCTGGATTCGATCACGCAGGGTCCCAGGATGAAAAATGGAGGAGAGTCCGGACCCGCGGACAGAAATCCGCCATGGGGAGACGGAATCCGGACCGTCCTCACTTTCCGCTCCGCTTCCCCTGGCTGTGGTGATCCCCGCATCGGGCGGAGGCGGCGACGAATCCGACAAACAGGGGATGGGGTTCCAGGGGCCGGGACTTGAACTCCGGATGGAACTGGGACGCGACGAAGAACGGATGCCCCCCCAATTCGACAGTTTCCGCGAGTTTTCGTTCCGAATAGGTTCCCGAAATGCGAAGCCCCTTCTCTTCCATCGCCTTCTGGTATCGGCTGTTGAATTCGTACCTGTGGCGGTGGCGCTCCCGGATGTGGAGCTTCCCATACAGGCCGGCGACCTTCGAGCCTTCGGCCAGGTCCACGTCGAACGCACCCAGCCGCATGGAGCCTCCTTTGTCCATCGTGTCGGACTGTCCCGGCAGGAGATCGATCACCGGATCCACCGGGTTCTCCCTGAACTCCCGGCTGTTCGCATCGGCAAGACCAAGAACATTCCGCGCAAATTCGATGACGGCCAACTGCATGCCCAAGCAGATTCCCAGAAAGGGAATCCGGTTTTCCCGCGCGAACCGGATCGCCCGCATCTTTCCTTCGATGCCCCGTGCGCCGAATCCTCCCGGGACGAGGATACCCGAAAGCCCTTCGAAAAGGACGGAGGGATCGGACGACGCCTCTATCTCTTCGGAATCGAGCCAGACGATGCGCACCTTGACGCCGTTCTGGACACCGGCATGCAGGAGGGCCTCGATCAGACTCTTGTACGAATCCTGCAGATCCACGTATTTCCCTACGACCCCGATGGAGACCGCCTTCCGGGCATGACGGGCCTTCTGGACCATGGCCGTCCAGTCCTTGAGGTTCGCACGGGGCGTCCGGAGACGGAGGTACCGGAGAAGGAGGCCGTCCAGCTTCTGCCGGTGGAACTCCAGGGGAACCTCGTAAATGGACGGGACATCAGGGGCGGAGATGACTGCCTCGGAATCGACATTGCAGAAAAGGGCGATTTTCTGCCGGACATCGTCCGGCAGGGGTTCTTCCGCCCGGCACATGATGATGTTCGGACTGATACCGATCTCCCGAAGCTTGTGGACCGAATGCTGCGTCGGTTTCGTCTTGAGCTCGCAGGAAGCGCGCACATAGGGCACGAGTGTGAGGTGGAGATAGGCCACGTTTTCCTTGCCGACATCCCGGGGAAACTGCCGGATGGTCTCGAGGAACGGAAGGCTTTCGATATCACCGACCGTCCCGCCGATTTCACACAGAACGATGTCCACTCCCCGGCCGCGGTCGAGGATCACGTCCTTGATGGCGTTGGTGATGTGTGGGACGATCTGGACGGTTCCACCGAGGTAGGCTCCCTGACGTTCCCGTGAGATCACATCGTAATAAATGCGTCCTGTCGTGAAATTGTTCTCTCGCCCCATCGTGAGCCGCGTGAACCGTTCGTAGTGGCCGAGGTCCAGGTCGGTTTCCGAACCGTCGTCGGTGACGTACACCTCACCATGCTGATAAGGGTTCATCGTTCCGGGATCGACATTGATGTAGGGGTCAAATTTCAGGAAGTTGACCCGGTAGCCGCGACGTTCGAGGAGCAGTCCCAGGGATGCCGAAGCGATTCCCTTCCCCAGGGAAGAGACGACCCCTCCGGTGACGAAGATGTATTTCACCTTTCGATTGTTCGGTCGTTCCATAGTGATCCTATCCTCGCAAGGGCTTCAAGATCCGACGGTGTGTCCACGCGATACGAAGGATATTCGGTCCTGGCGACATAAATCGGGAGACCGAAGTCCAGGGCTCGCAACTGTTCCAGCTTCTCCAGATCCTCCAGGGCGGAAGATGGAAGGCGTGCGAACTCGAAGAGCGCGGCACGCCGGAAAGCGTATATCCCCAGGTGCTGGTCCCAGGCGAGATCGGGCCGCGACGGGGCGATGGAATCCCGGTCCGTCGGGATGGCAGCCCGTGAAAAATAAAGAGCGAAATGGTGCTGGTTGCAGACCACTTTCACCACGTTGGCATTGAAACAATCTTCCGGCTGGACGATCCGCCGTTTCACGGTCGAGATCGGAACCGCGGGATCCTTGAGGAGAGGCGCGACCGCCTGGTCGATGATGCGAGGATCTCCCAGGATCTCGTCCGCCTGCAGATTGACGAAAATTTCGCCCGGGATCCCCTGGGCCACTTCCGCCACGCGGTCCGATCCCGTCCGTGCTCCCGAACTCGTTTCCGCCACTTCGTATCCCCGGCTCCGCATGGCGTCCAGGATCCTCCCGTCGTCGGACGCGATGATAACACGGTCGACAAGGGAAGCTCCCCTGGCCTTTTCGGCGACCCACTCGATCAATGGCCGGCCATGGATTTCCGCCAAGGGTTTTCCCGGGAAACGGGAAGATCCATAACGGGCAGGAATCACGACGACCACTTCCGGCTCGGATTCCATGTCCACCGTCCCGGGTTTTCGTCCCGGGAAGGGAATGAAGAAGGAAGCGACGCTTCTTTCTTCCACACCTGTCATAGGCGCATCCTTGCCCTGAAACCGTCCGGAATGAAGCGACCATTCGCAGGGTCGAAGAAAGGCGAGTTGCAGAGCACGGTCTGCAGGTCTTCCCGGGAAATTGCTGCCGTTCCGACAATGCCGACGACAACGCTGGCCGCGAGGTTCGAGAGAACCGCGGCTTCCAGGAAAGAGGCGCCTGAAGCATAGGAGAGAGACATGGTCGCGATGACGGTGTCGCCCGCGCCGGTCACGTCGTATACATCCTGGGCAACTGCCGGAATGTGGGAAACATGCAGGGGATTCCCCGCTTCGAACAGGGTCATCCCCGCCTCCCCCCGGGTGATCAGAAGGGACTCCGAGGACAACCGGGAGATCAATCGCTGCCCCGCCTCGATAAGGGACGCTTCGTCCGAGATTTCGAGGCCCGAGGCCTGCGATGCTTCGAGGTTGTTGGGTGTCAGGATGGTCGCCCCCCGGAAGCTCTCGATCGATGCCACTTTCGGATCCACAAAAATGGGGATGCCGGCTTTCTTGGCCATCCGGTAAGCTTCGGAAACAAACCCCGGAGAGAGCACCCCCTTCGCATAATCGGAGAACAGGAGAACACCTCCCCCGCCAAGCAGCCCTTCGAGCTTGCCGAGAAGCGTTTCCTGGACGTCGGCGGGCAACGCCCCCCTCTCCTCCTGGTCGAAACGCAGGAGTTGCTGGCTGTGGGCGACGACCCGCGACTTTGTCGTGGTCGGGCGACCCCCGTGGACGACCATCCCGGACACGTCCACGCCTTCCTGCTTCAGTTCCCGGAGAAGGCATTCTCCCTGAGAGTCCTCTCCCACGACGCTCACGATAGATGCCCGCCCACCCAGGCGCTGGACATTGTGGACGACGTTGCAGGCTCCTCCCAGTCGGGCGGATTCGTGGGTCACGTTGACCACGGGCACGGGCGCTTCGGGCGACACGCGGCTCACTTTGCCCCAGATATACCGATCGAGGATGGAATCGCCGACCACGACGACACGGTTTCCGGCCATCCTTTCCAGAACTTCGAGCAGCCGATCAAGGGTCACCTGGCTCATAGACTTTTCCCCCCAGCGATCAGTGGATTCTCTTTCCGATCCGGTCGAACCGTATAGATTTTCCGACTGTGTTCCATGACCAGTAGACCAGCATAGCTTTTCCCAGGATCTTTCGCCGGTCGACGAACCCCCAGAACCGGGAATCGTAGCTGTCGTCCCGGTTGTCCCCCATCACAAAGAACTGGCCCGGGGGAACGACCGTGTCCGGCATGTTGTCCCGAACTCCCTGGTCGAAGTCGAGCGGCTGGATATATTGGACGTAATGTTCCGTCAGGGGCTTCCCGTTTATATACACGATCTTGTTCCTGACGGCGACATGGTCCCCGGGAAGCCCGATCACCCGCTTGATGAAATCCTTGGTCTCGTCCTTGGGGTACCGGAAAACCACCACGTCCCCCCGGGACGGATCGTGAAAGCGGATCCAGTAATGGTCCCCGAGCGGGCTCCTGATACCGAACGCCAGTTTGTATACGAGTATCTGGTCCCCCACGTCCAGGGTCGGGATCATGGAGCCGGAAGGGATCCGGAACGCCTGGATGATGAAGAGCTTGAGCACGAAGGCGACAAGAACGGCGGTGACCAGCCCTTCCGCCAATTCTCTCACGAGGCTCTTCGGAGACGGGATTTCTTCCGCTTTCAGTTTGTCGACTTCATTAGGCGTTCTCAAACAATTCTCTTTCCCCTTTTCGGATCAGGTCTTCGGTATCATCCGCTGTCCCGACCCGTATCCGAGACCTTCAGAACGGCCATGAACGCTTCCTGAGGAACCTCCACGCGGCCGATCTGCTTCATGCGCTTCTTGCCTTCCTTCTGTTTCTCGAGGAGCTTCCTCTTGCGGGTGATGTCTCCACCGTAGCATTTTGCCAGTACGTTTTTACGCATCGCCCCGATCGTCTCGCGGGCGATCACTTTCGATCCGATCGCCGCCTGGAGGGCGACCTCGAACATCTGCCGGGGAATCACTTCCTTCAGCTTTTCCACCAGGAGCCTTGCACGGTTGTAGGCTTTGTCGGAATGCACGATGAAGGACAGGGCATCCACCTGTTCCCCGTTGACGAGGATGTCGACCTTGACGAGGGAGGACGGGCGGTATCCCATCCATTCGTAATCAAAAGAGGCATAACCCCTGGTAAGGGACTTCAGGCGATCGTAAAAATCCAGGACGATTTCGTTCAGGGGCATTTCGTACTGGATCGAGATCCTCCGGGAATCCAGGTAATGAAGATCCTTCTGGATCGCCCGTTTTTCCTGGCACAATGCCATGACCGACCCCAGGTATTCGGCGGGCAGGAGAAGCGTTCCCAGAATGAACGGCTCGAACATCTCGTCGATCTTGTTGGGAGGAGGAAGCTCGGCGGGATTGACCACCTGGATTTCGCGCCCGTCCCCGCCCAGGAGAAGAATCTTGTAAACCACAGTGGGGGCCGTACTGATCAGGCTCAGCTGGAATTCCCGCTCGAGGCGTTCCTGGATGATCTCCATGTGGAGAAGACCGAGGAATCCGCACCGGAACCCGAATCCAAGGGCCAGCGAAGTTTCCATCTCGAACGTGAACGACGCATCGTTCAACCGGAGCTTTTCGAGCGCTTCCTTCATGTCGTCGTACTGTTCGGTTTCCGTGGGAAACAGCCCGCAGAACACCATCGGCTTGGCTTCGTGAAAACCCGGGAACGGCTTGGGATCGGGATCGTTTTCGAGGACGAGCGTGTCGCCGATCCGGGTTTCCCGGACCGACTTGATTCCCGAAACGACATAGCCGACTTCCCCGGGACCGAGCGATTGCAGGAGGACCTTTTTCGGCGTATGCGCCCCGATCTCGAGGATTTCGTGCCCCTTTCCGGTCGAAAACAGTCTAAACCGCATTCCGAGCGAGAGTGTCCCATCGAACACGCGTACCAGGATAACTGCTCCCTGGAACGGATCGAACCAGGAATCGAAAAGAAGGCCTTTCAACGGTTTCGCGGCCGCCCCCTTGGGAGGTGGAACCCGATGGACGATCGCCTCAAGGACGTCCTCGACCCCGATGCCTTCCTTGGCAGAAATCAGGAGGGCTTCCGCGCTGTTCAGTCCGACGGCATCTTCGATCTGCTCCCGGGTTTTTTCGATATCGGCACCGGGCAAATCGATCTTGTTGATCACCGGGATCATGTGGACGTTGTTCTCGAGAGCCAGGTAAGCGTTGGCGATGGTCTGGGCCTCGACACCCTGGGATGCGTCCACCACGAGGAGTGCGCCCTCGCAGGCGGCGAGGCTCCTGGAAACCTCGTATGTGAAATCGACGTGTCCCGGGGTGTCGATCAGGTTCAGAAGGTACTCGAGACCGTCCTTCGCCTTGTAAACAAGACGGACGGTGTGGGCCTTGATCGTGATGCCCCGTTCCCGTTCAAGGTCCATGGCATCCAGGAGCTGGTCGCGGGATTCGCGCTCCGTAACCGAACCTGTCCTCTCGAGAAGCCGGTCTGCCAGCGTCGATTTGCCATGATCGATATGGGCAATGATGCAGAAATTTCGAATCCTTTCGATCGGAAAACTCAAAAATCCTCCCCTTCCAATAAATATCGCTCAATCATATCAAACGGGCCTCTCCGGTTCAATTCAGGCGCTATTATCCAGTGCCGGTGGAGGGGGTCGTCCGGATCCTAGGGCTCGTCCCAGGGGTGGGGCCGGGGAGCCCGGTGGAGTGCCAGATGCGACACGGCGATGACCCATTCTGCATGGCTCCATGCGAGCGGGGAAACGGAAAGTCGGGCACCGGTCTCCGGATGGACCTGCTCGGGAAGCATTCCGCTCTCTCCGGCGCGATCCAGGACCCAGTCGACGAGCGACCGGATCTGGGAATTCGAGTGGGGAGAGGGTGTCGTCGCGATCTTCCATTGGAGAAGCCAGAGGGTGGCAATGACCCAGGGGTTTCCCGGGACGGAGGAATCCTGCTGGTAATACGAGTCGTTCCGGTAGCGGGCCATCCCCCCGATCGGACCCGGCACCCATAGTTCCCTTTCGAGCCAGTCCATCGTTCGGGTCAGCCTGATATCCTGTTCGGGAAGCACATGGAAGAGAAAAAGGGAAGATACCGCGGCATCCGGGGTCGCATCTCCGAAAAGATCTCCCGAGCTATCGAGGACGAGCCCCCTCAGGAACACCCCGGACTCCGTGTCGTACAGGTGGGACAGAATGCCTTGCCTGACCTCCGCGGCGGCCGTCCGGAAAAGGTCCCGTTCGGTCCTGTCTCCGAAACCGTCCGCAAACGCCGCGGCAGCGGAAAGACCCGCGAAAACGCTGGCCGCGGTGTGGGTTCCAACACCTCCCCTCTCTTCCCAGAGGTCGTAGGAGGGGAGCGGCAGGCCCGTGCCCCTATCGCGAAACGACGACAGGAACCGGGCAGCCGGGAGCACGAAATGGTGATAGATGGGCCGGATCGTGTCCAGGTCCCGGTACTGTTCGAAGTGCTGGTAGAGAGCCCAGATCGGGATCGCTGTCTCGTCCGCCTGGATCGGATACGGTGGGGTGCCCGGACGTCCGAAGGGATGCCAGGACGAACCGATCGAAAGATTGGGGTGGTACTTGTGGTGGAGAAACCCCTGATCGGAAAGGAGCGACGGGAGAAGGGAATAGAAGTCCCGGGTCAAGTCTCCGAACCCCGCCAGGTCGAGGGCGTGCGCGACGATGGCGGCATCCCTCGGCCAGAGATACGAATAGGTGTCACGCGAGTAGTTCAGGGATTCCGAGTCCACGGCCGCCACAACCGCCCCCCGCGAATCCCAGTGGGTCCTGAGGAGGATGAGGCTCAGTTCGTAGAGTTTGCGGGCGGAATCGGGAAGTGGGTCCAGTGGAAGGACATGGGAGTCGATCCAGAAGTTCCAAAACCCTTCCGACTGGGTCAGCGATCGCTCGACCCCCTTTTCCCCCATTTCCCTGAACGTGTCGATCACGCGCTTTTCCGAATCCCCGCATACCAGGACATACGTGAACGACTTCGACTCCCCCGGTGCCAGACCGAGCGAAACCGAGAACACCGAGTCGACCGCGCCCTGGGCGATCGGGTTTCCGCTCAACTGCCCGTCTTCGGCATCTTTCCAGGTCCCTTCCTGGCTCCCGTGCTTTTTTCCGCATGCGAACTCCCGGATTCGTCCCTGGCCGTGGCCGGAATCCAGGATCCCGGCCAGAAAATACCGTTTGTCCTTGTAATGGACGAGGACGTCGGGTTCCGGGAGGTGGAGCGCGGTATCTCCGATGTCAGAATACTGGATGGTGAAGTCCTGGTGGAAAAAGAGGGTGATTTCCGAAGGCGCGCTCATCCGGTTCGTGACCGTGACCCGCCGGAGAAAGACATCCAGATCGAGGTCGACCCAATCCTCGAAACCGAGCAACCAGGAAATGGGGACTTCCCACTCGAAACGGACCTGCCCTGTCATCGTGCGGTCCCGGTATTTGTGGGAAACCTGGTCAGATTCCCCCACCCAGAGAAACTTCCCCCCGACAAGGGCGCCGATCCGGAATCCCGCGGATCCCGCATGGTTGTCCTTGCCCACATGGGGATAGGTCAGTTCGCGGATCCTGTGATGTTCGTCGAACCCGACAAAAAGGCGGCCGTTCGTGACCGGAAGGAACCGGGCCATGGGACTCCTGGTTAGGGCTTTCCCGACCGGGGCGCCCGATGAAGGCGGACGTCCGGTGGAGGGGATTATGGGGATGACGGTTGCCGGAGTTCCCGCCGTGACGTTAATATAACGCACGGGGATTCACAAGGAAAAATTCGGAACAGGGGCGCCCGACCCCCGCACCTTCGTCCCCGACTGAAAGGATTGTCGTGAACCAGCCGATTCGCGCCCCCCGGGGCGTCAAGGACATTATCCCTCCGGATGCAATGAGGTTCGAGGGCATCCTCCGGGAAACCGAAGAGATCCTTCTCCTGGGAGGGTTCCAGAAAGTTCTGTTGCCCCTTTTCGAATCGGCCTCACTTTTCACCCGTTCCATCGGGGGCGAGACGGATATCGTCGAAAAGGAGATGTACACTTTCCAGGACAAGGGGGGCGAAACGTTCGCCCTGCGGCCCGAAGGGACGGCGTCCCTTCTCCGCGCCGCGATCGAGCATCGACTGGCGGACATCTCGCGGGTCTCCCGCCTGTTCTACAGCGGACCGATGTTCCGGCACGAACGTCCGCAGGCCGGCAGACTTCGCCAGTTCTACCAGGTCGGGGCGGAGATCCTGGGGCCGCTCACTCCGTCCGACGATGTGGACCTGATCGCGATCATCCACCGGATGGCGGTCCAGTTTCGGATCCCGGAGTGGACGCTTCTCCTGAACAACATGGGCTGTCCCCGGTGCCGCCCCGCTTACCGGACGGCGCTCGTCGGCTACCTGAAGGACCATTTCGGGGAGCTGTGCCCGACCTGCCAGCGGAGGATGGGCACGAACCCGTTTCGCGTCCTCGATTGCAAGGTCCCTGCGTGCCAGCCCGTCCTTGAAAAGGCCCCCCGGATCACCGATTATCTCTGCGACCGGTCACGCGCACACTACGACCGGGTCCGGGAGGAACTCGACGTTCTGGAAATCCCCTACCGCCCTGAGCCCCGCCTGGTCAGGGGGCTCGACTACTATACGGAAACGACCTTCGAATTCACTTCCGGGGCTCTCGGCGCCCAATCCACATGGGCCGCCGGAGGCCGATACGACGGTCTTTCAAAGGACCTGGGCGGACCGGACATGCCGGGAGTTGGCTTCGCGGCCGGGATCGAGCGGCTCTGGCTCCTCAGGGAGGCAGCGAGGACGCTGCCCGGGGCGGGTCTTCCACCGATATGGGTGACCGTGTTCCCCCTCGCACCTCTCGCCCGTCCCAAGGCTCTGCGTCTCGTCACGGCCCTCAGGGAGGCCGGAATCCCGGCGGTCGGCCTCTTTACCGACCAGAAAATCAAGGCCGCGTTCCGTCAGGCGGAGCACGACCGTTCCCGGTTTCTCGCCTTTATCGGTGAAGACGAGGTAGAATCGGACACCGTACAGCTCAAGGACCTCGTGAAAGGGGAGCAGGTTTCCGTTCCCCTTGGCGACACCTTGGAAATAGCCAGGCGCATCCGGATGTCCCTTCTCCCGGAGGAGAAAGAACACTCCGGAAGCGTTTGACCCTCCTTCCCGGAGAACCCGCATGCCTCGGGACCTGCCCATCGGAAACGGTTCCCTCTACCTGTGTTTCGACGAACACTACCAGATCCGCGAAATCACCTACCCTTACGCCGGGTCCGAAAACCACACCATCGGACATCCCTGCCGTTTCGGGATCTTTGTCGACGGCGTTCTCTCCTGGGTCAACACAAGGAACTGGAAGCTGGACCTCAGATACCAGGACGATTCAAGTCTCACGAATGTGAAGGGCCGTTCGGACGCCTTCAAACTCTCTTTCGTGTCCCGGGACGGGATCGATTTCTACGAAAATCTCTGGCTCCGCGAACTGACCGTCACCAACGAATCCGACGCGCCGCGGGAGGTACGGATATTCTTCTGTTTCGACTTCCACATCAGCGAAACGGAAGTCGGGGACACGGCCGCCTACAATCCGACCCAAAAAACTCTGACCCACTACAAGAAGAATTTTTATTTCAGCTTCAGCCTTCTCCATCCGGAAGACGGCCCGGGGATAGACATGTACGCCACGGGACGAAAAGAACTTCCCGGAAACGAAGGGACCTGGAAGGACGCTGAAGACGGCGTTCTGTCGAAGAATCCCATCGCCCAGGGGTCGGTCGATTCAGCCTTCGGGACGATCCTCAACCTGGGCCCGGGAGAATCCCAGACGGTATACGTCTGGATGGCCGTGGGAAATTCGTGGCCCCAGACGGAAACCCTGATCCGGGTCGTCACCGAACGCCATCCGGCCAGCTTCCTCGAGCGGACCCACAATTTCTGGAAATTCTGGGTCGACCAGGAATGTTTCCACCGGATCATGGGAACGACGCCCATACCGAGCCTGACCCAGGACACCAGAAAAGACAGCGCCCACCTGTTGCGCTACCACATTCCAGACGAATTCCGCAAAGCATACGACCGGAGCCTTCTGATCCTCAGGACCCACGTCTCCAAGAACGGAGCCAGCGTGGCCAGCATCGACTCCGACAGTCTCTTTCTCGCGCGCGACACGTACGCGTACCTCTGGCCACGGGACGGCGCCAACATTGCACTGTCCTTCTCCCAGGGAGGGTACCATTCCGTTTCCAGGGATTTCTTCAAGTTCTGCTATGAGATCATCAGCCCCGGGGGCTACTTCCTCCACAAATTCAACCTGGATGGGTCCCTCGCCTCGTCGTGGCACCCCTGGATCCTGAACCGCACTTTCCAGCTCCCGATCCAGGAAGACGAGACGGGATATGTCCTTTGGACCCTGAAGGAACATTTCCAGGTCGACCGCGACTTCGAGTTCATCACCCCGCTCTACAAAAAAGTCATCAAGCCCGCCGGCATCTTCCTCCGGGATTTCAGGGACTTGTCGACGGGGCTGCCCCTCCCGTCGTACGACCTCTGGGAGGAACGGCACGGGACCTTCCTTCACACCTCGGGCATCGTCTGGGCGGGGCTCCTGGCCGCGGCGTACTTCTCTGGATCGTTCGGGGAATCGGCGCTATGCCGGTCCTTTCTCAAGGCGGCAAGCGAGATCAAGGAAGGGGTCCTCACAATGATGTGGGATGCGGACAGGGCCTTGTTCTACCGGGGGGTACGGATCGAGGACGGAAAGATCGTCGAACGAGACGAGACGCCGGACATCAGTGCCCTGGCGCTTGTCGAAACCGGCTTTCTGGACCCCGGAGAGCCGGAGGAGCGACATCTTATCGTGTCCATGCTGAACCGGTTCGAGGAAACGCTCAGGGTTCCCACTCCCGTCGGGGGATACGCCCGGTACGGGGGAGACCTCTACTACCGGTCCGAGAAGGCCGGAAAGGAAGAGATCCCGGGGAACCCCTGGTTCATCGGAACTTTTTGGATGGCCCAAGGCTATTTTTCTCTGAACACGAAGGAATCCACCGAAAAGGGGCTGGAACACCTGCGTTGGGGAATGAAGCATTGCGCCCCCTCCGGAGTCATGCCCGAGCAGCTCGACCCGATCGATGGAACTCCGCTCTCCGTCGCCCCATTGGCGTGGAGCCATTCAGGCTTCATCAACGCCCTGCACGCCTACGCACGGAATCGGCTCCGCGCCCGAACGGAAGATCCGGACCATCCGCCCGCCCCCACCCGTTCGGAGTAGTCCGGACAGCTCGATGCGACCCACGGGGTTTTGTTCGTAAAGCCGAACGTCAAGGGATTTCGAGGTCTGTCAGACACTCCCCCTTTTTTCCAGGGGACAGGTTCTCCAGCCCAGGATGGCGTAAAGGCCGCACCATCCGGACAAACCCGTCACGAGGGGCAACAGGCCGATCCATCCCCACACCGTCTTCGGTCCGACGAAGACAAGAGAGATCAGCGCCAATCCCACAATCACACGGATCACCCGGTCCAGATTTCCTTCATTCGTCACCAGCATGTGAACCTCCTTGAAATGAATCCCCGCGCGCCCCTTCACGTTCCATTATAAACCCCTTCAGGGGAAAATCGACCGCGACGGGCATATGTCTTCGAGAACGCAGGTTGGACAGAGGGGTTTCCGGGCAAGGCAGACATAACGCCCGTGAAGGAGGAGCCGGCTCGAACCCGCGATCCAGGACGACCGGGACATCTCCGCTTTCAGGTCGTCTTCAATGACGACCGGATCCTCGGACTGGGTCAGATTGAGCCGGCGACTCACGCGAATCACGTGGGTATCGACCGGGATGGCCGGGATACCGAAACCGTGGGCCAGAACGACGCTCGCGGTCTTTCTCCCGACGCCCGGAAGGGTGACGAGGTCCTCCATCCGGTCGGGGACAGCGCCTCCGAACCGGGTCCGGATCGCCTCCGAAAGCCGGATCAGGTGTTCCGCCTTCCTCCGGAAAAATCCCGTCGGGCGGATGAGTTCCTCGATCTTGGAAACCGGGGCCCTGGACAGGGCGGGCACATCCGGAAACGCTCCGAACAGGGCGGGCGTGACGGAATTCACAGTCCTGTCGGTCGACTGGGCGGACAGAACGGTCGCGACAAGAAGCTCGAATGGGTTTCGGAAATCGAGTTCCATCCGGGGCACGGGGATGGAACTGGCAAGCCTCGACAGGATCTCTTTCAAGCGGGGAGGAGAGACGTTCCGCTTCCGCCCGGGTGGCATTCCCTTCATCATGGCTTGCGCGACGATTTCCCGCGGCGGGAAGACCCTTTGCCCGCTTTCGAGCGACCGCGCGAAACCGGAGCCGGCGAGACCGCCGGGAAGAACGTTTCGAGAAGCGTGTCCATGTGGTCGACGAGATGGACCTTGAGGTCCTTTCGGACCTCGGCGGGAATCTCTTCCAGATCCTTCTCGTTCTTCGTGGGAATATAGACTTCCCGTATTCCGGCTTCCCGGGCCCCGATCAGCTTTTCCTTGATTCCTCCCACCGGAAGGATTCGGCCGGACAGCGCGATCTCTCCCGTCATGGCAATCGACGGGAGAACGGTCCGGGCGGTCGCAAGCGACGCGATCGCGGTCGTCATCGTGATTCCTGCGGACGGTCCGTCCTTTGGGATCGCCCCACCCGGAACGTGGATGTGGAGCTCGTTCCTGGCGAAGAAATCCTTCGGGATCCCCAGCCTGTCGATGCGAGACTGCACGAACGAAAGGGCGGTACGGGCCGATTCCTTCATGACGTCGCCCAGCTGGCCGGTGAGGATGAACCCCTTGTTTCCAGGGATTGCGACGGACTCGATAAAGAGGACGTCGCCTCCGTTCGGCGTCCAGGCGAGACCCGTCACGACACCGGGTGCCGCACCTTCCAGACTCTTCTCCGGCTCCATGAACTCGTTCCCGAGGTAGCGTTCGAGATCCTTGTCGTGAACAACGATTTTCCGGGAACGCTTCTGGTCGATCCGGGCTCGGACGATCTTCCGGAGGAGGGTCGCGATTTTCCGGTCCAGGCTTCTGACGCCCGCTTCCCGGGTAAATTCACGTATCAGCCGGAAGAGCGCTCCTTCGGTAAGTTCGAACTCCCCGGGTTCGAGCCTGAGTTCCTTCATCACCCGAGGGATCAGGTACTGCCGGGCGATGTGACGCTTTTCCTCCCACGTGTATCCCGCCAGCCGGATAAGTTCCATCCGGTCCAGGAGCGGCGGGGGGATCGTCTGGAAGACGTTGGCCGTCGTAATGAAAAGCACCTTCGACAGGTCGAAAGGCAAATCGAGGTAGTGATCCCGGTAATCTTTGTTCTGCGCCAAATCCAGAACTTCCAGAAGGGCCGATGCCGGATCCCCCCGGAAGTCTCCCCCAACTTTATCGATTTCGTCGAGCATGAACACCGGATTCTTCGTACCGGCCTTGCGCATCCCCTGGATGATGCGGCCCGGCATGGCCCCGACGTACGTCCGGCGATGGCCGCGGATCTCTGCCTCGTCCCGGACGCCTCCCAGCGAGACCCGGATGAACTCACGGCCCATCGCTCGGGCGATGGACTGCCCCAGAGTGGTTTTTCCGACCCCCGGCGGGCCGATGAAACAGAGGACGGGGCCCCGGTAGACGCCGTCCTTGACCCGGGAATGAATGGCCAGTTCATCCAGGATGCGCTCCTTGATCTTCTCCAGGTCGTAATGGTCTTCGTCGAGGATCCGTTTGGCCCGTGCAAGGTCGAAATGGTCAGGTGACTCCTTGTTCCAGGGAAGATCGAGCACGACGTCGAGATAGCTCCGGATGACCCCGGCCTCCTGGGACTGTCCGCTCCCGAGCCGTACAAGCCGGTCCAGTTCCCGGTTCACGTCCCGGAGCACGTCCGGGGGGAATCCCGCTTCCGCGATTTTTTCACGGTACAAGACGATGTCTTCCTCGCCTTCGGCCCCGGCACCTAACTCCTTCTGGATCGCCTTCACCTGCTCCCGGAGGAAGAAATCCCGCTGGCTCTTCTGGACCTCGTCCTGGATCTTCGATTTGATCTTGCCGCCCAGTTCGAGAAGCTCGATCTCCCGCTCGAGGAGGCTTGCCAGAGACATCAGCTTTTCTTCGGCGGAGTCGGTCTCGAGGAGTTTTTGCCGCTCTTGGATGGACACCTTCAAGAACGTCACGACCAGATAGGTCAGATGATGGGGATTGTCGATATTCAACGCCATCGTCTCGAATTCGTCTGGAAGGTAGGGGGCCATGGAAGAGAGTTTCTTCACCTGCCCAAGGATGGTTCTCATCAGGGCCTCGACCGTCTCGCTCTTTTCCTCCTTCTCGGGATCGGCCTCTATCCGTGCACGGAACATCGGGTCCTCGGACAGGATGTCCTTGATCTTCACCCGGCGGTACCCCTGGACCATAATGGCCACTCCGCCGGCCGGAATCCGGAGGAGCTTGTGAATCACAACCATTGTTCCGGTCCTGTAGATCCTCCCGGACATCGGGGGCCCCTCGGGAACCGGGAGCCCTTCCCCGTTCTCAGAGACCTCCTGCGGACGAACGGCGACGCACACCAGAGTCTTGGGATCCCGGTTCATCGCTTCGTCGATCGCCGCCAGGGCCTTCGCATCGTGAAACGCCAGAGACGTAAGAATGTGGGGAAAGACCACCGCCTCGGGCAAAATGACGATCGGCGCTTCCTCCGGAGTCGGAATGGAGTTGTCGGCCATGATTACCGTCTCCCCCCTTCGGTGACCGGCACTTTGATGACCGGCTTCTCGGGCCGTTTGCCGATCGAGACCTGGAGGAACCCCGTCTGGAACTCCGCCCGGACTGTCTGGGTGTCGAGGCCGTCAGGAAGGATGAAGCCCCGTTCGAACTCGCCGTAATTGATCTCCATCTGGATATAATTCCTCTTTTTCTGGGATTCGAAGGTGTTGCACTCGTCTTTCCGGTGACCCCGGACGAACAGCCGGTTTCCGTCGACCCCGATGGAGATGTCTTCCTTGCGCATGCCAGCCAGTTCGACCTTGATGACCAGTTCCGTTTCGGTCTCGAAGATGTCGGTCATGGGTTGCCAGTGTGCGTCTCCCGACGCCCGGAAGATGATTTCGGGGGGGACTCCCTTGGAAAGGGCGCCTACCAACTGGAGAAAAAGATGATCGATGTCATGGGGTTTCACAAATCATTCCTCCGGCCTGTCCGATGTCCGTTTCGATTTAAGGGTTTTCCCTCCACCCGAAGTGGCTTCCCTCTGCTGCTTGTAAAGGCCCCGGATCTCCGCGACAGTCGTCGCATCTGCGGGCCTCTTGTCGGCGCGGACCATGGAGACCATCCGGGGGAACCTGAGAGCGTATCCTTCCTCGGTTTCGGTTTTTCCGCACGCATGGGTCGGAGATCGGGTGATCTCGTCCGCACGCACCGTCACGACGAAACGCGGAAGAACCCAGAAATCCGGTTCGACTCCGCTCGACACATTGGGGGGAGGTGCGTCCGCCCGGATTTCTTCGAGCATCTCCCGGAGGGCCACCCAGTTTTCCTCGGTCAGCCCGGAACCGATCCGGGCGATGGAAACGAACACATCCCGCTCCGCATCGTACGCCGCGGCCAGAACCGCACCGATTCCCAGTCGTGTCCTTTGCCCCTTACCACGATAATACCCGATCAGGGCGAGGTCGAGCGTGTCGGACAACCCCTCCCGGTAACTTCTCTTGAGCTTGATCCAGTTGAAGTTCCTGGAACCGGCTGTATAGACCCCCGGAAGACGCTTGGCGATGATGCCTTCGAAGCCCTCCTCGACAACCTCGTCGAAAAACTCGTCGATAACGGACGGATGATCGGCCATTATAAGACGGGACGTCCCGAACACGCCGCGCGGCGCGTTCTCGCGCTCTTCAACGGCGAAATGATGCGAGGGAAAAAGGGACTCGAGCTTCTTCCGCCTTTCTTCGAAGGGCCGGGACAACCAACTCTCCCCGTCCAGGTACAGGAGATCGAAAATCAGCGCCTTCAGCGGGATTTCTTGGGATTTTTCGAGAACGTTGTGCTTGCGCTTCCGGGTGATAGTCACCTGGAACGGGAAAAATCCTCCGGTCTTCGCATTATACCCAAGGGCTTCCCCTTCGAAGATGGCGGAACGGTTCCCGAAGAGAGATCCTGCCGCCTCGACGATTTCGGGAAACATCGCCGTCGTCTCTTCGAGGTTTCGTGAAAAAACCTGGATTTTTCCTTCCGAGCAATGAACCTGGCAACGGAATCCGTCGTATTTGCTTTCGACCGCGCAACGGCCGATTTTTTCGAAGATTTCTCCGCCGGACGACAGTCGTTCGCACAAGGCCATCCGGATCGGGAACCCGGGGCGGGGCTTGAGTCCGGAAAGACCTTCGACCCCGTCTTGTTTCAGGATCCGCGCCACAAGACCGAGATCCGAACAGAGATTGTAGGCTTTTTCGATTTCTGTCTTGGCGATTTTCGTACCGATCAGCCGTGACATTGCATCGACCAGGGTGGCGTCACCGACCCCCAGGCGAAGGCGCCCGACGACGAATCGGGCCACGAATCGGGACGAAAGCGGGGACAGAGAACGGAATAGGTCGGCAAGAGCTTCTATCTTGTCGTCTTGGGATCCCTGACCTTCGAGCTCCGAGAGAGCCCTGAGACCGGAAAAAACGGTCGCAAAATCGATGTGGGATGTCTTGTGGTGGGAGAAGACACGTTCTGCGAGCGTTCCTGGGTCTCCCTCACGGGCCAGGAGCTCGGGCAGCGGCGTATCGGGTTTTTCCCGCGTCCCTTCGAGGGCGCGTTCGATCGCGCGCAGGACGAGCTTGGTGGACATGCCCATTTCGCCTCCCCGAAAAGGAGGGGCGAGTTGGCCCTGGACCATATAGACGGCGGGTTCGATCTCGTCCGAATCCAGCTCGGCCAGGAGTTCCCCCAGGATCCGAGCCATCTCCAGCCTTCCGGCCGTGGCTTCAAGTCGATCTAAATACTCCGAAACCCGATCGATCGATACCGGCAAGGTCTTTGCTCCTCCGCGCAAGAGACGCACTCGTCAATACGTTTTGTTCCCGACAAAAAGGGTATAGAATAGAGGGACTACGGAAAAAAGGGGAACGGCTAAAGCCGCTTTCCCTCCCTTCATCTAACGCGCCTTCCGTTGCCGGAAAGTCCGGCCTCTCAACCGAAGAAAGGGTCTTTCCGTGAACCCTTGGAACCGACGTTCGCTCCGATCATTCGTGGTCCTGACAGGGATGGCAGGCCTCCTGGCTCTCGGGGACTGCTCGTTCAATTTTGGAGGCGGACAGAACACCCCGTCCTCGACACTCGCCGCCCCATCCCAGGACACGCAGAACAGTCCCGACTTCCAGAAACCCCTTTCGCCCACTGCGTCACCTAAGGCTGACGTGGACATGTCCCGGGGACCCCTTGGCCTTGAGCCTCTTGGGGGACCGGCCAGCCCGGCTTCCCAGCTGATGTCCGAAGGAACGCTTGGGTACTTGCTCGACCATCTCTTTGGAGGGACGAACGGTCATCTTTCCCGGGCAAACGTCCCACAGCCGGCTTTCAGTACAACGACGGCGGGAGGCGTCCCGGGAGGGCTTTGGCCAGGAAACTGGTGGATTCAGGGACAAGGAGGCGGATACAACCTGACGCACCTTCCCTGATCCGAGAGGGAGGAAGGCCGGGATCAGTGTGCCGAACCGGATCCCCGGGACGCACCTGGAACGGCGTGTTCCGCGATGAGGGTCGACCAAATTCTGCGCGCCGCATCCCATTGATCCCGGTTGAGCGTTCCCTGAACCCGGGCCAGGGAGCGTATCGCACTGTACGTCAGTTCGCTCCGGAGTTCCGACAGCCGGCGGATTTTCGGACGCACCTTTTCGAGGGGGATGGGATACTTGCTGACCCAGGTTGCAAGCCGGGTCGCGAGTACCCCGATCTCCTTTCCCAGGTCCTGGCTTCGCAACCGGAAATCGACCTGGATATCCCGAAGCTCCTTGACCTGGTCCGACGAAAGCTTGAGGGACGACTTCTGCGACGGAAGCCAGTTCAGGAACAGGTCGGTCGAAATCACGCTGCTCTGGAGTGTCTCGATCTCAGAGGCGCGGACTCTCCCCGGACCGGAAACGACGAAGGAGACCAAAAACACGAAGACCGTCACCCCCGCCAGGACCCTCGTCCCGAACCGGCCCCAACCCCTCTCGCACGTCGTTTGCCTCATCAGTCCCCCCGATCTGTCCAGACAGGCCATGACCCTTAATGCACGGCTCGAAAACTCGCAGAAGGTTCTTTCTCTTTCGCCCCGATTCCCGTTATGATACACACGCTTCGGCTGAAAATCACCGGGTATCCGGCGAGGGATCCTCCCAACGGGGCTACCCGCCGTCACAGGAGAGAATGCCTCTGGGGATAGTCAAGAAACTGAGCACAAAAATAGGGCCCGGCACATGGACCGGCAAATCGGCCGTCGGCCTTGCGAGCGGACTGGTCCTGGGATCCCTCTTTAACCACGGCACCCTCACGGACCGTCTTTGGTGGCTGTCTTTCGTCGTTTTCGTTCCTTACTGGCTCCTGCCGCCCCGACCTATGCGGCAGGAGTTCGTCTCGGGACTCCTGTTCGGCCTTGCCTTCAACCTGACGGGACTTTTCTGGCTGGACCGAACCATGGTCCGCTATGGACACCTGTCTCCCCCTCTCGCGTTCCTGGGGCTAGCTCTCCTGGCGTCTTACATGGCGCTCTATCCGGCCTTCTTCTGGATGCTTCTTTCCCGCATCGAACGGAAGCTTCCTTTTTTCCTCGTTCCCTGGGCCGGTGCCGCCCTGTGGACCGTCGCCGAAACGTTGAAAGGGATTCTTTTCACGGGATTTCCCTGGAACCCGGTCGGGTCGCTCCTCTTCGGACATTCGCCGTTCCTGACTTTTTCAGCGACGGTTGGAACGACCGGGCTTACATTTCTTGTGGTGCTCGCAAACGGTTGGGTGGTTCTCGCCATCGGTCGCCGGACAGGGTCGGGAGCGGAAAAAGCCCCAGGGGGATGGTCCTCTCCCCGTTTGTGGGCTCCTTTGTGTCTGGTCCTGGAACTGGTCCTCTGGGGCGTCGGCGGGCACCTCGACCGTCCTGAAGCAATGGGCAACCCCACCGTTTCGGTCGGCATGATCCAGGGAAACATCCCGCAGGATCAAAAATGGACCCGGCCCTTTCTTCGCCATATCCTCGAAATCTACCTTGCACTCAGCCGTTCAGCAGTCCGGGACGGGGCGCGCCTTCTGGTCTGGCCCGAAACTGCCCTTCCGGTTCCGCCGGAATATCAGGGACCGGATCTCGCCGACACGCTCCGGCAAATCCGGGCTCTTCCAGTCCCGATCATCACCGGAACCCTCGGGGTGGCGGGACGGAATCCTCTCCGGTTTTCGAACGACGCCACGGCACTCATTCCCGGCCAGTCCGGGCGTGACGTCTATCGGAAACGGCATCTCGTACCGTTCGGAGAATACATTCCCATACCGGCTCTGTTCGGATGGCTGAGACCGATCACGGGCATCACGGGCGATCTCGTCTCCGGAACGGAAACCCGGACGTTCCGGGTCCCTTACGGCGAAGGATTCTTGACGGTAGGTCCTGCCATCTGCTATGAAGCCCTTTACCCGTCTCTCATGAGAACGATTGCCCGAAGGAACCCCGACGTTTTCGTGGTCCTTTCCGACGACGCGTGGTTCGGACGCACGGAAGCGCCTTACCAGCTTTTCCGGCAATCCCTTATCAGGGCCGTAGAGAACGGCGTGCCAATGATCCGGGTCGCGAACACCGGGGTATCGGGGGTCATGGAACCGAACGGAACCCTCATGGGAGAGACACCCCTCTTCGAGCCACGCGCCACCGTCGTCCGCGTCCCCATCGGGCGAAAAACCACATTTTACCGTCGGCATGGAGAATGGGTCTTCCGCTCGTCTCTCCTGTTCCTGGTCGTGCTGTCCGCATTCCGGGGCATGTCGGAGGAAATCCAATTCAGGAAAGGAAACACTGCATGACTTTCATTTCTTTGGAAGCGATACGGGAAAAGTTCCAGGAAGAAGAGGAACGCATAGGGCAGATCCGGAGGCATCTTTGACGCGGATCGCCTGAGATCACAGCTCGAACAGATC
Source organism: Leptospirillum sp. (assembly GCA_027315205.1). GTDB lineage: Bacteria > Nitrospirota > Leptospirillia > Leptospirillales > Leptospirillaceae > DAHUYM01. The sequence goes on along the minus strand of DAHUYM010000004.1, from coordinate 67,421 downwards.
GACGTCCAGACTCAGTCTCCGGACTTCTGGAAGAACAGCGATCGCGCGAAACGCCTTTTGCGGGAAAAGAGCCGGCTTGAAAAAAGACTGGAACTGATCCGGAGCCTGGATCGCGAGGAAGGAGAAATCCGGACCCTGATCGAGTTCGCGGAGGATCCCGACCTCCTAAACGAACTGGCCCGGCGCATTCCGGTTTTCGCGCAATCGGTGCAGAGCTTCGAACTCCAGGAGATCCTTTCCGAGGAAAAGTCCGATCGGCCGGCCATCCTTGAAATCCATCCCGGGGCAGGCGGTACCGAGTCCCAGGACTGGGCCCAGATGCTCCTTCGCATGTATCTTCGATGGGCGGAACGCCACGGGATGGAGATCGAGACGATCGACATCCAGCCCGGGGACGAGGCGGGGATCAAAAGCGCCACGGTCCTGATCCGGGGAGAGTACGCATTCGGGTACCTGGGTTCGGAGTCGGGAATCCACCGCCTTGTCCGCATCTCTCCCTTCGACGCCAACAAGCGGCGTCACACATCGTTCGCTTCGGTCTTCGCCTACCCCGAACTCGACGAACAGGTCCCGGTCGAAATTCGGGACGAGGATATCCGGATCGACACGTTCCGGGCTTCCTCTGCCGGAGGACAACACGTGAACAAGACATCCTCGGCGGTCCGGCTGACCCATCTCCCGACCGGCATCGTCATTTCGAGCCAGAACGAACGGTCCCAGATCCAGAACCGGGAGACGGCGTTCAAAGTCCTGCGCGCCAAGCTTTACGAACTGGACCAGAAACGCCAGAAGGAGGAACTCGACCAGATCTCGGGCGCCCAGAACAAGAAGGAGATCGGCTGGGGTCACCAGATCCGGTCCTATGTCCTGCAGCCCTACCAGCTGATCAAGGACCATCGTACAGGAATCGAAACAGGCAAGGTCGGCGAGGTCCTCGACGGGGATCTCGACACGTTTATCAGGGGATTTCTCCTGGCCCGATGGGAAGGAAAACTCTCCCATTCCCCGGACGGGGATTCCCTTCCGGAAGAAGCCTAGGGACCGGGTTTCCCGGTGCGCCTGCCGTACATCCTGAGCGTCACGACGAAGCCCTTCCGGCGCCATTGGGCATCCCGGTCCGGTTCGTCCCTCGCCAGCACCTCGACGATCTCGACCTTCTCCTTTTCGAACCAGTCGGTCAGGAGACCGTAAAGCGCCCGGCCGATCCCGCCCCCCCGGCTGGGGGGAGCGACATACCAATGGAGGATCTGTCCGGCCCGTGTCGGAACTCCGTACGGGCGCGAATAGACGTATCCCATAATAAAACCGGCAGGCGCGCCGTCCACGAAAGCGACGAAACCAGTGCATCGGTCCGGATCAGCCAGCATTTGAGAAAAAGCGAGACGGGAGTCCTCTTCCCCCGTGGCCCCCGCCTCGATCAGGGGAGGGGTCTCCTCGTCGATCAGACGTTTCCACATTCCGGCCAGCAAAGGCGCCATGGAAGGCAATGCCCTGACATAACGGACCCCTGGCGCCTCATCTTTTTCCGTCACCTTGACTCCTTTCGACGCTGCCCGAACCCCGGGTCTTGTCCATCGCCGGTGGGAAAGTCTATCATTATCGGTACAAGGCTGGAATAACATTCAAGACGATCGGGCTCGCGTCCGAATAATACGGGAGGGGATCGGGGCCGATGGGGGACGATGCACAAAGTTCCTGGTCGCACGCGCTCAGGAGCATCTTCACCCAGATCAAGCTAATGGTCGTGCTTCTGGTGGTCCTCCTCGTGTTCTTCACTTTCTGGGGCAAGGACCACCTGAAATCCCGCGACTTCCAGAAAAAGGTTGTCGAAAGCCATCATCTCCTGAAAGTCGGCACCTATCCGTCTTTCCAGGACGCCATGACCCATCTGTCCGAACGGGTGTCGGGGACGCTCAAGACCTATCCCTATTCGCCCGATGTCACGATCTGGTATGGTCATCTGGCCCTGTTCGGAGTGGCGTTCCCGGATTCGAAAGGGATTATCCGGAACGAATCCGGAAACTTTGTCCTGTACGAAGAAGATTAGGAGCCTTCCTCCTCCGAGAGGTTTCCAAGGGTCATAAACACACGTTCCCGGAGCCGAGAGTCGGGTTCCGGGCCTAAAAAAGCGAGAGGGTTGCCATGGCGCTGACGGTTCCGCTTTTTCCCCTGCCCAACGTCGTCTTGTTTCCGAAGACCTTGCGCCCCCTCCACATCTTCGAACCCCGGTACCGGGCTCTCGTGGCCGAGGCGATCCGGACGGACAACCTGATCGGCATGGCCCTCCTGAAGGAGGGCTGGGAAGAACAGTACGACCAGTCCCCCCCCATAGAACGGGTCGGCTGTTTGGGACGCATCATCCAGAGCAACCGGTTGTCCGACGGCCGGTATTATATTACCCTTCTGGGTCTGAACACCTTCTCGGTCCGGGAAGAAATCCCTTCGGACAGCTTCCGCAAAGGGGAGATCGACGTGAACGACACCTTCTCCTCCGAGGGAGTCTCGCCCGGAGAGTTCGACCGGTTGTCCCAGGCCGTCGAAGACGCACTGAAAACCCTCGACCTGAACAGGGAACTGTCCTGGATACGGGACTCGACTCTCGAACCCGAAGCCCTGGTCCACCACTGGTCTGCATTCCTGCCATTCTCCCCGGAAGAGCGACAGTTCCTCCTGGAATCTCCAACCTTGAAATCGCAAGCCGGCCGCCTCTTCGACCTGCTCCTGTTCAAGAAAATGGAATCGGCCCCGGATTTTCAGCCGGAAGACCCGGAATCCAACACGTTCGAACCCTATCTCTAGATTCCAGGCCCCGGACCTTATGAACCTTGCCCTGTTTAAAGAAAGTCTCTCCGGGCCGGAAAACGCTTTCCGCCTCCTGTCCGTGGGCCAGCCCGTCCCCGTCCTCCATCCGGTTCGCCTGGTCCGCACCCTGCCCAGCGAAGGACTCATCGGCCTGGGCGATCCTTTCCGGAAACTCCTGATAAACCTGGCCAGCTTTAACCGCGGAGCCTCTCCCGTATCCATGCTTTTATATGGATTCCGGGGAACGGGAAAAACATCCCTTATCCTTGCCGCCTGGGAAGAAACGTCCCGGAGACGGCAAGAGGCCGGCCTGTCCCCTTGCCGCCTGATCCAGGTCGAAAGGGAAGGCATTCCCCATCTCCTTCCCCTGATCGACCAGCTCAGCGATCGCCCCGAGTGCGCGCTCATCGTCTTCGACGACCTGTATTTTCCCCCGGACGATCCTCTGTTCCATCTCTTCCGGGCGTTTTTGGACGGAGGCATCGCCGCCCTTCCCCCGAATGTCGGGCTCGCCGTTACCTCGAACCACCGTCATCTCGTGTCGGAATCCTTCGCCCGTCGGGATGACGCCCTGCACCCGGGTGAAACCATGGACGATTCCCTGGCACTCTGGGACCGCTTCGGGCTCGCACTCCTGTTTTCCGAGCCCGGGCGCGACACGTACCTCGACTTCGTACTCGCCAAATTGATCGGGAAAGGCCTTCTCCCCCCCGGCACCATCCTTCCATCTTCTCAGGACGGGGAAGAAACCGATCCACTGGGTCCATCCAAGCCCCTCCCACCGGCCGATTCCCTGGAGGGAATCGTTCAGCGGGCCCTCCTTTTCTCCCGGACCCGCGCGTCCCGATCGGGACGGACGGCACAGTGGTTCGCCGATCTTTACGAACGCGGGCTCATCGACGGCGCTCCCGGGTCATGACACAGGCACCCGGCAACGCAGGGGACCCGGGCGGTTTCTGGATCGAAAAACTGGGGCTCGTCCCGCATCCCGAAGGAGGTTCCTACCGGGAGATCCACCGGTCCGTGGACAGGGTCTGTCACCCGTCCCTAGGGGATCGTCCGGCCTCCACCCTCATTTACTACCTGCTCAGGGAAGGAGAATGGAGCGCGTGGCACAGGATCCGGCCGGAAGAGATCTGGGTCCACCTTGCCGGATCGCCTCTCGTCCTCGATTGGGCCTCTCCGGACTTCCAGTCCATTGGACGGGTCCATCTGGGTCCTCCCGAAGAACCGGGAACCCTCCTGGTGCATTCGATCCCACCGGAGTTCTGGCAGGCGGCCCGTCCCGAATCCCCGTTCTCTCTCGTCATGTGCATCGTAACCCCGGGATTTTCCTTCCAGGACCTCGAGTTTTTGACCCCGAACCACCCCGTTTTGCGGGATCTCGCCCCGGCGGTCCTGGACAGGATTTCCCCTCTCATGCGCCTCTGATTCCCTCCCGGCTTAACCCCGGATCCGGTCTGCCAGTTTGCAAGTCTTCGACCTCCCCGACACGATGCGAGAGCGCCGCCGAACGATTTTGAATTCGTTTCGTGAGGCCGTTGTTAATGTGACATCCTTTTGCAGGGCTATGCGTATCGTTTTCAGCCCTCTTCCGAACTTCTGGCCCGGCGCGTCCACCTTGTCGAACTAGAACGTCAGTGCTGTCCGTTCCTGTCGTTCAGAATTTCTGTCGAGGCCGGAAATCAATCAATCTGCCTTGACGTCACAGGCCCATCGGAAGCCAAAGTTCTTATCGCCGATTTCTTTGGCTCGTAGTCATTTGACTGATCCACGCCCCGGTTTTTCATCGTTTGACCACACGGCATCTCATCCGATATCATGGGAAGATTCAATCTTGACTCTATGAAGAGAGGTCATCCGTGCTGGAAGATCAGATTCCCCTCGGCCTGACGTTCGACGATGTCATTCTGGTCCCTCAGTACTCCGAGCTTCTCCCCCAGGAAGTCGACACGCAGGTCCGCCTTACGGATCACATTTCGCTCAAGATCCCGATTCTCTCTTCCGCCATGGACACCGTGACGGAAGCCCGTCTCGCCATCGCTCTGGCGCGGGAAGGCGGGATCGGCATCATTCATAGGGCCCTTTCCCCGGAAGACCAGGCGCACGAAGTCGACAAGGTGAAAAAATCGGAATCCGGGATGATCACGGATCCGATCACGATACGGCCCGAGCAGAGCGTGGGCGAGGCCCTCACGATCATGTCCACCTACCGCATCTCCGGGATTCCCGTCGTGCGGGGCCGTACGCTCGTCGGAATCGTGACCAACCGGGACCTCCGCTTCGAAACTGACGAAACGCGCAAGGTTTCCGATATCATGACCAGCAAGAACCTGGTGACGGTACCCGTTGGAACGACGCTCGAAGCCGCGAAGGAACTTTTCCAGCGCCACCATATCGAGAAGCTTCCCGTCATCGACTCGAACAACGAACTCCATGGATTGATCACGATCAAGGACATCGAGAAAAAGATCAAATACCCGAGTTCCGCCAAAGACGCGAAGGGTCGCCTTCTCGTCGGGGCCGCCGTCGGGGTCGGTTCTTCCGCGATCGAACGGGCCCGCCTTCTGGCCCGCAACCAGGTCGACCTGCTTGTCGTAGACACGGCTCACGGGCATTCGAAGTCGGTCGTCGAGATCATCCGGACGCTGAAAGGCATGTTTCCCCATATTCCCCTCATGGCCGGGAATATTGCCACCGGCGAGGCCGCCGAAACCCTGATCGAGGCAGGAGCCGACCTGCTGAAGGTCGGCGTGGGGCCGGGATCTATCTGCACGACGCGGATCGTGGCGGGCGCCGGAGTGCCACAGTTGACCGCCATCCAGGCCGTCTCCGCCGTTTCCAAGCCTAAGGGCGTCAAGGTGATCGCGGACGGAGGGATCAAATACTCGGGAGATATTACCAAGGCCCTCGCATCGGGAGCTTCGGCCGTCATGATGGGCTCTCTTTTCGCCGGAACCGAAGAATCTCCCGGAGAAACCATCCTTTTCCAGGGAAGGTCCTACAAGACATACCGGGGGATGGGCTCCCTGGGAGCGATGGAGCGAGGAGGGGCGGACCGTTACGGACAGGACCCGTCCCGGAAACTGGTTCCGGAAGGCATAGAGGGCCGGGTTCCTTACAAGGGAAAGCTCTCCGATCTGGTCTATCAGCTCGCCGGGGGTCTCCGGTCGGGCATGGGATACTGCGGTTGCCGCACGATCGAGGAGTTGCAGGAAAAAGCGCGCTTCATCCGCATCTCGTCCGCCGGCCTCAGGGAAAGCCATGTCCACGACGTGATCATCACCAAGGAAGCGCCCAACTACCGGAGAGAGTGGGAAGAAAACTGACCGCTCGTCGCCGGTGACGGCACATTCCCGACAACAACCACACGACTCTCATCAGGCGAACGGCCCAGCCATGCCCCATCAGATGCCCGATCCGGTCCTCATCCTGGACTTCGGTTCCCAACTGACCCAAAATATCGCCCGGCGCGTCAGAGAACTCGAAATCTATTCCGAAATCGTCCCTCACGACGTGAAACTCTCCGAAATCAAGAAACGTCGCCCCAGGGCCCTGATCCTTTCCGGAGGACCGGCGTCGGTCTTTGAACACGACGCTCCCGCCCTCGATCCCGATGTCCTGAAACTCGGGGTCCCCGTCCTGGGCATCTGTTACGGAATGCAGATCATGGCTCATGCTCTGGGAGGATCGGTCGAGGCCGCCGCCGTCCGCGAATACGGGGTCACAGGATTCCATCCCGAAAAAGGTATGGGAACCCCTTGGAAGGCCTTCCCCGACTCGAGTCCGGTTCTCATGAGCCATGGAGACACGATCCTGAAGCTTCCTTCGGGTTTCCGGGTGACCGGAAGCACGCGCACTACCCCGTTTGCCGCGATGGAATCCCAAAAATCCCGACTATATGGCGTCCAGTTCCACCCGGAAGTGACCCAGACGGTTCAGGGGATGGAGTTTCTTCGATCGTTCCTCTCCGAAATCGCACAGATCCGTCCGAACTGGACACTCGGGGGGTATATCGATCGCCATGTCGAAGAAATCGCCGCGACCGTCGGCTCGGATCACTTGATCTGCGCCCTCTCGGGCGGAATCGATTCGACAGTCACCGCTCTTCTTTGCCATCGTGCGGTGGGAAAACGATTCCAGGCCATCTTCGTCGACAACGGACTTATGCGTGCGGGAGAGTCCGAGCAGATCGTCCGGGATCTCAAGACCCTTTCGCTTCCACTCCTTCCCGTCGACGCGGGCAAGATTTTTCTCGACCGTCTCAAGGGAGTGCGGGATCCGGAACGCAAAAGAAAAATCATAGGGAAAACATTCATCGACATCTTTCGAAAAGAAGCGACCCGACGGAAGAAAAAGTCGGGATTCCTGGCGCAGGGCACACTGTACCCGGATGTGATCGAAAGTGTGTCCCACAAGGGTCCATCGAGTGTCATCAAGTCCCACCATAACGTCGGGGGACTTCCCAAGAACCTTCCGTTCACCCTCGTCGAACCTTTGAGGGAACTCTTCAAGGACGAAGTCCGGCGTCTTGGAAAAGAACTCGGTCTCCCCGACTCCTTCATCCGGAAACAGCCATTCCCAGGGCCGGGACTCGCGATCAGGGTTATCGGAGCCGTCACTCCGGAACGACTCCGGATCGTCCGGGACGCCGACCGGATCGTCCGGGAAGAATTGGACGGCACACCCCTTGCGTCCCTCCTGTGGCAATACTTCGCCGTTCTCCTCCCGATCCAGTCCGTCGGCGTCATGGGGGACCAGAGAACTTATGAAAATGTCGTCGCCATACGGACGGTCATGAGTCAGGACGGCATGACAGCGGATGTCGGGGAAATCCCTTACACCGTCATGAGCCGTCTTTCACATCGGATCATTTCGGAAGTGCGTGGCGTCAATCGCGTCGTATACGACATTTCTCCGAAACCCCCCAGCACAATCGAATGGGAGTAAACATGTCCACTTCGTTACCGCCCGAGACACCTCCCGACAATGCCGGGGAAACCGACACCGGAGTCCGACTTCAGAAGCTTATCGCCCACAGGGGACTCGCGTCCCGGCGCAATGCGGAACTCATGATCCAAGGGGGTCTTGTCCGCGTCAACGGAGACGTGGTGACCACACCGGGCACAAAGGTCGACCCGGAAAAAGATACCGTTTCCGTGGAAGGGCGCACTCTTCCTCATGAGCCCGAACCGTTCCTCTTTCTCTTCTACAAACCGCGCGGCATCGTTTCCACCTTGCACGATCCGGACGGAAAACCGACCCTCCGGGAATTCTTTCCCGCCATATCTCCCCTTATCCATGTCGGACGTTTGGATTTCCAGTCCGAGGGCGTTCTCCTATTGACCAACAATGGCGATTTAGCCCAACGCATCCTTCACCCGCGCTTTGCGATCCGGAGAACCTACCTCGCCAAGATCCAGGGAGTCGTGACCGAAAACCACCTCGAACGATTCCGGACGGGAAAGGTCCGGCTGGAAGGAAGGGCCGTGGAACCCGTCGAACTGGAACTCGAACGGGTGACTCAGACCAACACCTGGTACAGGATCACTCTCACGGAAGGACGGAACCGTGAAGTACGGCGGCTTTTCGAAGCCCTGGGGTATTTCGTCCTGAAACTGACCCGGATCGCTTTCGGGAGTCTCGACCTTTCGGGTCTGGAACCCGGCGAGTACCGTCTGGTAACCTCCGCGGAAATCGATACGCTACTTTCAGGGCGACCTTCTGAACCCCGAAAACGGCCTTCCTCTTCCCGTGAAAGAACAGGCCAAACCACCACGAGAACCCCGAGATCCGATTCCGGTGAGAGCCGGGAATATCCAAGACGAAACCGTGTGCCCCCAATACCCGCCCGCGATTCGGTCCCGTCCCGCGACAGGGAACGGCGACCCAATTCCGACTCCGCGCCCCGGTTCCGGGAAAGGGCTCCCGGTGCCCGTTCCGCCCCTCGAAGGGCTTCCCCAGATGAGAAAGCGTTTCATCGGGACCGCGATCCGGTCCCGTCCCGCGACAGGGAACGGCGACCCGATTCCAACTCCGCACCCCGGTTCCGGGAAAGGGCTCCCGGTCCCCGTTCCGGGTTACGAAGGGACAACGCCTCCCCCGAAGAAAAACCCTTCCGACGGGACCGCGATTCGGCCCCGCCCCGCGACAGGGAAAGACGACCCGATTCCAACTCCGCACCCCGGTTCCGGGAAAGGGCTTCCGGTCCCCGTTCCGCCCCTCGAAGGGCTTCCGCGGAAGAGAAAGCGTTCCATCGGGACCGCGATTCGGTCCCGTCCCGCGACAGGGAAAGACGACCCGATTCCGGCTCCGCGCCCCGGTTCCGGGAAAGGGCTCCCGGTGCCCGTTCCGGGTTACGAAGGGACAACGCCTCCCCCGAAGAAAAACCCTTCCGCCGGGACCACGATTCGGTCCCGTCCCGTGACAAAGAAAAACGTTCCGATCCCACCGGCCAAAGACGTTCACGGTCCTTTTCACAACAAACCGAACGCCCCCCCCGATCCAACGAAAAGTCCCGCACCGGGTCCGTTGGTCGTAAACCTTCTGGATCCAACCGTCCCAAAGGACCGTCCAGAAAAAAGCCCACGGAGTGATCCCAATGTACCGTTCCCATCCCATTTCGGAGCTTCCGACGATGACTGTCGACACCCCCGTCACACTTGCCGGCTGGGTTCAATCTATAAGGGATCACGGGGGTCTTCTCTTCTTCGATCTCCGGGATCGTTCAGGCATCGTTCAGATCGTCGTGAATCCCGAAGCGACCCCAATTCTGACCGATCTTGCAAAAACCCTCAGGGACGAATGGGTCGTATCGCTTCACGGCATGATCTCGAAACGTCCCGAAGGCACCGCGAACCCGAACCTGCCGACCGGTGCCATCGAAATCCGCGCATCGGACATCCGGGTCCTGAACGCCTCCATCACGCCTCCGTTTCCGGTAGATGACCGCGTAGAGGTCTCCGAGACGCTTCGCCTCACCTATCGATACCTGGACATGCGCCGGTCTCCCCTTAAAGAGGCTCTGCAACTCCGCACCGAACTGACCCATGTCCTCAGGAACCTGCTTCATGACCTGGGATTCTGGGAAATCGAAACACCCATCCTGACCCGTTCAACCCCCGAAGGGGCACGGGATTTCCTGGTCCCTTCCAGGCTCGACCGGGGATCCTTCTACGCTCTTCCCCAATCTCCCCAGCTCTTCAAACAGCTTTTGATGGTGGGGGGGATGGAACGGTACTACCAGATCGCCCGGTGTTTCCGGGACGAGGATCTCCGTGCCGATCGACAGCCGGAGTTTACCCAGGTCGACATCGAAGCCTCTTTCCTCACGATGGATCAGTTCCTCTACCTGATGGAAGGAATCATCCAGGCCGTTTTCGAGCGCATTTCCGGTGTCGCGATCTGCCGACCCTTCATGCGCCTCTCCCACAAAGAGTCCATGGAAAAATACGGCAGCGACAAGCCGGATCTTCGATTCGGGCTTCCCATCCGGGATATCACAGAAACCGCGGGCAGAACCCAGTTCCGTGTATTCCTGGACGTCGTGTCGCAGGGAGGAAAAGTCCTTGGCATCCGGTATCCCGACGGTGCCCTCAAAAGCCGGAAAGAAATTGATGAGTTGACCCAATGGGCGATCGATCAGGGCGCAAAGGGCCTGGCCTGGATCAAGGTCGAAGGTAACACGTTCCAGAGCCCTATCCTTAAATTCATTCCCGAAGAAGCCCAGGTCGGCATACGCGAAGCCCTGGAACCCATCCCGGGAGATTTGCTCCTGTTCGTGGCCGACAAGACCGACCTCGCCCGTAAGGTGACCGGACAGCTCAGGCTCAAGATCGGTGACGCACTCGGACTTCGACCCCACGGCTCGCACGCTCTCCTGTGGGTTGTCGATTTTCCCCTTTTCGAATGGAACGAAGACGAAAACCGGCTCGAGGCCCTCCATCACCCCTTCACGGCCCCGAAACCGGAAGATCTACCCCTCCTCGAATCGGATCCCCTTTCGGTCCGTTCCCAAGCCTACGACCTTGTCTTGAACGGAACCGAACTGGGCGGAGGAAGCGTCCGCAATTTCGATCCCCGCATCCAGGAAAAACTGTTCCAGAAGATCGGCATCTCCCCGGAAAAAGCCCGAGAACGGTTTGGATTCCTTCTCGACGCTTTGGGCTACGGAGCCCCTCCCCATCTTGGAATGGCTTTTGGCCTGGACCGATTTGCGATGTTGCTCGCGGGCCTCGATTCCATCCGGGACGTCATCGCGTTCCCAAAGACCCAGAAGGGAACATGCCTCCTGACCCAGGCCCCGGCCCCGGTCGACCCCGTTCAGCTCAGGGATCTCGGAATCCGGCTCTCCTAGTCCCGGGTTTCCCAGCACCCACCGCTTTTCCTGCCGTCTTCGTGCAAAAAAAAGCCCGGGAAGGTGTCCCCTTCCCGGGCCAAATCGTCCCGCTTGGATTACGGCGGAAAACTAGATGTCGTAATACAGGAAAAACTCGTGGGGATGGGGGCGAAGACGAACAGGATCCACTTCCCTCTTGTGTTTTTCGTGGATCCATGTTTCCACCAAATCCGGCGTGAACACTCCGCCCTTCATCAGGAAGTCGTTGTCCTTCTCCAAGGCATTGAGGGCCGCCTCAAGACTTCCGGGCATCTGCTTGATCTTTTTCCGTTCCCGATCGGTCAGATCGTAAAGATCCTTGTCCATGGGATCCGGAGGTGTAAGTTTTCGTTCGATACCGTCGAGCCCGGCCATAAGTAACGCTGAAAACACGATATACGGATTGGAACTCGGATCCGGCGTCCGGAATTCAAGTCGCTTGGCTTTTTCGCTCTTGGAGTACATCGGGATACGGATGCACGCAGATCGGTTACGACGGGAGTAAACGAGGTTGATCGGAGCTTCGTATCCGGGGACCAGTCTCTTGTAGGAGTTGGTCGTAGGGGCAATGAGGGCCAAGAGGGCCGGCGCGTGATGGATCAGGCCGCCGATGTAATGGATCGCGGTTTGGGAAAGATCCGCATACCCCCCCTTTTGGAAGAAAAGGTTCTTTCCACCCTTCCAGAGGCTTTGGTGAACATGCATCCCCGATCCGTTGTCGCCGAACAGGGGCTTGGGCATGAAGGTTGCCGACTTGCCGTACTTCAAGGCCGTGTTCCTGACCACATACTTGTATTTCATGACATTGTCGGCCATCTTGACGAGCGTGTCGTAGCGCATGTCGATTTCGCACTGTCCGGCCGTCGCAACTTCGTGATGGTGGACTTCGGTCCGTATACCGATCCGTTCCATCGTAAGGATCATTTCGGAGCGGAGGTCCTGGAGGGAATCATTCGGGGGAACGGGGAAATACCCTTCCTTGTGCCGGATCTTGTAGCCGAGATTGGGCCCTTCGTCCCTGTCGGAGTTCCAGATCCCTTCTGAAGAATCGACCGAATAGTGGGAATAATGGGCTCCGCTTCCGTAGCGGACTTCGTCGAAGACGAAGAACTCGCACTCGGGGCCCCAATACGAGACATCGGCCACTTTCTTCAGATAGTTTTCCGCTTTCGCGGCGATGTAACGGGGATCACGGGTGTAAGACTCTCCGGTGATCGGGTCCTTTATGTTCGAGATCAGGACCAGGGTCGGAACCTGGGTGAAGGGATCGAGGAAAGCGGACTGAGGATCCGGAATCAGGAGCATGTCGGACTCGTTGATCGCCTGAAAACCCCGGATGCTTGACCCGTCGAACCCGAGGCCTTCCTTGAAAAGGTCCTCTGTCAATTCATGCACGGACGTCGAAAAATGCTGCCAGGTACCAAAAAGGTCCGCAAAACGGATATCGATGATCTGTACGTTGTTTTTCTTGGCAAACTCCAAAACCTCTTTGGGCGTCATAAAAAATCTGCTCCTTTCCGGGGTGGAGGAATCTACGTTGTTCACGACATAAATCGGTTGCCGTGAATTCCTTCGGTTCCAAAGGCAAAAAAAAAGGCGTCCTTCTCAAAAAGACGCCTTTGTCTTCTGAATGAAATGGGAGCCCGAAGTCTGCTGGGGGATGATTCTAGGGGCAACCTTCGTGACTGTCAAGCCCCGGAAATCCGATTTTCATGAAAATAACATGCAGATCGATTCCGTGCGACCCAAAAATCACTTAAATTCCCCTCCCGAGTGGCGGCCAACCCCTCTGTCGACCCATTTATTCCCTCTCGTCCGATTTAATCCGCGGCAACAAAAACATCTAATTAGAGTCAATCCATTATGAACATAGAAGTTATATACAATAAAACAAACCGCATTCATGATAAAACATGATAAAACAAGATAAATACCTTAAGGAAAAACCGATACCCCAATCAAATTTGATTATTGACCTTCGATCCAAGTATCGATATTTAAAAGGTAAATCCTTCGATCCATCAGCTTGCATTCGTGAAGCATGCTGAGTAGCATGAAATCGACTTCGCGCGTACATCGGGGAATTCCCGTCGGGCACCAGACTCCGCCCGGCTTTAGCCTTTCCAGAACGCACCGGGGGACCGCATTGCAGAATCACACCGATATCCTGGTCCTCGGAGCCGGATCCGCAGGCCGGTACGCCGCCCGGGCCGCCTCCTCCATGGGGAAAAACGTCACCCTCGTCGAATCCGGTCCGTTCGGGGGACTTTGCATCCTGAAAGGATGCATGCCTTCAAAAGCCCTGCTCCGCCCAGCCCACGTCTTCCATCTCCTCTCCCATCGTCTTGCCGAGCTGGGGCTCGTCCTTAACGGAGAGGTCAAGGCCGATATCTCTGCCATCGTCCGGATAAAGAATTCCATGATCGGGGAAATGGCCGATGATGCGTTGCAAAGCATCCAAAAAAACGACCGAATCCGAATTGCCAACGGTCCTTTCACCTTTTCGGGACCTCAAAGCGGACATCTGGACGGGCAGCCGGTGTCGTTCGAAAAGGCCGTGATCGCGACCGGCTCCCGGATCCGCATCCCCGCCATTCCAGGACTCGACCGGGACTGGATCCTGACATCCGACGACATTCTCGAACTTGAATCCCTCCCGAAATCGGTTCTGGTTCTCGGAGCGGGACCGGTCGGCCTGGAACTGGGCCAATACCTGTTCCACCTGGGATCCTCCGTGACCGTCGTCGACACGAAGCTCCACTGGCACCCCCACGTGGACCGCGAACTCGGCCTCAGTTATATCAATTCCCTCTCGAGTCAGGGAATGCAGATTCTTCTCGGCGCCCGGGACGAACGGTTCGAGACGGACGGCCCGGTTCGCCGCTTTATCGTCGGAATCGAGGGAAAAACGCATACCATCCCGTTTGAGAAGATTTTCGTCGCCACGGGGAGGCGTCCCGAGACGGAAAGCCTGAACCTTCACGCGGCCAGGGTCGATGTCGACCGGCACGGACATGTCCATGTCGATGCGTGCCTCAGGACAACCAATCCCCATATCTTTGCCGCGGGGGATGTCACAGGGATTCTCCCGGTCTTGAACCTCGCCACGTACCATGGAGAGCACGCCGGCCGGAACACGGTATTGACGGTTCCCGTCCCCGTTCCGGAACGGCCGGTTCCGATCGCCATTTTTACCGATCCCGAATACGCACGGGTGGGACTTACCGAATCCCAGGCCCGAGACCGGAACATTCCTGTCATGGCCGGCAGGATCGCTTTCGGGGACGTGGGAAAGGCAATCGTGAACCGCCAGACCGAAGGAGGCTTGAAGATCGTCGCCAACGCACGAACCCGGGAAATCCTCGGGGCGGAGATGTATGGGGAAGGGGCGTCCGAACTGATCCACATTATGACCGTGGCACTCCATTTCCGCGCCACGATCGATCAGTACCATGAAATCTTGCATATTCATCCGACACTTTCGGAAACTTTCAAGTACCTCATCGACGAAATGACGGATTCCTTGTGAGGATCGGGGAGAACATCGGGGTGCATGCATGAACGCACAAAAAACGCCGGTCACGGACCCTGAGTTTCCAGAGCCTCTTCTCATCGTCGTCGCCCGTCCCGTGTCCATCCAGGAAGCAGAATGGACCTCCCTGATCCAGACACTCACTCAGGTGAAGGACTGCCATTTCCGGATCGTCGGCATCATCGACCCTCACCCACCCCTCGACCTTCAGCTTCTCATGAACTTCGAGGAAATCCCGGTCATGGACTTATTGCCCACGGGGGATTCGTTCCGGTTCACCCATGTGGCGGTCGAAGAGAACTCCCCAGTCTTCAAGCCCTCGATTCTTGCGGGAAAATGGATCCCCTTTCACCTGCTCGAATCGGTCTTCCTCCAGACGACGACAAAGAACTCTCTCCTGTCGATTCTCACCCGGTTCCACACCTTTATCCAGTCAATCACCCGGTTCGACAATTTTACCGTTCCCTACGCGTTTGAAATCGCTCTCGCCGTGAAAAACTTCCTGCACGCCAGGCGAGTGTTCTATTGCGAATCGGATACCTTCCGAAAAACACTGTGCATCAAGGGCTTTGCCCCCCAGCACCTTCTGACATCCCAGGAAACCTACGAATTGCCCCAAGCACTGTGCGACATCATCGGTGAGCCGACGCTCACGATTCAGGAGTTCGACCCGTTCCCCGACGCAACACCCTTTGGCAAGATCCTCGGTTCTTGCCACGTCTTCCTTCTCCCGATCGAAAAAACCGCAGGCAATATCGACGACTTCCTGATGGTGATACCGGATACGCTCGTAGACACCAATACCCGCATCGCGTTCGAATTCCTGAATGCGGCCGAATTGTGCGCTCCGGTCCTGAACACGAGTTCCCGCCTGTTCCGCCACTGGGAACTTCTCCGGTTCAAGGCGGAGATCGACCAGCTGACCCGGATATTGAACCGGGATTCCATCGAAAAGATCCTGCAGCTCGAATGGGAAAAAGCGGTGGAGGAGCAGAAATCCTTCTCGGTCCTCATGCTCGATCTCGATCATTTCAAGGAGATCAACGACACGTACGGACACCAGATCGGGGACGAGACTCTCTTGACATTTGCCCAGGCGGTCGTACAAACGCTGAGGGGTGGGGACAGGTTCGGGAGATTCGGGGGGGAGGAATTTCTCATTCTTTTGCCGAAAACGCCGAAAGCGATCGCCAAGAACGTAGGGGAAAGGATCCGGACCATCACTGAACGCCTCACGTTCCCTTCCACTCCGGATCTCAAGATCACGGTCAGTATCGGTATCGCAGCTTACCCCGAAGACGCGAGAGACCCGGAAGGATTGCTCAAACACGCAGATCAGATGCTCTACCGGTCCAAGAACGATGGGAGAAACCGGATCACCGCTCTCGAGTGACGGAATCCCCCGGACTCCTCTCGGGTCGATGCCGCGTCATGAAAGATAGGAACGCAAAGCTGTTTTTCAGGACATGCCCGACATAGACTTGGCGCTCTTCACCCTTTCGACCGCAATAAAGTCCAATCGTCCGGACGAGATTCCCTCTTTCCAGTTCGTAATCATGCCCCAGAATCAGAAGACCGACCCGGACATTCACGGGGATGGACAGGAGGTCATCCGGGGACAACGGTTTAAGGCCTCCCGGCTCCCGACGCGCAAAATAGCTCTTCCAGAATGCGAAATGGATCTGGTAGAGGCCATAATCGCGGGAGTCCCGGTTGATGGCCCGCGGATTGAACCTGGACTCCTGCTGGGCGATCGCGACTGCGAGGTAGAGCGGAATTCCTTGCCTGTCCGATTCGATGACGATCCGGCGGGCCATCTCCCAGCGTTCATAGGAGGAAACCCCCGGCAGGGCATTTTTCCCGATGTAGATCGAAAGGAGGAACGAACGGCGTTCGGACGTATCGCCGTACATGGCGGCCTGTCCGCCGGCGGGCAGAAGCGCGAGAACCAGACCAAGGAAAATCCCGATACCGGAACCCCGCAAAGAAAAAGGCCCCGTTTGCACGGGGCCTTTCAACATCCGGTCTTGCAAAAATCTCCGACAGCAGGACTGCATGCGACCAAACCCTTAGGTGGAGAAAGAGCTTCCACACCCGCAGCTGGACTTCGCATTGGGGTTCTTGATGGCAAATCCGGATCCGTAAAGATTCTCGACGTAGTCGACTTCGGCACCTTCCAGAAGTGGATAGCTCTGGGCGTCGATAAACAGTTTGACGCCACCTTCCTCGACCACCTGATCCATATCGCCTGGAGCTTCCTCAAAGGCCATACCGTACTGGAAACCATGACACCCACCACCCGAGACGTAGACGCGGAGTCCGTAGCCGGGCTTGTTTTCGGCTTTCAGATATTCCGACACCTTCTCGATGGCTTTTTCCGAAAGTGTGATCATTAGATTCCCTCCTGTTAACTATAGGCCATGATCTTCCTGTTGCGGCCCACGAGCGGAGCTGGACGGTTCTTTCGGTTGGACAAGATCACCGAATCGACGATCTCACCGCACAGAATGCACCGCCACCCCCTGAAATTCAAAAAACCCGTATCGTCTTTTAAATCGCTGAATTCTTCTTCGATCATTTCACTGTGGCATCTCGGACAGTCCATTCTCTCCTCCTTGTCCTTGTCGAGATCTCTTGGGATCCCTCTTGCCACAGTTATAATGCAATATTTATGCCAAGAATTACAAGATCTGGTATTGCAACCTTTCCTCCTGAATCTAACGTTTCACGACCCCACATTATGTGTCATTTTGACACATAATGTGGCCGAACCTGTTCCGAATGAAACAGGTTCGCTAATGTCCCCCGACGATCCGGTCATAGAGGGTGAAACCGAAGTAGGCATTCAGCAAAATGACGAGGGTCGGAACGAGAATGACCACAATGACAACAACGATCGTCACCTTTTTCTTGATATCCACCCGCCCCCCCAAAGTCAGACAAGAGCGAAATCAACCTACGGTCATTCGATTCCGATATACCTGATCTCGGCAATGGTGTACTGGACCTCTCCCGACGGAATCCGGATCCGGACGGTCTCTCCCTGCGAGCGACCGATCAGGGCCTTCCCGACGGGAGAATGAACGGAAATCCTGCCCTCCTTGAGGTCGACTTCCTCTTGGCCCACAAGCGTATATCGCCGCTCGTCCTTCGAATCAAGGGGCACAAGCCGGACCGTCGCACCGAACGTGATTTTCGACGGATCCTGGTGTGCGGAGGAAACGATGATCGCGGATGCCAGCTTGGCTTCGAGCTCCTTGATCCGGGAATTTATGAAACCCTGTCGCTCTTTCGCAGCATGGTATTCCGCATTCTCGGAGAGGTCCCCGTGAGCCCTGGCCTCTGCGATATCCTGGATATTCTTCGGGCGCTCCACATGCTTCAGCCGTTCGAGTTCTTCCGTCAGCTTTTCATGCCCGGCCTTCGTCATCGGAACCTGTGTCATTCGTCCCCCATACCGGTCGGAATCCAGTGGTACATCGACTACAAGCGTCAATTATACCCGATAAAAGAAAGATCACTCAAGGAGAAAGGGAACCCCGTCGCGAAACATCTCCTGAAGACTCATTGGGCGTGCGGCTTCCGGTTCGGGCCGGTTTTCCGAGCAGGCCAGTGCAGCGGCCTTGGCACCTGCGACAGTCGTGTAATAAGGGATATTGCGGAGAAGCGCCTCCCTTCGGATCGAGAGCGAATCCCTTTGGGCCGTTCTCCCCGAAACCGTGTTGATCACCAGCTGGATCTCTCCGTTTTTGATACTGTCGACGATGTGTGGCCGTCCTTCCTTGACTTTTTTCACCTCTTCCACGGGAATGCCCCGTTCCGTAAGGTACTCCCGGGTTCCGCGGGTCGCGACGACCCTGAGTCCGATCCCGGCCAGGCTCCTCGCGACGCCCACGATCGAAGGCTTGTCCTTGTCGCTCACGCTGATGAAGACCGTCCCTTCGCGCGGGAGACGCATCCCTGCGGCTTCCTGGGCATCGAGGAAGGCCCGTCCGAATTCACGGCCGATCCCCATGACCTCACCGGTGGATTTCATCTCCGGACCGAGGAGAGTGTCCACTCCCGAGAATTTCCGGAACGGGAAGACGGCCTCCTTGACCGACACGTAGGGAAGAGATTCGACGGATCGATCCTTGAGGCCGAGATCGCCAATGGTTTCCCCCATGAGAACCCGCATGGCCATTTTCGCCAGGGGGATTCCGATCGCCTTGCTGACGAACGGCACTGTCCGTGAAGCCCTCGGGTTCACCTCCAGGACGAAAAGTGTTTCATTTTGAACAGCGAACTGGATGTTCATCAAACCCTTGACTCTAAGCCTGCGACCAAGCCGGATCGTCTGGTCCCGGATCTCGGACAGGATGGCCGGCGAGAGGTTCAGAGGCGGCAGGAAACAGGCCGAATCACCAGAATGGATCCCGGCTTCCTCGATGTGTTCCAGGATCCCGGCGACGAAGACGTCCGTTCCGTCGCACAACGCGTCCACATCGACCTCCGTGGCCTGGCCAATGAAGGAATCGATCAGGAGGGGAAAACGGAAATCGAGCGATGCGACCCGTTTCACGTATTCGGCCAGGCCTTCCTCGTCATAGAGGATCTCCATAGCTTCCCCGCCCAGAACATAGGAAGGCCGGATCAGGAGAGGAAACCCGATCTTTCGGGCGACCTCGGTCGCTTCTGAGAGCGTCTGGGCCAAGCCACTTTCGGGTTGCCTGAGCCCTATGTCCTCGATCACCCCCCGGAAGTGCTCCCGGTCTTCGGCGAGGTCGGTCATGTCCGGTTGCGTCCCCAGGATGGGAACCCCGCATTCGGCCAATTTCCTCGAGAGTCTGAGCGGCGTCTGTCCCCCGAACTGGACCACGATTCCCAACGGTTTTTCCTTTTCAAGGACAGCCAGGACGTCTTCCAGGGTCAGGGGATCGAAGTAGAGCCGGTCGGATATGTCGAAATCGGTCGAAACGGTTTCCGGGTTGCAGTTGATCATGACCGCCTCAAACCCCATCTGTCGGAGCGCC
This sequence comes from Leptospirillum sp., assembly GCA_027315205.1. GTDB lineage: Bacteria > Nitrospirota > Leptospirillia > Leptospirillales > Leptospirillaceae > DAHUYM01. The sequence continues at coordinate 47,698 of DAHUYM010000004.1, read as the reverse complement.
ATGACTCCGTGCACGCAACAGTAGTCGAACTCGACCCCCTGACCGATCCGGTTGGGACCCGATCCAAGGATGACGACCGTTCGGGACGGAACGGGCGGAGGAGGCGTTTCGTCGCTCCCACCGTAGGTGCCATACATATAGGGAGTCATCGCCTCGAACTCGGCCGCACAGGTATCGACCCGACGATGGTTCAGCAATAGTCCGCGCCGCATGCGCATCTCCCGGACCGCGCCTTCGTCCTGCCCCAAGAGTTCGGCGATTCTCCGGTCGGAGAACCCATCCTCCTTGACCCTCCTGAGCAGGTCGTCGGGAAAGAGGGCCATAGGATCACCTTCGTGGCGCACGATCTCCCGTTCCAGATCCACGAGCGCTTCGATCTCCCTCAAAAACCAGGGGTCGATTCCCGTCCAGCTGCTGATCTCCTCTTCGGAAAACCCTCTCCGAAAGGCTTCGGCGACGGCGTGGATCCGGGTATCCGTCGGGGTCTTCAACACCTGGGCCACGTCTTCGGGATCGTCGGGAAGAGCCATGGCTAGGAGCCCCGACGTGTTGTTTTCCAGCGACCGGAGAGCCTTCAGGAACGCTTCCCTGAAATTGTGGCCGATACCCATGACCTCCCCCACCGACTGCATCTGTGGACCGAGCACCCGCGAGGCCTGCGGAAATTTCTCAAAATGGAAACGGGGAACCTTGACGACCACGTAGTCGATCGCGGGTTCGAATGAGGCCGGGGTGGTGCGTGTGATGTCGTTCGTGATCTCGTCTAGGGTGTATCCGATCGCCACTTTCGTGGCCACCCGTGCGATCGGGAAACCGGTGGCCTTGGACGCCAGGGCCGAACTTCGCGAAACCCTCGGGTTCATTTCGATCACGACGACGCGGCCGGTTTCCGGCTGGACGGCGAACTGGACGTTCGAACCCCCGGTCTCCACGCCCACCTCCCGGAGGATTGCGATCGAGGCGTTCCTCAGGTACTGGTATTCCCGGTCGGTCAACGTCATCGCCGGGGCCACCGTGATGCTGTCCCCGGTATGGACTCCCATCGGGTCGAGGTTCTCGATCGAACAGACAATGATGGCGTTGTCGGCCCGGTCGCGGACGACCTCGAGTTCGAACTCCTTCCACCCCAAGAGGGATTCCTCCACCAGGACTTCGTGGACGGGACTCATCTCGAGACCGACCTGAAGGCGCTGTTCGAACTCCTCCCGGTTGAAGACTACCCCACCCCCAGATCCTCCCAGGGTGAAAGATGGACGGATCATGATCGGGAACGTCAGCTCGGAATGGATTTTTTTCGTGTCTTCCACAGAGCGGACGACGAAACTTCGGGGACAGGCCAGTCCGATCGATTCCATGGCTTTCTTGAAAAGGCCACGATCTTCCGCTTTCCGGATCGTTTCCACCGACGTCCCGATCAGTTCGATCCCGAGCCGGCCCAGGATACCGGCATCCGACAGCGCTACCGCAAGGTTGAGGGCGGTCTGCCCCCCCATGGTCGGCAGGATGGCGTCGGGACGGTCCCGCTCCAGGACCATTTGCAGCGATTCGACGGTCAGGGGGACCATATAGGTGGCATCCGCCAGGTCCGGATCGGTCATGATGGTCGCAGGGTTGGAGTTCACCAGGGACACCCGGTACCCTTCTTCCTTCAGGGCCCGCACGGCCTGTGTCCCGGAATAGTCGAACTCTCCGGCCTGGCCAATCACGATCGGCCCGGATCCGATGATCATGATCCGTTCGAGATCGGTCCGTTTAGGCACTCTGTCTCCTTGATTTCGGCTGTTCGGTTAAGGCCGGCTCCGGCGCGGACGTATCCCGCCAGTCGGGTTCGAACTCCTGGACATAGCCTTCCAGAAGGTCGTTTCCGAACAGGATCTCGAGAGCGCGATCGTATTCTTCTTCTGAGATGGGGCGCGAGAGGTGGGGTTTCCTGAGAGCGCGGTTGACCGGAAAGTACTGGGACATGAGGGATACGGGGACACCGGTCCCCAATTCGTCCTTCAAAAATCCCGCCGTGTCTCCCCACCCACCGAGATCGTTCGGCATGATCAGGTGGCGAACGATAAGGCCGCGAGTGGCGATCCCGCGATCGTCGAGTACAAGAGGCCCGACCTGGCGGTACATTTCCCTGACGGCACGGCGGTTGGCCAGGACATACCCGGATGCCTTCGAAATCCTTCGGGCCTCCCGGTCGTCCGAATATTTCATGTCCGGGAGGTAAATATCGATCCATCCCTCGAGAAGGCGGAGCATTTCGATGGAATCGTACCCGTTCGAATTGTAGACGACGGGAATGCCGAGCCCCAGTTGCCGGGCCAGGACGAGGCTGTGCAGGACCGGTGGAACGATATGGCTTGGCGTCACAAGGTTGATGTTGTGGGCGCCCCTCCTTTCGAGCTCAAGATAGATCTCCGCCAGGCGGGAGGGCGTGACCGTTTTTCCGTAATCCTTCTGGCTGATCGGGAAATTCTGGCAAAAATCGCAGCTCAGGTTGCAGGCTCCGAAAAAGACCGCCCCCGAGCCCCCAGTGCCAACCAGCGGCGGTTCTTCCCCGAAATGGATGTTGTAGGCCGAAAGGATCGGGAAAACACCGGTCCGGCAGGTCCCCAACTCCTTCCCGTAACGGTTGACACCGCAGTTTCTCGGGCAGACCGAACAGGAAAAATAGGCTTCGTAGGCCTTCCGCACCGTCTCCCGTTGTAACGCATCCCCGATCTCGCCGAGATTGGGCATCCGGTCAGTCCCCATGAGGCCTCCGGGACATCAGGCGCACGAAATCCCCAAATATGGGGTGGGCATCGGCCGGCCCCGGGGCCGCTTCAGGGTGAAACTGGACCGAAAGGATGGGGGCATTGGAGAACCGGACCCCCTCGAGGGATCCATCATATAGACTCCTGAACCAGGGCTGGCAGCCTTCGGGAAGGGTCCTTTCGTCCACGGCGTAATTGTGGTTCTGGGAGGTGATCCATACACGCCGGTTCTCTGCATTGACGACGGGGTGGTTGACACCGTGGTGTCCGAAGGGAAGCTTGTAGGTCTTGGCCCCTGCCGCCTGGCAAAGGAGCTGGTGTCCCAGGCAAATTCCCAGGAGGGGAACCCGGCCGAGAAGCCCGCGGATTTCCGAGATGATTCCGGTCAGCCGGGCGGGATCCCCGGGACCGTTCGAAAGGACGACACCGGCCGGATGGTCCTCCAGGATGGACGAGGCACGTGTATCGGAGCCGACGACCCGAACCTGGGCCCCGGCCTCTTCCAGCTGCCGGACGATGGATCCCTTCGCACCGAAATCGAAGAGGACCACATCGAGTGTCCCGGGTTTTCCCGAAACCCGCTCCCGGACCAGGGAATCCGGGGTCTCCGGAATCAGGTCGAGGGATTCTATCGCCGGAACGGCCTGAGCCATCCGCTTCAGATCGTCGGTTTCATGAGGCTCAGTCGTGAGAATGCCCCGCATGGTACCATACCGCCTGAGGCGGACGGTGAGCGCACGCGTGTCGATACCGGTTGCCGCGACGGCGTTCTGGCTTGCCAGATACTCCGGAAGAGAGACCCGGCTTTGGTGATGGGAAGGATGAAAGCACATTTCCCCCGTTACGAAACCCGCCACCCGGATCCGGCTCGATTCCCCGTCCGAAAAATTGATCCCCGTATTCCCGATCATCGGTGCGGTCATGACGACAATCTGACCGGCATAGGACGGATCGGTCAGGACTTCCTCGTAGCCGGCCATCGCGGTATTGAAGACGACTTCCCCGCGGACCGTTCCCGGGGACCCCGCACGGATCCCCCGGAAGACCGTGCCGTCCTCCAATGCGAGCCAGGCGTTTTCTCCCTTCATGATCCTCCCTCGCGGCGGTCGAAGACCTTGCGGCCGTCGACGAAGGTCATCATGACCCGGCCCGGCAGTTTCCGTCCCCGGAAGGGCGAATTCCGGCTCCGCGACAGGAATGAAGGGATCCCGGCTTCCCACATTCCGTCCGGATCGAACAGCACAAGGTCCGCGCGACCACCCTCCCGGATTTCTCCCCGAGGAAGCCCGAAAGCCCGGGCAGGTCGCACCGACATCAGGTACAAAAGGGACGTCAGGTCCAGCATCCCCTCCCGGACAAGGACAATACCCAGCGACAGGGCGGTTTCGAGACCGATGATACCGAACGGGGCCTGATCGAACTCCTTCTCCTTCTCGAACGGGGCGTGTGGCGCGTGGTCCGTCGCGATCATGTCGATCGTGCCGTCCCTCAGACCCTCGATGATCGCGAGGCGATCCTCTTCGGACCTCAAGGGGGGATTCATCTTGGCATCGGCGTGATGGCAACGGACAGCCTCGTCGGTAAGGGAGAAATAATGGGGGCAGGTTTCGGCCGTCACGTTCAGGTGTCGTCTCTTCGCTTCCCTGACGAGACGGACGGCTCCGGCCGTGGAGAGATGGGCAATGTGCAGGTGCCCGTTGGTCGTCTTGAGCACCTCAAGGTCCCGGGACACAATCACCTCTTCCGAGGCGTTCGGGATTCCCCGGAGTCCGAGTTCAGTCGCGACCCACCCCTCGTTCATCACCCCTCCGTCGGACAGGTCCCGGTCTTCGCAATGGTCTATCACCGGCTTTCCAAACATCGCCGAATACTCGAGAGCCCTTTTCAGAAGCCGTGAAGTCCGGACCGGGTAGCCGTCGTCGGAGAACCCGACGCAGCCGGCCTGCGCAAGGGAGCCCATCTCCGTCAACGTCTCCCCTTTCAATCCCACGGAAACGGCGCCGATCGGGAATACCCGGCACAACCCGATGTCGTCGGCCTTCCGGATCATGTCGAGGGTGACTCCCGGATGGTCGTTGACGGGATCGGTGTTGGCCATGACGCACACTGACGTGAACCCTCCGGATACGGCCGATTGGGAACCTGTCGCGATCGTTTCCTTGTATTCGAAGCCAGGCTCACGGAAGTGCGCATGGACGTCCACGAGCCCGGGGGCGACGACCCATCCGTTTCCTGCGATGACGGGACCTTTGCCGGAGCGGGGGATCTCAAGATCTCCGATCCCCGCGACCTTCCCGTCCCGGATGTGAAGGTGTCCCTCCCTGTCCAGACCCTGCGAAGGGTCCAGCAACCGGACATCTTTCAGAAAATAGGTATTGTCCGAAGACCTTTCAGGCATTTCCCTCTCCTTTGTTGCCGCCCGCCATCAGAAGATACAGTACAGCCATCCGGATCCCGACGCCGAAATGGACCTGGTCCAGGATGCCGGAATGCTCCCGGAACCCCTCCTCGTCCTGGATCTCGATGCCCCGGTTGATGGGTCCGGGATGCAGCACAAGGACATCCGGACGTGCCGATTGCAGGACACTGGGGGAAATTCCGTAGAATTTCGCGTATTCCTTCAGCGAAGGTATGTAGTTGGCCGTCGCCCGTTCGAGCTGGAGCCTGAGCGCCATCACGACGTCGCAGTCGGAGATGCCCTCCCTCAGATCGTGAAAAACCTCGGCGTTCCAGTCCCCCCTGTCCTTCGGGATCAGGGTGGGAGGTCCAACGAGACGGACCGAGATGCCCATCAGGGACATGGCCCGAATGTTCGACCGGGCCACTCGGCTGTGGAGGATGTCTCCCACGATCGCCACACGGAGGCCTTTCAGGCGGCCCTTCCGCTTCTGGATGGTGAAAAGGTCAAGGAGGGCCTGGGTGGGGTGTTCGTGAAGGCCGTCCCCCGCGTTGATCACGTGGCATCCGACCCTCCTGGAAATCCATTCGGGAACTCCTGAAGCGGGGTGGCGGATGACGACACCGTCGGCGCCGAGGGCTTCGATGGTCCGGACCGTGTCGAGCAGGCTTTCCCCCTTGACCACGCTGCTCTGGGACGTGGTGATGTTGATGACGTCCGCGGACAGTCGTTTTGCCGCGATTTCGAACGAAGTCCGCGTTCTCGTCGACGGTTCGTAGAACAGGTTGACCACGGTCTTTCCCCGAAGGGATGGCACTTTCTTGACCGTACGGGAGGAAAGGTCCAGGAAGGAATCGGCCGTCCGGAAAATCCCTTCCATCTCTCCGGGAGTCAGGTCCGACACGGTCAGCAGATGCGGTGTTCTGAGAGCGTCCAACGGTCAGTCCTTTCGGGTGACGACCACGCATTCCCGGCCTGGGTCGAGAACGACCTGCACGGTCTCGTCTTGTCCTGTGGGGATGTTCTTTCCGACAAAATCGGCCCGGATCGGCAGTTCGCGATGTCCCCTGTCGATCAGGACGGCAAGCTGGACCCTTGAAGGGCGCCCGAGGTCCATCAGGAGATCCAGGGCCGAACGGACCGAACGCCCGGTAAAGAGCACATCGTCGACAAGAACGATCCGCTTCCGGTCCACCGGCTCCGGCAACGCGCTTTCTTTAAGGAACGGGGGGGACGATTTCGAGGAGAGGTCGTCTCGGTACAGGGTGATATCCACGGTACCGAAAGGAACGTCGACAGATTCGATGGAGCGGACGATACGAACGAGCCGTTCGGCCAGGACCCCGCCTCCCTTCAAGATCCCGATGAGATACAGATCCTTGACCCCCTGGTTTTTTTCCAGGATTTCATGGGCCATGCGCCGGATCATCCGGTCGATCTGGGAAGCGTCGAGCAAAACGCGGCCGTCTGGAAGGAGCGGGACTGAATGTGCGGGGGAAAGATCCGGAGGTCCGGATGAATGGATGTTCGGCACTGCGGCGAAACCTTTCCCAGGCTCACAGACCTGGAATTAAAAGGTTTTTGGATAAAACGTCACTGCTGGATCAATTTCCGGGGGTTTTGGTCCCCTGTTCCATCGCCAGGCCGTTCTGCAAACCCATCTGTTTGAAAGAGGGTTTTTTCAGCTTGGTCATGTGTGTCGAACCGTCCTTGTGAACCTCGGGATACACGCAGTAG
>DAHUYM010000004.1:0-40803 GCA_027315205.1 Leptospirillum sp. | reverse complement strand
CGCCAGAATCGTGGCCTGCGTGTCCTTGAAGAAATTACCGTAAAAGGGCCCTCCGGTCAAGATCGAACCGGCCTTCATCAGGAAACCGCGGTACATGTCGATATTCCGGGGGTAGATCCGGCCCTTCTCAATGTCGAAGTTGGGTTTTCCGAGGACGAGGCTTTCCTTGTCCTGGGAAACGGTCCAAAGCCATTCCCTGACTCCCTGAAGATCGGTGAAGACGGCCGCTTCCCGTGTCCACGGGTGCTGGTTGATCGGCATAAAATACCCGTAAAGGGCGTGAAGTTCGCGCTCTGCGGCCAGCATGCGTGTCGACCATCCGGACTTCCACCGCTCGTACTCCGCCTTGGACACGTCCTGACGGTCGAGCATCGCGTCCATTTCGGTGGCCATCGTCTTGTATTGATTGTACAGAAGCGCCAGGCGGATCTGGACGTCCTTGACCGGATAATCGGCCTTCTGGTCTACCACCCAAGCCTGCGCCTGGCCGGGTATGGAGACGAAGGAACACACACCCATCGCCAGGATGATGAAGATCCGGAGAGCCCCCTTTTTCATCTTCCCTCCCTTTTCGTATTCAACTATACCACATCACCCGAGAAAAAACGTTCAAATGGGACGACCGGAAGCCCCGATCCCCGCAAAACGGGGAAAAAGCCGGTCGTAGGAGGTACCCAGGTCTTCGGGGAGAACCCTGACCTCATGGACCGTCGTCATGAAATTCGTGTCGCCGTCCCAGCGGGGAAGGATATGGGCATGGAGATGTTCCTGGATCCCCGCTCCGGCGCTTTTCCCGACATTGATCCCGAGGTTGAGACCCGCGGGTTTGTATTCATCGACCAGGATGCGCTCGCACTCCCGGAGGAGATCCATCACTTCGCGGAGGGTTTCCGGAGAGTGCTCCTGAAGGGATCCCCCGTGTCCGTTGGGCACGACCATCATATGGCCGCTGGTGTAGGGATAGGCGTTCATCACGACGAAGCAACGGGCGCTTTGATGGAGGACCAGGTGCTCCCGTGATACGCCGACTCTCGAGAGGGAGCAGAAAAGACACCCACCGTCGGGCGCGGAACGGGATTCGCCGCGGATGTACTTCATGCGCCAGGGTGAACTCAAATATTCCATCCATACTCCTTAAGGTTCCGATGTCAGGATCCCGGAACCCCTCCCGGCCCCATTTTTTCGGTCTGGCCCATGAACGCTTTAAGGGCTGTCCCCAAGGATCCGGAAAGGCGTTCGAACGCCGTTTCTCCCTGGAGCCTAGGGCCGATGCCACCAAGGTAAGTGACCTCGACCTTTCTGCCCCCTCCGTCTTCCCAGGAGAGGCAGACCCGAAACACATAGGGAAAAAGGACCCAAAGCGAAGTTCCGATCCTCTCGCCCCATTCGACCAGGGTCCAGCGGTTTTCCCGGTTGGAAAGGAAGGCTTCCAGGAAGTCGGGATCCGGTCCCGACGGGAACCGGTCCAGATCCCCGTGGAACAGGGCCCCTCTATCGCCTTCATACTCCTGAATCGTCACGAACGTCGGGCTCGTGAGGGTTTCGCCGATGCCCAGCATCGCGGCGAACCCTTTGGCGAACTGGGTTTTTCCTATCCCAGTCGGCCCTTCCAGGAGAACGAGAGATCCCTTCGGACAGTCCAGGGACACCATTTCACCGAGCCCGGACGTCGGGAATCCGGAAGGGAAAATGAAAACGCTGGACATCCTCATTCCTGCAGAAGAGCTCTTACGAGGTCGCCCCTGCCGATGACTCCTATGACCCTGGCCCCGTCGATGACCGGAAGGAGATCCGCGTTCGACTTTTCGAACAGGAGCGCCATCGATTCGACAGTCGCATCGGGGGTAATCGTCGGAGCGTTTCGCTGGCAAATGTCCTTGACCTGGGTCGCAGCGATGCGTTCGATCTCTTTTTTAAGCGCTCCCGGGGGCTCGAGGATAAACCAGGCATCGAGAAGGGATACGGTCGTCGGAATGTGCAGGGGTTTTTCATGGTGGATCAGGTCGTGCTCTCCGACGACCCCGACAAATCGGCCGGAGCCGTCGATCACGGTCACCCCGTTGATGCGGTTCTTGACGAGTACGTCCGCGAGTTCCCTCAAACTGGCTTCCGGTTTAACGGAAATCACGTTGCCGCTCATCAGATCCTTCGCTTTCATCGCCTGCCGCTCCCTTTGTGTGCACGGTATCCAACCTCTTTTCGGATATCCTACTCCAACGGGAGATCGCTTTCCAGACGCCCGGGAACCCTCAGGAAGCGCGGGAAGCAACCCATCCGGGGCGAGAGAACAATGCCAGGGCAAGGGCGGAACCCACGGGGAGGAGAAGGAGAACGGCGAGGGATACGTCGAGTCCAAACCCTTGCGACGCCCACCCGATCAAAGTCGGAGACGGAAGGTCTCCGAAAAGGTGGGTGATCAGGAGGGACCACCCCAGGAGAGGGGCCGTCAGGACGGGGGCTCCCGCCGACAGTATCATCCAGTTGACAGGAACGATCCCAAGGAACAACCCGAACGAAGCCGCTGCGAGTCCAATCGCCACGGAGCCTTTCCCGTGGCACAGGAGAACCGTCGCGATACCGGCGGCGGCAAACGCAAATCCTGCCGCGATTACCATGCGTCCCCAGGCTTCGGGGTCCCTCCGGCGTTCCCGGTCTAGAAGGACGCCCCCCAGCATCATCCCCGTCACGCCGCCTAAAACGAGCGATCCGCTGGTCAGGGCATTCGCGAACGACAGGTCGAACGTTTTGATCCGGGTCAGGTAAATGCTGATCCAGGCCGCCATTCCTCCCAGCACGAACGTGCCCGCCGTCTGGAAAAAGAACGACAGGCCGACGCGGCCCCACGGGGTCAACGCCCGATCGCGAGACGAAAGATAGAAAAAACGTGACGCCCTGTCCGGCATTTCCTCCTCCAGGCGGACTCTCCAGAGGAACACCCCGGCCAGGAGCCCGGGAAGGACGGGGAGCAGGAGAACCCTCTGAAAATCCATCATCCCCGGAAACAGGGCGCCGGCACCAAATCCCAGGGCCGAACCGAGAGGGATGGCGGCATAGAAATAGCCGAGTCGGTTTCCGGGGCGGACGACGTTTTTCCCGAGGATGACCAGTGGCCCCAATGTCGTCAAAGCGGACTCGCCGGCGCCGGTGAGCATTCGTCCCATAAACAGGGTGACCGTGTCCCGCGAAAAGGCGGATATCGCCATGCCAAGTGAAAAGAGAATGATGCCGCTCCCAAGAAGTCGTCCGACCGGGAACCTTCGGACCAGGTAGCCTGAAAGGGGCGCCACGATGACATAAATGGCCGTAAAGGAGGAGGCAAGGAGCCCGAGCCAAAGATCCGAGAGATGGAAGCGTCCCCTAAAAAGGGGGAACATGGAAAGAAAAAGCTGCCGGTCGAGGTAGTTTAAGAGATTGGCTCCGAGAAGAAGTCCCGAAAGCGCCGCAGAGCCCGGATTCATAGAATAGCGGTCTCCGTCAGGGGGGCGGCAGGGAGGTTTCTGCCAATCCGGTCTCTTCCTTCATCGGATGGAAGAGCGAACGGTTCCGGATCAGGTAGACGACAATCGCCACGTTCAGTCCGAATGCGGATAGGCGAAACCAAGAGAAATGCGCGTTCAGGGCGTAAATTTCCACGGGGATAAAGGCGGAAATCTCGAGGATCGTCATGTATTCGGCCCATCGAAACCTTTTATGCAGTCCCCACGCCACGAGGTAATTGGCCGCCCCGTATACGACCCCTCCGAGCGAGATCACCTTCAAGAGGCCCGGGGAGATGAGGCCCGCTGCGTGGAGAAGATATCCCGTCAGGGCGTTTTCGATGTCGACATTGAGGTTCTGGGCAATCTTCTGGATGAGGGACGACAGATCGGCATGAACCATGCTGAGCCCGCCGACACCAAGAAGAATGGCCAGCGTGCCTTTCGCAATCCGTTCCAAGATGATGTATTTTAAAAAAAGGTGAGATTTTTTCCAGGCGAACATTGGGAGAGTTTAGCAGAGAGAGCCGTCTGTGTCGATTCGATGGCATTTAAACGAAACACGGATGGGGCGCACGATCCCCATCCTCTTTTTTGGCCTGGCGACGGTCCTGACGGCCAATCCCCCCAGCGTGGCCGCCGGCCAGGGATTCTCCGTCACGGCGCCCGAGAGGGCCGGAACCGATGGACCGGTCCATATTCTCGTCCGCTTCCCGTCGCCGCCGACGGATAACGATTTCTACCGGATCGAAATCCGGATCGACGGGGTCGCGGCCGAACTGGCGGATGTGTCGCGGACAGACCGGACGACCGTCGAACTTCCTCCGCTCAAGCCGGGCTCCCATAAGGTGACCGTTCTGTGGCGAAACCCGCCGGACAAACATGCGGTCCGCGAAACACGGACCGTGACAATCGAAAAAAACCGTTAATGCCCCGGGAGGTGCCCCATGCTCTTGAATCGAATGGTTTTCATGGTGCTTGCTTTCATCGCGGCCTGTTCGTCGACCCCCCCTCCCCCGATTTACCTGAGTGACCCGATCGTTCCAAGCGTGCTGGAGTCTTCGGGGATCAAAGGTGGCATTCCCATTGCCGTACTCCCCGTCGAACTCGCCGGAAACGATAACGACAGGAAAGTCGGCGTCATGTTCCACACCACCGGGGGCATCTCGGATCTCCTGCTCCACCGGTCGGTTGCGGATTCTCTTTCGAAATCCCTGAAAGCGGTCCTCAAGGCCAGCGGATACCGTCCATACGATGCCACGACGAACAGGCACTCCCTTTCTGTGCAAATGACGGTACATTCCTTCTCCGACAGGGTGACAGCGAACGTGCTCCATGTGAAGGAAGAAGCCGTCCTCAAATGCGACTACGTGCTGACGAAACGTTCGGGGGACCAGCTTTCGACACTGGTCAAAACGTCGAACCGCTTCAATGCCCCGACAGCATCGGCCATGTTCGACAAGAACGCCCCGCCCCAGACGATGGGGCTCCTGCTGAACGACTCCCTTCAGAAAGACCTGATCCCGACACTCAAGGCATTCCGGAACGGAGATTCCCAGTGAGCGGGAAATTTCCTTCCATGGACAACCGCATGGCCCTTGTCGTGACTCTGGCCGTGGCTACCGTCCTTTTCGGACTTTTCATGGCCCTCCCGATCCGGCAGAAAGGGGGGTCGGACGTCCAAAAATCCGGCCTCCGGGAATTTCCAGCCACCCTTTCGTCCGAGGACCTTTTTCACAAGGCCTGCACGCAGTGTCATTCATTGCCGACGCTGAACCAGAAAAGTCCGGAACAATGGAGGCTTCTGGTCCTCAAGATGAACCGCTACATGGCACAGATGGGATACCGTTCGCTTTCCTCCGCACAGGTCGGGCACATCGTCGATTACGTTCTGGGTCACCAGAAACCTTCCTAGCCCGGTTGGCCGTCGGGCTCGACCGGCAGGGTCCCGGACCGGAACCCGGCCCAGGACGGATGCCCGACATCGCCTTTCGAAAGAAGCATCGCCTTGAATATCCTCCCCATGCGAAGAGGGTGGATCAATGTCGCGATCGACGACCGTTCCTCTTCAGACAGTCCCTCCTCCGGGCTGCAAAGCGATTCGATCCCCAGTCCTGTCAGGTACGAAGTCTGGTCCGTGAAGCCTTCGAGCGTATATCCCCGTTTCGACAGATGACGGTACAGGAGAGTGAAGTCTACGTGAACGGTCAGGTCGATGGTGCCGGGCGGTCGGGATAGGACGTCGTCGACCGCCCGGTGGGACCGATAACCCATGACCGTCCCGGCGGCCTTCCGGGGAGAGAACTTCTCCCGATGCGTGTGGCCATAGTCCACCCAAAGCATGAATCCCGGGTCCAGGATCGAGTCGAGCCGGTCGAGGACGTCGCACATGTCCGGACTCACTTCCCATTCGAACCCGTCCGGAAGGTCCGATGGGGGGGAAAAGATCCCTTCGGCCAAACCGGAATCTGACAGGGGGCCCGTCACTTCATCGAAAGCTCCGCCCTCCCGGGGTACAACGTAAATCTCCAGGATTTCCCCATCGATTTTTTTCAACCTGTGGGCGGGAAGTGCGTCGATGAACTCGTTTCCGAAGATCACCCCCCGGATCGGATCCCGGCGTACCCAGTCCGGATCGGAAGGATCGATCCATTCCGGTCGGATCCCGGCGATCCGGGAAAGTCTTTCCCGTTGGCGTTCGCGAAGGACCGGACTGATTTCGTACAGGATCGGGTGCGCCCGATTGAAGAGGTCCGGAGCCGTCATCCGGAGCGAGGCCAGGAGATGGGCCATGAGCGTTCCGTTGCCCGGCCCGGCCTCTATCAGGTAAAATGGACTCGGATGATTCAGCGCCGCATCGAGTTCGACCATCTGCCGGGATAGCAGAAGGGAAAAGGCCGGACTGAGTTCGGGGGCTGTGTAGAAATCGCTTCCCTCGAATCCGATCCGTGCTGAACGCGTGTAATAACCGCGCCCCGGGTCGGCAAGAGACCATTTCATGTAATCCCGGAACGTCATCCTTTCCACCCACTTCTCCTTCTCTGGACGATGCCGCCGATGCTTCTTTTCCGCATTCTTCTCTTCCTGATCCTTTTTCCTTTCGCCATCTGGGCCTTCCGGCGGATCGGGACCACGATCCGCGAGGGAACCCGGCAGACCAAGCCGGGCTCCACTGTCAGAGACCCGACCTGCGGAATGTTCCTGGACCCTGAGTCTCCTACTATTGTGCATGAAAAATCGCTCACCGGGGAAACTGTCTATTTCTGCAGTGCCCAGTGCCGCGACCGGTATCTTGCGGGTCCCCATTCGTGATCCATGAAATGGCTCCGTCGCCGGACCGGTACCTCTCCCGATGCCGTCGATCCATACCCGATTTCCTGGACTCCCTGTCGCCTGTCCGGCTTCTGCCCCAATCCCGACCGGATCGCTGGCCCTTGGGTAACGGTCCCCTCTTCCTCATCTCCGCAGGAAAAGCCGCCACACCTTTGACCCAAGCACTTTCGAACCAGTTCGGAATCCCTCCGGAAAACACGTTGACGATCCTTCCTCGTGGATATCCTCCCCCTGCGACCCCTCACGTCCACGGGAGCCATCCTTATCCGTCGGAAGCGAGCCGGAACGCGGCATTGAAAGCACTCGATTTCGTCGCTTCGACCCCGAGGGACGGAACGCTGATGTGTGCGATATCGGGAGGGACGTCGAGCCTCCTATTCCTCCCGGCCGAAGGGATACCCGGACGCGACAAGAAGGCCGTCCTCAAGAAATTGATGGATCGCGGAGCTCCCATCGAGATCCTGAATACGGCCCGCACCCATCTGTCTGCGATCAAGGGGGGCGGATTGCTTCGTCCGTTCCGGGGGGAAATCGCGCTCACGGTCCTCCTCTCCGACACTCCGTGCCTTTCTCCGGCGGTCGTCGGGTCGGGACCCTCCATCCCGGTCCTTAGAAACGGCCGGAAAACCCTGGAGATCCTGGAAGCATGGATCCCTCGCAGCGAAATACCGGATACGGTCTCGTCTTTCCTTTCTTCCACGATGGAAGAAACTCCCGGCCAGCCATTTCGGCATGAGGCTCCGATCATCCTCGGAGACTCATCGACCGTCCTTCAAAAGGCCCGGGAATACTTCGTCCCTGAGGGAATCGATTACGAGTGCCTGACACCCTGCCTGAAAGGCGAGGCCCGGGAAGCGGGTCGTGTTCTCGCTTCCCTCCTCCTCCCGAAGGTCGGCACCGGGAAGGGACAATGCTATCTCGCATCCGGGGAAACAACCGTGACCCTCGGGAAAGGGCGCGGAAAAGGCGGAAGAACGTTTGAATTGGGATTGGCGCTCGGCATGTCGCTGGGGGACGTGCCTGCCGTTGTCGGATGCCTCGCGACAGATGGGAACGACGGGAATTCCGGGTTGGCGGGGGTCCTCTTCCGGACGACCGATCTTACGAAGGGAATGCGGTCCTCGGGGTTGAGGGCCGCATTCTCCACCCATGACACGGGCGGGTTTGCGGAACGGGAAGGCTTCGCCATCCGGACAGGCCCGACGGAAACGAATCTGAACGACCTTCTCTGGATCTATTTTCCACCGTCTTATTAAGGAGGACCTATGCCGCTTGCTTCCATCATCCTCGTTTTGGCGATCCTTCTTCTGCCTTCCGGACCGGTCCGGGCCGGGGAGCCAGGAGAATACGCCGTCGCATACTGGGGCCAGACGCATATCCGCCAGGCCCTGTATCTGCATGCGTCCATGACGGCCAAAAACTTCCGGACCGCTTGCCGGAAGGGGTTCTCGTCCATACCGGCCGACACGATTTCACACAAACAGGATCTCCCTCGCCTGACCCAAGAGTGGAAACGTTTCGCAAAGGGGTCCCGTCTCGCGTATTGCCGTTCCAATCCCCATAGCGCCTGGTATCTTCTGGGAGAAGCGCCCTATTTCATGCTCCCGGCGAGACCGGGGGTCCAGAGGTAGAGGGGGGTCGGTCCAAGGCGCTTCAGCGCGCCCGCCAGCCGCGAACTGTCCGAGAGCGGGTCGGTGGCCTCGCTTTGGCTCCCGAACAATCCTCCCGCCAGGGCGGGCTCCCGATACTCGACAACCTCGAATTCCTCGACATGCATCAGCCGTTTCAGGTGGTCGATCAACTGGTCCCGGTATCCGATCCGATCGATCAAGTGGAGTTTCAGGGCTTCCCGTGCCGTATAGACGCGCCCGTCGGCCAAGGGTTCCAGTGTGGACGTCGACATCTGTCGGTTCTTTGAAACGGTGTCCAGAAATTGCCGGTACAAATCGTCGACCAGGCTCTGAAAGATTTTCCGGTCTTTCTCGGTCATGGGCTTCAAGGGAGAGCCCATTTCCTTTTCTGGCCCCGATGCGATGGACCGGTCTTCAACGCCGATCTTCTGCATCAGACCGGTCAAGCCGACGTTGAAGATCACGACTCCGATGCTCCCGACGACACTCGTCGGGTGCGCCCAGATCTCGTCCGCTCCGACCGAGGCATAATAGGCCCCGGACGCGCCCATGTCGCCAACCAGCGCGATGACGGGAGTGCCGCTCTTCTGTTTGAAGAGGCGGATCAGATGATAGATCCGGTCGGAGGCAGTCACCGAACCACCGGCGCTGTCCACCAGAAGGACGACTCCCCTTACCCTGGGATCGTGGGAGGCTTTCATGAATGTCTTTCTTAATTCCGTCACCGAATCGACCCTTCCTCCCAGGAACGGGATCCCCTTTTGATTCTGGTCGCCGATGAATCCGTCGATCGGTACGAGAAGGAGTTTGTCCTTCGCACCTTCTCCGGAGAGGATTTCCTCCTGGAGTCCCTTTTCGGCCGGAAGCAGGTTGAGAGTGATGCACCCCCCCAGCGCAAGGGGCATCATCCATAGGAAAACGCGTGAAAGCGCCAACAAAATTCTTTTCACTCTTAGACTCCAGGCTTGACGGCCGATTACGACCGGAAATTGACAAATTGAAGTTCGATTTTGAAATCTTTCGATTTCAGATGGGAGATCACCGACTGAAGGTCGTCCTTTGCCTTCCCCGACACCCGGACCGTATCTCCCTGGATCTGGGCCTGAACTTTCGATTTGGTGTTCTTGATCTCCTTGGCGATCTCCTTGGCGATTTCGGGCGACAAACCCTGCTTGAACCGGATATGCTGCCGCACTTTACCCCCGAGAGATTCCTCGACCTTTTGCCGGTCGAGGTTTTTGAGCGAGATTCCCCGGCGAACGCACTTCGAATCCAGGATTTCTCCGACCGCTCTCAGTTTATGGGCATCGGGAGCATGGACGACGAGTTCTTCTTTTTCCCATTCGATCTTTGACCCGCTGTCCTTCAGATCGAAGCGCGTCGACAGTTCCTTGTTCGCCTGATCCACTGCATTCCTCGCCTCCTGCATATCCACCTTTGAGACGATGTCGAACGAACTCTCGGATGCCATAGATTCTCCATTCGGATGAAAAAATCAATGTAAGGGCGTCAGAAGGCCGGAGCTTCCTGTTTGAACAAACGGACAGCGATCCACACCATGGTCGCACCGAATACGACCAATGCCCCAAAATCCACGAAATAGGAAAAATGATGGATCCCGAGGAGAAGTCCCCTCAGAAGATCCACCCCGTACGTCACCGGATCGATTCTTGCGAAGATCGCAAGCCACAATGGAAGGCGATCCATGGGAAACATCGCTCCGGACAGGAAGTAAAGCGGAAGGATAACGAAGTTCAGGAGAACCATGAAACCCTGGGTCGACGACATTCTGACCGATAGGGCAATCCCCATTGCCGTCTGGGAAATGCCGATCAGAAACATCACACCCAATGCGAGGACAAACCGGAACCCGGAGAGGTGGATACCAAAGAAGGGATACAGTCCGAGCAGGATCGTCGCCTGTATCAGGCTGTTGGTGCTTCCGCCCAATACCTTACCCATCACGACCGCCGTCCGGGAAAGGGGAGCGACCAGGACTTCTTTCAGAAAACCCACCTCGCGATCCCAGACGACGGCGATACCCGCGAACGAAGCCGTGAAGAGGATGCTCATCGCCAGGATTCCCGGAAAGATGAAGGTCTGATAATCGAGAGAGGGATTGGGCCCCGAGAATCGGGCCCGGATCCCTCCCCCAAGGATGAACAGGAACAGGAGGGGCTGGATGAACGACCCGATCAGGCGCACGCGGTCCCGCCACAGGCGTATCACATCCCTGAGCCAGAGAGTATAGACTCCCCTGAGGTCACGGATGAGCGGAGATGGCAGTCCGAAGGGCTGTTCCGGCAGATTTCCATCCAGGACCCCAGACGGGCCCGAGGCGTTCGGCGACGCAGTCAAAGCTTTCCCCTGTAGACGCGATGGAACGGTGCCGTCCCTTCATCGGTCGGAACCATACCCCTTCCCGTCAGCTGAATAAAGACATCGTCCAGATGCGGGGTTCTGACCGTGACGGAGAGTATCGTACCGGGGAGTTCCCGAATAAGCTGGACGGAAGACCGTTCGTGGGACGGGAGAGGAAAGGAGATTCTTCCCTCTCCTTCGTCATGGATTTCGAGAGAGGGACCATACCGCCCGACCAAGTGTTTCCGGAGAGAATCGCGATTCTCTTCCGGCGTTTCGAGAATGATCACTTCCGGTCCGAGCGATTTTTTCAGGGCGGCCGGAGTATCGAGGGCGACGAAACGGCCCTGGTCCATGATCGCCACACGGTCGGCTCCGTCGGCCTCTTCGAGGTAATGGGTCGTCAGGAGAATCGTCATTGTCCATTCCCGCCGGGCACGGTGAATATACTCCCAGAGCGAACGCCTCGTCTTAGGATCCAGACCGATGGTCGGCTCGTCGAGGATCAGGAGTTGGGGAAAATGCATCAGGCCACGGGCAATTTCAAGGCGACGGCGCATCCCTCCGGAAAACGTCCGGACAAGGTCGTTGCGCCGGTCCCACAGCTCGACCATATTCAGAAGGAACTCCGACCGCCTGGATCGCACTTCGCGCGGCATCCCGTAAAGCCTTCCGTGAAACTCCATGTTCTCGAAAGCAGAAAGGCGATCGTCCAGACTGGGGTCCTGGAAGATCACCCCGATCTTTTGGCGTACGAGGTGCGGGTCCTTCCGAACGTCGATCCCGTCGACCCGGACCTCTCCCGATGTCGGTGAGAGGATGGTCGCCAATATGGAAATGGTCGTGGTTTTTCCGGCGCCGTTCGGTCCGAGGAGGGCGAAGAATTCCCCTTTCGGGACGGAGAAGGAAACGTCGTCCACCGCGGTTCTTTTACTCCGTGAAGAAGAATAAATCTTCGTCAGTTTCTCGACTTCGATCATAGGATGATTGTACTTGAGGGCTCGATGTAGTTCCATGCGCTTCCCGGAAACGGGTCCCCAAAAAAAAGCCCCGGTTTCCCGGGGCTTTTCCGAAGACGAAATTTAGGACCGACAGAATACAGTCATGAGACAGACTACTGATTCATCGAAACCTTTTTAAAGGCCGCTTCAGGCAGCACGCCGATGTCTCCCTTGGTCACGGGAATCGGAACGGGCCGACCATGCGCCATCTCGACCGGAAGGTACTTCTGGGGAATGGTGATGACGGCAGGATCCACAAGGCCCAACACCCACGTCGTCAACGCCGTGGTCTGTTCATCCGTCAGATGGAAATTGGGCATGATCGTGGGGGGCACCTTGAATGCGGGCATCCCGGGGGAAATCCGTCGGGGGTTCTTGAAATGCTCCCACTCCCATTCCCGTTCAGAATGGACCCCGTTCACATACATAAAGGCATGCACATTGTAGAAACCCAGTTCGGTCCGGGACCCGAATCCGGAAAGGTCCGGCGCCAGCACCCCGTGCAAGTTGAACTGGACCATCGTGTGACAGGACCCGCAACCCTTCTGCTTGATGGTCTTTTTTGCCAGGTTAAGGTACGGGGTCATGGGAGGATTGACCCCGTCATTGTAAAGGTCAGTGTGGCACTTGGTACAGGTCGCTTCTGCAAAAGGTCCGATCTTCGGCTGGTAATCGAGCGTCACGTTGAACCCGTGGGCATGGTCAACCGTCGTCGCCAAACCGTTTCCGTCATGGCAGACCGTGCAGCCAAACTTCCCAAAGGGGTGCTTGCTCATGTACCCCGTCAAGTCCGGATGGGTCGTGAACGGTTGGGGAGCATCCTTGAAAATCGGGACATCGATCCCCATATGGCAGGTCTGGCACCGGTCGGCCCGATTCAGGATGCTGTTCCAGGTCTGGACGACTATCAGCGGCGAATTCGCGAGAGCCGGATTGTTCGTCTTCTGCGCCAACAATTGGTAATACTGGCGCTGATACTTCATCCATTCGGGATGCGTATCCTTGTACATCTCGATCAGGAAGGTTCCTGCAAGGAAAAGGGTAGAAAGGAAAAACAGGACATAGACTTTCGTTTTCATGCGCGCCGGCCCCTTTCGTTCACCGCATCAGGATCTTTCCGAAGCGGATGACCTTCCGGATAGAACGAGCGTTCCTGCCATTTCTGAAACCAGATAATCAGATAATAGAAGAATGCGGTCCCAACCAAGAGGGTCAGGAATATCCCGATACGGTAAGGGTACCCAAAATATTGCTCCACCCAGGGCTCATTCAAGAGATTGTGGAATGGACTCATTGCCTCTCCTTAACCTATGAAACTGACTGTGAACCAGTTCCGGTCATCGTCATCAACGACACAAACATTCCCTCTCAAGAAACCCGTGGCAGCAAAGGGCGTACGATTCGGCGCCCCCTACTCCACTCGTTCCCAAGCTTCACTCAGACATTGATCCAGGGAGTGACCACAATGTATTTGATATTGAACAGGAGCCTCAGAATGATTTTGAAACCGACTCCCATCATCGAGAGGAAAAAAAGCATGAAGACAAAATAACGCGCCCCCCCCAGCGAATCGTAGAATTTTCGCATGAAGAAATAGGGGATGGCCATCCCGATCGCAAAATACGCGAAGAACAGGATATCGCACAGTCCTTTAGCGATATCCTTGGAGACATGCAAGAAATTGACGAAAACGATATGGAGCGGGACCAGTGTCACGAGGGCGGGGTTCATATGCTCGAGGTGATTGCTCCACGGCCAGTACCATTGCCAATCGAGTCCCCGTAGATAGGTCCCGATGACAATCGTGACCCACCAGAGGGCGAAACCGAAAGAATAATTGAAAATGGCGAATGGCCGTTCCGTGAGGGTGAAGTAACCGGTACCCTTTGGATTGGTATCGACATAGGGAAATACCATCAGCCCCACGATGATCATTCCCGGGAGAGCAACCCCGGCATACCACGGATCGAAATAAACGAGAAGTTCCTGAAGTCCCAGAAAATACCAGGGCGCCCGCATCGGGTTCGGTGTCGTGGAAGGGTCGGCCAGGGACCGGAGCGGGGCATGGACGAACTGTACGAGAAGAATCAGTCCCGCTGTGACCAAAAGCGCACAGATGACTTCAATCAGGATCAGGTTCGGCCAAACATAAACCGTATCTTCAGGCTCCTTGCGCACAATGGGAACCGTTCCCTTCATGAGCTCGACAAGCCCGTAACTCTTTCGAGAATCACGCGGAAATATTTCGCGAGTCACTTTATTCTCCATTCAGGCATCCCCTCTTTGCAATGGAATGGTCATACCCGATAAGACCGAAACCACAAATTTTATAGAGGCCCGGAAAAGCCATCCTTGCGGATCCGCCAGAAGTGCACCGCGAGGAACACGGTCACGACGAGCGGGAGGACCACACAATGAAGCACATAAAAACGGATGAGGGCGTTCTGGCCCACCACTGTTCCACCGATCAGCATGAACATGATGTCGTTGGTGGGGAGGAATCCCAACTGGGCCCCCCAGGGTCCGTTCTGACCGATAAATGGAGTGTAGGAAGCCATCTTGGTTCCCACCGTCACCGCCCAGTAGGCCAGCTGATCCCAGGGAAGGAGGTATCCCGTCCAGCTCAAGATGAGCGTATTGACCAACAAGACCACCCCGACAACCCAATTGAACTCACGAGGAGCCTTGTATGCCCCCGTAAGAAAAACGCGGGTCATGTGGAGCCATACGAAAAGAACCATCCCGTGCGCCGCGAACCGATGAAGGTCCCGCATCAGGTTTCCCCCGAAAATGACGAACTGGATGTCTTGGATATTGCTGTAGGCAAGACCGGTATAGGGGGTATAGTAGAACATCAGCCAGATTCCGGTGACCGTGAGCATGATGAAAAGAAAGAGGGTGATTCCCCCGAGGCAGAACGTGTAGCGCATTCGCAGAGCGCTTCTCCGCACCTTTACGGGATGAATGTGGAGGAATACGTTGCTGAAAACGACATAGGCCCGGTTGAGATCGTTGTCCGGAAACCCATGCCGAAAGATGGAACGAAACACTTGGGACTTGACAATTTTCTCCTTCACATTCTCAAGCATTCGCTATCCTTTCAAATAGTCGTTTCCGGCTAAAAAAGCCAATATCCTGAAAAATCGGGGAACGAGAACAAAACCGGCGGAGCCCTGGATTAGGCTCCGCCGGCAAAACGCCCTCAGCACAACAGACGGTTCGCAGCACAAGATGCCCCGGGAGGAGAGGTATGCGTGATCCAGTATGGCTGGATTTCCTTGATCTTCTCCTTGACCCAGAGTCCCTGCGGGGTTTGGGCCGGATTGGGATCGAGCCGTATAACTGTATTGACGACAAGCTGGCCGTCAACGGGGTCTTTCGTGATCTGGCCTCTCCACAAGGTTCTTGGTGCTGGCCCACCGCGCACGTTTCCGTGAACGTCATAAATCGACCCGTGGCAAGGGCAACGGAATCGTTTCTGGTCGGGGAACCAATTCGGCGTGCACCCAAGGTGGCGGCAGATGGAAATCATGTTATAGATACCGCGCATATTCCGGACAACCCAGAACCGACCCTTCAACTTCCATCTTTCGTCAACACCGAGGCCGTAATCGGTCACGTGACCGATCTTGAAGACCGTCGGAGGTTCGTAGAGAATCGGGGGGAACATGAATTTATATGCGGCATAAGTCGAACCGGCGAGGGTCAGACCCACGACACCCCATCCGGCAGACACCATGAACTTTCGTCTTTCAAGATCCGCCGGACTGGCGGTTTCTTTTGAAGGATCCTGATTTTCGGTACCGGTGAGAGCCGTACTCATGACAAGGTGACCTCCTGTTTAACTTCCAAGAATTCCATCGAAATGGCACCCGTCGGACATCTCTTTGCACACAATTCGCAACGGATGCAACGTGCTCCGTCCCAAATCATGGCCGTTGAAAGGCTTAACTGCTGAACTACCTCATGGTCGTTCGGCTGGTCAATCTCAACGCCCAGAAAGTTTTCAATGACCTTTACCGTCTTGTCTTGGTCAAGATCCGCATCGGTCAGGGGAATCATCTTGAGGGCATACTCCGGGCAAACGTCCACGCACCCGCCGCACATGATGCATTTTTCCCCGACGAAAATCGGATTGACATGGCAGGTCAGACATCTCGCCGCCTGGGCGCGGGCTTCGTCTTCGCCGAAGGAGAGTTCAGCAAGCTCGAAGTTCGTTCGGCGGAAACTGGGGGTAAGGAGAGGGGGGTTATTCCGGGAAATGGAATAATATCCGTCGACATTGACATCAACGGGCCAGATGGGGGTTGGATTCGAACGGTGTTCGACCGGCGTCGAAATCCCATAAACCTTTGAATCCACCGCTCCTTGGGAGAGATACTGGTGAACTGAAGCGGCTGCAACCTGTCCGCCCGCGATTGCATCGATAAAAATCCGGGGCCCCGTCACAACGTCGCCTGCCGCGAATACTCCGGGAACTCCGGTATCCATGCTATGGATATTGGCCCTGATGACGCCGTTGCGGCCAACGATCGAATCATGTTCCGGGGGAACAAACGAGGAATCGATCGTTTGCCCGATCGCTAGGATCACCGAATCGAACGGAACCACCGTCCTGTCGGCTTCGTCAAAAACCGGGGCGAAACGGCCCTGGTCGTCAAAAACGGATACGACCCGAACGAGCTCCAGCCCGTCTACCTTCCCGGACCCGTTGATTTTTCGGGTTCCCTTTCGTGTCAGGAACTCCACTCCCTCGGCGACGGCATCTTCAATTTCCGCTTCGTCGGCCGGCATCTCATCCCAATCTTCCAAGGCGATGACCGTGACTTTCTGCACCCCCGGGAGCCTGACTGCGGTCCGGCAAACGTCCATGGCCACGTTTCCCGCTCCTACCACGGCGACATTACGGCCAACGGCTGCGGGACTGTGATCGAGATAGACGGACTGAAGGAAAGGAAGAGCGGAATAGACATTTTCGAGATCCTTGCCCTCGAAAGGAATGGGACGGCTACCCCAGGCCCCTACGGCGATCACGATAGCCTTGAACGAGTCCTGGATCTCCTTGAAGGAAACGTCCTTCCCGACAGTGGTATTCAGACGGATGTCGAGGCCCATGCTTGCGATAGCGTCGACTTCGGCCTTGATGAGGGGACGCGGAAGGCGGTATTCCGGAACGAGGTAGAAGAGCCCGCCAAGCCTCTTGTTCGACTCGAACAGGGTCGTACGGTATCCAAGCCTTGCAAGATCGTGAGCGGCGGTAAGCCCTGCAGGACCGCCTCCGATAATCGCGACCTTTTCGCCGGTAGCCCGGCCGTAGGGAACCCCCGGAGCCGTGGAATACCGCAGGGTAACGGCCGGATCGCTGACGGCCTCCACCCCGAACTTCTCAGTCACAAATCGCTTCAGCGCCCGGATGGTGACCGGGGAGTCGATATTGCCACGGGTGCAGGCGGCTTCGCAGGGAGCGTTGCACACCCAACCGCAGATTGAAGCAAAAGGATTGGGGCCCCGGGCGATGGCATAGGCCTTTTCATATTCGCCGCTCCGGATGGCCTGGACATATCCACCTGCATCGGTACCGACCGGACAGCCCTTTCGACAGGCCACCTGATCCGCATAATATTCATATTCCGGTATGTGTAACTTGTATTTCCCCTTCATTATGCCATCCTCCACCTTCCTCGCCTCGGAAGGCTCGGTTCTATGAAACGCCATAAGCGGTTTGAGCCGGTTTAGAGTAGGGGTATTCCGCCTTATCCAGATAAGGCGACACCCATACCGTCTCGATACGGGGAGAACTCATGCGAGCAAAAGACAGGTTGCGAGATTGGCGTTTTTAGGTTCGGCGTTTATACCATGACCACTTAAACAAGTCAAGGATCCATGAGAACTTTGGTGTGATCCTGGTTCTCATTCTCGAAGGCTACGCAGAGCCTTGTTTGCAATCATCGGAAGGGCTCCAAAGCGTTCCGGAGCTCTTCATTTCGGGAAAAGATCGTACTATAGTGTTCGGGAACAGCGGTTAATCCGAAATTTCTCCGACAGAAACACCGTCGACGGGACTCGGGACAGTTTGGGCCGTTCCACGCCGGCGCTACCGGTCAGGAAAGAGCATGCAACCATTGCGACAGTCGATCCAAAGAATCGGAATCCTGACAAAGCCCCATCGGTCCGAGGAAATCCGTTCGATTCTTCACAAACTCCTCCCTTGGCTAAGGGAAAGGGGTATTGCCTATTTCCTCGACAACGAAGGCGCACGTACGGTGCCGGGCGAAAAAACATGGGAAAAATCGGAGATCGCCGACCGGGCGGACCTTCTGCTCGTTCTCGGAGGGGACGGAACGCTCCTCTCGGCCGCAAGGGCTCTGGCGGAACATCAGGCGCCAACGGAAACCAAATCGCCCGGGATCCCGATCCTTGGCGTGAACCTCGGAAGCCTCGGATTCCTTACGGAGGTCCAGGCGTCGGAACTCTTCGAGGTTCTCGAGAATACCCTAAGGGGCAACTACCAAACCGATGCCCGGATGATGCTGAAGACGCGAGTCATACGCCATGGACGCGCAGTCACGGAATCCCATGTATTGAACGATGTCGTCATCAATCAAGGATCGAAAGTCCGGCTGATCGAGTTCGACATATATATGGACGCCCTGTTCGTGACAGCCTTGAAGGGCGACGGGGTCATCTTTTCGACCCCGACAGGATCGACCGCCTACAATCTGTCCGCCGGCGGTCCGATCGTCTATCCGGAAATGGAGGGGATCATCATGACCCCCATCTGCCCCCACACCCTGACGCATCGCCCATTGGTCCTTCCGGGACATGTCCGGATCGAGATCCTGATCAAGAAAGGCGAATCCGTCACATCCACATTCGATGGGCAGGTAGATTTCCTCCTGACCGCGGGAGATCTCGTGGAAATAACAAAATCCTCATCCGTCACGCATCTGATCGTTTATCCCGAACGGAACTACTTCGAAGTGCTTCGCGACAAGCTGAAATGGGGAGACCGCTACCAGAAGTAAAATCTGTTTTATCTATTGCAAAGAAGGTGGAAAGGAAGCATGGAGATCTTTCACGATCCGAACGCCCTGTGTTTATCCATTGTAAAGGCGGCCAAGGAACTCGATTTTCAACGTGTCCGGACACTCATGTCCGTAGAGACTGACAAGGGGCTCTGCCCGCTCCTTCAAATCTCCAGAAAAACCGATCCGGGGTTTCCCCGCATCCTGCTTTCGGCGGGAATTCACGGCGACGAACCGGCAGGTCCGCATGCCGTGCTCGAACTCCTCAGGTCCGAAATCGGGAATCCGGGCTTCTCAAACCTCATCAACCTCACCTCATTTCCGTTGATCAATCCGTCTGGGTTCCTGAACAAGACCCGTACCAACAGGGAAGAGATTGATCTCAACAGGGAGTTCGCCAAAGGACATCCTTCGCCGGAGATCCGGTGCCTCATGGATGTGCTCCGGAATAGGACCTTCGAGCTGTCCATCGAGTTTCACGAGGATGTCGACACCAAGGGGTTCTACCTCTATGAACATTTTCCCGACCACAAGGAACCGATCGGTCCGGAAGTGATCTCGGCCCTTGAAGGGTCGGGGTTCCCTATCCTGAAGGATCCCGTGATCGAAGGCATGCCCGCCCATAACGGGATCATCCACCCCAGGAGGATGCGTAGGGTGAAATTCCGTCGTCATGGATGGCCCGAGGCTCTCTATCTGTACCGCCATGGCACGAGAAGAACCTTTACCCTCGAAACCCCCGCATTGATCGATTTTTCTTCGCGGGTCCAGATGCACGTCCTCGCCTTTCGGACGATCGTGAGCACCGTCGTCAAAGAACACCAATCCCGATAAAGTCCTCAGGGTACCGGTATCGGACTTATAGGATTGACGATCGGAGCCAGACTTGCGATGCCGTTCAGCGTGATCGTGAAACCGAAGCCCGTCTGGGCAGGCAGTGGAGCCGGTTCTTCCACCACATAGTACATGAAGCCTGCGTTCCAGCACTGTCCGTTGTATCCGAGGTTCATGGATTCCATCTGGATTCCTCCGGTCGTTCCCCCGCCAAGGTCCTGGTAATAGGCAACGCCACCGAATAGGCCGATCGAGGTGTTCACCGAGATCGATGGCACGATGAAGTTCGCCCCTTCGGGCTGCTGGTAGCCGACCGTAATTGCCATCGGATTGAAGAAGTTGCCCATGACGGGGACATTTCCTGCCCGGATGGATGTTTGCCCAAGCTGCAGAAGCAGCATGACCGGCGCGGGATAGATCGCAGCCTGATTGAAAATGATCGCCGAATCCTCGGTCACGAGATCGTTCTGAGAGGGGTCGTAAAACCCTTCCCCGAAAAACGAGACGGGATCGTTCGGCAGGACGTGAACGGACGCGTAGATCGGGGAAAAGGGCTGGTTCAACGGTACGAACGGATTTGAGAGGAACTGCCCGGCGTAATTGACCGGCGTCGCATAATAGGGTTGCGACTGGAGTTGGTAGTCTTCCGCGATCTTCAAGGAAAGGATTTCCTTGCTGACCCCTTTTCCGGAATAGAAAAACCGGTTCGTCATCGAGTAATAGAGCGTGTTCATTCCCAGGATGTTGTCCGTAAACCCGCTCTGGATGATCTGGGTTTCATCGTTCTGGGGCGCGTATTCGAAATCGGAGTTCACCTCGACTTCATGCGTCAGAACCCCGCCTCCCATGAAATCGGGGAGGGTATAATCCCTTTCCACCATCGACTGGAAGGCCACTCCGAAATTCGGCACGGTCTGGCTGTATGGTGATGCCACGGCATTCGTCACGCTATAGGCGGATTCCAGAACCCCGGCATGGGGGGACATCTCGACAAGGCCGTCGCCGAACGAGAATGCTCCGCTCACGTGAGGGTACACGACCCCCCTTTGCAGAAAAAGCGATCCGCTCTGGAAATCGACTCCCGAGAGAAAAGACGAAAAGTAGAACGGCGAATCCCCCAGTTTATAGTCGTAAATGTTCGAGCTCCCCTGCGGTAGCTTGGAAACGGTTGTATTGAGGCCCGGAAAAATATCTTCGTTGTACTCCCCGGCCAGGTTCACTTCGCTATTGTCCTGGTAAAAATTGGCGAACAGTGAGGACATCAATTGGGGATTGAAAGACATTGTGCTTCCTGTGCTCATCAACTGATAGAAGTTCTGGGCGTTCACATAGTTGATATTCGCCAGGACCGCCGTGCTTTCACCGAGGTACGAATACAGATCCGTCGTCGAAAGGATGTTCGAGTTCAGGCCGAGGACAGGATCGTTCACAGCCTGTTGCGTGACATTCAGGCTCAGATTCTGGTTCGATGAAATGGACTGGTTGTACGTTATCCCTTCTCCAAGGCCGAAGTTGGACATTTCATCGAACGTAAAGGTCAGGTCGTAGGAAGGATCAAGATTCCAGAAGAAGGAATCGTAGAAAACCAGCCCCTGGATGCTGTTGTACTGGACAAACGGGAACAGGAACCCGGACTTTCTTGGAGAGATCGGAAAGCTGAAGTACGGGAGGTAAAGGCTCGGAACGCTTTTGATATGGAGGAAGTCGCTGGAACTCGAGAAATGATCATTCAAGTACACGTCCCCCGAGTTCGTTGAAAGAAGCCAGGAGGGCGAGATTCCGGGAAGACAATCGCATGTCGTGACCGATCCATCGTCCACGTGGAAATGATCCGGGGTCACCCGTTCGATCCTCTTTCCGCGGATATGGTACGTGTATTCGGTCTGGGTATTGTTCTGTGTATAGAACTGGCGTGTCTCGACCTTGCCTTCGTAGACGACAGCGTGACCGGTCATGAGATTCATCCTCATTCGCGGTCCTTTCATGATCGTCTTAGGTCCGTTCAGGACGACATGACCGGCGGCCCAGACCACATTCGTGGACTTGTTCAGGATGAGTTCATCCGCTTTCAGTGTCAGGCTGCCTCGCTGGAGGAAGGCGTGTCCGACCGCATGGATCAAGTGTGTGGTCCGATTGAAGCGGAGATGATCGGCCATGATGACGACTTTTTTTTCGCCACTGGAGGAAGGGTTCCCAGGATGGGTGTCGGTTTCCCCGAAAACGGGGGAAAGGGTCCAGGGGAAGAGTCCTCCGCAGAGGAGAAAAAAAACGAGAAGGGATATTTTCGCCCGGTTCACGGGATTCGGGGGATAGATACGTTTTTCTCGCCCGCGATTAATGGCGTTTCCTGGCCCGATAGCCACCGCTTGACGGCACCGACGAGATAGAACGAACCCGTTACCACGATCACCCTGCCGATGTCCTCCGTCGCCCATCGGAATGCCCGGTTGCAGACATCGGGAAACGAACCGGGCTCGACATAGACAGACAATCCGGCGCGCGTCGGCTGGTCCCGTACGGCCTCCGCGAGAACAAGAGGCGAAACGGAAAGGGTTTCAGGGGGTTCCGTAATAAAATACGTGTCCCCGACTCCGTTCAACTCCGGGATCATCGACACCCAGTCCTTGCCCTGGAGAATTCCCAGCAAAAATCCGACCTTCGCCGGATCGGGATAGGCGTCGCGGACCTGGGATGCGAGAGCCGCCATGGATTCGGGATTGTGGGCACCATCGAACACGACATCGGGAGGACCCGGAACCCGTTCCCATCGTCCGGGATTCTTTGTGGTAGCGAGGGCACGTCCGATCGCCGACTCGGGAACGCGCCAGGGGGACTCGTCAAGGATCGCCAGAGCCGAAAGGAGATTGTTCAACTGATATCCCGCTACGAGGGATGTCCGGAAGACTTTTGTCCCGTTCCTGCCCCGGAACTCGAATGATCGCATCGACCGGGACCCCCGCTCCAGCCATCGGCCATCGAAGTCCCGGCCCCGGAGAACGGACCGAAACCGCCCCGATTCCTCTTCCCGGAACCATGCGGGAAGAAGCGAGTCCGGAACCGTCGCAACAAAAGGCTTCCCGGGACGGCCAATCGCGGCTTTCTCGGACAGAATCTTCTCCAGTGTGTCTCCTAAGATCTCGGTATGATCCCGCGAGATCGAAGTCAGGGCAGTCACTTCGGGATCCGCTACGGAAGTGGCGTCCCAACGGCCGCCGAGCCCGACTTCGAGAACGGCGATCTGGACGGCAGCCTTCCGGAAAGCCAGGAAACACATCACGGTCAGTGTTTCGAAAAATGTTAGCTGGCCGTTCCCGGAAATCTCCAGACGACGCGTCTTCTCGAGGCAGTCGAGAAACGATTCGGCGTCGATCGGGTTTCCGTCGATCCGGATTCGCTCCCGCACGTCCAGCAGGTGAGGAGACGTGAACAACCCCGTCCTGTAACCTCCCTCCCGGAGAAAGGCTTCCACGAGAATGGCGGTTGTCCCTTTTCCATTGGTTCCGGTAATTTGAATCGCCGGGCAGGCGATTTCCGGATGTCCGGCATCGGCCAGGATCTTCCGGATCTCATCGAGCCCTGGATGGATTCCGTGACGGGTCAACCCCGCAAGGTAGGCTCCGGCGGATCTTAGATCGGGAAATTCCAATCATCCCCCGCCATCTCCCGCCTCTGAGAGAGCGGAAGAACAGATACGGTCTCCCGGGGAGAAGAGGCACATCAGCAGGGCGAGCGTTTCCTTGAGTCTGCCGCGTTCCACGACCATGTCCAGAAAACCGTGGGTCAGAAGGAACTCGGCCCTTTGAAACCCCTCGGGCAGCTGCTGCTTGATCGTCTGCTCGATCACTCGGGGCCCCGCAAAACCGATGAGGGAACGGGGTTCGGCGATGATCACGTCCCCGAGCATCGCGAAACTGGCCGTCACGCCTCCGAACGTCGGATCGGAAAGAACAGATATGTAAGGGACACCGGCCTCGTGCAAGCGGCCGACCGCCGCGCTCGTTCGGGCCATCTGCATCAGGGAGAAGATCCCCTCCTGCATGCGTGCGCCGCCGGACGAGGTCACCAGAACCAATGGAACGCGGCGTTCCAGCGCTCGTTCGACGCCCCGGACGACCTTCTCGCCGACGACGGATCCCATGCTCCCGCCCATAAAATCGAACGAGAACACCCCAAGAACGGCGGGCCTTGCCGAGATCAGGCAGTCCCCGATACGTACCGCTTCCTTCAGTCCGGTCTTCTTCTGGGCGCTTTTTATACGGTCCGGGTACCGGTGGCTGTCGACAAAATGAAGCGGGTCGACCGGTTCGATATCCCCGGCGAACTCCTCGAATGTTCCGGGGTCGCTCAGCTGTTCGATCCGTTCTTCCACCGTGATCGGGAAATGATAATTGCACTTCGGACATACTTTTCCCGCCCTCTCGACTTCCTTCCGGTAGACGATCTGGCGGCAAACGGTGCACTTGATCCAGAGACCTTCGGGAATGCGGACTTTCCGTCCCGCCTCTCCGGCCGTCCGGTCTTCAGGCCCCCCGGGAGTTCCCTGGGGCTTGGACCGCGTGAGCCAACCCATTCCATTACCTCCTTGACGTTTTCAATGAGAACGTTCCCGAACCGACCGTTCTGTCGACCGCTTTCCGGAAAACCGAACGGAACGTGCCGCTTGTATGAACGAGGAGAGGAGCTTTCCCCATCGGACCGGGTCGTTCTCTTCCCGAACCAGGCGGGACCCGATAATCACTCCGTCTGCCACGTCAAGTATCTCCCGTACCGTTTCCGGCGACTGGATACCGAACCCGACGCAGACCGGGACCTGTGTCATCGACTTGATGAGGGAAACATGCCGACCCACGTCGCGTGGATCCGACAATTCCTTGCCCGTGGTTCCCAACAAAGATACAAAGTAAATAAAATCCTCGCCAGTTGCAACAATCTTCCTCATCCGATCCTGGGAGGTGGTCGGAGCGATGAACGGAACGAGGGACAGTCCCGCCTTGCGAAAAACCCTACGGACCTCCGATGAATCCTCGAAGGAAAGATCCGGGATGACGGCACCGCGGATTCCCCCGGCGGCAACGGCTTTCCGGACAAACGTTTCAAGTCCCATCGAAAGGAAGAGGTTGAAATACGTCATCAGGTACACCGGAGGTCGGTCCCCGGCCGGAATCGTTTCGAGCCACCCGAGGATCGACTTGAGAGACGTGTCTTTGGACATGGCCCGGGACGAAGCCTTCTGGATTACCGGACCGTCCGCCATCGGATCGCTGAAGGGGATTCCAAGTTCGATGGCCCAGGCACCCGCTTTTTTGGCGGAACGGAGAAGAGCCGCGGTCGTTTTGAGGTCCGGATCCCCCGCCATCAGATAGGGAATCACCCGTTTCTCCGGGTCACCGTTCGACCGAGACGGAACTTTTTTCATGTCAGGGACACCCCCTTGATGCGGGCGACTTCCATGACATCCTTGTCGCCACGGCCGGAGAGATTGATGAGAACGATTCTGTCCGGGCCCAGTTCACGGGCCAACCTTACGCCCCACGCGATGGCGTGGGAACTTTCGAGGGCCGGGATGATCCCTTCCGTACGGGAGAGGGTTTCGAAGCCGTTCAGGGCCTCGTCGTCCGTCACGGACGTGAAGGAGATCCTTCCGCTCTCGCGGTAATAGGAGAGTTCCGGACCCACCGCCGAATAATCGAGCCCGGCGGAAACGGAATGGGTTCCTTCGATCTGGCCGTCCGGATCCTGAAGGACGAAGGTTTTCGATCCCTGAAGCACCCCGACTTTCCCCGTCTTGAAACGTGCCGCGTGCTCCCCTGGGCGGAACGACCTTCCCCCTGCTTCGACCCCGTAAAGTACGCATCCAAGGTCTTTCAGGAAGGGATAGAAAAGCCCGATCGAATTGCTTCCGCCTCCGACGCATGCCACCAGGGCGTCGGGAAGACGGCCTTCCTTCCCGAGGATCTGCTTCCGGGCCTCCCGGCCGATGACGGACTGGAAGGAACGGACGATCAGGGGGAACGGATGGGGCCCGAATGCCGTTCCCAGAACATAGTGGGTTGAAAGCACCGATTGGGACCAGTCCCTGAGGGCTTCGCTGATGGCGTCCTTGAGGGTTTTCGTGCCGCCTTCAACGGGACGGACCCTGGCTCCCAGAAGGTTCATCCGGAACACGTTCAGGGACTGTCTACGGACATCCTCCGTCCCCATGTAGATGTCGCAATCGAACCCGTACCGGGCCGCGACGGTCGCGGTCGCCACACCGTGCTGGCCGGCCCCTGTTTCGGCGATGAGCCGCTTTTTCTTCATGCGAAGGGCCAGGAGGGCCTGACCGACGGTATTGTTGATCTTGTGGGCCCCGGTGTGGAGCATGTCTTCGCGTTTCAGATAGATCCGGGCCCCTCCGATCTTTCGGGTCAAGGCTTCGGCGAAATACAGGGGGCTCGGGCGACCGACGAAATCCCTGTAGACCCCCTTCATTTCTCGATGGAATTCCGGGTCTTTCCATGCCTCCCGGAACGCCTGCTCAAGCTCGTAGAGAGCCGCCATCAGGGTTTCCGAAACAAAACGACCCCCGAACGCCCCGAAATACCCCAGGCGATCCGGGAGGGATGCCGGCCGGATCTTAGAGGACCGCATCCTGAAAGGTTGCCCCATAACGTCTCACCTCCGAAAAAAAGGCCTCGAGGAGGCCCGGATCTTTTTTCCCGGGGCGCGATTCGACCCCGGAGGAAACATCGACACCAAACGGACAAGCCGCTCTCAAAGCATCGAGCACATTTTCGGGATCCAGTCCCCCCGAAAGAATAAGCGGGGAAGGACATCGCACACCCCGCATGACGGACCGGTCCCATTGAACCCGGTTTCCCCCCGGAGAGCGATCCGATGCGCCTTCTACCAGAAGATAGGAAGCGCCGCCGCGCGGGGAAATGTCTTTTGGAAGGGGTTCCCCCGGACGGATTTTCCGGACATCGATCCATGGGACACCCATCGCGTCCAAGCGCTCCAGGCCTTCGGGAGACAGGTCTCCACCATGCCATTGGATCAGGTCCAGAGGGACGGTCCGGGCCAAAGATCTGATCCCGTCCCAGTCTGGATCCACGAACACCCCCACTTTTCGGATCTCGGCGGGGAGCGCGTCGGCGATAACTCTTGCGCGGTCGACGTCGACGAACCGGGAAGAACGCGGATAGAACACGAGACCGATCGCATCGGGTTTGCACCTTGCGACCATCCGGGCATCCTCGACAGTCGCGATCCCGCAGATTTTAATCCACATGTTCGAGGAACCTTTCCAGCGCCCTTCCAGGCTCCGGCTCCGCCAGGAAAGACTCTCCGACGAGAACGGCGTCGTAACCCAGATTCTCCATGCGCTTGCGATCCCGGGGCGTTTTAAGACCACTTTCGGCAATCTTGAGGACCGCATCCGGAATCAACGGCGTCAATCGTTCGGAAAGGGTAAAGTCCATGGCAAGACTGTCTAGATCCCGATGGTTGACCCCGACCAAAGTGGCTCCGACACTCAAGGCGCGCTCCAGTTCCCGTTCGGAATGAACCTCCACGAGGGCGGAGAGACCCAGGGAACCGGCCAGGGCGATCATCTCCTTCAGGCGGGGATCGTCTAGAATCCGGACGATGAGAAGCACAATGTCGGCACCGGCCCGGCGGCTTTCCCAGACCTGATAGGGGTCGATCAGGAAATCCTTTCGCAGAAGAGGAATTCCGCACTCCGTCCCGAGAGCGTTCCTCAAGGCACTGAGGTGTTCGAGATGTCCCCCGAAAAAGGGAAAGTCGGTCAAAATCGAGATCCCGTTCGCACCCGCCCTTACATAGGACATTCCGATCGCGTCCGGCTCGTAAGGATCGCGAAGGATGCCCCTGGAAGGGGATTTTTTCTTGAGCTCCGCAATCACCTTCACGCCCGTCCCGCGGGTCTTTCTCCATTCCCTCTCCAGAGGGAATGGAGACGACATCCTGGGGATCTCCCGCTCCAGGTCAGAGATCGGACGATCGATCTTTCTCCGTTCGACCTCCCGGACCTTGGCCGAGACAATCGATTCTAGGAGTGGGTTTCCTGCGACCGTCGAATCCATTTATCCAGAATCTCCATTGGTTTTTTGGACCGGATCGTTTCCCGGGCGAAGGCCACTCCCTCCCGAAGATCCGAAACACGTTCCGCGACCCATAACCCAAGGGCGGCATTTGCCAGTGCATAATCCAGAAACGGCCCGGGTTTTCCCGAGAGAACCTCCCTAACGATGGCGGCATTCCGGGCGGCGTCCCCCCCTGCGACCGAACTCTTCGGAGAAGCTGTCAACCCGAAGTCCCCGGGGTAGAAAACCTCTTCCGTACGCACCCCTCCCCGCATCCGGCAGACGTGGGTCGGACCGGAAAGCGTGGCCTCGTCGAGGCCGTCGCCGTGGACCACACAACAAGCACTGGCACCCTCTTTTTCGAGAACGTCGGCCAGGACCGGAACGAGATCCGCCGAGGAAACGCCCAGGATCTGCCGTTTCAGAAGGGCCGGATTGGCGAGCGGGGCGACCAGGTTGATGACCGTCCGGATCCCGAGCGCTTTTCGGACCGGCGCAAGAACCTTGAGGGCGGGATGATAGATGGGAGCCCATAAAAAGGTGATCCCGAGCTGCTCCAGATGAGACAGGGACCGTTCGGGGGAGACGTCGATCCGAATGCCGAGGGCTTCCAAAACATCCGCGCTTCCCGACCGGCTCGAAATGGCCCGGTTCCCGTGCTTGACCACCGGGATCGACCCGCCGGCAAGGATGAAAGCGACGGTCGTCGAAACGTTGAAGCTTCCGGACCCGTCCCCTCCCGTGCCGCACGTGTCGATCACAGAAGGCAGGTATTCCTCCGGAAGCGGGAACCGGACGATATGCTCCCGGAGGCTGTCCAGGATACCGGAAAGTTCAGAGCTCGACTCGCCCTTCATGGCCAACGCGGACAGAACGGCTCCTGTCTCGCAATCCGGGATCTTTCCCTCGAGGACATCGTTCAGCCACTGGCGCGCCTCTTCGCGGGATAGGGATATTCCACTAAGGATCTTCGGCAAAGGTTTTTCCGAAATCATGATCTCCGTACCACCGGATGTCTTTCCGCCAGGCGAAGGTAATTGTCCAGGATCTTCTTTCCCTCGAATGTCAGGATCGATTCCGGATGGAACTGGACGCCCCATACCGGGAGTGTCGTGTGGGCCAGCCCCATGATTTCACCTTCGTCCGTCCACGCCGTCACCTTCAGGACATCCGGGATCGAGCCTGGTTCCACGACAAGAGAATGATAACGCGTCGCTTCAAACGGATCCGAGACACCTTCAAAAAGATCGGAGCGAACATGCCGGATCGGAGAGGTTTTGCCGTGCATCAACCGACCGGCCCTGATCACTTTCCCGCCGAAGATTTCACCAATGACCTGATGGCCGAGGCAGACGCCCAATATCGGAATTTCCCCGGACAGTTCGCGGACGACGTCCAGGCAGATTCCGGACTGTGACGGATCACCCGGTCCGGGGGAAAGGACGATTCCACCATAACCTCCCGCCCGGATTTGCGGAATCGTGATCCGGTCGTTCCTCGCCACGTCCATCTCGCTCCCCAGTTCCCAGAAATACTGGACCAGGTTGTATGTGAAAGAATCGTAATTATCGATCATCAAAAGAGCCATGAGCCCTCTTCTCCGTTGGCGATGCGGAGAGCCCTCATCATCGCTCCCGCCTTCATCTGGACCTCCCTGTCCTCTTTTTCGGGTATCGAATCCGCGACGATCCCGGCGCCCGCCTGGAAGAACGCACGGTTCCCGTGGATAAAAATCGAACGGATCGCGATCGCAAGGTCGCAATCCCCGCCGAAAGAAAGGGTGCCGACCGCACCGGCGTAAGGACCCCGCCTTATTTCCTCCAGTTCCTCGATGATCTCCATGGCCCGGATCTTGGGCGCCCCCGAAAGGGTGCCCGCCGGGTAGACGGCCCGGATGACGTCGTACGCGTCCTTTCCGGCGCCGACCGTCCCTTCCACGTGGGACACGATATGGATCACGTGCGAATATTTTTCGAGACCGAGCATCTCGGTCACCTGTACCGTTCCCTTTTCCGCGACCCGACCGACGTCGTTTCTGCCCAGATCGACGAGCATCACGTGCTCGGCCCTCTCCTTCGGGTCGGCCAGGAGGATTCGGGAATTCTCCTCGTCTTCGACGGAGTTTCCCGACCTCCGGATCGTCCCGGCGATCGGACGGACGGCGACCTTTCCCCCCTTCACCCTGACCAGGAGCTCCGGGGACGAACCGACCAGCGCCCTGTCCCCGTCTTCAAGAAGGTACAGGTAAGGTGAAGGGTTGATGGTCCGGAGGACCCGGTATAGATGGAGGGGATCGCCCGAAAAACCGAGCGAAAACCGCTTTGAAAGCACGATCTGGAAAATATCCCCCGCCCGGATATGCTCCTGTGCCTCAAGCACGTTTTTCTGGAAGACCGCCGAATCGGGGGTCTCCTCGAAAGAAAGGGACGCACCATGCTTGGGAGGCGTCAGGACCGCAGGCTGCGACCGGATCTGTTCGACGAACGCCTTGAGCGATCGTTCCGCGTCGTCGAAAACCCGTCCCGGATCGGAGTCGAGGGCCACTTCCGCCCAGGTCGCGATGGTGATTTTCTGGGCGACGTGATCGAAAACGACCAGATATTCGGGAAATACAAAGGAAACATCGGGAAAGTCCTCCTGGGGAGCAAGCCGTTCCGGCAAACGTTCGAACGTCCGCACCATGTCGTAGGTCAGAAACCCGACCAATCCGCCGTTCGCCCCCTCGGGCATCTTACCCGGATCGACAGCAAGCTTCGCGAGCTCGTCCCTGAGAGAATCCAGCAAATCGCCTCCCGCCGAATGCCGGTAAAAAACGCCATCGTTCCCCACCCGTGTGACTGTAAGACCCTGGCCGATCAGGCCTTCGAACTTGAAACGGATACCGGAACCCAAGTAGGAAAATCGGCCCCATTTCTCACCACCCACGACGCTCTCCAGCAGAAAACCCCTTCGAGTGCGCGGAAGTGCCGCGTAAAAAGACACGGGAGTGAGGGCATCCGAAAGGATTTCGGCGCTCACCGCCACCCACCGGTAGGACCGGGCATTCTCGATAAACGATTCCCGCGTGGGTTGAATGATCATGCCATCTTCATTTCTTTCAGTCGCCGCCACAGGGTGGATCGGCCGATCGCAAGCTTCCTGGCGGCTTCGGATACGTTTCCACCGGAAATCTCCATGGTTTTCCGGATCAACTCCCGCTCCAGGTATTTAAGCGGTTCTTTTTCCGAAAGCACCTTCTCGAGGAAGGTCGCTTTCCCCGGGACCGGAACGAGGTCGCCCGGAAGATGCCGGACGTCGATCCGGCTCTCGTTCGACAGGAGAACCGCGTGCTCGACGACGTTCTGGAGTTCACGGACGTTCCCGGGATAGTGGTAATTCAGGAGAACCTGCATCGCCTCCGACGTGAACCCCTGGATGTCTTTGCCGAGTTCCGCATTGTAGCGGTCCAGAAACGACTGGATCAGGAGGGGAATGTCTTCGGAACGCTCGCGGAGCGGCGGGAGGGTGATCGGAATCACGCGAAGTCGGTAATAGAGATCCTTCCGGAACTCGCCCGACTCCATCGCCTGCTTCAGGTTCCTGTTCGTCGCGGCAATGACCCGGACGTCGACTTTCACCGTCTTGGTCCCGCCCACCCTTTCGAACTCCTCTTCCTGAAGGACCCTGAGGAGCTTCACCTGCATCGACGGGGAGATTTCGCCGATCTCGTCTAAAAAGAGCGTGCCCCCCGAAGCGAGTTCGAAGCGCCCGGGACGGCTTTGGACGGCACCGGTGAAGGCCCCCCTCACGTGTCCGAACAGTTCCGACTCGAGGACGCCTTCCGAGAGAACCGCGCAGTTCAAAGAGACGAACGGACCCTCGATCCGGGGACTGTTTTCATGGAGGGCATGCGCGACGAGTTCCTTTCCGGTGCCGCTTTCCCCCTCGATCAGGACGGTGGATTTGCTTTGGGCTATCACCGGAAGAAGATCGAAAAGTTCCTGCATCCTTTCGCTCCGGCCGATGATGTGCCCGAAGGAATACCGACCCTTCAGCTCTTCCTTCAACGCCACGATCTGGGTGACGTCATGGAACACCTCGACCCCCCCGAACACGGTTCCCGAGGCGTCCCTCAAGAGCGCGGTATTGAGCCGGAATGTCCGTTTGCGCCCGCTCGCATCGGTCACCGTCACCTCGTAATTCCGGAACGGCTCGCCGGTTTCGAGGGTCTTTTCCAGGACGCAACAGGTCTGGCACGCTGAGGAATTCATCGCCTTGTGGCATTCCATGCGACCACCCCCGTCGCTGTCCCGGATATTCAGAAACTCGCGGGCGGCACGGTTCATGTACAGAACCCGCTTGTCCAGGCCGATGGCGAGAACCCCTTCGTCAAGGGAATCAAGGATCACTTGGGGGTCCGCTGGCGTCAGGTCGCCATTGGGCATAGGCCCGAGTGTACGCTCGAAATGGGAGACCGTCCCTCGCTTGTGGCTGGAGAACGGCTTCGATGGAACAGGATCGGGTTTCATCGCACGCCTTCCTTTCGGGGGAAAGACAGGGCTGAAACGGAACAACTGGCGAGGCAGAGACGGCAGGCAACGCATATTCCAATTTCCGGAAGGGTCGACAGGGACAAAGCGCCTGTCGGGCACAGTTCCTCGCAGTCCCCGCAGCGGAAACACAGGAGATCGTCTACAATGATCTTTCCTCCGGCAACTTTTTTCATCATATCACACCAAGATACCCCAAAAACCGCTCTTCCGTCCGGAAAACACCATGATTCAGCCCTTTTCCGTGGCTCCCTTGAGAAGGGATACACCGACGATAGTCTTGGCGTCGTCGATAGACCCATCCCGGATCCGCTGCCACACTTCGCCGATCGGCAAAAGGACCACTTCGTCGATGACCTCCCCGTCGTCCGGGTCGTTGGATTCCAGGACGCCCCCCTTCGCGAGGAAGATGTGAATTCGTTCGTCACAAAATCCCGGAGTGGTCCAAATGGAAACGAGGCTTGTCAGTTCGGCATCCACGAGACCTGCCTCTTCCCGTAGTTCCCGGGCCGCTGCGATCCGGAGATCCTCACCGGGCTCGACCTTTCCCGCAGGAAGTTCCAGAAGGGCACGCCCTACGGATGGCCGGAACTGCCGGACCAGAAGTATCTTGTCATCCACGACGGCCACGACCGCAACGCCTTCGCCGAACTGCACGGTCTCGTGAACCCGGGAAATGCCGTTGTTTTCGGGAAGCGTTTTCACGCAAAGCGAGATCCGCTTTCCGGAGTAAACCTTCTGTCCTTCGTCCTGGAACCGGTCCGGATTTTTATTCATGGTGTTCCTTCCGGTGCGTTCGTTCCCCAAAAAGGCAGCGAACGGATCCTTGAGGTCCCGGATGCGACCCGGGCGGGGAGAAAGCAGCTTTGGAGGGTGTTCCCGCTATATGGCCGGATTCCGGGTTCTGGTCCGATTGATGTACCAGAAAAGCGCCATGAGAGCAAGGATCAGGAACGAACCAATACCGGACAGGGCTCCGATGGAAGAACGAACGCCGTAGGACGGATTTCGGGCGGGACTGTAGATGACAAACAGCATGGCGTAAACCGAATAGGCTGTCACCACGGAAAAGATGAAACACAGGAGGGTCACCCAACCGAGCCGGCGATGGACCATGGGGCTCTTGACCAGCACCCTTTCCCCGTTTTCGATGGTCGTGGACATGAATCCGTTGAAAACGACGATCCCCGTCAGGACCAGTGCTGCGGACGACACCAGGGAATGGAAGATGATCACGGGATAATAAACAAGATACTTGATGAAGTCCGGACCCCCGAAACCGATGATTCCCACGATATATTGCTGGGCGAGGTACATCATGAACCAGGCCGCCACGAGGATCGACGAGATCAGCATTGTATTGTGGTGAAGGCTGCCACGGTGACGCCTGGCGAAATACCCTCCAAACCCCAGAAAACTGAACACGATCGTCTCGGAAGTGACCGTAAGGTCCCACCAGAAATCCGCTTTGGTACCCAAGAATCCATGCATCTCTAAGACACGCGTCCTTTCAGTGGGTGGGGGCCGACGGAGATTCTCCGCTTTCGAGAGCCCGACACACCAGATACCAGATCATGAACGGGACACCCCCGGCAAAGAGTGCCACCATAGCAAACAGGATGGAAAATCCGAGAAACGCGTCTCCGGGGGATTTGCCGACAATCCGAAAGAAGGAGTACAGGAAATGCCCCCCCAGGAGATTGGGCACCATGAAAGTATAACCGAAACCCCAGAAAGCAAAAATCGCCGTCAGAAGTGGGTGCCTTTTTGCGAGGGTGAGCAAGGAATGCTTCGGGTCATTCACGGCCATGACAGGCTCAGGATTTCGCCTTTTCCATATCGCGGATCCGGCCGAATTCTTTGAGGATCTGGTTGAATTCGTCCTTTGACAGGGAGTTTCTCCGAATCGTCGCCTGTATCCGCCTTTTGTCTATCGTCTCGCCCCAGATGCCAAGGATCGTCCTCCCTCCCTGGAACTGGAGCTTTCGAACGATCTCATCCGCATCTCCGTTCTTGTATTCCAGGACAATGGACCGGTCTCCGATCTTGACCGCCTTCAAGGATTTCGGGAACAACAGGAGACAATGGTTGAAAACGGACGTGACACCCGAAAAAAGCGCCAGCCAGAACGAAAAGAAAAAAAGATAGAAAAGAAAGGAAGAATGATCCTTAAGATAGTACTCAAGACTCAGGACGGCCGACATGAAAAGGGCGGCACCGTGGAAAAGACCACTCCACGCTGCGCCTTTCCTATCCGGCTTGAATTCAAATCGCTCTGCCATGACGGGAAACTATCATACCCCTTTCGTCTTTTCAATACGGCGACTGTTTGTCGGATGTCCGTTCACGACCCCGGATCGGGGGATGCGGCCGGGATGAAGTATGTCGCCCCCTGTGTCAGTACCTGGTGCTTCCCGCCAAGCGCTTCGACCCGGACGGAAAACGAATGGAGACCCGGTCCGATCCGCGAAGGTTCTCCCTTCAGGATCAACGGAATGATCGCCTGCCCGCCCGGCGGAACGGATACCGTTCGGTCCGACCAGTCAACGGCCGATGAGGGAAGGCCCGACTCCTGAACCCGAAATGTGGCGGAAACCGGCTTTTTGTTGGAAATCCGGACCGAATACGCATTCAGGTTCCCGGGTACCTGGCTCAGGTTAAAGTGAAAAGGCGTGTAGGAAACGATCCCGTAGATGAAAAGGGACAAGGGAATCAGGCTGAACGCACCCGTCATGAAAAAACGCGAGAAAACCGGCGACAGGCGGTTCAGGCGGCGTTTACCGTTCTGGTCAACCGTCACGCCATTAAAATGGAACGTCAGCAGGGACGGAACACCTCTCTTACCCGAATAATCCTCGCAAACCACGACGCATTCTCCGCAGTTGATGCAACGGGTAAAATTTTTCGTGTCGCGGGGATCGATGTCCACGATGCAGGACTTGACGCATAGGTTGCAGGCCGTACATTCATCCCGGCGCGCATCGTCGAAAGCCACCTTCATTGTCCCTTCCGATTTGAAGAAATGCTGCCAGAGCGGATAGGGGCAGACCCAGTTGCACCAGTAATGGCGGATCAGAAACAGGTTCAGGAGCATGATCGAACCGATCACGCCGATAACCCAGAACACCTGGGCCATGTCCTTTCCAGTACGAATATCCGACAGGAGTTCCGACGGAGCGACAAAATATCCCGCGAACACGATACCGAACACCAGGGACAAGAGCGAGACCGATCCGATGAAGAGAGCCCACTTCCCGACACCGAGGTCCAATGGGAGCTTGTCTGGGTGATTCGTCAGCGTGTCCAGGCCGATATAGCGTTTTTTCGGACCGAACACCTTCCGGATGATGAAGTCCACGAACTCGGAAAGGCTGTTCTGGATACACAACCAACCGCAGAAGACCATTCCGAGGACCGAGTATACGGCGGCCGCTCCAGAAATCAGAAAAAGCCAGAAAGGGAGGATCAGGAAGAAGTCGCTCCACCAGACCTGATAGCCGTCGACCACGAAGCGGCCGTTGGAGAGGTCGATCCGGAAAAGCCCCGTAAAAGGAAGGACCGCAAAAAACACCAGAAAAAATCCCTGGACCGCGTACCGGACGTTCGTGACGCGCAGGTATTTCCGGATTCCGGACCTTTTCCGGATCTCGGGCATCGGTATCAGGGTCGGGCTCTTGACAGTCGCAGACATATCAAAAATCTCCAGGACAACGTCCGGTGTAAAACGCCCGTCTCTTGGACAACTGGACCGACTCCAGGCGTGTCATTCCTCGTCCCCGTCGTCTTTTCTGCCGGGGGTCCCTTCGAGCTCGTGCCTCCAGTACCAGGCTATGCCCAGATAAAGGAAGACGGGGGACAGGACTCCCAGAAGGAAAACCAGGTACGCCACCCAGGGAACCCCCAGGGTCACGTGGACATAACGAGGCATGTACGCTTGCACCGTCGCCGGTACAGCGAGCACGACAAAGGGCAGGACGCCCAAGGGGAAAAGGACGGTTTTCCGGAAGGACAGGAGTATCCTCCCGGAAAGGCATCCTTCAGGGCGCTGTTTCGAAAACCGGAACATTTTCCTTTTCCCTCTCGTACGCGGGGACCTGCTTCTTCCCCTTCGCAACCTGCACTGTGCTATAAATGTTGTACGCGAAAACGATGTTCGCAAACAGGACCATCAGGCCGAAAAGCCCGACCCATTCCATGTAGGGCGTCACGACGGGCTTGATGTCGGCCGCATCACCGTGGAGGAGGATCATTCCTCCCTTGTAGCCGGCGATACTGAAGCACAGGACCATGCCAATCAGGCCGATATTGTGTGTCCAGAAATGGACTTTCATGAGCCGGTAGCTGTACAGGGGAGCCTGGTAGAGCCTGGGGACGACATAGTATACCGTCCCAAAGATCGCCATCTCGACCCAACCCAGCAGGTTGATATGCGTATGTCCGAGAACGATCAGGTCCGCAGGGCCTCCCGCGCCGGCCCGGACAAAATTGCGGAACTGCTCGACTCCGCCCATGATCGCACCCCAGGAAAAGCCCACGATGGCGTACAAAAGGCATGCATAATAGAACTTCATCGTGTAGTCTTTGATCGCCATTTCCCGATCCATCGTCACACTCTCCCCCGACCCTCTGGCCATTCGCGGTTCGATATCCGGATCAGTTTGATTTTACATCGCGGCACGTGCGAAAACCAAAAAAATTCGACGC
This sequence comes from Leptospirillum sp., assembly GCA_027315205.1. GTDB lineage: Bacteria > Nitrospirota > Leptospirillia > Leptospirillales > Leptospirillaceae > DAHUYM01. The sequence continues at coordinate 3,825 of DAHUYM010000004.1, read as the reverse complement.
GTAGTCCGGCCATGTCGGATTTCTGGCGGTCGCCCTCGCGCTGTACTGATCGCTTTTCCATGACCCCCCGCGCAGAATCTTGTAGACCCTTCCCTTCACCTGTTGCAAGGCCCCCGTGGCATCCACCTTGTAGGCCAGGAAGCGCGCTTTGTTCGAAACATTGCCAGGATAGGGCGAATAATCCGAACGGGTCCATTCGAAAACGTTCCCGGCCATGTCGTATAGGCCGTAAGGGCTGACCCCCGCCGCATATCGCATGACAGGTGTCGTATCCCCGACGGTATAGTTGGCGTTGGCCCGCCTGGGATCCCACACGTTCCCCCATGGCCACAAGCGCGCATCCTTTCCCCTCGCCGACTTCTCCCACTCCTCTTCGGAACAGAGGCGGCTTCCCTCCCAGTGCGCGTAATCGCGGGCATTGAAATAGCTGACGAACGTGACCGGGTGATCGCCCTTGCCGACCGGATACATGCGATTATGCCAACCCGGCGGGGCAATGTACTGGGTTTGGTCGATGAACTTCTTGTATTCCACGTTCGTCACGAGGGTCTTTTTCACGAAAAATCCCGGAAGGTAGACCTTATGCACAGGCTTTTCATCGAAGTTCGCAAAAGGATCGTCGCTGCCCATGACGAAAGGACCGGCCGGGACAAAAACAAAACCTTCGGGAACGGCAAGACCCGTTGCATTGACCTTGATCTGCGAAGTCGCGACCAGGCTGCCTGCGATCCCCCCATTGGCGCTCTTGACCACAGGGAGCGACGAGGACAAATGGGGCACGACTCCGCCCATCGGACGAAAGTTTCCCGGCTCCTTGCCATGAGTCCGGATACTGGCTTCCGACAACCTTCCGATACGGTTCGAAGCCAATCCCACGATCTGGATGGCCCCGGCAATGAGAATCAGGACGACAAGGGTGATGGAAATGGCTTTCCATGGAAGCGCCCATGGAGTCATTTCCTCCAAAGTGAGATCGTCGTCGCTCGCGAAAGAGGCAGGCGACATTTGCTTTTGGGTCTGCGGGGAAGATACGTCCGCAGGGACGATTTTCTCCGGATCCGGTCCGGGGGTCTCGATATGTGGCGTTCCGTTCATGGGACCTTGGATCCCTCCTTAAGGGACGTGACCTGGGAAGTCACGACAACGGGCTCTCTGCGGAAATATGTCATGAAAACATTCGCGACAAAGACCCAATGTCCCAGACCCATCAAAAGAGCCGAGAAAACGAATCCAATTTTATGAAATGGCTGGTAATGGGCTCTTGCGAGTGGATAGACGATCCCTCCGTCCAGCATCCTGTTTCCTTCGAGGATCCCGAACGTCAGGAGAACAAGGTAGAATCCGGAAACCCCGGCGATCATCAGGTAAAGATTGGCGTATCCCAGCCATAGGCTCGCTATGTTCCTTCCGAGCAAACGGGGCAGGAGATAGTAAACGACCGCCATCACGACCGAGACAACTCCCCCGATGAGATTGATGTGCGCATGGGCCAAGGGATCCACGAGGTGACCGGCCTGTCCCGTCGAGTGGATCCAATGGCGCAAGCGGGGAGTGGATTGCAAAAAACCTTGAAGGGTGCCCACAAACAGACAGAAGACCCCGAACAGAATGAATTTGGCGCCGAGCTGATCGCTCGCTTTCATCGTCATCTCTTGATTCCCCTTTCAGAGTCCGGCAACCCTTTGCCAATACTGGCCTCTCGAAGGCGGGCGTTCTTCCTTTTTTTCCGGACGTCGTGCTTTTTCCTGAGGACCTCCCCGACCCACCCGCCGGCGAACGCGACTTCCGGGACAGTAATGAAAAAGATCATCATGAACGGGGCCATCGGCATTCCGATCGTTCCGAAATCGGCATGTTGGGAGGCCATAAGATAAGCATATAGGATATAGATCATGGGGGGAACCGCACCCCAGAACTTCCCCCACTTTCCGATCAGGAATCCCACGATTATGGCGACCAGGGCCGGAACGAGAAGGTACGTCCAAAGGATCCCTCCTCCAAACAAATGATGGAAAGCCCCCTCGGTCAGGTGAAACGCCTTGTCGACTCCCCAGAACAAGGCGACTCCGAGGACCAGGGAAACCGGTATCCGAATAAGCGGTCGCATTCCCAATCTGCTCTCCATTCGCCAGGCTTATTTCCGGTCCTTCAGTTCCTCCGCTTTCATCTGCTCGATTTTGTCCTTGCGTTCATCGTCGTCTTCCATGAAAACGATATATTTGATGTTCTCGTCAAACTGGCCGTTCTTGTAGGCCCAATAAATCCCGATCACGATGACGACAAGCGAGACCAGTCCGGTCGCCGTCCACAAATAGGCGACAATTCCTTCCGGTAACTTCATGGAACACCCCTTTCAGGTTCGTTTACTGAGGCGGTTTCGGATAATTCGGAGATCCAGGCAGGGATTTAAGGCTCATCATGAGATCCACGAGCTTCTTTTTGTCCTCTGCCGAAATATCCGAAAAATTTGTCGCAAATTTCCCGTCGTGCCGTGTATTCGCGACAAGCGATCGAGGATCTTTCACATAAGCTTCCAGCCATTCGCGGGTCCGGCGCGTTCCTTCCCCATCCATGTCCGGTCCGGCAAAATCGCCCACACCATACAGGACATGACAGTTTCGGCAACCGTTTTCTCTGTATACATGATATCCCGCTTCTGTCTGCTTATTGAAAACGTAGACATCCCCCGTCGACCAGAAATTTATGACATGAAACTGTCCCAGCGCGTAGAGAATCATCACGACAAAGATCATCAATCCTGCAAGAAGAAAAACGACCTTTTCACCCGTTTTCATCGTTGAGTCCCGATCACACCAGTATTTTCAAAACCAGTTGGACGACAGCAAAAGACAGCACGACCAGGACGCCGATAAAACTGAGGACAACGACAACCTGTTCCCCTCTTTTCAATTTGGAAAACGGTCCGACGATATAGCGGGACATGATCATGAAGACAAAGATGGCAGCAAGAAGGAAGGTAAAAATGACGATGGAAACGGACATTTTGATGTGCATAAAAGGCCTCTAGACGAGTATAGATCTGACCCGACAAGGGGTCAATAAAAAAGGCGGCCCGACAACAGACCGCCTTTTTCAAAACCTTTTCTCTATAGACAGCGACAGCAAGCTTAAAAGCGCAAAAACTGTAAGCACTTGCCCGAACTTAGTCCGGTCGCCTTTCGTCGATAAAGAACGAATAGACCAAACCCGCAAAGAGCATGATCATCGTTATGACCCAGAAAACATAAGGGCTATTTACATTCCACAATTTGCCCACCTCCTCGGCATGACACGCCGAACCAAATATGAATAACGGAAATTAAAAATCTTTGGCCACCTCAGTCCGCTTCATAAGCAATCCCATCCAGATATAAAAACACGTCACATAGGTAGAATTGACCACATAACCTTGATCCCACCAGGGACGTCCGAGAGTTTTGCTCAGATGCGCCTTAAGCACGGGAATACCTTGAATCAGCCAGTGGTGAGGATGACCCGGATACTGGGGCCGAGCACCGAAAAGAGGAAAGGTCAACAATTCGGCCGTCACGACCGTCATTGTCAAGATCAGGATCAATGCCGCCGGGATGTTGTTGGTTCCTTCCAGAATGCCATCGAACCGCTCGGTCAACATTTCATCAATGTCAGCCATTGAAAGACTCCTTGTCGGTTGTCTTGAAACCGAATTCGCTTCTTAAAAATCCGGAAAATTCGGACACATCGTTATGATTGCAATTATCCTTATAAAAACTATTTCAGGCTGGCCATGTAGTCGGCCAGGGCATCCAGATCCTTCTTCCGAAGGTAGTTGAACGCCGGCATCAT
>DAHUYM010000042.1 GCA_027315205.1 Leptospirillum sp. | reverse complement strand
CGATCGTCGCCGGAGGACTGACGCCGGAAAACGTGGGGCAGTGCATACGCACCCTACGCCCATACGGCGTCGACGTACGTAGCGGCGTCGAGCGCGACGGACACAAGGATCCCGCCATGATCCGTGCGTTTGTCAACGCGGTACGGGATGCCGATGCGGCCTGACGCACGGGGGTACTTCGGTGAGTTCGGTGGACGCTTTGTCCCCGAAGTGCTGGTCGCCGCTCTCGATGAACTTGAGGCGGCTGCGTACGATGCGTTCGACGATCCGGAGTTTTGGCAGCAGTACCACGCGATTCTGCGCGACTTTGTGGGTCGCCCGTCGCCGCTGTACGCGTTCGAACGCTATCCGGGGACGGACGCACGGGTCCCGATCCTGGTCAAGCGTGAAGATACGAACCATACCGGTGCGCACAAGATCAACAATACCGTCGGTCAGGCGCTCCTCGCAAAGCGGATGGGCAAGCGACGGCTGATCGCCGAGACCGGCGCCGGACAGCACGGCGTAGCGACCGCG
>DAHUYM010000041.1 GCA_027315205.1 Leptospirillum sp. | reverse complement strand
CTGGTTGTCTCGGCTATCCCACATCCTTTCCCACTTAGCCATGACTTGGGGACCTTAGCTGGCGGTCTGGGCTGTTTCCCTCTCGGCGACGGACCTTAGCACCCGCCGCCTGTCTGCCGATCTCCACTCGCGGGTATTCGGAGTTTGGTTAGGTTTGGTAAGGCTCGCGCCCCCCTAGCCCATCCAGTGCTCTACCCCCCGCGGTGAGCAATCGACGCTCTACCTCAATAGATTTCGCGGAGAACCAGCTATTTCCGAGTTTGATTGGCCTTTCACCCCTAGCCACAGGTCATCCCATACTTTTGCAACAGTAGTGGGTTCGGTCCTCCAGTGGGTGTTACCCCACCTTCAACCTGCCCATGGCTAGATCACCCGGTTTCGGGTCTGATCCCGGCAACTCATTCGCCCTATTCAGACTCGCTTTCGCTACGGCTCCGGGTGTCACCCCCTTAACCTCGCCACACTGAAGTAACTCGCCGGATCATTCTACAAAAGGCACGCAATCACACATTCCTGCAAGCAGGCATAGTGCTCTCACG
>DAHUYM010000040.1 GCA_027315205.1 Leptospirillum sp. | reverse complement strand
GGCCAGAATCCGCGCCACCGTCGTTTTTCCCACGCCGCGGGGGCCGGAAAAAATGAACCCATGGGCCACGCGGCCGGCCGTGAGGGCGTTGCGCAGCGTCTGCACCGCCGCCTCCTGTCCGATCACGTCAGCAAAGGTTTGCGGCCGGTAGCGGCGCGCCAGAACTGGGTTCATGCGGGGATGTCCTCAGCCCGCGCGGAATGCGGGCGGGCTGCGAAGATGGGCCGCGGGGACTTCGCTGCACAGCTCCCCTCCCGCTACCGTTGCTTCCTTCCGGACCTGGCGGGGTTTGCGGGCGGAACTTGCGCGACACCCGCGACCCAGTTCCATCGTATCAGGCGGAAGGACGAGGGACGAGGGACGGGGGATTAGGGACGGGCGGAACCGGGGTAGGGGCTGGGGCGGCGGCGTGGGCTCCGCGGCGCCCGATCCGGCGCGAGCCCCGAGCGCCGCCCGCGCTAAATAGCGCTAACGAAGCTGTGCGACGCTTATCGCCCCGCCCTAATGAGGTTGGGCCTGGTTCTCCGCCGCCGTAGCCCCCGGCCGCGCGCCGGCTGCGGCCAGTTTGCGGACTTCAGCCA
>DAHUYM010000003.1 GCA_027315205.1 Leptospirillum sp. | reverse complement strand
GGTTCCTTTTGTACGGTGTGCCTCCCAGCGTGTCCGGGGCCCCGGCGACCTATGGCCTGTTCCTCCCCACGTACCAGATGGGAATTTCCCTTTCCGTCCCCATTTTCCAGGGCCTGAAAATCGTCCATGAAACCCAGTCCGAGCGGGCAAAATATCGGTCGGATCTGGCGGAAACCCGTTTGGCACGGATCCGTGTGGCACGCAATGTCCGGAACGTCTGGTTCGATCTCAGAACCCAGGAACAGACGGTGCGCTTCGACCGGGCCCGGCTCGGGAATGCCCGGGCCAACCGGGACCTCATCGAGAAAAAGTACGACAGGGGACTTGCCGACAGCGTCATGCTCATCGAGGCCCGGGCGGAATTTGTTTCGGCAACGGAAAACCTCATTGCGGCCCGGTACCGCTACCGGATGATCAGCGACGAGCTCCAGCGCCAGATCGGATTGATGCCATCCTTTTCCCCATCCTTTGGCGGCGAGAGACCGCCCCCACAGAAAGGAGCACGGTGATGCCTGTTTTCGCGTTCCTCCTCATCGGTGTTTGTTCGCTCTTCTCTCCACGGACGGGGTTCCCGCAATCTCTCACGATTTCCGGATCGAGCATGCTCTACCCCCTGGAACGCGCCTGGATCGCCGCGTACATGAAGAAATACCCCGATAGCCGGATCCGGGGGAGTGTTCCGGCACGATGCGCTATCGGGACAGTTCGGCTCTCCCCCGCCGTTGGGGAGCGGGCGGGAAAAAACCGGTCCAGAACATCATGAAGTACTCTTTCCAAAACCCGAGTTCACAGGACAAGCTCCCGGGCGAGAATAAGGCTGACTTCCTCTTCCGGAAAATGGGACAGATTTTTTTCATGAAAACCTGTGATGGTTTTCATTGTTTCCGAATCGATACCCTCTTTCAGGATGCCCAGAAGTCGTGGTGACGCGACAAGGTAAAGGCGCCGATAGGAGGAAGATTCGCGTCCTTTTTTCAGATAATCCGCGAGTTCTTCGACAAAGAGACGATCCGAATGGGCTATGGGATCCCCCGATTTGCCTCCGGAATGAGAGACCTTGTCGATTCTGTGAAAATTTCTCCCGGCTCTGTCCGATACGATGTCTTGTTCTTTCAGCCGTCCTTCGGGATGTGAAAATGTCTCGACAAGCCGAATCTTCTTTTCCCCTCCGGAATGCTCGAACAGACGTGCCCCATCTCTTCCGCATACCAAGATCCATGTTGGTTTCATCGACGATTCCTTCCTTGTTCGAGCTAAATTTATGCCTCAATCGAAGTATATCCTCCTGAGAGGTATCTGAGAAATTGCGAGAGGGTTTTAAAAACCTAGCAAAGTTGATGCCTATACCCTTTCACCTTGTCTTTTTTGCCTTCTTCGACTACCATTCCTGAAAACCGCCGAATCGATTCAGATCGGACCTTACAAGAACCTTGGCCGGAGCGTTTTTTCTGGAAAGCGCGATCCGGGAATTGGGAAGGGGGTCAACGTTGCGCCCGAGAAAAAGACGGAAGGTATCGATTGTCGGAGCAGGAAATGTCGGAGCGACAACGGCCCAGAAAATCGTGGAAAACGGCTTGGCCGACGTTGTGATCCTTGACGTTCGCGAAGGAGTGGCCCAAGGAAAAGCTCTCGATATATCGGAATCCGGTCCCCTGCTTGGATTCGATACACGGATTCACGGATCAGGAAGCTATAGCGACATCGAAGGGTCGTCGGTCGTTGTCGTGACGGCAGGATTTTCACGGAAGCCGGGAATGACTCGAGATGACCTCCTGCATAAGAACGGGGAGGTCATGATCGAGGTCGCCCAGAAGATTCGTGACAACGCACCGGATTCCGTCGTGATCATGGTGACGAACCCGATGGACCTGATGGCCTACATGCTTTGGAAGATCACAGGTTTTCCGCGTGAGCGCATTATCGGCATGGGCGGCGCGCTCGACTCTTCGCGATTCGCATACTTCCTCTCCGAAGAAACACAGACATCCGTGTCCAATATCCAGACGATGGTGATGGGAGGGCATGGGGATTACATGGTACCTCTCCTCGAATTCTCGACCGTCGCGGGTGTTCCGCTGCAAAAGATCCTGGACAAGCAGACTCTGGATAAAATCGTCCTGAGAACACGGGACGGAGGTGGGGAAATCGTTCGGCTCATGAAGGATTCTTCAGCGTACTTTGCTCCGGCGGCCGCCATTTATTTGATGATTGAATCGATCCTCCACGACCGTCACCGGATTGTTCCGAGTTCGGTCTATCTTGAAGGGGAATATGGAGTAAAGGGCGTATTTTCAGGCGTTCCTATCCGGATCGGGAATATCGGAATGGAAGAAATCGTGACGCTCCCTCTTTCCCAAGAAGAAGAAAGTGCTTTCCAAATGTCCGTGGAGGCCATACGGGAAGGCATTCGGACCCTTGAAAAGCTGTTTCCACAATTGGGTCGGGGATGAAGAGAAAGTGGCGGGTCATCATGGGAACTTACCTCCGGTATCCGCAGGCTGTCTGAGGGTTCGTCATATCCCAGAGCGCTCCGCCGGGACGGACGCATGTTGAACCGTGTCTTCCGCAATCGCATTTTCGTAATCGGAATGGTTTTGATCCCAATCCTGGTCACACTTGGGTATATGGGGTACATCGCCCGGGTCCACGTGAAGAAGAAAGGGGATGTTCCGACGGATGCCCACCCGATCCCCCAGGCTCAGATCATGATTACCGATTTTCTTTATACCCGGACCCTGGATGGAAAGACAAAATGGTTCGTGAAGGCCGGACAGGCTGCATTGGGGAAAAACGAAGCCAAAACCCGCCTGTGGAACCTCTCGGCCAAGATTATTCTAAGCCCGACCCTAACCCTTGTGATCAGCGGTGATCGCGGCGTCATCGACCAATTGAAGCATCAATTTTATGTCGAGAAGGTTTTGAGACCCGTTTCTGCCCGCTTTTCAACCGGACTTGTGGTCATTGCGTCTCATCTCGACTATCAGGATAAAGACGATGAAGTCCTTTCGAGCGGACATGTCATTATTCTCGGTCCATCGATGATTATTCAGGGAGATGGTCTAAAGTCCGTCCCCCGTTCGCAATCGTTTTGGATTGATCGAAATGTGCGGGCCGTTTTTGCAGGCTAATGGCGGAATACGGGACATCGGTCGTATTGTCCAAAACGCTATGAAGGCGATCGGTATTGCTGGAACGTCATTCGTCCTGTGCTGCGGGGGAGCATCGGCGGATCCGGTCCCACAGGTCCAACCCATTTCCACCGTCATCAAAGCCGATCATATGCTGGCCGAAAACATACAAAATGAAATCCATTTCGTGGGCCATGTGCACCTAGTGAAGAAAGGGCTGCTCCTGAAAGCGGATTCTCTCGATGTATACCTCGTACCTCCCGGAAAAGGGTCGACCCTTATGGATAATATGCATGCCGACAGCAAGGCGAAGAAAATCCAGACGATGGTCGCCCGGGGGCATGTTTACATAAAAAAGGGAAATAGGGTCGCGTACGCAGGAAAAGCGGTCTACATCGAAGCAAGCCACCTTTTCGTGCTCACCCGACTCCCCGTAGTGATCCAGAATGGCGACCGGATCTCCGGCGAACGCATCACCTTTTTTACCCGAATCAACAAAAGTCTTGTGCAGGGCCATAGCCTGATGCTTCTTCAGTCCCACCGACCCGGAGGGAAGCAGGGCTCGGAACGGCAAAAAGGCGAAGGGGGGTTCTAGCGCCGGATGTCAATCGAAGTGATGGGTCTCAAGAAGAAATATCGAAAAAGATGGGTCGTCGACGGAGTCAGTATCAATGTCAATCGGGGAGAAGTTGTTGGTCTCCTGGGACCGAACGGTGCGGGAAAGACCACGACCTTCTATATGATCGTGGGTCTCGTTCGCCCGGATGGTGGACAAATTCTGATGGACGATCAGGACATCGCGTATCACCCGATGCATGTCCGGGCTCGCAAGGGAATCAGCTATCTTCCCCAGGAATCCTCGATTTTCCGTAAGCTCACGGTCGAAGAAAATATCCTTGCCGTGCTGGAATACCTGGACCTTCCCAAGGGGGAGAAAGAAGAACGCTTGAAAACACTCCTGGAAGAACTTAATATCGCCCACCTTGCGAAAAACAAGGCGTACACCCTGTCGGGAGGCGAACGAAGGCGTGTGGAGGTCTCGCGTGCACTGGCCACAAAACCCCGGTATATTCTTCTGGACGAGCCTTTTGCGGGAGTCGACCCGATCGCGGTGATCGAGATTCAGAAAATCATTGCCCAACTGCGGCGGAACAACATCGGTGTTTTGATCACGGACCATAATGTCCGGGAAACCCTTGAGATCACGGACCGGGCCTATGTCATCAATCAAGGAAAGATTCTGGAAGAAGGATCGCCAAGGAAGATTGCGTCAAGCCCCAAAGCAAGAGCGTTCTATCTCGGGGAGAAATTCACCTTGAACTCTCCCGTTTTCACCGAGGAGGACGCGTGATCCGCCAAAGGCTCGAAATCAAACTGGGGCAGAAAATGGTCATGACCCCCCAGTTGCAGCAGGCCATCCATCTCCTGATGCTTTCAAAGCTGGATCTTCGCGAGGAAATTATTCAGGAAGCCCAAATCAATCCCCTTCTCGAACTGGATGAAGAAGATCCCTGGGAAGAAGAGTCCGACGAGGACGTGAAGCTCCCCGATGACAACGAGGACGGGAGCGAGGGTGACGGGCTGGACAGCGACCCGGAGACGTCTCTAACCGCATGGGACCCGATCGAAGAAAATCTCGACGATTCGGGACTCTTTAATGAAGAAAGGATGATTCGCGAAGAAACCGAAAACGATTTTTCTTATGAGAAAGTTCTCGCGTCTCCCACGACTCTGGAGGACCATCTTCTTTGGCAGCTCTCGTTTCGGGACATGACGGACGGAGAAAGGAAGCTGGCGGATTATCTGATCGGAAACATCAATGAAGACGGCTACCTCGTTCTTTCCGAAGAGGAAATTCCGAAAGAGCTGTATGTTTCCCAGGTTTTCTTCCAACGGGTCCTTTCCTGGGTTCAGGAATGCGATCCTCCAGGTGTCGCAGCCAGAGACCTTCGTGAATGCCTGATGATCCAGGCAAAAGGCCTCGGACTTGAGAAAACGCTTGTGTGGTCTATTCTCGATGACCATCTCGATGAATTCCTGGAAACAAAGTATAAGATTATCGCTCGTTCCCTATCTGTTTCCGCAGAGGACGTCCAGCGTGCAGGGCAGATCATAAGGAAAATGGAACCCAAACCCGGCAGGCCCTATTTTCGGGATGTCGCGACGATCATTTCCCCCGATGTCCGATTTTACGACGCGGGAAACGGAGAAATCCGGGTCAGCCTGAACGATGAAGGAGTCCCGCGGTTGAAGATCCAGGCCTCCTACCGATCCCTCCTGAAGACCATGGAAAAAAAGGATAAGACTCGGGAATACATCGAAGACAAGCTGAAATCCGCCATGTGGTTCATGAAGAGCATCGAACAGCGCAAGAAAACTATATTACGCGTTGCTGAAGCCATTCTTCGATACCAGCCGGATTTTTTTCACCGCGGTCCGTCTTCGCTGCGTCCGCTTGTCCTGAAGACGATCGCTCAGGATTTGAGTCTTCACGAATCGACGATCTCGCGGGTGACGAATCAAAAGTATGCCGAAACCCCGTTCGGTCTTGTCGAACTCAAGTTTTTCTTCTCAGGAAGCATTCCTTCCCAATCAGGCTCCGATCATTCTTCTGTCAGCGTTCGCGAAAAAATTCGCGGGATGGTACGCGGGGAATCCCCGGAATCCCCTCTGACAGACCAGGAAATCATGAATCTCCTTGAAAAGGAAGGTATCGTGATCGCCAGAAGAACCGTAGCCAAATACAGGATGGAACTTGATATTCCACCGGTCAATAAACGTAAGCGCGAGCACGTGGTTTGACCCATCGATGGAAACCTGTTACGTCAGGAAAGGAGAGCGTCGCATGCAAATCAATCTGACGGCACGCCATATGGATCTTACCGATGCCATGCGGGGAAGGATCGAGGAGAAACTGGATATTTTGAATAAACTCGCTCCGGAAAATACCCGTGCCGACGTGATTCTTTCAGTCGAGAAATTTCGACAAAAAGTCGAAGTGACCCTCCATGCCAATGGAAGACTCATCCACGCCGAATCCGTAACGAATGACCTCTATGGATCCCTCGACCTGGCCACCGACAAGCTCGAACGACAACTCGTGCGATTCAAGGAAAAAATTCGCCTCGCCCGAGAAGGAAACCCCGCCGGAGGAAAAGCCCTTGGCGATGCAGGGGCGGCTCCGCAAAGGCCTCTTCCGTCCCTGGTCAAGACCAAGCGCTTCCCGGTCAAGCCGATGAACCTGGACGATGCCATCCTCCAGATGGAACTGCTGGACAAGGATTTTTTCCTCTATACGGATGTTGAATCCCAAACGCTTCGGGTCCTATACCGTCGCAGAGATGGAAGCCTGGGGCAAATACAGCCGGACTGAATCCGGAAAGCCTATTCGAGGTACGATACGTCGTGGGAAAGGCATATTTTCTTTTTGTCAGCGGGCTTTCGGGCGCAGGGAAAAGCCATGCCATCCATGCACTGGAGGACTTGGGATATTTTTGCGTCGATAATCTCCCGCCCCCGTTGCTTCCGACGTTTTCGGATCTCGTGACGCACCATGTTCCGGAAATGACGCATGTGGCGGTGGGAATTGATATTCGGGAACGAGGGTTCCTGGACCTCTTCTTGAAGTTTTTTGAAGATTTTAAAAGTCGTCACCCCAATGTCGAGCTCATCTTTCTCGAGGCGGACGACAATGAGCTGATCCGTCGTTTTTCGGAAACGCGCAGACCGCATCCGCTGCTAAGGAACGAAGGAGCCCCTGTCGTCGAGGCGATCCGGGAAGAACGCGAAAAACTGGAGCCCCTCAGGACAAGGGCGGACCGGATTATAGGCACGTCGGATCTTCGGGTTTCCGAACTCAAATCGATTCTGAAAAAATATTATGGAAAAGGCGAAACCGGTGAAACCCTTAAACTTTTCCTTATGTCGTTCGGCTTTAAATATGGTATTCCGATCGACTGCGACCTTGTTCTGGATGTGCGCTTCCTTCCAAATCCGAACTATGTGCCGGAACTGAAATCCTTGACGGGACTGGAAGTAAACGTCCGTGAAATGGTTCTTTCCCAGGGAGGGACACCATTTATCGACAGGACAGAGGAATATCTCTCCTACCTTTTGCCTCAGTATATCGAGGAAGGCAGGACGTTCCTCACGCTTGGCATAGGATGCACCGGGGGGCGACACAGGTCGGTGGCCATTGCGGAATCGTTGAAAGAACGTTTTGAAAACAAGGGGTACGCGATCAGAGTCATTCATAGGGACATCGAAAAATGAGAGATCAAGAACGATTGTCGACACGATCACGTCGGGAGTCCGTCACGTTCATGGTTTACGGCATCTGTCTCCTTTCCGTGGTCCTTTTTTCCCTATCGGGATGTTCTTCGGCTCCGAAGAAAAAGCCTATCTATTCCTACGAGCTTCCGTGGTCGGGACGTGTGTTGCATGCCGATTCCTTAAAACCCATGACCCCGGATACCCGTTTTGACGGTACCGAACGGCTTCTGGCTTATCTGTCAGCGAGGGAAATGGCTGAAGAGTCGTTAATGGACCAAATCCGAAAGCTTCCACTGACCAATTCGGAAACGGTCGGCAACGCACTGGACCGGAAACCCGCCGTTTTGAAACGGGTACGGACGTTTGTCCGGCATGCTCATGTCGAACAAGTGGATTTTGTTCCCGGAAAAGGGATGCACGTCGTGGAGACGGCATATCTGGGGGCGGATTTTCAGTCGTTGCTTGGCGTGACACTTCACCTGATGCCTCAGAAGAAGAAAAAAGTTTTGGGCCCCGATACGAGCAAACCTGGTGGCGGAGCTTCGGGAGGCGGAATGCCCATGATGCCGATGATGCCGTAATGGCTCTGAAGTCAGGAGAATCCAATTCATGATCCGATTCGTGACGGCGGGAGAATCCCATGGACCTGCGTTGGTTGGGATTATAGAAGGTATTCCCGCGGGGATGGATCTTTCGGTCGATATGTTGCAGCACGATCTTTCCCGCAGAAAAATGGGTTACGGACGCGGCGGAAGGATGAAAATCGAAACCGATGAGGTTCGATTCCTGTCCGGGGTCCGGAGGGGAAAAACTTTGGGATCCCCGATCACGGTGGTACTCGAGAATCGAGATTTCCGGAACTGGGATGTGGATATGGATCCCAACCCGCGGGAAGGGGAACCGGGCCGGGTCGTACATGTTCCGCGGCCCGGGCATGCGGATTATGCCGGCGCCGTGAAATACGCCCATCAGGATTTGCGTAATGTACTCGAACGTGCCAGTGCACGGGAGACGGCGACCAGGGTCGCGCTGGGCGGTATCGCCCGGCGATATCTTGCTCTTCTCGGCATCGAAGTCTGTTCGTATGTCCTCCGGATAGGGCAGGTCGAAATCCCCGCTCCCATCTCAGAGGAGCTTCTCGGGGATCTCGAGCGCCTAAGGGAAATGGTCATGGGATCGGAGGTTTTTTGCCCCGATCCTGCGGTCTCCGCTTCAATGGTCGAAGCCATCAGGGAAGCGAAAAAAGCGGGAGACACGCTGGGAGGGATCCTTGAAGTCCGCACGAATCCGCTTCCTGTCGGGCTGGGAAGCTATGTTCAATGGGACCAGAGACTCGACGGCGCCTTGGCAAGGGCCATGATGAGTATCCAGGCCATCAAGGGGGTCGAGATAGGTCTCGGCTTCGAATCTTCGCGGAGGTTTGGATCCCAGGTCCACGACCCGTTCATAACGGGTGAAGGAGCGACAGAGATCGTGCGTTCGAGAAATAACGCCGGTGGCGTCGAAGGCGGCGTTTCAAATGGACAGCCCCTAGTGGTCCGTGTTGCCATGAAACCGATCTCGACCCTGTACGAACCGCTTCCATCAGTCGATCTTAGTACAGGGAAATCGGCTCCGGCAACGATCGAACGCTCGGACATCTGTGCGGTACCCGCGGCCTCCGTCGTTTCGGAAGCGATGGCGTGCCTTACATTGGCTCAGGCGGTATCCGAAAAATTCGGGGGGGATTCCGTGGAGGAGTTCCTGGCGCATTTCCATGCGTCGGAAACGAGGAATTCCATCCGGTGGAATAGAAAATAAATTCGATGGCTTCCGTGGGCAGCAGGCATGCAGGTTCCCATATCATATTGGTCGGAGCACGGGGAGCCGGAAAGACGACTATCGGTCATGCGCTCGCCCGCAGGCTGGATCTTCCCTTTTACGATACGGACCGTCTGATCGAAGAGCATATCGGGGATTCTATCGCGAATTTCTGGAGAGCGAGGGGAGAACCGTTGTTTCGTGAGATCGAAACCCGGATTCTTGAAACCATTCAGAGTCTTCCTTCAGGTGTCATTGCCACAGGAGGGGGAGTTGTCTTGTCCCATGGAAATCGTACGTTTTTGAGGAAGAATGGAGTCGTCGTCTATCTGCGGGTTCCAACGGACCAACTGATTTCCCGCCTTCACGGATCCTCCGGCCAAAGACCGCGTCTCACCGAACTTTCCTCTCTTGAGGAAGAGGTGAAAAGCGTCTTGAGCGTACGGGCGCCTCTTTACGAAGAGGTGGCACATTATGTGATCGATACCGAGAGCATGGGAATTGGACAGGCTGTACAGGCTATTTCCCGTTGTCTTGAAGGCTCCGAACCCATGAAGATCATGCATTCGGAAAAGTCATGATTCAGGTGAAGAGGGATTCGAGAACGATCCGTTCACAGGCGGGAGATTATCCTGTTTGTATCGAAAACGGGTCTTTGGCAAAAATTCCGGAGGAACTCGTGGGTCTCGGGCTTGACTATTGCCGGGTCGGCCTGATTTCCAATCCTACGGTGCGTCGCTTTCATGCCGATCGACTGGGTGAAAAATTACGGTCATCGGGTTTTGAAATTATTAACTTTGATTTTCCTGAAGGGGAGTCCTATAAAAATCTTACATCGGTTTCGCGATGTCTCGATCATTTTCTCGAAGCCAAATGGGAAAGGCGAAATCCGTTTCTGATCGTGGGGGGCGGCGTCGTCGGGGACATGGGGGCATTTACCGCTTCCGTTCTTCTGAGGGGCATCCCTCTCATTCACGTTCCGACCACGGTTGTCGCGCAGGTTGATTCCTCGATTGGCGGAAAAACCGGTGTTGATCATCGCGAAGGCAAGAACCTCATTGGAACATTCTATCCTCCGAAGGCGGTCTGGATCGACCCCGGTACCTTGGGGACGCTATCGATCAGAGACCGCCGATCCGGGCTCGCAGAGGTCATCAAGTATGCCCTGATCGGGGACTCCGAGCTTCTGTCGTACCTCGACCGGCACCTGATCGACCTTTCGGATGAGTCTTTCGATCCGGACATCTGGTTTCCGGCGATACAGATGTCGGTTCGGGACAAGGGAGACATCGTTTCAAAAGATGAGAAAGAAGCCGGATTGCGGATGGATCTCAATTTCGGGCATACCTTCGGTCATGCGCTGGAAGCCGCTTTGGGCTACGAAGGGATTCTTCACGGAGAAGCCGTTGCCTTGGGGATGCTTTCTGTAACCCGCATCGGAGAAAAGCTGGGGATAACCGAAAAAGGGACATTTGAAATTATCCGGGACCTCCTGGCCAAAGCCCGGCTTCCCGTAAAATGGCCGGGCGCCGTTTCGTATCCTGAGATCGAACCCTTTCTCAAGAACGATAAGAAGACACGTGACGGAAAAGTGACTCTGATCCTTCCTGTTTCACCCGGTCGTGTCATCCAGTCACGGGATTACGATACCCGGGAACTTCCTGCGGGATTGGTCCTTTAAGCTCGAAGGATCGATGACAGGAGATCGCGAATGACGGAGCCTAAATGAAAAATCATGAGGAAAATTCGGGAAATACGGCATCCCACGTTCCGAATGAAATGATGAAAGAGCTCCAGCTTTTAAGGGGATTGCTTCGGATCACCCATAGCGAGGCATCTCTGGATGAATTGCTGGAACAGGTCATTCGTCTTTCCAGGGATATACTCCCTTTCGACTGCGCGTTCATCTATCTTCTGGATGATGGAGGGGACGGATTGGTTCTCAGGGCTTCGTCGCACCTTTTTCCGAGCGCGATCGGGCATGTTACTTTGAAGATAGGGGAGGGGGTGACGGGGTGGGCGGCCCGGGAGATGTCGCCCGTGATCATCCCCGAAAGGGCTTCGGAAGATCCGAGGTTTAAAATGTTCCAGTCTCTTCAGGAAGACCAGTACGAAGCCTTTCTTTCCATTCCCCTCGTCGCCCGCGACCGGCTTCTGGGTGTGATCAACTTCCAGTTCAGGAAAGTGTTCATCCCATCCGAGGGGGAACTTGAGTTATTGACCTTGCTCGCCCAAGAAATGTCCCTGGTGATCCAGCATCTCCTTCTCTTCGAGGACGCCCGGAAGAAGGCCCGCCAGATAGAGGCGCTTTCCCAGGTGAGCCAGTCCATCACCTCCGACCGGTACCTTGAAGAAATCCTGCATCTGATCGTGACCGTGACAGCCGAAATGACGAATTCAACGCTTTGTTCGATCATGATCTACGATCCAGAGCAGGGGCTTGTCATCCGTGCGACCCAGACGCTCTCCCAGGACTACCGTAACAAACCCCCGATCAGGATCGGGGAAAGCATCTCGGGGGTTGCGTTTCGGGACGGATCGCCCATCCAGACCGAAGATGTCCAGAAAGATCCGAGATACTCCTTCAAGGATCTGGCACGGAAGGAAAATCTTGTCTCGCTCCTGTCCGTTCCCATGATGATCAAGAATCGGGCGATTGGAGTGATTAACGTCTATACGAGCAGACCCCATCATTTTTCCAAGGATGAGATCAAGGTATTGCAGACCGTCGCCAATCAGGCGGCAATCGCCTGGGAAAACACTGGACTCTTGCAGAAAACGCTCGAAATGGAAGAAGCCCTGGAAAGTCGGAAGAAAATCGATCGTGCCAAGGGCATACTGATGAAAATTCACCGGATTACGGAAGACGAGGCCTACCGGTTGCTCCAGAAGAAAAGCATGAATATCCGGAAATCAATGAAAGAGATCGCCGAAGCGATTCTCTTGGCCCACGATATGAAAGTCGATTCATGACACGGTTCGAGGAGTTGGTGTTTTCCGCAATGCAGGATTTTCCGGATAACGATGAGGTGACGATTGGATAGAGGGCTATTGACGGTTGGAAGTGTGTTTCTTACGCTTGGTGCCCTGTTCGGTTTGGCCCTCTTTGGTTTCGAGTTCTTCCGCAAGGATTTTCCGCGGGTTCTCGGTTTTGTACATCCGACGCTCGCCATGACCGGTTTGCTTATGATCGTCGCCCGTTGTTTCATCACGGGGCCCCTTCCATACATGGATTGGGGACTGTTGAGCCTGGGGACTTCGGCATTGTTCGGAGGTTCTTTATTGATCAGAGGTTTGGGTGGCAGGAAGATGCTGCGTTTTTTGACCTTTTCACATGGATTTTTCGGTCTTTTGGGGTTAGGCCTTATCCTATGGCAGGTATCCATCGCCCACCATGTGACCGTGTGACCGGTCTCTTCCCGGTGTCGCGTTCGTGCTTCCCCGTTTCCAAATCGGGACACATTCCTGATATCCCGCTCATCAATTGTCCGTACCATCCATACTGAACCCGAAAAGTGAACCGAAGCGCCGGTAACGGACCGCGTTCCTCTTGTTTATGCGGTGCTAAGGTTTGGAGGGTGTCTGGCTCATGTCTGAATGGAACGTAATGACGGTCTTCAGATTACCCCGGACATTGAAATCTCCGACCACTTCGATAAAGTGCGGGCTGAGAAGTTCTTGGAGGTCCCGATAAATTTTTGCGGTCGATTCTTCATGGGAAATAGGGACGTCCCGATAACTGTTCAGGTAGAGTTTCAGGGATTTGAGTTCGACGATATATCCGGCAGGACGGAACCGGATCCGGATTACCGCGAAGTCCGGGTATCCGGACCGCGGACACAGGCATGTGAACTCGGGAAAGGACATTTGGGTCTCGTAGGGGATGTCCGGGGTTGGATTCGGCCAACGTTCCAGATGATTTGACGCGATTGCCTGCGCGCCGTAAGAGATTTTCTTGGTTTTGGTATCCTGGTTCTTTCTGTTTTTCTGGCCCATC
Organism: Leptospirillum sp.; assembly: GCA_027315205.1. Lineage (GTDB taxonomy): Bacteria > Nitrospirota > Leptospirillia > Leptospirillales > Leptospirillaceae > DAHUYM01. The sequence goes on along the minus strand of DAHUYM010000003.1, from coordinate 157,311 downwards.
GGTTTGATCCCTCTCTTAATTTTGTGGCGTAGGGGTTGGTCGGTGCTGTGGACTTTTTGATGCCGGTTCTGTGGCGGAAATGTGACCGATATCAATGATTCTGGAGAAAGACATCGGCTAAGATTTCTCTTGGAAGCCACAAAGCATGGCAAAGGGATGTTCTTCGGCAGCGGGCCGGCCGGGTTCCATGGCATGGTGGGCGGAACAGGGATCGAACCTGCGACATCAGCTGTGTAAGAGCTGCGCTCTACCGACTGAGCTATCCGCCCGTTTCATGGTGGGGCATAGAATGTTCGAATGCGTGGGAGCTTGCGTCCTTCAACGTTTGAAAGACTGGAGAAGGAAGGGAAGTAGGCCTTCCTTCCCGATCGATGCAAACGAGAATCGTTTGCCCTTCTCCTGCCAATGTGCCTGTGCGTTCGTTCAAGACCCTGTATTTGAATGTCAGAACCTTGCGTGTCGCCACGCTAAGCGTCGTTTCCACGGACACGGGTTCATCGTATTCAAGGGGTGTCTTGTAGACGCATTCCAGTTTGGCAACGACGAGAAAAGAACCCCCGTCTTCGAGTTTTTTGTAATCAAAGCCGATGTTTCGACAAAAATCCGCTCTTCCCATTTCAAACCAGACGGGGTAATGGGAATGGTGAGCCCGCCGTTGTCCGTCCGTTTCGGAATAACGGACCCGAAAATGGGTGTGAGTGATCATCATCGGGATTATGTCATTCTGGAAAAGACGGAATCAAGTATAAACTGAGAGATATAAAGTGGGAAAAGTCGCCTTCTGGCTCTTGATTGCCCGAGGAAACTTGACTATCATGGTGCGGTGTTTATGGACGCGAACGTTTCGGGGCCGTAGTTCAGCTGGTTAGAACGCTGGCCTGTCACGCCAGAGGTCGCGGGTTCGAGCCCCGTCGGCCCCGCCAATGTATGTGTCCCTTTAGGCTGGCAAGTCTGCGTGTGCGGCTCGGGGAACCGAGCACGCGATCGACCGGCCAGGAACGACATGCCGAGCAATCTGATTTCCAGACATTTCCATTTGGTGCCGACCCTGTGTTGAATGGATTTCCAACCACTCTCCCTTCCCCAGAAAGACACCGATGACCCTTTTCAATTTTATTTCCCAAGTAAGCCTGATGGCCGAGGCTGTACTGGCCACACTCCTGTTTCTTTCCGCCTTAAGCTGGGGCATTGTTCTTTACAAATTTTACGTGGTTACCAAGTCGACCAAGGAAAACAAGCTCTTTGTAAAGGCGTTCAAGCGGACGGACCGTTTTTCGAAACTCTATCAAGAGGCTGGCGAATATAGAAAATCAAATCTCGCTTTCATCTTCCGATCGGGTTTCGAAAAGGTCATGTCGATCAAGGACCGGTTGATGGTCACTGGAGGAAAAACCTCCGACATGGACCTTGAAGTGATTCACCGGACATTGGTCCAGGCGAGCCAGGAAGAGCAGGGAAGACTGGAAAGCTACCTCCCCGTTCTTGCGACAACGGCAAATATTTCTCCGTTTGTGGGACTGTTCGGGACAGTATGGGGCATTATCCACGCATTTCGCGATATCAGCCACCAAGCGTCTGCCAGCATCGCCTCGGTAGCCCCCGGGATCGCCGATGCACTCGTAACGACTGCGGCTGGCCTTTTCACGGCCATTCCGGCCGTCATTTTTTATAATTACTTCCTTCAGAAAATTCGCCAGATGCAAGCTCTTTCAGATACGTTCATTCTTGAAATGCTGAACGTTGTCGCTGAAGAAAGATGGAAGGACTGATGAAGTTTGACTTGCAATCTAAGCGCCAAGATATGTTGTCGGAAATCAATATGGTCCCGTTTATCGACGTCGTGCTCGTTCTTCTGATCATTTTCATGCTTGCTACGCCTCTGTTGTACCGCGGACTCAAAATCAACCTTCCTAAAACCGCAACGAACAGTCTGAAAAAGCCTGTCCCAAAGGTTATCATCTCTATCACCCATGGAAATTCCGTCTATATCGGCGGACACAAAGTTGCCTGGCAAGACGTAAAATCCATCCTTTCCAGTTACTATAAGAAAGACAAGCGGGTCATCGTTTACCTGAAAGCGGATCGCAAAGTGGATTACGGAACAGTCGTTCACCTGATGGATTTGGTCAAACAGGCCGGTATCGACCGTTTGGGAATGGTGACTATGCCCGTTCCGCAGAAGTCAGGTTAGCTATAGGTGATCCACTCCCAGTCCCGAAGGGTCGGAGGGATCTCCCCTGCTTGGTTCATTTTTTCATCCCTCTTTTTGCATTTTCTGATTGTTGTTGCTCTTCTTCTCTATCGGGACACAAGGCCGAAGGGATTTCCAATTGCAACAACTGTCGAATTGGTTTCCGCAGATCGTCTCGAAAAGACAAAGTCTCCGGAAAAGCCTTCTCCTCCTGTTGTTCCTGCGAAACCAACAATCAAGCCGCAAGTGCGCAATGAGGAACATCACAGGGTAAAAGTGGAACGGCATGCTATCCTTCCAGTCCGGGACAAGAAACCAAAAAAATCAGTCTCAAAAAAGCATCAGTTGAAAACGAAACCCAAGGTCACGCCAAAAAATAAGGTTGTGAAAAGCCGTCCGGTTTCTCGGAAAAAGCCAGTTCACGCTGTTGCCAAGCCTAAGGCGGTCACGTCGAATGACGTGGCGAAGGCCAACCCGGTCCCAAACCCGAATCCCATGCCGGTCAAAATGGATATTCAGGGGCAGGCTTTTCCGACATATCTGGAACATCTCCTCATTTCGAGGATCAAGTCGAACTGGTTTCCGCCACCCGGAACAAAAGGTCTGAAGGCGACGATCCGATTTGTTTTGAAAAAAGAGGGGGATCTTGAAGGACCGCCCACCATTGAGTCGGGGTCCGGAAATGCGTTATTTGACGATGCTGTTCGTATGGCGATACTTCGTTCGATCCCTTTTCCCCCATTTCCATCCGGATTTAAAAAAGAAAAAGAGGTTGTCACAGTGACTCTGGAAGCGACCCCCCATGGAGGTGTTTTCGATGGTCCTTGATCGTTCGTCCAGAACGATTAGAATACTCGTGCCGGTCTTGGCATTCGGCACGATCTTTCTGGGGGTATTCCTTGCCAAAGGCAATGCCATTGACCTGAGTGTCATTTCGAACCAGACCGCATTGTTCTTTAAGGTTGCATACGTGCCTCTGGGCTCGCGGGGACTGCTTTCGAAGGAAACCGCGTATGCTTCAGACCTGATCCTCAAAGACCTGAGGGAGTCAGGATATTTTGAAATCGAAGCGTTGTCGAATCCCGTGAAAAAGAGCCTCTCCAACATGATTGTAACCGGCGAAAGTTCACGAACACTTGCCGGAATCGGAATCGAAGGGATTATCGGCGCCCAGTTCATTCGGGACGGGGAAGGGACGCATCTGATCGGAGTCGTCCGGGATCCGGTGAACGGTTCGGCCTTGCTTTCAAAACAATACACGACATCGGGAAACGTTCGGGTTGTCGTACACCGTTTTGTCGACGAAATCATCTATCAGTTCACAGGGTTCAAGGGGGTTGCCGAAGGGAAAATCGCGTTTATAGGGAAGAATAAGCGCTATGGATACGATCTCTACACCATGGATTTCGATGGAGAAGGGCTCCATCGTCTGACATACGATCGGGTTTTGGCCTATTCTCCGGCGTGGTCCCTGGGTTTGCATTCGATCATCTACACATCCTACCTCCATCAGTCGCCCCAGATTCTCAGGTACGATCTGACGACGGGAAGGCGTTCTCCCTTGGCCCGGTTTTCGGGTCTGAATATCACGCCATCCCTGACGCGCTCCGGGAAGGAACTGGCCATGGCCCTTTCGAAAAGCGATCTATCCCAACATACCGAGATATACGAGTACAATTTCAAAGACCGTCATTTCGAGCAGTTGACATTTACCCGAAACAATAACCTCTCCCCTTCGTGGTCTCCCAATGGGAATCAAATGGCTTTTGTCTCGGACCGTGACGGACATCCACAGATATTTGTGATGGATTCGGACGGTTCAAATATTCACCGGATCACGTTTTCAGGGTTCTACAATGTTTCCCCTTCGTGGTCGCCCCAAGGGGATTTAATCGCGTATGTTTGCATGAACGAGAATCATCGTCCTAAGATATGCCTCACAGTTCCCGAAGGGGGAAAGCACGTCCAGATCACCCATGGTCCGGGACAGGATGACAGTCCGGATTGGTCTCCCGACGGGAGAACGCTCATATTCACGCACCAGGTCAAGGGTCACAGCTACCTGGAAAAAATGTTTATGGACGGATCCCACGAGCATCGTCTCGGAACATTCCCTCGATCGGTCATCACCCCGGTTTGGGCGATCCGGTAATACTTGGCTCACGCGGGAAGCACTCAACGTCACCATTTGGAAAGGGCGAATCTATGATCCTCGGGAAGACTTCGGCTGGGATCCTCGTCTGTTCGTTCACTCTGGCCCTTACGGGTTGCGCGTCGTCGGTGGACATGGCCGACCTCAAGGCCCAGGTAGATCAGAACACGATGAAGATTCAGAAGATGGGTCAGGTTTCCTCGGGAGGCGCAGGCTCGCAGGTGAATGAGCAGCTTGCGGACATCGAAACCCGGCTGGACCATCAGAAGGCAAGGATCGCCACGTTGAGGGGTCGGCTTGATGTCATCGACCACCGCCTTGACCAGCTGATGGAAAAGATCGACACTCAGGACGCCCAATTAAAGCTTCTCAACCAGTCTAATGTTTCAAAGCCAGGCCCACAGCCGACACCCGGAACAACCATTCCCGGGAACGTAATGACCCCGCCAGCTCCTGTCCCCGTTCCTGCCCCCTCAGCCAGCCTACAATCTCCGGAGATTCTCTACAGGCAGGCGATGAACGATTACCAGAAGGGGCACTACGATCTGTCGAAGAAGGAGTTTGGGGAGGTCGTGTCTCAATTTCCCGGTTCCCATCTCTCCTCTTCGGCACAGTTTTGGGTCGGGCAGTCCGATTTCAACATGAAGAATTTTACGAATGCGATCGATTCTTACAATCGGGTGATCACGAAATATCAAGACAGTCCGAAACGAGCGATCGCATATTTCAAGATGGCTCGTGCTTACGAACTTCTCGGGAAGAAAAAAGAAGCCATTCATAATTATCGTAGGGTCATTGAACTTTTTCCGCTCGACAGGCAACTCGACGAACTTGCGAAGAGACGCTTGTCTCGTCTCGAATGACCTGTGAGCCGGATCCGGGAACTTCCTTCCGAAGTTATCAACCAGATCGCCGCAGGAGAAGTTGTTGAGCGTCCCGCCTCGGTCGTAAAGGAACTGGTCGAAAACAGCATCGATTCGGGTGCCGACCGGATATCCGTTGCCATAGAGGAGGGCGGTCGTGGTGGGATCATCGTCACGGATAACGGGGAAGGGATCGATCGCGAGGACCTTCCCCTCGTTTTTCATCGACATGCGACAAGCAAGATCGACTGTTTCGAGGATCTTTTCCGGATCCGTTCCATGGGATTTCGAGGGGAAGCGCTTTCTTCGATCTCTTCGGTCGCGGATGTCTGTCTTAGGACGTTCTCCCGCCCGGACGGTCCCGGGGGAGAGTACTGGATCGGTCCTGGAAACGATCCCGTCCAGAAAGACTGGATAGGACCACACGGTACGGTCATTGAAGTCCGGAACCTGTTTCGTTCGCTTCCCGTCCGATTCAAATTTCTCAAATCCGCAGCGACCGAACAAGCTCAGATCCTTGAAACACTCTCCCATATTGCCTTAGGGCATCCGGAAATCCAGTTCCAATTGTCGACTCAAAATCGCGTCCTCCTTTCGCTCTCCAAAAGAGAAACAGCGAAACTGCGACTACTGGACCTTTATTCATCCCTGGGAGAAGAGGATCTTCATTCGGTGATCCTGGAAGGGGAAGGTCTGCGGCTGGAAGCCGAGGTCCTGCGTCCTGACCGGTCTCGCCGGGACCGTCAATACCAGCACGTCATCCTTAATCGCCGCTGGATCCGCCACCCTCCATTTTTTCAGGCAATCACCCAGGGATCTTCAGGCTTTATTCAAAAGGATGTTTTTCCTGGAGTCTGGATATGGCTCAATCTTGATCCCGGCAGGGTTGACATCAACGTTCATCCGACAAAAAGGGAAGTCCGCTTCCTCGACCCCGAAAGGCTTTTTCCGCTTGTCAGGAGGGCCGTAAAGGAAGCATTCGAATACTTTTTGGCGGATAATAAGGTTTCGGTAACGCCGTATTCCGTCCCTGTCGAAAGCCTCGACAGGCGGGAGTCAGTGGAGGCCGCGGGATCGGAAACGCCGTTTCGGGCAATCGAAGAGGGGAAAACCGATTATGGATCCCGGAAACAAGGACTCTTTCCCCAAAAGAAGGATACATTCACGACGCATGCAAAGGCCAATCTGCGTGACATTCCAGATCTGTTGCGATCCATGCCTCCCGCTCCTTTCCCGCTTCGCGACTCCACCCCGTCGCACGTTTCGTTCGTCGCTCAGGTGTACCAAACCTTTCTCCTTTTTCTGTTCGACGGAGAACTCGTATTGGTGGATCAACACACCGCACACGAAAGAATTCGCTACGATTCTTTCCGCAAGGCGATTTCGGAGGGCCGGATCTTGGCATCACCGTTTCTTTTTCCCCAGACCGTTCGCATGACCGGTCTTGAAGTTGGCCGGATCGAATCCCGGTTGGGAGAGTTGGACCACCTGGGGTTCGATCTGGATATCCAAGGGCCGGAAACCTTGAAGGTGTCGGGAATACCCGCTTTACTGGAAGGGGAGGATCCTGCGGCCCTCCTCCAGGAATTGTCGGAAACAAGCCATCAGTTTGAATGGCCGCTCGTCAGGTCGGACCGGATCGATGAAACTCTTATGACCCTGGCCTGCCACAAGAGTTTGAGGGCCAACCACACGTTGTCATCGGAGGATGGAGAAAGACTCGTCCGCATTCTCCTCAAGACCGAATATCCCTTCAGTTGTCCTCATGGCCGTCCCACGATTCTCCATGCTTCCAGGGAGATTTTTGAAAAATGGTTTCACAGGACGTGACTTCTATCGATCTTGTCGTGGTCGGCCCTACGGCTTCGGGCAAAACCGTTTGGGCAACGGAATGGGCATTGAAAAACAATGCCGAGGTCGTTTCTGCAGATTCCCGTCAAATATATAGAAGGCTTGAAATCGGCACTGCGAAACCAAGCCGGGATATCTTAAATGCGGTTCCACATCATCTCATTGATATTTTAAATCCGGACCAGAGCTATAGCGCCGGGACATTTTGCAGGGAAGCCCGGACTGCCATTTTGGATGTGAAGTCGCGGGGGAAAAAGGTCGTTTTGGTCGGAGGTACCGGGTTATATATACGTTCGCTCCTGTTTGGAATTCTTGAACTTCCGGACGAGGATCTACTTTTGAAAAAATCATTTTTTGATTTATGGGGATCGAAAACAGCGGAAGAATTGCATGAAGAACTGACAAGGCGCGATCCTGATCGGGCAAAAAGCCTTTCCGTGTCTGATCGATATCGCGTGATGAGGTCGCTTTGGCTTTCGGAATGGATGGGGATTCCTCCGACAAAGCTTTTTGCCTCACGTTCGCTGAAAGGTGTCCCTTTCAATAGAATAGTCGGCCTGGATCCTGGACGACACGCGTTGTGTGAGAGAATCGACAAACGCGTCGTCTCGATGATGCAGAGGGGATGGTGCGAGGAGGTCCAGCAACTTTTGGCCAACGGATGCGCACCGGAGGATCCGGCATTCCGGAGTCTGGGATACCCTGAAGTGCTGGATTGCCTGAAGGGAAAACGAGGACTCGAGGATACGATCGCTATCGTGCAGAGAAAAACCCGTCAATTCGCGAAACGTCAAATGACCTGGTTCCGTCATATGACCCCCGTTGAATGGATCGGCAATTCGACATCGGTGTAATCCTGGCGGGCCAGGAAGTCACCTGCATTCGAGCCGATCTTTCGCCCATATCGTCTTTCGGATCGGAGGGTATATCACCATCGGGGAGTCGGATCCGAATGCGTGTTTGGCCTTTTCCCGCGTCTGTGAATATAATGTGTTGTTTTTTGGGCTAATGTAGCGGAAATGAAGCTTTGGAGGAATGGAAAAGGTGGCGGTGGCAAAATCGGTCAGAAAAACGTCCGGTCCTTTGAAAAAGCCTTCCGTTGAAGGCCCCATTGGAGTCATCGGTGGGTCGGGACTGTATCAAATGGATGGGCTTGTCGTTCAAGAGGAACGGGTCGTCGAAACCCCTTGGGGAATTCCTTCCGACCCTTATATCATGGGAAACGTCGAAGGTATTCCCGTCGTTTTTCTATCTCGGCACGGCAAGGGACATCGCTATCTACCAACGGAGATCAATTACAGGGCCAATCTCGCCGGTCTCAAGTCTCTGGGCGTCAAGCGGATTTTTTCCGTGTCCGCCGTGGGATCCCTGAAAGAGGAGATCGTACCGGGAGACATGGTCGTTATCGACGATTTCATCGATCTCACCCGTCAAAGGCCGATGTCATTCTATGGATCCGGTGCCGTCGGACATACGCCGTTCGGTCATCCCATCTGCCCGGAGCTTTCCGGAGTTTTGGGAAAGAGCTGCAAGGATCTGGACCTTTCATATCATGCGGGGGGCACGTATATCTGCATGGAAGGACCGGCGTTTTCGACACGGGCGGAATCCAACCTTTACAGAAGCTGGGGGGCCAGCGTCATCGGCATGACGAATGCTACGGAAGCGCGTCTTGCCCGGGAAATCGGGATTTGCTACGCAACGTTGGCGTTGGCGACCGATTACGATTGCTGGCATCCGGGTCACGATATGGTCACGGTTCAGGAAGTCATACGGATCATGAACCAGAACGTCAAGAGTGCGAACGAGATCCTTCTCCACGCACTCCGGAATGTTCCCTCCCGACTCGCCTGTACGTGTGGAAAAACTTCGGAAAACGCCCTGATCACAGATCCCAAACGAATTCCCGGGAAGACGTTGGACAGACTTCGCTTCCTTGGGTTGTGCCAATAAAGGAAAGAAGGTGTTTCTTTGCCCAAACTGGTTATTGTCGGAACCGTGGCTTTGGACAATATCCGCACTCCGTTCGGAGAGGTAAAAAATGCATTGGGAGGATCCGCGTTCTATGCGGGTCTTTCGGCATCCTACTGGACGGAAGTTGGCCTCGTCGCCGTGGTCGGCCGGGACTATCCTCCGGACGGCTTTTCCGTTTTGAACCGTCACGGAGTGGATGTCAGGGGAATCGAAAAGTCGGCCGAGCTGACTTTTTCGTGGAGCGGGGAATACACTTACGATCTCAATACGGCGCATACGTTGAAGACCGACTTGAATTGCCTGTTGTCGTTCAATCCCGATATACGGAAGTCATACCAGGACATCGATACGCTGTTCCTGGCGAATATCGACCCGGATATACAGGGCCGTATTCTGGACGATCTTGAAAAAGCCCCCTCCCTCGTCGTCCTTGATACGATGAATTATTGGATCGAAACAAAAAAAAACTCCCTCCTCAAGGTCCTGAAACGGATTGGTATCCTGACAATCAATGAAGGAGAGGCCCGAATGCTCTCCGGGCAGTTCAGTCTTGTCCAGTCGGCCCGTGTGATCCAGGATATGGGACCGGAAACGGTCATTATTAAAAGGGGAGAGTACGGTTCGCTCGTGTTTGAAGGCAAGTCCATCTTTGCGTCTCCGGCATATCCTCTCGAGGATGTTCGGGATCCGACGGGAGCCGGAGATTCTTTCGCCGGTGGCTTCATAGGCTATCTCACGCGACATGAGGACCGCTCCAACGACCGGTTGAGGCAAAGTATCGTGATCGGATCGGCGATGGCGTCTTTTTGCGTTTCGGACTTCAGTTCCCGCGGAATCGAAAATCTGAAGCCCCCGGATGTTTCCCGAAGGCTTCAGGAATTTTCGGATCTGACGTCCTACCGTTCTCTCGCACCGATTCTGCGTTCGGACGGGTCCCAGTAAATGCCGGGGCGATCATTTTTCTCCCGACTGTCATGCGGGATTGCGATGACTATCTTTATGGCGGGATCGGGGTGTGCCGGGTCCGTTTCCGATAAAAACCGACATTTGGCTCTTGAACATTATGAAGCGGGGCTCCGGAACCTCAATGCCAAGAAAATCCAGGATGCGTATTGGGAATTTGAATATGCGAGCCATCTAAACCCGGGGTCGGGCAAGGTTCATTATGCGCTCGGTCATGTGTATTATTTGATGCACGACTATAAGGATGCTCGGACGGAATTCAGGAAATCGATGGTAGGGACGGATCGAAAGGCGGCCGCATACAACTATCTGGGACTCATCTCATACAATGAAAAGAAGTATCATAAAGCCATTCGTTATTTTCAAAAGGCTTTGACCGATCCGCTTTACCGTACGCCGGAACATCCACTTGTCAATCTTGGGCAAACCTATCTCGCCCTCAATGATCCTGACAGTGCACTGGAGGCTTTTTCGAAGGCGATCCTTCGGAACGAACAGGATGTTGCCGCCCATTTCTGGCTCGGAAAGCTCTTGATGACCCGAGGTGACTATAAAGGAGCACTTCTCGAATTTTCGACCGTTGTTCGCATTGCCCCACAGTTTCCCCGTCCCTATTATGAATTGGGAAAAATTTACCTGAAGCTCGAGAACCAGCAAAAAGCTCTTTTGGCATTCCGGGAGGTCGTTCGCCTCGATCCCGATTCCCCTGAAAGCGTTAAGGCGAGAAATTACATCAGCAAACTGCCATAAGGTCTGTGAAGGAAGCGAAAACGCAACCACGGAAAATTTGTTGGAGGAAGAAGGTGATCCGTGAGTGACGAAGAGCTCCATGAGGGGCAGAAAGTGTTAGAGCAGGGCGATCTGAAATTTCTGGAAAGCGAGATCCAGGAAAGTGGCAGGCTGACGATCGGCGAATTTCTTTCGTACATTCGTGAGAAAAAGGGAATCTCTTACGAAGATATCGATAGGGTGACCCGGATTGGACCTCGCTGGATCATGGCGATCGAAAATTCCGAATGGTCGATCTATCCAAGCCTCATTTATGCCAAGGGACATATCCGGGGATATGCCGAAATGCTGGGAATCGACGGGAACAATTTGATCCAGCATTTTCAGTCCGAGATTGAAAAAGCTTTCCCTGATGAATCCTTCCATGTCCACCCGATCCAGAATTTCAACCAGATTTTCCAACCCTCCGCATCAAAGCGAGAGCGGCATGGGAAAAAAGGTTTGGCTGTTTTCATCGGAATACTTATCCTATTATTTATTTTTGGACTTTCCAGGATCCTTCACCGGCATCCCGATCGAAATACGTCTTTGATACCTCCTCCTGTAACGAATCCGGGAATCCTGACCCCCGAAAATCACCCCGGGGCGAAACCGTTCACTCCGGCGGCAGCGTCTCCCTCCCCCCAATCGGAGCAATCGGGCTCTTCGGGGATGGGTGAACCGGCCAATTCGGTAAACGGTTCCTCGTTTTCCACCGTGAAGGAAACGGATCAGTCCGCAAAAAATTTCGATAACCAGGCAAATCCCCCCCAGGAACCAAGCGGGGTGAATAACCCGCCGGGTACTCCCCCCCAACATCAGGAAAAAGCGAAAACTGCCATGAATGGGGTGACAACGAAGAAAACCGTTCCCATTGATTTCCGACTCAAGATAGTTGCGGTGAGAGATACCTGGGTCGGGATACAGGTGGACGGTTCCAAAGAGATCAAAATTCCTCTCGATCAAGGACAATGGCACATTTTCCATGGTAAGAAGAGTTTTCGCATAACGACAGATGACGGCGGTTCCCTCCTGCTTTATTTAAACACTCACAAGATTGGCAAAGCGGGAGAGGACGACCAGCCAGTCTATGGACGTCTGATCACGTTGAATCCAGATTAAACTCCAGATGATATCGCGGACAATCCTTAAGGAGACGTCGTTGCCGATAAAAAAAGTGATTCGACCCCTGGTCTTTTGTGCTTTCATATTGACTTTGGCCGCATGTGCGTCCAATCCCGTTAAACTTAATTACGACACAGGATCAGGGATCATTCAGCCAAATCAATACATTTCAGGTTTGCGGTTCGGGTTTGTAACCTTTCAGGACAATCGGATGGTCCCTTTAGCGACAGGGAACATGAAGATGATCGGATGGGGTGGAAATACGTATGACACAAATACCAATGTCGCCGAACACGTGACCCGGTCATTTGTGAAACAATACGAATATTTGGGATTCAAGGCGGTTTGGATCCAGAATCCTCCTGTCAACTTTTCATTCTCAAGTCGGGACTGGGTGAGGTCTTTGAGACTTCAGTATCCGAATGTCGATGTTTTTGTGATAGGAAAAATCAAGGATTACCAGTTCCAGGATTTGACAAGCGGATATATACCTGGAACAGGTGGCAATTTGCTCAAATCCCAAGTCCAGGTAGAAGCCTACTATGTGAACTCCCAGGATGGCAGGCTGATTTGGGGATCCATGATCCATCACCGGTCGATGAAAAACATCCGGGACAAAAATCCGGTCCTTGTCGCTCCGGATCGAATGGATACGGATCTGAGGAGGGTCATTCTCGACTTTGCGGATCGTTCTGTTCCTCATCTCGACAAATCGTTCCCGGGTGCCATCCAAGTTGCCCAGGCCAATATGGGAGGAAAGCTTGGGGGGACAGGAATTCCGGGTCCAACGATCGAGGCGATCAACCCCAAAAAAACACCCATACCTGCAGGAAAGGGTCGGCTTGTCGTATCGACGACACCTGCGGGTGCCAAAGTGTACATCGATGGTGTCTTTTATGGAGATTCCCCAATGATGCTGGATCTGGCGCCTGGCGTCCATCTTGTCAAGGTGCGAATGGACGGATATGTTACGGTGAGAAATAAGGTCGGCATCCTGGAACAACAGATAACGCCTTGGGAAGAACGCATTCATAAAAAATACTAGGAGGGACTGACCGGAGCTTGCGGTCCCAACCAATATTTTCTACAATCGTGTGCTTGTCGTTTCCGACCACAGGCCGGCGTAGCACAGTGGTAGTGCAGTCGATTCGTAATCGACAGGTCGTCGGTTCAATCCCGACCGCCGGCTCCATTCCATCGTTGGCACCAAAGCTTTTGACCTAATCCTAGTACCGATGCTCTCCAGTTTATGGTTGTTTATCATAATCCGCCCGGGCACGTGATTTTCCAGCACTTCATCATGACTCAAACAGGTAACACGCATGGAAAAAAGGGAAAACGGGGAAAAAACCGAATCGGCCACACTGGGAGGCGGTTGTTTCTGGTGTCTGGATGCTGTCTACCGTAGGGTTAGGGGCGTCAAATCTGTTATATCGGGGTACATGGGAGGGCACACATCTTCACCGACGTACCGGATGGTTTGTGAAGGGGAGACCGGACACGCGGAAGTGGTCCGAATCTCCTATGATCCCGAAACGATCTCTTTTGCGCAGCTGCTCGAAATTTTTTTCAGGATTCACGATCCCACAACATTGAACCGCCAGGGTGCCGATGTCGGATCGCAGTACCGGTCGGTGATTTTTTTCCACGATGGCGCACAAGAAGCAATGGCGCGGAAAATGATCTCGAGCCCTGGAAAGCCCTCCGAATTTTCCGGGAAAAATATTGTGACCGAGATCGTTCCCGCCGGCAAATTTTATCCGGCAGAGGAATACCATCAAGATTATTTTTCCCATAATCCGGGGCAGCCTTATTGCGCCATGGTCGTCCATCCAAAAGTAGAAAAATTTCTGAAAACCTTCCCGGATCTTCGCTCAGGCACTGTTTAACGGTCAGGGCCGGACCCTCCTCCCCGAAAAACGTTTTTGTGATTTTACGCAGGTATCAATCTCTCCCCGAGATTGGGTTGCGACCCCTGGGTTGAGTCTCGTCAAAAGGGCATCCCATCGGATTCCGCGGAACAATCGGAACAGAAAAGTGTTTTTCGATAAACAGCATTGATTTGTCGAAATAATCCTCTCCTCGCACAAAAATCCAGATTATTTTCAATAAAATATAAATTAAATTTATTTAAAAAAAAATAAATTGCATTATTTTTTTCATCGGTTACAATAGCGTTGAAAAAGAATTGGTTTCAGTTGTAATAATAACGATTATTTTAATTTATCTTTATTGATTTTTTCTTTGTGGCAAGGGCATTTTTAGCGTCCGGAAGGAGGTGAGAGATGAAGAGAGCCGAGAAGGGCCCCGCATTTGGGGAGCATCTTCCCCGTTTTATGATCTCGGAAACCCATCCGGAAGAGAAAAGTTCACCTTTGGCAAACAAAGGACTCGGGGTCCGTTTTTTGCTCAGTATCATCATGGGGACCGTTGGATGTGTATTGATTGTTGTCTTCACGTTTCTAGGGTACAGAAACGGTCTTTTTTTCACACCCAAAGACAAGACTCAGATCCTAAGAGATCAGCGGGAGTGGTTGACTCTCTATGCACGCCTGGGAGTCATACACAGGAGAATCGATCGGCTCTATCTCAGGGAACGAAGGATGTCCGAAATTATCGGTATCCAGGTGCCTACCGAAAAAAAAATCCTCAGGGCCATGGGTGGGGCCGATTCGTGGAAGTCTGCGTCGAATTTTGAAAAATATGGGAAAGGATACATGCCTCGCCTGGAAAGACAGATTGAAGAAGTGCTCAAGGATGAGCACGAATCCCTTATCATCCGGGAGAACCATCTCGATCGGATCATCGGAATGATCAATCGCCAGACGAGGAAATGGGAGCTGATTCCGAGCATGATACCCGCACGCGGGCCGATATCGTCGGGTTTCGGGTGGAGAGAGTCACCGTTCAGAGGAGGTCCCGAGTTTCATGCCGGAATTGATATTGCGGGCAAGCCGGGTTCCCCTATCATGGCTCCTGCCGGGGGAATTGTTATCATGAGCGGATGGGATGGCGGGTTTGGAAATACGGTAAAAATTCGGCATACCGATGGGATCGTGACCCTTTTCGGCCATCTCAGCAAAATTTATGTCCATCGAGGGGAACGGGTCATCAGAGGACAGCTCCTGGCAACAATCGGTAGCACGGGGATGTCGACTGGCCCTCATTTGCATTATGAGGTGTTTGTCAATCAAACTCCTGTAAACCCTCGGATGTATTTCTTGATCGATCCTCCGATGACACCCAGATATCCCAAAGGATAGTCCACTTAAATCAAGAGCACACCCTAGCCTCTCTCATCCCAAAGAACATTTGCTAAACAAGAGAGAAAATCTCTTGTTCAAGATGGCTCTCTCAGGACTGACCTGTTTTTGTTACATGGAGAGATCCTGAAATTGTCATGAGAGAAATTAAATTTTATATATATATTATATTTTTAATATAAATTAAGCATAAATAATAAAGTCAATTCTTTTACTCTGCGACCGAAGAGATAGAGAAGCCAAACATAGGGAACAATTTAAAAAGATGCCGTAGAAGATGTAATGATTTTTATCTATTAAAATGTATTAAATTATATTTAAATACATTTTATAATATAATGTAAATTTGTTTTGAGATTTTAAAGACTTTCATGTTCGTAAATTCGGTGGCGACGTGAAAGAGCTAAAGTGGCGCATTTCGGGCATTTTAAAGGACCTTGTTTCCTTGACACCAAACGGGGGGCGGGGTAGTATTTTTATTACATCCGTGCCGTAGATGGTACGGAACCCGAACGAGGAGAGTGCCGCATGATGGACAAATTCACCGAGAAGGGCCGAAAAGTAATTATTATGGCCCGAGAAGAAGCGGAGAAGCATCAGAACGATTATCTGGGAACCGAACATATCGTATTGGCCCTCGTTCGTGAACAAGACGGAATTCCGGTCGCGGTCCTTAAACGCATGGGACTGACCCCGGAGCAGATCCGTATGGAGATCGAACGCAATCTACTGGGTGGTACGTCGACTCTCACCTTCGGGGAACTCCCCCTGACGCCCCGCGTTAAGAAAGTTATCGAATATTCGGTGGACGAAGCCCGTCTTTTGGGTCATACGCATATCGGAAGCGAACATCTTCTTCTCGGGGTTCTTCGCGAAGAAGACGGGATTGGCGGCAAAATCCTTCGTGCGCTTGGTGCGAATCTCATGGCGGCTCGCCAACTGACGGCAAGCCTCCTGAAAAGAGCCAATACGAATATCAACCGGGAAAAGGAACGGAAGTCCAATACCCCGGCATTGGATGATTTCGGTCGCGATCTTACCCAGATGGCGTCGGAAAATCAGTTGGATCCAGTAATTGGGCGCCATGACGAGATCGAACGGGTTCTTCAGATCCTCGGGCGGAGAACTAAGAACAATCCCGTCCTCATAGGAGAGTCCGGGGTTGGCAAGACGGCAATTGTCGAGGGTCTTGCTCAAAGGATTATCAATGCCGAGGTTCCGGACAACCTTCTGAACAAAAGAGTGATCGCCCTTGACTTGGGGTCGCTTGTCGCCGGCACGAAGTACCGGGGTCAATTCGAGGAACGCCTGAAGATCGTGATGAAGGAAGTTGTGACGGCAGGCAACATCATCATTTTCATCGACGAGCTGCATACTCTCGTCGGTGCGGGGGCGGCCGAAGGGTCGATCGATGCCTCAAACATGTTGAAGCCGGCGCTTTCACGCGGTGAAATTCAGTGTATTGGCGCGACCACACTTGACGAATATCGGAAATACATCGAAAAGGATGGTGCCCTGAAAAGACGTTTCCAGCCGATCTATGTCAACGAGCCCCCTGTGGGCGAGGCGGAACGGATCATCATCGGTCTGCGGGACCGTTATGAAGAGCATCATGGAGTCCAAATCACGGACTCCGCCATTCACGATGCTGTCACTCTTTCCGAGAGGTATGTCACTGACCGGTTCCTCCCGGACAAGGCGATCGACATCATCGATGAGGCAGGATCGAGAGCGAAACTCAAGAGCTTTTCCCTTCCGGATGAAATCAAGGACCTTGATCAGTCGCTGAAGAAGGTGGTCAGGGAAAAGGAAAAAGCGATCCGTGTCCAGAATTTTGAGGAAGCTGTCCGTCTTCGGGCCCAGGAAGACATGTTGAGGAAGCAGGCCGACGAAGAGAAACGAAAGTGGAAGGAAGAACAGGAACGGAATCGTCCGGTGATCGGTCCCGAAGAGATCTCGGTCATCGTATCGAAGATGACAGGGATTCCTCTCTACAAGATCGAAGAAGAAGAAAGCCAACGTCTCCTTAAACTGGAAGGCGAGCTTCACCGTAGAATCGTCGGCCAGGAAGAGGCCCTTTCGGCCGTCGCCAGAGCTATCCGTCGCTCAAGAGCCGGGATCAAGGGAGAAAAACGACCAATCGGTTCATTCATTTTCCTAGGACCTACGGGTGTTGGAAAGACTGAGTTGGCTCGTACTCTTGCGGAAACACTTTTCGGAGACGAAGATGCCCTGATTCGTGTCGACATGTCGGAGTATATGGAGCGTTTCAATGTTTCCAGACTGACGGGAGCCCCTCCTGGATATGTCGGCTACGAAGAAGGCGGGCAATTAACGGAACGGGTCCGCAGGCGACCCTATTCCGTTGTATTGTTCGACGAGATCGAAAAGGCGCATCCCGACATGTTCAATATTCTCCTTCAAATCCTTGACGACGGCTTCATCACCGACAGTCTTGGCAGGAAGGTCGATTTTAAAAATACGGTATTGATCATGACCTCAAATCTTGGGGCGCGGTCTCTTGAAAAAGAAGGATCTCTCGGTTTTCAAAGAGCCGGGATCGATTCAAAAGAGAAGTTCGTGCGGGACTCCATTCAGGAAGAGTTGAAGAAAACCTTCAATCCCGAATTTCTGAACCGTGTTGACGAGATCGTCATATTCCATCCCCTGACGGAAGGACATCTAGAAGCGATCGTCGATTTGAGGATCGCGGATCTGAATCGACGTCTGGCGGAAAAGAATCTTACGGTCGAAATCGATCCTGAGGTCCGGAAATGGTTGGTTAGAGAGGGATATGAACCCCATTACGGCGCTCGTCCTATGCGCAGGGCGATCCAGAGGCATATCGAGGATCGACTTTCGGAAATGATCATTTCAGGACAATTCAAAGGAGCCCGAAAAGTGAAGGTCGTACTTCGGGAAGGACATCCCGTTTTCATGGATGAAGATGTCATGGCGAGTGTTGGTTGATTTAAATACCGGTTGCCCGTGATCCTCGGAATAGAAACATCGTGCGATGACACGGCAATGGCCCTGGTCGATTCGACCGGGGCCATTTTATTTGATCAGGTCCTCTCCCAGGACTACCTTCACCGGGATTTTGGCGGAGTCGTTCCTGAACTGGCCTGTCGTGCCCATGCGGAAATTCTTCCCGCCCTTCTTCGCGAAGCACTTTCAACCGCGAATATTCATTTCGATTCCCTCGATGCCATGGCTGTCACGCGCGGTCCGGGTCTGCTGGGTTCACTCCTTATCGGGATCGGATTTGCCAAAGGGCTTGCTTTCCCGAGAAAGCTTCCGATCGTCGGCGTGGACCACATAAAGGCTCATTTGAGGGCGACCTTCAAGAATGCCAAAGAGATTTCCGGGAAATCACTGGGACTGGTCATTTCCGGAGGACATACCCATCTTTACCAGGTGAAGGCCTGGCCTCAAATCGAACAAATTTCCCAGACAGTGGACGATGCGGCAGGTGAAGCTTTCGACAAGGGCGCGAAGCTTTTGGGACTTCCCTATCCCGGAGGACCTCATCTGGAGCGAGTCGCGATAGCGAATGATCGGCCTTTGCTTCCGCTCACCAGAGGACCCATCCGAACGGTTCATCCACTCGATTTCAGCTTCAGCGGCATGAAAACAGCATTTTTCCATCTGGTGCAAAAAGTCGGCGTGTCAGAATCCACTCTTCCAAATCTTGCGGCTTCCCTCCAGGGAGCCATTACCGCTCATGTCATCCAGAGGATGGAAAAGGCGCTGGATGAGGAGAAGCCCGATCATCTGATGGTTGGGGGAGGAGTCAGCGCCAATATGCATTTGAGAGACGCCCTTCAGGACCTTTGTGAGTCACGGAATGTCTCTATCCACCTCTCTCCGCGTTCCCTTGCGCGGGACAACGCTCTCACCGTCGCCCTTTTGGGGATTGATCTTCTCGAACTTGGCCAATACTCTCGATATCCTTACGTCGACCTCGTTCCCTTTACCCGTAGCGGACAGGATGCGAGAAAAGGCAAGAATCCTTCCAGAAAAAGCTCCGGGCCCTAGGTGATCGTCCGTTCCATTTGAGAGTCAGCCCGGAACATGCTAGCATTCCAAGGTTTTTCGAGGACACAATTGTCTGTTTAGAACGATGAAAACGGACAGGATTGAGGGATAACGATTGCTAGACCGATGGGTTCAGAAGTCAATTGAAGAAAGTTTGTCTAAGTTCTTGAAGGAGTTGTCCAGGCCCGAAAGCGTGGCGGAGATTCTTCCCAAAGGGGTTCGGATCGAGTTTCCCAAAAAAGACGGATTCGGGGATATCTCAAGCCCAGTATCGTTGAACCTGGCCTCCGCTCTGAAGCTTCCCCCGCGCAAAGTTGCGGAAGGCCTCCTCAGGCATTTCGGGAATGACCGTCGATTCCGAACCATCGAGATCGCGGGACCCGGTTATCTGAACTTCACATTCGAACAAAGTGCGCTGCGGGAAACCCTTCTGGGTTTTCTGGACGGCGCTATCCCTCTTGTCGAGCCTGTGGCGACTCCCCGCCGGATTCTTCTCGAATTTGTCAGTGCAAACCCTACCGGTCCGCTTCATGTTGGGCACGGGAGGGGAGCCGCATATGGGGATGCATTGGCCAGGATCCTAAAAAACATCGGACATTCGGTCGAGACGGAATATTATATCAATGACGCCGGAAATCAGATGGAAATGCTCGGTCGATCGACCTGCCTTGCATGGAGGAGCTTGCGGAGACAGGTGTCCACGGAGGAGGTCGATGGGTTTTTAAAAGGCAGCACGCCGTACAAAGGGACATATATAAAGGAAATCGCCAAACTTATCCAGGAAACGCCCGGACTCTTGACTCCAGAAGAGGAAAAGGCCGCGGAGTCAAGTACGGGAGACGAATCGCAATACCTCCCAAAATTTACCCATCTTTCCCAGCTTCTCATCATGGAGGGCATCCGGGAGGATCTTGTCCGGTTCGGTGTGACCTTCGACCGGTTCTTTTCAGAACGTGAACTCCATGAAGAACATTCGGGATCGAGCGGCTCCGCTGTTCAGTCATGGATCGGTAAGATCCGGGATCTCACTCGGGAATCGACCGGATCCGCAGGAGTTCCGGATGTTTATGAGTCCGAAGGGGCACTTTGGCTCCGGACAACGGCTTTGGGAGACGACAAGGACCGCGTGCTCCTGAGGGGCGACGGACGTTTGACGTACTTCGCCGCGGATATTGCCTACCATGCGGATAAAATCCAGAGGGGATATGAGGTTCTCATCGATGTCTGGGGAGCCGACCATCATGGATACATTCCGCGGATGGAAGCGGCCATCCAGACCCTTTCCCTTCTGCTGGGACACAAGACGGAGTTCCGGGTGGCCCTGATCCAATTGGTCAACCTGGTGAGGGACGGAAAGCCGGTCAGCATGTCGACCCGGGGCGGAGAATTCGTGACTCTCAGGGAAGTCGTCGACGAAGTGGGCGTCGATGCCACCCGTTTCATATATCTCACCCGAAGCCACGAATCGTCCTTGGATTTCGATCTGAATCGTGCCCGTGAAAAATCCATGGATAATCCCGTCTACTATGTTCAGTATGCGCATGCCCGGGTCATGAGCCTTCTGAAACAAGCCGAGACGAGGAGGGTCTCCCTTCCGGAACGCTGGGAAGGGTCTGATCTTGAGCCTTTGACTCTCGGCGAAGAAGGGGAAATGATCCGTTTCATGGACCGTTTTCCGAGGGTTCTTCACGATGTCGGCTCTTCGCTGGAAGTGCATCCTTTTTCGGAGTATCTCACCGAAATGGCGAGAAAGTTCCATCATTATTATTTCCACAACAGGATTCTTTCACAGGAACCCGGGGACCGGAACCTGATGAAGGCACGGCTGGGATTGTCGATTGCGGTGGGACGCGTGCTCCGGACGGGACTGGCGCTTCTTGGGGTAACCGCTCCGGAATCGATGTGAAATTCGTCGTTGAACGAGCCGATAGCCACTCCGGAGCCAGGTCCGGTGTTATCGAAACGTCCCACGGATCTTCCGATACTCCTTTGTTCATGCCGGTTGCCACGCGTGCGACGGTGAAAGGATTGACGGCCGAGCAGATCCGCCAGTGCGGAGCCGATATGCTTCTCGTCAACCTATTCCATCTGTGGCTTCGCCCAGGGGAAAAAGTCATAAAGGCTCTGGGTGGAACGGCGAGATTCATGGGCTGGGCTGGCCCGACTCTTGCCGATAGTGGGGGATACCAGATATACAGTCTGGGCGAAGGGACGGTCGTCAGGGAAGAGGGGGCGTCCTTCCGGTCGCCGTATGACGGGGAAAAGGTTTTTCTTTCGCCGGAAGAGGTCGTCCGGATTTCCATCGATCTTGATGTGGATGTGACCATGGTTCTCGATCATCTGGTCGCCCCCCTATGGTCTCCGGAAATCGTGAGAGAGGCCTTCCTCCGAACGCTGCGATGGGCCCGGAGATCCCTGGATGTCTCCAACGGAGATCGGGGCTTGTTCGGGATCGTCCAGGGAGGACTCGATCCGGAAAGCCGTGCATTTTGCGCCAGCCAACTTAATGATATGGAAGGAAACGACGGGCAGCGTTTTTCGGGATTCGGCATCGGGGGGTTGGGTATCGGTGAATCGTTCGAAGACCGTAATGCCATTCTGGACGTCACCCTGCCTTGTCTGGACGCAGATAAGCCCAGATACCTGATGGGGATAGGGTACCCGGAAGATATTATCTCCGCAGTCCTTCGGGGAATCGACATGTTCGATTGTGTCCTTCCGACGCGAAACGGACGTAATGGAACGGCGTTTACCTGGTCGGGGCCCCTGGCAATCCGAAATGCCTGCCACGCCCCGGACGAATCGCCCCTGGATCCCGAGTGCGGGTGCGCCGCTTGCCGGAGCTGTTCGAGGGCCTATATACACCATCTCTTCCGGAACAAGGAGATGTTGGGCCCTGTTTTGATCACGCTCCACAATGTGTCATTTTATCAGGATCTCATGAGGGTAATACGCGACCAGATCCGGTCGGGCACATATCGCGAATGGGCGAATGACCGGCTCGTTTCATTTTCGAAAGCCAGAGGAGGCACAACATGACGCCACAGACCGCAGGGGGATCATCTTCCGCTCTCCTGAACCTTCTTCCGATTCTTTTATTCGTCGTCTTTCTCTATCTCCTCATCATCCTTCCACAGAAAAGAAGGCAGAAAAAACACCAGCAATTTTTGAGTCAACTGAAGGAGGGGGACCGGGTGGTTCTGTCGGGAGGCCTCCTCGGAACGGTGAAGTCGATAGGCGATCGTTCTATAGAGCTCGAGATCGCACCCGGAGTCGTAGTGACCGCTCTCAAGCAGACAATCCTTTCGCTGGCAACCGAAATCTGACATTCGTCTTTCGTGAGACGACAAGGGGGTAATCGAACCGCCCATGAAACGAAAAATTGGTTTTCGGATGATACTTCTGGGAAGCGCGGTATTGCTCTCCTTTATTTTCCTTCTTCCGTCCCTTCCGGTCGGACAGAAGATTCCTCCGGGCATACAGAAATATCTTCCCGGGGGGAAAATTTCCATGGGACTCGATCTCAAGGGTGGGATGTCGGTGACGCTGGAAGTCGAGAGGGACAAGGCGGTGTCTGGCACTCTCGACGAGGTGGCCTCGGCCCTCAAGTCCCCAAAAGTCACTCCACTCGTTCGCGGGAATGATCTTGTCCTTTCGGTATCACAGGGTCCCGAAAGGGCTCAGCTCGAGAAAAGAGTCCTTAGGCATTATCCATTTTTGAACAAGGGAGCCGAAACATCCGAAGGGGTGACTTACACCCTACTCCCCCGGGAAGTCAAAAGAATACGTGACCATTCCATGACCCAGGCAATGGAAGTGATACGGAACCGGATCGACCAGTTCGGCGTCGCCGAACCTCTTGTTGAGCGCCAGGGAAAGGACCGCATACTTGTCGAACTCCCGGGCATCAACGACCCCGAGAGGGCGATGTCTCTGATCGGCAGGACGGCGCGCCTGGAATTTCTCCTCGTAGACGACCGACGCCCGGATGCGGACCAGATACTGGCAAACAAGGTTCCTCTCCCCAAGGAGGATATCATCCTTTTTTCCCACCGGACTGCCAAGAACGGGCAAAGGATAGAGTTCCCCTATATCCTCAAAATGGGTGTTCTGATGTCAGGCGAGGTGATCTCAGACGCCCGTGTGGCGTTTGGACAGTTCAACGAACCCTACGTGTCCCTGGTGTTCAATTCGTCCGGAGCCAAACTCTTCGACAGGATCACCAAGGAACACGTGAAGGAAAGGCTCGCCATCGTTCTCGACAATGTCGTCTATTCGGCACCGGTCATCCAGGAAGAAATTTCCGGAGGCCAGGCGCAGATCACCGGAAGTTTCACGCTCAGGGAAGCGAAGGATCTGTCGATTGTTCTCAGGTCGGGCGCCCTGCCAGCCCCCGTCCGAATTCTTACGAACGTGACCGTCGGTCCGTCTCTCGGGAAAGACTCCATTCGGGCCGGGATCCATGCAACCCTCCTAGCGGGGGGGCTCGTACTCCTGTTTATGGCTGTCTATTATAGCCTTTCGGGGATCATCGCCGATTTTGCGCTGATGTTGAACCTGATCCTGTTAGTCGGCGCGATGTCCGCCCTTCATGCGACACTGACTCTCCCCGGAATTGCGGGGATCATTCTTACGATCGGAATGGGTGTCGATTCAAACGTCCTCATTTTTGAGAGGATCCGGGAAGAGCTTCGTTCCGGAAAGCCTGTCCGCTCGGCGATCGATGCTGGCTACGACAAAGCGTTCCTTACGATCGTCGATTCCCACGTAACGACATTGATTACGGCCCTGATATTGTTCATTTTCGGAACAGGGCCGATCAAAGGATTCGCCGTGACCCTCTCCGTCGGGATCGGCATCAACCTTTTCACCGCACTGGTGGGAACCAGAGTCGTCTTTGATGCCATGACCTCACGTAAAAAGCTCGAAAAACTTTTGATCTGATAATGATTGTCTTTTAAGGAAAAATGCCGAAGGGGTATTGGATGATTGAACTGATAAGGAATCCTTCGATCGATTTCATGGGTAAACGCCGTATCACACTTGGATTGTCCGCCGTCCTCATGTTGATCGGACTCATCGCGCTTCTGCAGATTGCCCGGGGAAAGGCCAATCTCGGTATCGACTTTGTGGGTGGAACGGCCATACAGGTTCATTTTGAAAAATCGGTACCGATCGAAGCAGTCCGGAGTCTTTTGATCAAAAACAAGATCACCGGCGCCCAAATCCAGAATATCCAGTCCACCAGCGATCTGCTCATCCGCACGAAAGTTCAGCCGAATCAGACGGGTTCGGTGTCCACGACCATCCTGTCCGTTTTAAAGAACGGATTTCCCGGAAATCCCATGACCATCCTGTCGGCCACTGAGATCGGCCCGACGATCGGATCTGAATTGGCCGGAAAAGCCTTCCTCGCCATTCTTTACTCGATTGTCGGGATCATCGTCTATATCGCCTTTCGCTTCGAATTCCGCTTCGGACTCGCGGCAGCTTTGTCGACCTTCCACAATGTGATGGCTGTCCTTGGGCTTCTATACCTCATAGGAGTCGAAATCAATCTTCTGATCATCACGGCGCTTCTGACACTGGCCGGATACTCCCTGACGGACACGGTCGTCGTCTTCGACCGCATTCGGGAACAGATGAGGAAAGCAAGCCGCCTGTCGATGATCGAAATCATCAATTCGGGGATAAATCAGGTTTTGAGCCGGACAGTTGTGGTATCATCTACAGTAGTGCTTGTTCTGATCGCCCTGTTCTTTTTCGGAGGTCCAGTCATTCATGATTTTTCGATGGCCCTTCTTTTGGGCGTGATCGTAGGAACGTACGCATCGATCTTCGTAGCCAGCCCTTTGCTCCTTCTCCTTCCAAGGGGGAAACGTCCGCGGGTCGCGGGGGAGCGTTCACTGTCGGCGTAGGGATGCGATCGGGCGTTACGTTGCCGACCGGCAGGAAGGACGCATGAACGATCAATATATCAATCCTCAGGAAGTGTTGGGGAGTCTCGGCCTATTCGTTCTCCCCGTCGTGCTTGTGATCTTTTTCATTTACCTCAAGAGGAAGCAAATTCTTTAGGATATGAGCCATGAGATCACACTTCGACGGGAACGAAGAAAGAACAGGATGGCATGTTCCCTTCGTTTCCGAGCCCGACATATCCGCGATGTCCCAGGGTCTCGAAATAGACCCGATCTGGGCTCGCATCCTTCTTGGAAGGGGGTTCGACCAGGATAATCTGCAAGGATCTTTCCTGCACCCTTCTCCCCCGGGACCGACATGCGTCGGAGATACCCTTCTCGCATCGGAAACGCTTTCAAGCGCTCTTAAAAATCAAAGCAAAATTGCCATCTATGCCGATCTGGATGTTGATGGAATTACCTCGGCTGTGATGTGTTCGAGATTCTTGACGCGTCGTCACCATCCCCATTCTGTGCTTCTTGTCCATCGGGAAGATGGACACGGATTAAATCCGGACAGGATCCTCTCCCTTCCCGATGAAGGATACCGCGTGATCATAGCGGCCGATCTCGGAGTCTCCAATATTCCACTTCTCATGGAAGCCCGGGAAAGCGGGCTGGAACCCATCGTCGTGGATCACCACCTCATCCAGGAACCTTGGCCCGCCACTCTGTCGCTCGTTCATCCGCAAGGGCGATCCTGCCTTACGGCAGTCGGTTGCCTCTATGTCCTGCTGCGGGCGTTCGCACACGATTCGGAAGAGAGGGAAATGGCCTTTCTTGCCGGTTTGGCGGTTCTTGCCGACCGGGCTCCCATCCTTGCAGAAAACCGATATTTTGTTCAATCGCTCCTGGACGAGGGGGTGCTTGAAAGTTTCCCGGGAGTGAAGGCCCTCCTCCGGAAGAAGGTCCAGAGAAAAATCATGGTCAACGATTTTTCCTTCTGGGTGATTCCATCGCTGAACGCTCCGGGACGAATGTCGGATCCCCTTCCATCATTTCGCCTGCTGATGGCTCAGACGGAATCCGAAGCCGAGAAATATTCGAATCAGGTGGTCGAGATGAACAGAAGGCGCAGGGAAATCGAGTGGAGTGTCTACGAGGAGGTCCGAAGCCGCTGGGACGGGACTCCGGTCGTATTTTCCCCGGACTGGGCACCGGGAGTGATGGGCCGGATTGCCCATCGTCTTTGCGAAGAATTCAACCAGTCGGTCTTTGTCGCGACCTTGACGGCATCGGGTTCGGTCAGGGGATCCCTTCGTCTTAAAGGCGAAGTGACGATACTGGATATACTCAAATGTCTGGAAGGACTTCCGATATCGGGAGGCGGACATCCGAAAGCCGGAGGCCTGGGTTTCCCGATCGAGGCATTGGAGGATGTCCGGTCTCTTTTGACGGCATTCCTGAAAGACCGGTCCGGAACACGGGAGGAAGAGGCCGGAACCCTGGATATTGATGCGTTTTTGCCGGCCTATTATCGTTCGGGAGTTTTCTGGGAAGGTCTGGGGAAGCTCATTCCGTTCGGAGAGGGATTTCCAGAACCGATGTTCGGCATCAGGAACGTCCAGGTCGAGAAAGTGGCGAGTGGAAACGGAAGGCTCGTTCTGTGCCATTTCAGGTGGCGCCATGGCACCGAAAGGGCGGCTTTCCGGCATACCCAGACGCTACCGAATCCTGGCGACCGTCTTGATCTTGTCATGACTCCGGAATTAGTCGGGAAAGGAGACCGGGTTGAGCGGCTCTTCACCATCCGCCGTTACAGAAACGCCGGATAATACGGGCCAGGTCGAAGCGGGAGATACGCACGGGGTTTCTCCGGTCACTCCCGTTTCGATCGAAACCCTCCTTGAAATGGTCAAGAGTTACAACAGTGCACCGGAGGTCCAGGACAGGATCCGGGACGCGTATGCTCACGCCGCGGAAGCCCACAAGGGACAGTTCCGGCGTTCCGGCGAATCATATGTCGACCACCCGTTGAAAGTCGCTCTGATCCTTGCTTCGATGAAGGTGGACGCCACCTGTCTCGTTACGGCACTTCTGCATGATACCCTTGAAGACACGACGCTGACCCCGGAGCTGATCGAAGAGACGTTCGGCAAGAAAGTGCTCGCCCTTATCGACGGCGTGACGAAGATCGGGAAATTTCAATATCAAGCCTCGAAAGTCGAAAAGCAGGCCGAAAATTTCCGGAAAATGCTACTGTCGATGTCCGAGGATATCCGGGTGATTCTTGTGAAGCTTGCGGACAGGCTCCACAACATGAGGACGATCGCGTCTCTTGATACCCCGAAACAACGCCTGATTGCCCTGGAAACCCTGGAAATCTACGCACCCCTTGCGAATCGACTGGGTATCGGCTGGATGAAATCGGAACTGGAGGATTTGTCGTTTTCCATCCTCGAGCCGAAGACCTATCAGGATCTGAAGGCCCGCGTCGCGATGCGCCGAAAGGAGCGAAAGAACTACATCAACCTCCTGGTCAAAACGGCGAACGAAGCGTTGAAGGCCAATCACATCCCGGGACAGGTTTTGGGCCGATACAAGCACATCTACAGCATTTACCGGAAAATGACCCTTCAGGAGATCCCGTTCGACGAGATCTACGATTTGATGGGGATCCGGATCATAACCGACACGAAGTTAAACTGTTACGGCATCCTGGGGCTTCTTCACAGCATATGGAAACCGATTTCCGGCCGCATAAAGGATTTCATCGCGGTTCCGAAGTCGAACATGTACCAGTCCCTCCACACGACGGTCATGGGGCCCGAAGGGGTTCCGGTGGAGTTTCAGATCCGTACCGAAGAGATGCATCATGTCGCCGAGGAGGGTATCGCCGCCCACTGGAATTACAAGGAGAATGCGGACAGCCTTCCGGCCGAGGGAGAGCGCAAGGTCGTCGCATGGCTCAGACAACTCGTCGAATGGCAGAAAGAACTGCCGGACAACAGGGAGTTCATGGACTCCGTCAAGGTCAATCTGTTTCCGGACGAAGTGTATGTCTTTACCCCGAAAGGGCAGGTCAAGGAACTGATCAAGGGATCCACCGCCATCGATTTCGCATACAGCGTACATACCGACCTGGGAAACCGGATTTTCGGTGCTCGTATCAACGGACGCTGGGCACCCATCAAAACGGTGCTCGAATCCGGCGACATCGTGGAAATTATCACCAATCCGACCCAGACTCCCAACAAGGACTGGCTCAGGTCGGTCGCCACACCTCGTGCACGTGCGCGGATTCGCCACTGGCTTAAGGAAGAAGAAGACAGGCAGAGTGCCGATATCGGGAAAAAAGCCCTGGAATCCGAATTCCGTAAGGTTCACAAGTCACTCGCCGAATTTCTCAAGCCGCCGCAACTGGAGGTTATTCTTTCATTTTCCGATCTCCCCACCCCCACGCTCGACAATGTCTATTCCCGGATCGGCTTCGGAAAGGTGACCCCGTTGTCGGTCCTGAGGAAACTGTTTCCTCTTCCCTTCGAAACTACGATACCGTCCGGGGGCGAACACGAAGTGTCCTCTCAGGACTACCCGATCGTCGTCAGGGGTGGAGGAAAGGATCTCCTTCTCGGCCTTGCCCGCTGCTGCAACCCTGTTCCCGGGGAAGAGATCGTCGGTTTCATCACCCGGGGCCGGGGGATCATGATCCATTCGAGGGACTGTCCGAACCTCGACCACCTGTCCGTGCAGAAAGAGAGATTTATCGCTGCGACCTGGGATTCCGATGCCGGGGCGTTCTTCGATGTCGACCTCAAGGTTCTGATGGAAGACAAGCCGGGGATGCTGGCGGCCGTTTCGGCGGCGATCTCTGCCAAGGGAGCGAACATCACGCATGCCGAGGTCAAACAGGACAGACGTAAAATGGCCGTTCTCGATTTCTCCCTGATGGTTCGCGATGTTACCCATCTCGAGACCATCATGGATGAAATCCAGCATGTCAAAGGGGTCATTCGGGTACAGCGGATCAAGAAACTGACGACGGCATCACAATCATAAATCAGAAGGGCCATCTCGGATGTCGATGTCTCGGGAACAAAAACTGGCCGCCCATATTCGGGCAAGACCACACCTAAAGCAGATTTTCCAGTTCCATCAGAAAGTCGAGGAGATCTGGAACGCATCCGCCCCCGACGATTTCCTTCCGGTCGTGGATCTGCGGGACCAGAATGTCCGTGATCGCCGCCGTATCGGCCGTCCCCTTATCGACCGTCCCACTTTTGAACGGGTTGGATTCGCGAATTCCGAAGTCCAGTTGCGAAAAATACTGACGGTCATGCGTCAGGGCGGAGGGGAAAGGGAAATCCTGGCTCAACGACTGACGTCGTTTTTGAGGACATCCGGACGAAATGAGGCCTGGCTTATCCGGACCATCCTGACGAGGGACGATGCGTTCCTGGATAGCCTTGCGAACGATTCCGAAGTTCCAGCGCCCCTTCTTATCCACCTTATCAAGTTGTCTCTCAGGATTTCGTTCGAACGTCTTCACGAAACCCTAAGGACCGTTCTCAAAGATATGGACTGGGATCATGCCCTCTGTCCCGTATGCGGAGGATCGCCATTTCTGGGACAGGCCCTTTCCATGGGACAAAGACGTTATTTTTGTTATTTCTGTTCGTTTTCCTGGACTGCGACGCCCCCAGAAGGTTGCCCGGCCTGTGGCCTGGTCGATCCGGACAGAGTGAACCTCCTATACAAGCACCCCGAGGAGAATCAGGGCATACTGGCCTGCGAAGGCTGTTTTTCCTATCTGAAGATCGTCGACCAGCGGTCCGAAGATGAAATCATCAATCCCGATATCCAGGAAATCATCGGTCTCCACCTCGATATGGCTGCGGGAGAGATGGGGTTTCGTCCATTAGGACAATCACCACAGCGGGCCGAGGTTATCATCAGGCCAGGCATCGACGATCCCCGATTTTGAACTAAGGAGAGTTATCTGATGGATCTGAACCCTGGAGTCAATCTCAATTCGATCGTGAACTACGTGATTATACTCTCCGGACTTGGAGGGTTGATCCTCTTGGTATCGATCAGCCTTTCCAGGTTCGTCAAGCACGAAAAAATCCTCGAGGGCCGGCTTCCAAAAGATCTGCCGAAGATTGATCCCTGGGGATATCCTGTCGATAGCGAAGAAAGGGAGCACCCTGAAAACCATCTTCGGGAAACTCCCTAAGCATTTCGGGCATTTTCGTCTTGGGGCTCGAAGAGGGCTCCCGCCCCTAGCAACTGTTCCGGGGTCCCGAGGAGAAGGACGACGTCCCCTGTTTCGAGCGTCCATGACGGAGAGGGATTTGCTGTAATCTCGTCTCCCCGCTTTATGGCCAATACCGTAGCCCCGCTTTCTCTCTTTATCCTTCCATCCCCGAGAGATTCTCTATCAACCGGCGAGCCTTCCTTTATCCTGAAAGTTCCGATCTCGACCCCTGGAAGATAACCAGTCACTGTCGAGGCATGGTTGAATGTCCGATGAAGGGAGCGGAGCATTTCGTAACCGTCTTTACGGATTTCCACGACACATCGTTCGATATCGTCTCCGGTAAAGAGAAACTGCTTGAGAATGCGCGACAATATTTCGATAGATGCTTCGAATTCTTCCGGGACGACTTCGTTGACACCCAACCGGTAGAGATCTCCGGATTCGGCGAGATAGCGTGTGCGCGCAATGATATGGAGGGTGCTGTTTTGGCTTCGGGCCGTCGAAACGATCCGGCGGCTCGCGGCGTTATCCGAAACGGCAATGACGAGAATTCGGGCGTACCTGATCCGGGCATAGTCGAGGATCTCGGGTTGGGATGCGTCCCCGAAGATAATCGGTTCCCCTTTCTTCCGTTCGGCTTGGACCGTGAAAGGATTCGTATCGATGATCACATAGGGGATCGATTGGTATTTCAGGATCTTGACGATATTTTGTCCGTTCAGGCCGAATCCGGCGATGATGACATGGTTGGACATTGTGAATTTTTTCTCTTTCCCGACAAGGGACCGTCGTCCCCGGGTCAGCCAGGCCGGCAAATTCCGGAGAGCATACACAGTAACGGGTTCGGCAATCCACAGGGAGAGGGGTGTCATGATCATTGTCGCGATGGAGGCTGCAAGGAAAATCTGGTAATTCAGAGGAGAAAGAAGCCCATCCTTAAGTCCTTCCTGGGAGAGGACAAAAGAGAATTCGCCTATTTGTGCCAAGGCAAATGCCGACAAGAGTGACGCGCGAAGCGGAAGGCCTATGATCCGGATGGCAAGGCCGGACACAAGGATCTTAAGCATAAGGATCGTCGCGATCAGGCCGGCGATGAACGGCAGATGCAGGAGAAGGGGGACGGGATCGAAGAGCATCCCGATTGAAATGAAAAACAAGCTCATGAAAGCGTCGCGAAACGGCATGATGTCGCCAAGAACCTGTTGGCTGTAGTCCGATTCTGAGATGGCGAGCCCCGCGATGAAGGCGCCTAGGGCCAGGGAGAGTCCCGCCTGGCTTGTCAACCAGGCCGTTCCGATGCCGATAAAGAGGATCGTCAGGAGAAAGAGCTCGCGGCTTCGGGATCGCGCGACCAACCCAAGGATCCAGGGTATAAGATAACGGGAAGCGACATGAGCGACAAGAACGACGACCAGGGCCTTTAGAGCGATCTCTGAAATCGATTGGATGTCTTTTACGGTGTGTCCGAGAATAGGCGTGAAAAGCATCAACGGGACGACGCAAAGATCCTGGAATATCAGGATTCCAAGGGTGACCTTCCCGTGAGGGGAATCGATTTCTCCCGAATCGATCAAGAGTTTCAGGATGATGGCGGTGCTCGACAGGGCCACCAGAAACCCGAAGAAGATCGAGGTGTTCATCGGATAATGGAGGAGAACCCCGAGTCCCGTAGTTGCTAGGATCGTCAGGGTGATTTGGAGGCCTCCCCCCAAAAAGACGATTTGTTTGATACGCATGAGTTCTTTTAGGGAAAACTCGATCCCGATCGTAAACAGGAGAAGGACGACCCCGATCTCGGCAAGCTGTTCCACCCTTTTTGGATCGATGACCAGTCCAAGGGCGTGGGGACCTCCGAGAATTCCGGCAAGCAGGAATCCGACGATCGAGGGGAAACGCATGCGCCGGACGAATATGACAGTCAGGATGGCTAGACCGAACAGGATTTCGAGATCGAAAAGGGATTCCATTTCGTGTCCCTCGTACGGATGCCGTCATGAACGGGAGTTGTGCGGAACGAAGCGTCGACGTTCTTGTTTATCAAAAAACGCCGAAAAACTTCGGACTTCAGGCCGGAGATACAAGGCGTGCCTCGCATTGTGTAGAATGAAAAACATGAAAACCCGCCAGGCCGTCAAGTTCCGACTCGTTCCGACTTCCGTACAGGAGGAGCTCCTGTCCCGCCATGCGGGGTGCGTCCGGTTTGTCTGGAACAAGGCCCTCGATCTTCAGACGAGGCGGCTCGAAGCCGGAATCCCGCTCCTGTCCTACGGGGACCTGGCCAGACTCCTGACCCTGTGGCGGTCGAGCGAGGAATACGGGTTTCTCTCCAACGGTCCGGCCCAGCCCCAGCAGCAGACCTTGAAGAACCTCGACCGGGGGGTTTGGGAGGCTCTGGACCGGACGAACAGCAAGCGATTTCCCCGATTCAAGAAAAAGGGCTGTGGCGACTCCCTCCGCTATCCCGATCCTCTCCAGGTGAAGCTCGATCTCTCGACCCGGGATCAGGAGGGGCGGACCGTCCTCCCCCGGATCTTCCTCCCGAAGGTCGGATGGGTCAAGGTCCGGGTCTCCCGGCCGATCGAAGGGGATCTCAAAAACGCCACCGTGATCCGCAAGGCGGGCCGGTGGTCCGTCTCCCTCCAGACCGAGACGGAGATCCCGGAGCCGGTCGCATTGACCCGTCCGGTGATCGGATTGGATCTCGGGGTCGTCTCTTTCGCCACGACATCGGACGGCACCCGGATCCACCCGGATCCGGATGGGGTCGAAGCCCTGAAACGGGCGGAAAAGAAGCTCGTCCGGGAGCAACGAAAACTCTCCCGGAAATACCGGAAGGGGCCGAAGAGCCGCAACTTCCGGAAGCAGAAGATCCGGGTGGCGAGAGCCCACGAACGGGTCGCGAACATGCGTCTGGATTTTCTCCACAAGGCCTCGACGGCGATCGGCGAAACCCAAGCCGTCGTGTATGTCGAGGATCTGAAAATCCGGAACCTGACCCGAAGCGCCCGGGGCGCCCGGGAGAATCCCGGCCGGAAGGTCCGGCAGAAGTCCGGCCTGAACCGCTCCATCCTGTCCCGGGGATGGGGGACGTTCCTCTCCCTCCTGGAATACAAGCTTTCGAGACGGGGAGGGTGTCTTGTCCGGGTCGATCCCCGAAACACGAGCCGGACCTGTTTCGTCTGCGGTCATGTTTCTCCGGAAAATCGGAAGACGCAGGAGGCGTTCGTCTGCGTGGCCTGCGGTCATGCGGAGAACGCCGATGCCAATGCCGCAAGGAATATTCTCAGGGCTGGGCAAGCCCGCAGCGCCTGTTCGGAGGCGAAAACCTCCGAGTCGGCGGTCTGACCTTTCAGGTCCGTCGATCCATCCCCGTCACCAGGAGGGGAGATGGCAGGAAGGAATCCCCTTCGTTCACGGAGGGGAGGATGTCAAATCTGGAACGACAGCCCATGGCGAACAAGGCCGATCGTCGGCATAATTTTTTCGATTTGATCCACGAGCCCTTTGTTTGACGTGAAAAATATCCTAAAGATACACTGTTAATTGGTCAATCAATTAACTCCTATTCTCTACTCTGGAAGCTTCCAGATCCTGCACTCACCGTATTGACCTCGGGATTCCTGGCATTTAGAGTTTTAATTGATCAACCAATTAATACCCCGGAGAATATGAGCGTGGTCTTGGATAAAGGGATGCAAAGGCGGCGGGAAATTCTCGATGCGGCACTTCGGTGCTTTGCGGACGAAGGGTATCATGCGACCACCAACCGGAAGATCGCCCGTCGGGCCGGGATCACGGAAGGTTTGATATACCATTATTTTCCGAGCAAGAAAGCGCTTCTGCTCGAGATCATCCGTTCCCGCTTCCAGGAAGATTCGGCCTGCGAACTCGTTTTTCCCCGATGGGAACCCCGTTTTACACACGAGAGTCTCACCTTGAACGATCTATCCGTTTTTTTGTTTGAGCTGGGACAGGCTGCACTTTCGTCCATGGATCGAAACATCGACGTCATGCGGACGGTCGTGAGCGAATACCGAATCCTCGACGAAGAAGGGGAGCCACTTTATCCGAAACTCGTACTGGAGTTGAAGATCAACCGGATGGCAGGCATATTGAATTTATGGAAGGAAAGATATGACCTTCCTATTAACGACACCATTATCGCGGTCAATTTTTTCATGGGTCCTCTCTATGCTTTTTTCCATTTTCAGGAAATCCTTTCCGGAAAAAAAATCATGCCGATCGACCGTACGACGTTCCTCGAAAATCTGATCCCCCATTTTCTCAAAGGGATCGGATTTTCCATCCCTCCAATGAAATCCACCACTAAGGAAGGAATCATCCGTGAAGATTAGTCGCATCCTATATGCGAGCTCATTAACTGTGCTTGTCTTTTTTGCATGCCTCGGCATTATTCATGCTCATGCGAACGACAGCGTCTTTCTTCATCGCTATGTGGGCGACGAGTCCTGTGAAGTGTGCCACTCCTCCCTCAGGATTGGTCAACAGTTCCAGGTATGGGGTGGAAGTCCGCACGCCCGGGCGTATCAAGACCTGAAGTCTCCCCAAGCCCTCGAAGTCGCCCGGAAGTTCGGAATTGCCGATCCCACACAGGATCAAAGATGTCTTTCATGCCATACGACGGCCGCCGGGGCTCCACTTCCGGAGATCCTCTCGACATTCCGGAAAAAAGACGGTGTCCAGTGCGAATCCTGTCATGGGCCCGGAGAAGACTATTCCCACTTCAGCGTGATGATCGACCCTGTCAAGAGCCGGGCGTCTGGACTTGTCTCGAAACCTTCGGAAAACACATGCAAGACCTGCCATAACCCCTCGTCTCCGACGTACAAAGGATTCGATTTCAAACGGGATATGGCCCGCATCGCCCATCCTATTCCGGAAGCCTTTAAAAAAGAAGTGAAAGAATTGGGAAAGGGGGAGTGAGATGGCGGACGAAACAAAAACGAAAGGGATCGCCGGTTTGAAAAGTCCGAAGGTATGGGTTCCGCTTGCCGGATTCCTGGTCACCCTTTTGGTGTACGGGTTATATGTCCGGTACAACGCCTTTTATGTAAGCACCGAGGATTCTGCGGTCGACGGGAACGTCATCTTGATTTCCGCGAATACCACGGGACGGGTGCTGGAGCTTCCCTTCAACCAGGGTGATCCTGTCGGGAAAGGTATGGAACTGGCCCGTATCGACACGACCGGATTCCGAAATCTCCAGCAAATCAACCAGACCAATGAGGCGGCCTTTACAGATCTCCAGAATGCCGTTTCCCAAGTCGAATCCCTCAAGGTTCAGCTCAAGAACGCGGTCACCCAGTAC
Source organism: Leptospirillum sp. (assembly GCA_027315205.1). Classification (GTDB taxonomy): domain Bacteria; phylum Nitrospirota; class Leptospirillia; order Leptospirillales; family Leptospirillaceae; genus DAHUYM01. The sequence continues at coordinate 121,637 of DAHUYM010000003.1, read as the reverse complement.
GAACGGGGAATCAAGCTTCGAAAAGGAGGGTTCATTACCGCACAGGATCTCGACAACCTGAAGACTGCCGTGGACGATACGTCCGCTCGGCTGATGCAATCCCGGCGGGTGGTGCTAGCCGACAAGATCCGGCTCGAAATCACTGAAACCCATCCTCTCAACTATACGGTGCATTCTCCGATCGACGGGCAGGTCGCGGAGAGGATCGCACAGATCGGGGAAGTCATCTCTCCTGGGCAGGCCTTGCTTTCCGTCGTTGACCTACATGACATCTGGGTTACGGCCAAGGTAAAGGAAACGCGGATGGGGCACGTGAAGGTTGGCCAACCGGTCGACATTGATGTGGACACCTTTTCCGGTCACCGATTCCATGGACATGTCGACCGTATCCTTCCCGTCTCCGCCGCGACCGTTTCCCTCCTTCCCCCGGAAAATGCCTCTGGCACGTTCGTGAAGGTGATCCAGCGCATTCCTGTCCGGATCCGTATAGACGACCCCGGCAAGTACAAACTTCGCCCCGGCATGTCCACAGAGATACGGATCCATATCCGGCCGGGGTCCCCATGGTGATGCCCGATTCAGGGAGCCTGGTGGGGGATTCGCCGAATTACAAATGGTGGGCTCTCACCGTGGTGATGGTGGGGCTCTTTCTCCCGGTTCTCGATACGACGATCGTCAATGTGGGGCTTCCGAATATGGTCGGGAGTCTCGATACCAACACCGACGAAATCCGCTGGGTCATCACCGCCTATGCCATGGCTTTCGCCGTTATCACTCTCGCCAGTTCATGGGCGAGAACAGTCATGGGTGTCAAGAATCTGTACCTTGCGGCGACGTTTCTTTTCACGTTCTCCTCCTTTCTCTGCGGATTGTCCCCGAACTTGAACGTCATGATCGTTTTCAGGGTTTTGCAGGCGATCGGGGGAGGTCTCATGATGCCATTGGGGTTTACGATCCTTACCGAGGCGTTTCCCCCGAACGAAAGGACGAAAGCGTTCGGGTTCTTCGGGATCGTGATCGTCCTGGCTCCGACTATGGGACCCATTCTCGGGGGATATCTGATCGACAATTACAGTTGGCGGGAAATCTTTTTCGTCAACATTCCCGTAGGAATTTTCTCGTTTGCACTGACGTTCCTGTTCCTCAAAAAAGATCCGAAACAGACTGTCGTTCCGTTCGATTACGTGGGATTCACCTCTCTCGGTCTGTGCCTGGCCTTCCTATTGGTGGCTCTGACGGAAGGGGAACGATGGGGGTGGACGGACCATTTCGTTTACGAATGCTGGCTCGTCAGTGCCATTTCTTTCTGGATCTACCTTTTTTCCGCGTTCAGGGTCAAATACCCGATCATCGATATCAGCATTTTCCGGAACTGGGATTTTACCGCGATCATGATTCTTAATTTTGTCCGGGCGATCAGCCTCTTCGGACGGATGTTCCTTCTTCCCCTGTTTGTGCAGACATATAACAATTTTCCGGCCATGGCGGCAGGAATGGTTCAATTGCCTGCCTCCCTGGTCGCCGGTGTTTTCATGCCCCTCGTCGGAAACTATGCCGCGCGGGCGTCGGATTCGGTAAAAAGGGCGATCCTTGTGTGCGGCTTCGGTGTTTTGGCCTTATCACAGTTCATGTTCACCTTCCTGACCCAAGTGACGAGTTTCTACCAGATCCTTATCCCCCAGCTTGTGTTCGGACTTTCGATGGGTCTTCTCAATGCGCTTCTTTCCAGCCTTCCTCAGAACCTGGTCGAACCCAAACACATTGGCCTTGCTTCGACGCTCCAGAGCAACATGCTCCAGGTCGGCGGCGCCATCGGTGTCGCTGTCCTCGGGAATATCCTTGATCACCGGACGACCTATTTCATGACGGAGTACCGTTCGCACATTACCCAAGGCGCCTATTCGGTCCAAAAAACCCTTGCCGAAATCGGACGCCAGATTCACAACGGGATTTTTCAGGGGACAGGAAGCCCCACGATCCAGGCCGAACTTTCAAAGATTGTTCACAATCAGGCCTCGATATCCGGTTACAACCAGACATTTTTATATGCGGGATTGTTTGCCGTTGTGGGAATTCCCATCGTATTGCTCATGCGCCGTCTTTCGCCCCGGACGGGGTCGACGGCTTCTCGGGAAAGGGTTGTCGGAGAATGAATATCATGTTCTGTCGAATCTTGACGGGTATGCTCGTTCTATATGTTCTCGGGGGGGCTCCGTTGCGTCCGGCTCTCTGTGCCGAAGAGACAATGGCGGATTCCGGTCAAACAACCGAATCCGCCATTCTCCCGGGAACGCCGATCGGACTATCGGAGGCGATACAAAATGCCATGTCCCGCCGTCCTGCCCTGAAGACATTCGTCCACCTGCAGGTTGCCCAGCACGAAGGCGTTTTCCAGGCACGATCCGGTTATTTTCCCCAGCTTTCGGCATCGTACCAGAATATCTACGGAAACAGCTTTCTGGGATATTTTCTGTTCCCGGGCTACCAATATTTTGATCTGCAACAGTTCACGGTGACCCTCTCCCAAAACCTTTACGATTTTGGCAGGACCGCCTCCCAGGTGAAAACGGCCCGCTGGAAAGACAAGAAAGCGAAGGACGACCTGAAATTCGAATCTCTGTCGTTGACAAGGGATGTCACTGTGGCGTACCTGAAGCTTCTGATGACCCAGCACGGCCTCATTACGGCAAACGCGGGCGTACACGACGCCAGGAACCATCTGGCCGAAGCCGGGGCGCGACTGGATGCCGGGGTGGGGTTGCGGCTCGATGTGACACAGGCGAAAGTAAACCTGGAGTCGGCCCTTCTGGACCGGATCCGGGCGGACAATGACTTCCGGACGGCCCAGATCGAATTGGCGAAGACGATCGGCATCCGGGCAAATCCGCATTATGTGGCCCGGGAAATCTCACTGGAACGTTTTCGCCAGAGGATCGACCTGAAACGCGATATTCCCGATGCGTACAAGCACCGTCCGGATTTGAAAAGCCAGAAGGATACAGTACGTACGAGCGAATCCGTTCTCTCGAATGCCAAGTCGCAGAACTACCCCGCACTGACCGGTCTGGCCCAATATTTTCTGACTCAGGTCCCGGAACAGGCGCTGGGGATTCCCTATGTTCCCGCCCAGCCTTTTTCCACGTTCAACGTGGGGGGGACGATTTCGATCCCCATTTTCGAAGGGGGACTGATCACACATCAGATTCATTCCGCTAGGGCTCAGCTTGCCGCCGATTCCGACCAACTCGAGGAAATAAAGCTCAGGGTTGCGGCCGACGTACAGGAGTCGGCCCTTTCTGTCCGGGAGGCGCGTCAGAAGTTAAAAGAGGCACGGACGGCCTATGAAAGCGCTTTGGAAAACGACAATCTGGTTGAAAGGGCGTTTCATGTTGGAACGGCGAAATCGATCGATGTGATCGATGCCCAGACGGCACTGAGGCAGGCTCGGGAACAACTGATCCAGGCCCGGTACGACTGGGCAATACAAATGGTCCAGTACCGGTTCAGCCTGGGGCGTCTTTCCCCACCGGGGAGCCGAAACGAAACCCAATAGAGGAATGGTATCGCGAGCCGCGCCACACTCTGTTATCCTTAGTTCTTGCCGATTCCTGCCTGGATCGCATTCGATGCACCCCGATCCTTCTTGAAAGACGTCATTTCGTGAAGGGAATTCCCTTGGAGTGTTTGACAAATCCCGGATTGATTGTTACGATGACTTAGCACTCTTCATCGATGAGTGCTAACGAGGATGAAAATCATGACGGACACGCTCGATGAACGAAGCTGGGTGATATTAAGTGCCACGGTAACGGGTTATATCCGCATGGCGGCTCCGGTTGGGTCACGTGCCGTAAACCGGCTTTTCGGACTTTCCTATTCTCCGGCGACGATCCGCAACGTGATGGCGGATCTCGAGGAAATCGGATATCTGACCCATCCGCACACGTCCGCCGGACGGATCCCTACGCCCAAAGGATTTCGGTATTTCGTCGACAATTCGGACTTTTCGAAGGGGGCTCTCCCGGCGGGGACGCCAAAACTCGAATCCCTCCTGGAAGGAGTTCTGTCGGACGCCTCTCCTGTCGATCTCCTCGATGTCCTGTCAACGGTCATGAATCTCGTGACCCGGATCACGCATTACACGGGCATCGTCATGGAATCGGGAGTCCGTAACGGGGAAAGACTGCTTTCCTTCGAGGTCCTTCCCCTCACGGAACGTTCCCTTCTGGCCGTTCTCATTACCGAGACCGGAATGGTGCTCAAAAAGGTCATCATGATTCCAGAAGGACTCGGAGCGGCGGAAGTGATCGCGTTGGGAGAAGACTTGAATACGGGTTTCCGCTCCTGCACTCTCGTCCGGATCCGGGAAATGCTTATGAAGGAAATCGAACATCTTGGCCGAGCCTATGTGGAATTCTTTTCACAGGTCTTGAGCGTTTCAAGACAACCGGAGCTCAAGCTCTTTCGGACGTCGAGCTTTACGGATCTTCCGGAATTCTCCAGCGCGGCGACTCTCCGGGAAATCATGGTAATGTTTGAAGAGGAAGCCGCCCTTTTCCGGATCTTTGAAGAACTCGTACACGAGGAACGTGGAGTGTCCGTTCGGATCGGATCCGAAAACCCGCTTCCTGCCCTTCAACCGTGCACTCTTGTCGCCATTCCGATCATGAACCGGAATGTCTGGCTTGGCTCGATCGGGCTGATCGGGCCGGTTCGGATGCAGTATGACCAAGTCATACCCTTGATGGTGTATTTGTCGAGACGGTTGAACCAGTGGGTCGAGGAAACCGCGCCGCTTCTTCCTCTCGGACCTTAAGGAGTCTGTAATGCAAAGTGATGATAACCGGGGAAGATCCGAAGATTCCGATACGGAAACCGGACAAGACGTTTTTTTTCGGGAAAGGAAAGACGAAACGTTGGAGGACACCCCGGATCAGATCGAAGCTCCCCGTACGGAAGCGGACATGTGGAAAGAGAATTATGCCCGTCTTCTCGCGGATTTTGACAATTATCGAAAAAGGATCAACCGCGATCTCGACGATGCCAAAAAATTCGGGAATGAAAATGTGCTGAAGGCGTTCTTGCCCGTTCTCGACAATCTGGAACGTGCCTTGGTCCATTTCGAGAAATCGAAAACCGTGTCTCCCGAGGCGAAAGCCTTGGCCGACGGGATCCGGCTCACCGAAAAACAGTTTCTGGAGGTTCTGGAAAAGTTTCAGGTGACCCGCGTTCCCGCACAGGGAGAGATTTTTGATCCGAATCTTCATGAGGCGATGGGGTTTTCGGAAACGGACGAATACCCCGAGGGTTCGATCGTCGACGTGTTTCAACAGGGTTATTTTCTGCATAATCGGCTTCTGCGGCCTTCCCTGGTAACGGTGGCCCAAAAAAAGGGGCTCGAGGGGAATTCTGCGAACGGATCGGCATGAGCACCGGAAGCTCTCGATATGTTTGGGCAGGAGTAGGATCAATCACGGCTTCATTTTTATGGAAAGGGCAAGACGATGGGTAAGGTGATAGGAATCGATCTTGGGACGACCAATTCGGTCGTGGCAATCATGGAAGGCGGGGAACCTGTTGTCATTCCCAATCAGGAAGGCTCCCGGATCACGCCGTCGGTCGTAGGTTTTACCGACAAGGGCGAGATACTGGTCGGCCAGGTGGCCAAGCGGCAGGCGATCACGAATCCCGAAAATACCGTCTATTCGGTCAAGAGGTTGATCGGTCGCAAATTCGATTCGGAAGAGGTTGTCCGGGCTTCGAAGAGGCTTCCTTATAAAGTCGTAAAAGCGGCAAACGGAGATGCCCATGTCGAAATTCGGGGAAAAGTTTACAGCCCGGCCGAGGTATCGGCCAAGATTCTCCTGAAGCTCAAGCAGGCTGCGGAGGACTATCTGGGCGAGAAGGTGACCGAAGCTGTCATTACCGTTCCGGCGTATTTCAACGACGCCCAAAGGCAGGACACGAAAAACGCCGGAGCCATTGCCGGGCTCGACGTTCTTCGGATCATCAACGAACCGACTGCCGCATCGCTCGCGTACGGTCTCGACCGGAAGAAGGAAGAGAAGATCGCTGTCTATGACCTTGGGGGCGGCACGTTCGATATCTCCATTCTCGAGATCGGCGATGGCGTCTTTGAAGTGAAATCCACGAATGGGGATACCTACCTTGGAGGGGACGACTTCGATCTCAAAGTCATGGATTATCTTGTCGACGAATTCAAGAAAGAAAACGGGATCGACCTGAAAAAAGACAAGATGGCCCTCCAGCGTTTGAAAGAAGCGGCAGAGAAAGCCAAGATCGAACTTTCGACCGCACTGGAAACCGAAATCAACCTCCCGTTCATCACCGCCGACCAAACCGGGCCGAAGCATCTCGTCATGAAGCTGACACGCTCTAAACTCGAACAGCTCGTGGACGATCTTGTCCAGAACTCCGTCGGTCCGGTGAAGAAAGCGTTGGACGACGCCAGCGTCTCGACAAAGGAAATCGACGAAGTCGTCCTCGTCGGCGGGCAAACCCGGATGCCCAAGGTTCAAGAGGTTGTCCGGGCGTTCTTCGGGAAAGAACCCCACAAGGGCGTGAATCCGGATGAAGTGGTCGCCATTGGTGCGGCAATTCAGGGTGGCGTTCTGAAAGGGGAAGTCAAGGACGTCCTCCTGTTGGACGTGACCCCCCTTTCTCTCGGGATCGAAACGCTTGGAGGGGTGTTTACGAAACTGATCGAAAGGAACACCACGATCCCGACGAAAAAGAGTCAGATCTTTACGACTGCGTCGGATAACCAGGGTTCTGTTACCGTCAAGGTCTTTCAGGGCGAACGCGAGATGGCTTCAGACAACAAACTTCTGGGGCAGTTCGACCTCGAGGGGATTCCACCGGCACCTAGGGGCGTTCCCCAGGTCGAGGTCTCGTTCGATATCGATGCCAACGGTATCGTACACGTGTCGGCCCGTGACAAGGGGACCGGAAAGGAGCAGTCGATCCGGATCACTGCCCAGAGCGGACTTTCCAAAGAGGAAATCGACCGGTTGATCAAGGAAGCCGAAGCCCATGCTTCGGAGGACCGTATCCGTAAAGAGAAGATCGAAGTTCGGAACAACCTCGAATCTCTTATCTACGCGACGGAAAAATCCTTGAATGAAATCGGCGACAAAATTTCGGATGTGGAACGGGGAACGTTCAGGGAAGCCATCGAAACCGCCCGTGGGAAGCTCACGTCGGAAGATGCCGAAACCCTGAAGGACGCCTTCAAAGAACTCGAAACCCAATCCCATAAATTGGCCGAAATGATCTATCAGAAAAGCTCCGGAACGGGGGACGGCCAACATGCGGCTCCGCCTGAACAGGGCACTGGCCCTGCGGGCGAAAACGTCGTCGACGCCGAATACGAAGATGTCAAAAAAAATCAAAACTGATAGTCTGTAGGGAGAAAATAAGACGGAGGGGCTCGGGTATCGACCCTCTCCGTCTTTTGTTTGTTGACCGAGCGTGTCGGTCAATTGTGGAATTCCCGGCAATCCGTACATAAGGATCGACCTTTTGGCATCAAAGGACTATTACAGCATTCTGGGGGTTTCACGAAACGCTTCCCAGGACGATCTCAAGAAGGCGTATCGAAAACTCGCTATGAAGTATCACCCCGACCGGAATCCGGGGGACAAGGCCGCCGAGACTCAGTTCAAGGCCATCAACGAAGCCTATGAGATTCTGGGAGATCCCCAAAAAAGAAGTCTTTACGATTCCGGAGGATTTACCGAAGGCTTCGATCCGGGGTTCGCAGGGAGAACGGGCTCACCTTTCGGAGATCTCTTCGCCGACGTGTTTTCCGAATTTTTCGGAGGAGGAAAGGGAGGTGCCCATCCCCAGCAAGGGGAACATATCCTGCGGCAGGTCGAGCTTTCCTTTGAGGAGGCGGCGCTCGGGCGGGAAATTTCGATCAAAGTGGCGCGTTGGGAGTCCTGCGCCGCCTGTACCGGTACGGGAGCCAAGAACGGTAAAGCCGTCAAGGTGTGCGCGACATGCAGGGGAACCGGATACATACGAATCCAGCAGGGTTTCTTCGCCGTACAACGGGCCTGTACGACGTGCGGGGGAGAGGGAAGGGTCGTCACGGAGGTCTGCCCCGCATGCTCAGGCCGCGGCAGGGTTTCCGTGGAAAGGACGATCACACGGTCCATTCCGGCCGGGGTTCAGTCGGGGCTTCGAGTCCGGATCGGCGGAGAAGGACATGCCGGTATCAACGGGGGGCCTCCCGGTGATTTGTATCTGGACATCTCGGTCAAGCCCCATCCTGTTTTTACCCGGGAAGGCGACGACCTTGTCGTCGAGAAAAAAATCTCGTTCCTTCAGGCGATCTTTGGTGACGAGATCGAGGTGCCCACATTGGGTTCGCCCTTTACGCTCAAGATCGAACCTGGAACCCAGCCGGGAACGACCCGCAGGTTCCGGGGAAAAGGCCTTGCCAATCCCCAGTCCAGGCAGACAGGAGATCTTGTCGTGAAGATCCGGGTCGAGATCCCCACGAAATTGACTCGGGAACAGCGTGAGATTCTCGAAAAATATGCTCAGGTCTCCGGAGATCCTTCCCTCCATGGGACGCAATCCCAGGACGGAGGTCTTTTTTCCAAGATGAAATCCATTTTCGAATAAGGGGAACGGGTGCCCGGTCCCAAACTGTTCTGGATTTCGAAGTCCGACCGTATCGAACCCATTCCGGGGGAAGGTCGCACGGTCTCCCTCTTTCCCGGTCCTTCCCTGACCCGACACCTGATGAAAAGCCTTCGCGCCGAAATCGGCGACCAGTTTCTTTTTTGTCTGCCCGAATCGTGCAAAGCCTTCCTTGGTGAAATCCAAACCCGAAATCCGTTATCGTTAATTCTGGCTCCGGCGCCCGACTTCGGCGGGAAGCAAAAGGGCCGCCCTTCCCTGCAGGCGAGGCTGGCGTTTTCTCCATTGAAAGGCGATGCGTTTACCGAAGTTCTCGGTATGTCCGTCATGGCGGGTCTCTCAGGAATTACCCCTGTGCTGGCGGAACGAACGGTTGCGGACTGGAACGACAATGCGCGCTGGGAAAGAAAACGGGAACGCTTCGACCATCTTGTCCAGGAAAAGAGCCAATTGTGCGGTCGATGCGATCCTCTCGAGATCGAATCGCCGATATCCCTGGAAGCGTTTCTGGAGAAGACACCCTCTTCGATCATTTTATGGTTCGATGAGGAAAGCGAGTCGGCGGTTCCGTTCGAGGAAATATTCTCAGAACCGCTGCGTTTTGTGACCCGGTCGTCGATTCGTGACGGTCAGACGCTGTGGGGACTGGTCGGGCCGGAAGGTGGATGGGATGACAGGGAACGACAGATGGCCGAGCGCATGGGACAATCCGCAGATATCCTTAGGGTTTCGCTCGGACCGAGGACGCTTTCGGCGGAAGGAGCGGCGCTGGCCGTCGTCTCCATACTGGGTTTTGTCATGAAGCCCCTGTTCCAGAGGTTTGCATCTTCCAAGCCATCGAGGTCCCGATGAGGTTTCTTCGTTTGATGGCATTCGCCATCGATCTTTCGTTCTCGCATTTCCTCTATGCTTTGTGGGGCTCTTTTTTTCTACGGGGCCTCTTGGCTTCTTTGCCGCCTGAAGAACGCTTCCGCCTCTTACGTGAAGGGTTCCATCCTTTTCTTTCCGAACCGTTTTTTGCCTTCTGTTATTTTTGGCTTCTCACGGCACTCTGGTCAGAGACACCCGGAATGGTCCTCATGGGACTCAGGGTGGTACGGGATATGGAACGAAGGAAACCTCTGGGTTTTCTCCGGTCATTCTCGCGAATTCTTTTTCTTTTCCTGACCCTTCTCCCCCTGGGTCTGGGAGCGCTCGTGTCGATTTTTTCCCCAAGCGGAAAAACGCTTTACGATTGTCTTTCAGAGAGCCGAGTCGTGGGAACGGGAGAAGAGAGCCCTCAAATCTTCTAAGACAGGTCGGGTTGTTCCCGGGAGCCGGGAAAGCATGCGAAGAGGAGCTTTCATGCCGGATCAGCAGTTCTGGAACCAACGCTACATCGAAAAAAATACCGGATGGGATTTGGGTTCGGTTTCCCGCCCGTTCGTCCATCTGCTCGAAACGGGACGTCTGAAACGGGGAATGTCGATTCTCATACCGGGATCGGGACGGTCGCACGAAGGGATCTATCTAGCCCGGGAGGGGTTTCGGGTGACTGTGGTCGATTTTGCTCCCGAAGTCACCCGGGAGGTCCGGGAACAGGTCGCAAAAGAAGGTGTCCGGATGGAGGTCCTGAACGAGGATATTTTCCAGCTCGATCCCGCGACACATGGCACGTTTGATTATCTGCTGGAGCAGACGTGTTTTTGCGCCATCGACCCGGAACGAAGGTCCGAATATGTGGAAATGGCGTGGAGAATGCTCCGTCCAGGCGGTATGCTGTTTGGTCTCTTTTACGCGCATGGTCGGGAGGGGGGGCCTCCCTGGACGACGACACCGGAAGAGGTGCGGGCGCTTTTCGATCCACGGTTTGATTTTCTTGAGTTTTCCGTTACGGAGCAATCCGTGGATTCCCGCAAGGGCGAAGAGTTGCTTGCCTTCCTGAGACGTCGTCCGGGATAGGGGATGGCACTCGTCCTGATCACCGGAGGCATCCGCTCGGGAAAGTCCCGATTTGCGGAAAACTACCTGATCGATCACGGGAATCCTCCCTGGATCTACCTTCCGACCGGGACCGCATCCGACGAAGATTTCAAGGAACGTATCGAGCGACATAGAAAGAACAGGGACACGAGGATCGAGACACTGGAAGGATTCTCCGGAGCCTGGAACTGGGATATGTCATCTTCCAGCCCGCTCCACGGGATTCCCAAGACGGCTTCGGTCCTTCTCGACAGCTTGGGTCTCATGGTGTCTGCGGTGCTTGAGCGCCATCCGGAGGACCCAGCACCAAAGATCTTGGAAAGGATTTTGCCCTTCCTGGATTTTCTCCGGAATCGTCCGGGCCTGGGAGTGATCGTCAGCGAAGAAGCCGGCCTGGGAGGAGTTCCGATGACGCCCCTCGGACGGCGTTTCGTCGACTGCCTGGGAGAATCTAATCAACTTGTGGCTTCAGGATCCGAATCGGTCTATTTCCTGGCGGCAGGGTACCCAATTCTCCTGAAATCAAAATCGTAAAGAGCACCGGAGGCTCATCTTGACGCAACCCCGAATCCGCAAGACGGTGGAAAATTGGATATCGGCGATCCGGCCTGTCGGGGGTCCCCCGAAAGCTCCGGAATCCCTTGGCGTCCGTATAAATGCCCACTGGGATCGCCTGACCAAGCCAAAAGGTTCTCTGGGGAGACTCGAGTCCCTCGCAGTCTGGTACGGGCAGGTCCACGGCAAGGAACGCCTGCCGGATCCCCGCTCCTGTGTCTGTGTCTTTGCGGCCGACCACGGGGTGGCGGAATCGGGCGTTTCTGCCTATCCTTCGGCCGTGACACGGGAAATGGTACGAAACTTTACCTCGGGAGGGGCGGCGATCAACGTCCTTACCCGCCACCATGGGATCCGGCTTGAGGTCGTCGATGTCGGCGTCAATGGAGATCTCGCCGGATGGGCCGGAGTCACCCATCGAAAGGTGGCCATGGGTACCAGGAACTTTCTGGAAGAGCCAGCGATGCTTCCTGAAACGGGACTGAAGGCGATGGAAGCCGGACGCGACATTGCCCATTCCCTGATCGGTCAGGGAATCGCCTTATTGATTCCCGGAGAGATGGGAATCGGCAATACGACGTCGTCCTCCGCTCTGGCTTCCGCACTTCTTCATATGCCGCCGGAGGAGGTGACCGGACGGGGAACGGGACTGAACGACGAAATGTTCCGGCATAAGGTTAGGGTTATCGAAGACAGCGTGCGAAAATACGCACCTGTCATGGCCACCCCTCTCGATTGGCTATGGGCCGTCGGCGGTCTCGAAATAGCCGCCATTGCCGGATTCATTATCGGGGCGGCCGAAAAAAGGACGCCGGTGATCCTCGACGGTTTGATCACCGCCGCCGGAGCCCTTGTCGTCCATAAGATCTTCCCGCCTATCTCGGAATATCTATTGGCCGGTCATGCGGGACAGGAGCCCGGACACCGGAAGATTCTGGAATCGATGGCACTCGACCCCCTTCTGAAGCTCGACCTCCGTTTGGGAGAAGGAACGGGAGGAACCCTGGCGGCCACTCTCGTTCGATCTTCCGTCTTTCTCTACAACGAAATGGCCACCTTCGAATCCGCCCAAGTCTCCGGCCCGCATTGAAACGATCGATCGCATCGTTTTTCAAAACCCTTTCGCTCTTGACCCGGATTCCAGTTCCGAAAAGATGTGGACGTGAAACCGATCCCCTATCGCTGGTTCCGGAAACCTTCCCTTTCGTCGGTGCAATCGTGGGTATCGTGCTGGCGATCGTCGCCTATCTCGTCTCTGGATTCCCCCGTCCTGTTTCAGGCGTGTTCCTCCTGATCGTGTGGATCGGAATCACAGGCGGTTTTCATTGGGACGGCTGGGCCGATTCATGGGAAACAGCGATGAGCCCGGTTTCCGGAGAGGAAAAAAAACGGATCCGGAAGGATCCTCATCTTGGTGTTTTTGGCGTGATAGCGTTGACGGTGGGCATTTTGGCCAAAGGAGTGTTTCTGGGCACTTTTCGGATATCCCCCCTGGACCTTTTCTCCGTCGCGGTGTGGAGCAGGGGAGGGTTGCCGCTTATCCTGGTGGCACTTAGAAGGATTGCCCCGGGGGTTCCAGTTTCGGAAGGCATGGGAAAGGGTTTCCTTGCGAAGGTGAACCCGGTGAATTCTCTTTTCGCGGCTGGGATCGCGGGAATGATCATACTCTTGTCGACGGGTTTGGTCGTCATGGGGGTCTTGTCGGCCGTCCTGGTCCTTTCAATCTTTCCGTTGGTCTGGGTTCTGAAGCGTCAGGACGCTCTTTCGGGAGACTTCATGGGCCTTGGAATCGAATTTCTCGAGATCGCGAGCCTTCTCGCGATCGGGTTAACCAACGGAAACATTTTACCCATTTTGTCCCAAGGATCGTGGACTCAATGGGGTGTCGACTCCTGGACTGCCGGGCGATAGGCTGTCTTCATCCGGTCTTCAGGATAACGCTCCCCCTTGACGCTCCCTTTCTGAAAAAGTTCTCCGAGCCGCACGAATTCGATAAAGGGGACCGGATGGTTCACGGTATCGAGGATTTCGGCAAGATGGGTTCGCTTGCTCGTTCCCGGAATCGGAACGATGTCCGGGCCCTGGGCCAGAAGCCATGACAGGGCGAGCTGGACCGGAGTGATCCCGTTTCGATCGGCAATTTCCTTGAATTGTGAGATGCGTTCCGCGTTCAACGCATAGTTTTCAGGCTGGAAGCGCGGGTATTCTTTCCTGACGTCGGAGGGGTCGAGAGATGCCGCGTCCGGGACCTTGCCCGTCAGGATGCCCCGGCTGAACGGGCTGAATGGGACAAATCCGATTCCCAGTTCCCGGGTTGTCCCAAGGACCTCGATTTCCACGTCACGGGTAAACAGGGAGTATTCGCTCTGGAGCGCCGTCACGGGATGGACCTTGTGGGCTTTACGGATATCCGTCGGAGAGGCTTCGGATAAACCGATGGCCCGGATCTTGCCTTCGCGGACCAGCTCTCCCAAGGTTCCGGCGGAGTCCTCGATGGGGGTTTCCGGATCGACCCGGTGGAGATAGAAAAGATCGATGATATCCGTCCCCAGCCTCTTTAGGCTCGCTTCGCAGGATTTACGGATATAGTCCGGTTTGCCGTTGACCCCGATGAATTTACCCGTATTCGGGTCCCTGACGATCCCGCATTTTGTCGCGAGCAAGAGCGAATCCCGCTTCCGTTCCCTCAAGGCTTCACCCAGAAGTTTCTCGTTCTCGCCCATGCCGTAGACATCTGCGGTATCGAAAAAAGTGATGCCCGAATCCATGGCGAGAAGAATCGTTCGGAGAGCCTCGTCACGGTCCCGCGATCCATAGAAGTCGGACATTCCCATAAGGCCAAGACCGAGGGTGGAAACTGAAAATCCGCTCCGTCCAAGATATCTCGATTGCATGCGTACTCCTTGAAATGGAAAATGAAGTTCCCGACATCGTACCAAGGTCTTCTTCTCCGTGGCAAACCACGCCTGGGAAATCGTCTTCCTTAGAATCAATTTCTGGATTCGATGCGACGGTTTGTTATAATCCCCCCGGCTAGACAGGCTTTTCGAACAACAGGGCATTCGCAAATCTGAGGTCTTCGGTGAAATACTTTGACGAAACTCCCCATCCCGATCGATTGCGCCTCTTCCTTTTTCGACATGGACATCTTGAAAATTCGGAAAAATCGGTCATCAACGGATCCACCGACATTCCCCTTTCGGAGATCGGCCGCAAACAGATGCATTTCTGGAAGGAAAAGCTTTCCCCGTTTTCTTTCCAGGATTTCATCTCGAGCGACCTGAGCCGGACGTTGGAGGGAATTGCGATCCTTGCCCAAGGCCGCAATGCGACGCACCGGAAACTCTCCGGATTCAGGGAACGCTCGTTCGGCATATGGGAAGGGAAAACGAGATCTCAAATCGCGTCGAGCGACCCGGAGGGATACGCCCTTTGGCAAAAAGTCGATCTTTCCTTTTCGCCGCCGGAAGGAGAGAGTCTCAGCACTTTCCGGTCCCGGATCCACACGGCCCTCGACCGGTTCATCGCCGAAACCGGATTCGGTCGAAACGTGCTCATGGTCGGACACAGCGGTGTCAACCGGGTGCTCCTCCTCCGGGCTCTAGGAGTTCCCCTCGAGAATTACTTTCGATTTTCCCAGGATTATGCGGCCCTGAATATCATTGATTTCTACCGGGCCGGCCCTCCGGTCGTCCTTCTCCTGAACCGGCTCCCGGATGTAGAGGAGGCCATGCATGGGTGAGCGAAACGGGATTGTCGTGGCCGGATCCCATTCGGGTTCGGGAAAAACCGTCGCGACGATGGGATTCTTGTCCGGCCTTGAGAAAAGAGGGTTCCCGGTTCGTCCGTTCAAGAGCGGTCCGGATTTCATCGATCCGAGGTTTCACGAATGGATCGCCGACAGGTCGTGCATCAATCTTGATCCTTATTTCCTGGACCCGAAGGGGCTGGCTGAACTCTATGATCGTAGCACCAAAGGATTTGCGGGCGGGGTCGTCGAAGGGGTGATGGGTTTCTACGACGGACTGGAAAAAAAAACATCGACCTACGATATCGCCTTGACACTCGGGCTTCCCGTCGTTCTGGTCATCCCTTCCAAAGGCATCGCCGAAACGATCGGTGCCCTGGTCAGAGGCTTTCTGGCCCATCGCCCCGGTTGGATTCCCCTGGGAATCCTGGCGACCCAGACCGGAAGCGATCGGCATGGCGACATTCTCGCAAGGACCCTCGAGAGGGAAGGCCTGCCTCCGCTCATAGGTACGATTCCGAGGAACGAAAAGCTCACCCTCCCCGAACGACACCTCGGTCTCGTAACACGGTGGGAACTTGAAAGGGACGGGACCCTCCAGACTTTTCGTTCGATCCTCGACCGATGTTCGGACGGGTGGGATTGGGAACGCCTGTCGGGCCATTTTGTTTCTTCGTTGCCAGCTTCCGATTCCCCCGGAGTCCGTTCCAATCCGGTGACAGGAAACATAAGGCTCGGAGTCGCATGGGATGACGCCTTCCGTTTTTATTACCACGAAAATTTTTCGGCCCTTGAAGAAAGAGGCGTCGATATCGTTTGCTTTTCCCCTCTTAAAGACCCTTTCTTGCCGGCCGACCTGGACGGCCTGTATTTCGGCGGGGGATATCCGGAGGTATTTTCCCGGGGCCTTTCCGAGAATCGATCGTTTCTTGACTCCCTCGCGGCCTTTGCGAGAACCGGAAAACCCATCTATGCGGAATGCGGTGGCATGCTCTATCTGACGGAAGGACCCATGGAAGAAACCGTGCGTTGGAGCGGCCTCATACCCTGCCGTTTCCGGATGAAGGAGCGACTGAAGCGTCTCGGATATGTCGAGGCGACTCCTTCAGGGGGACATTTCCTTTCTTCGGGGAAGGGAAGTATCCGGGGACACCTCTTCCATTACAGCGAACTCGTCTTCAGTGGCGGAGAAAGCACTCTTCCTGGAGAACCCGCCTTCTTCGTACCGGATGAAGCGGAAGGGTTTTCGCTGGGAAACATCGTGGCTTCGTATCTTCATCTTTACTTTCCCTCCAATCCTTCCGTCCTGGACAGTTGGCTCCATGCCCTCAGCGTCGCCTCCAGAAAGCGCCGGAGTTCAGGATCGGTTCATCGTTCGCTTTGAAAGGAGTGATTGTGACACCCTCAGTCGTGCTTGTTTCACAGACAAGGCACTCGCACCTTGAAGGCATCCGGATCCAGCTTCTGAAACGGGCCGGCTTTCGCCGTGTCGCCGTCCTTCCGCTTTCGGAAGGAAAAGACCTCTTCGAAAAAATCCTTTCGGCCCTTCTGGCGGATTCTCCGAGACGCCTCGCCGTCGTGACGTTCGACGAGGAAGCTGCGGAAACCCTTGAACGGTTCGACGCGCTCTATAGAGACTCCCGGCTTCCGGAAACCGAGATCCGGCCCATGTTCGGATTTCTCGATACACCGTCGTTCATCAGGGCGTTGTCGCTGATGATCCGAAAACAGTTCGAACCTTCGGATCCACCGATCAAACCGCCAATCGATATTCCGGAAAAGATCGAGGAAGAGAGCTTTCGCATCATCGACGAAACGCTGAACGGATTCGGGTTCGATCAGGGCTGGCACCAAATCGTCCGGAGGGCTGTGCATGCGGCGGCGGATTTCGAGATGGCGGATCTTCTCGCACACCATCCTGAAGCCGTGGAGAAGGGGATTCTGGCCGTCCTGGACCATTGCCCGGTCATCGTCGACGTCCAGATGGTCGAAAGCGGCATCTCGCGGCCTCTTACGGAACGTTTCGGAAATACCGTCCAATGCCATGTCGCGGATCCTGATGTTGTCGAAAGGGCGAAAAAGGAGGGGCAAACCCGGTCGACCCTTGCGATGCGCAAGGTAAAAGACCAATTGAACGGGGCGATCGCAGTAGTCGGTAATGCTCCGACGGCCCTGTTCGAAATATTGAGGCTGATCCGCGAGGAAAACGTTCGGCCTTCCCTTGTGATAGGGGTGCCTGTCGGCTTCGTAGGTGCGGCTGAATCAAAGGAATTGCTGTCACGGGAGACAAGGGTTCCATGGATTTCATCGCATGGACCAAAAGGCGGCTCGACCGTTGCTGTTGCAATCACGAACGCTTTGCTGAGACTTGCCCAGGAAAGGGCGGGGGAGAGGAAAGGGGGCTGAATCCATTATTGGTGCCGAGGGGCAGAATCGAACTGCCGACACGAGGCTTTTCAGGCCTCTGCTCTACCGACTGAGCTACCTCGGCACGGGCAATGACTATAATGGGAACGCCCACCTCTGTCAAGCTGGAAACTGGCTCTGGGACAGCTCGATTTAGCTCTTGTTGGGTTCCTTAAGATCGACATGTTATAGTGCTTCGGATTTATTGGATTCTTATATCGAATTGCGAGAAAATTTCTGCCCGGGAACGGTCGACGGTGCTTGATCGTTTTTGCCAGGCTCATTGAGGAAGCTAAGTAGGCCATTGAACCTCCCCAAATTCCTTTCCTTTACTCTATTCATATGTCTTTCTTTCGTCATTGGCCACGCATTTCCCATGGAATCCTGGGGTGAGTCGGTACCTTCTTCCATTACGATCAAAAAAATCGACATCAAGGGAAACAGGCGTATTGATATCGCGACGATCCGGGAGAAAATACGGACAAAAGTCGGGGATATCTATTCGGATTCTTCGATCAGGGCAGACCTGAAAAGTCTTTATGGAACCGGTTATTTTTCCCAGGTCAAGGTCTATGCGGAAGGGTACGAAGGCGGTGTCAGGGTCGAGTTCGACCTCGTCGAACGACCGACGATCGAAAAAATCACGTTCATCGGGAACTCCTCGAAGACCTCCTCGGATCTCCGTAAAAAGCTTACACTCCTCCCCGCTTCATTTTACGACGGTTATCAAGTTCACGAGAATCTTGAACGTATCCAGGAGGTCTACCGGAAATCGGGATATTACAACGCACAAATACTTCCTCTTTTGAAACACTTGGGCCGAAAGAAGGTCGAACTCATTTTTCTCATTCATGAAGGCGGACAAACTCATATCAAGAAAGTCGAGTTTTCGGGCAACAAGAAATTCCCCGCAGCCGTCCTGGCCAAGAAAATCAAGACCAAACCGTATTTCTGGCTGCTGAGCTGGTGGACCGATTCCGGTATCTACAAGAAATCGGAGACAGAAAAGGACATCGAAAGACTCCGCAATTTTTACTTGAATCACGGTTACATTAACGTTGCGGTAGGACAGCCGAAAATCATTTTCCTGAACCACAAGAAAGGGATGGAGGTTGTTTTTCCCATCCAGGAAGGGGATCAGTATCGCCTCTCCCAGGTGTCCATATCGGGCAATCGCCTTTTTTCGCAAAAGAGGTTGCTGAGCGAGATCAAGCTGAAGCCTCCCAAGATCTTCTCACGGAAGGCCCTTCAGAAAGACATCAACCATCTGACCCGGCTTTATGGCCACAAGGGATATGCGTTTGCGATCGTGACGCCCCAGGTCATTCCCAACCTGCGAAAGAAAACGGTCGACCTGACCTATTCCGTCACGGAGGGAGGTCTCGTCCACATACGGCGTATCAATATCGAAGGGAATGATCTGACGCGTGACAAAGTGATCCGTCGCGTCCTGGGCGTCCAGGAATCGGATATCATGGATACCCAAGCCCTTCAGGACAGCTACCGGAACCTTCAGAACCTGAACTTTTTTTCGAATGTCCAGATCGTTCCCAAGCAAGTCGGAAAAAATCTGGTCGACCTGAATGTCAAGGTCAAGGAAAAGCCGACAGGAACCTTTTCCGTCGGCGGCGGCTACAGCACCCTCTTCGGGATCATGGGAATGGCCACGATTTCCCAGAACAATATCTTCGGTACGGGCGACTCCGTTTCCATTTCCGGAGAGCTTGGCGGATTCATTACCATGTATACCGCGACCATTACCGATCCCTGGTTTCTCGATACGCCGACCGCGGCATCCTTGTCGTTTTTCGATACGTTCATGGATTACTTCACTTACTGGAATACCGCGATCGGGGGGTCGGTCTCGCTTACGAGGCGCTTCGGGTATTATTTCTCGACCAGCCTCTCGTGGCTGCTCGAATCCGAACAGATTTTCCTGGTCGCCCCAACCCCGCAGCAGGTTCAGCAAGCTCCCGATCTGGCACCTTTCGTGCAGCAGGTCGGTTATTGGACCCAGAGCGGCCCATCGATCGGGATCTCGTATGACCGTCGGGACAATTACATGAATCCGCATCGTGGATACCATGTCTGGGGAAACATCGGCGTGTACGGAGGGACGTTCGGGGGCGACACCGCATTCTATTCGACCACCGGAAACGCGACATTGTTCATCCCCGTGACCGAACGGACAACTTTGTCGTTTCACGGGGCAATCGGTGACATAGAACCGCTGGGTCCAAACGGTTTCATTCCTGTCTGGGACCGTTTCTATGTGGGCGGCATCTATTCCAACCGGGGATACAATTTCGGTTATGCGGGCCCGATGCCGTTCGGATACCTGGTCGGAGGGAACAAGGAACTGATCTTCAACGCCGATTATGTTTGGCCAATCTTTCCCAAGTTCGGTTTTTACGGAGACCTGTTCTTTGATGATTCCGGGGAATACTTGCCCGGACAGCCAATCACCCTGAGCGGATTTGCATGGCCGGCGACGGGTTTTGGTATCATGTGGAATTCTCCGATGGGTCCGTTGACTCTCGACCTTGGATGGCCGTTATCCAATAGCGCCCAGATGCAGGCATTCCCCGGGAATTATCCCGCTCCGGTCATCAATTTCCAGATGGGATCGCTCTACGGGGGATAGCTTGGGTTCTGGCCCAAACCCTGAAAAATCAGGGTAAAATTCACGTTCATCAGATTTGGGAGACCTTATGCGGAAGGTAAACTCGGTATCGGGACACGTTTTTATTCAACGTTCCTTTTTTCTGGTCATCATTGGACTTTTTTTGGTTGCTTCTCCCGGTTTTGCGATGGCGAAAGATGTGATCGGGGTCGTCGATGTGCTGCGGACCTTCCAGAGCACGGATCTCGGTAAATCCATCCAGGCCCATCTCAGTCGATTCCAGAAAAAAAGGGGCGATGAGGTCCAGGGAGAACGAAAACAGCTTCAGGAAGAACAAAAACAGATCGAACAACAGGTCGGCGTGATCAGCAAGGACGCCCTCAAGGCAAAGGAACTGGCATTCCAGCAGAAAGTCCAAATCTATCAGAAAAAACTCCAAAAAATTCAGACCCAAGTGGCTTCGGAAAATGCCGTGGAAATCCGGAAGTTTCTCGATGCCCTCTCCCATGCCAGTGAAGCACTCGGAAAAAAATACGGTTTCCAGATCATTCTTTCCCAGCATCCGATCCGGATTCCTATGGGACCCTATCCACCTCCGTTTCAATCCTCCAGGATTATATACATGAATCCCAAGGCGGACCTGACACAATCGGTGATCCAGTACATCAACAAACACAATTCCCCGGGAGGTACCGGAGAATGACCCTAAGGGAGATCGCCGCCCTGGTGGCCGGGCGACTCCTTGCGACGGAAAACGCGGAAGATGTGGACATTCGTTCGGTCCGGTCGATGGCCGAAGCCGGACCAACGGATCTCACATTTCTCGCCAATCCGAAATACAAGAACGAACTTGGAAAGATCAAGGCAGGTGCGATTCTTTTATCGGAGCCGGCCGAAGGGATATCGATCCCCCAGATTGTGGTAGGGGACCCTTATCTGGCCCTGGCGCGCGTCATGCAGTTGCTCTATCCGCTGCCTAGGGCGATATCCGGGATCCATCCGGATGCCCATATTGCCTCCGATGCCTCGATTTCTCCGGAGGCCCAGGTCGATGCCGGGGTCACCGTGGCGTACGGGGCCCGAATCGGAAAAGGCACGCTCATATTCCCGAATGTCTATATAGGACGGAATGCCGTGATCGGTGAGAATTGCCTGATCTATCCCGGAGTCGTTATCCGGGAGGAATGCGTCATTGGAAATCGGGTCATTGTCCAGCCCAATGCCGTCATCGGATCCGACGGATTCGGTTATGCCGTCGACAGGGAAGGCCGAAGGCATAAAATTCCACAAATCGGAAAGGTCATCATTCATGACGATGTAGAGATCGGTGCGGGAGCCACCATCGATCGGGCGACGTTCGGGGAAACGGTTGTGGGACGTGGCACTAAGATCGACAATCTTGTCCAAATTGCGCATAATGTGAGAATTGGAGAGGATTGCGTTATCGTTGCACAGGCGGGGATCTCGGGATCGAGCCGTCTCGGCCATCGCGTCATTCTCGCAGGGCAGGCGGGCGTTGTGGGTCATATAGAAATCGGAAACGACTCCATCATCGGCGCCCAGTCCGGCGTTGCCCAAAGTCTTCCGGAAAAATCACGCGTTACCGGTTCCCCGGCTGTTCCGCATGCTTTGTGGCTTCGAATTCAGGCCATCCTGAAGGACTTGCCCTCCATTCTCGTGCGTTTCAGGACTGTGGAAAAAGCGATCGAACGGAAGGAAGAAAGGGGGAAAGATGACTGAACCTGTATCCCAGTTGGGTATCCAGGAGATCATGGAGATTCTCCCGCATCGTTACCCCTTCCTGCTTGTCGATCGAATCCTTTTGGTCGAACCCGGAAAGAAAATTGTCGGATTGAAAAACGTGACGATCAATGAGCCTTTCTTCGAAGGCCATTTCCCCGTTTTCCCCATTATGCCAGGAGTGCTATTGATCGAAGCCATGGCTCAGGTCGGTGGCATTCTTGCCATCTGTTCGGGACAGGACAAGACGGGGCGCATCCCTTATTTCATGGGGATAGACCGGGCCCGTTTCCGGCATCCCGTCGGTCCGGGGGACACCTTGAACATTACGGTGACGACCCGGAACGTGAGGGGGTCTTCCTGGAAAATGCAGGGGGAAATCCATGTCAATGAAAAATTGGTCTGCGAAGCGGAAATCATGGCCATGATCCGCGCCGTACCGAAGCAGGGTTCCGGCGTCCCCGAACCTGCCGGAGAGGTCGGGAGGAATTCCTTTGAGTCGTAATGCCTCATCCCTTTTCAGTACCGAATCGGAGGGGGAAGTCTACATCCATCCTCTTGCGCAGGTCTCGAAAGATGCCGAACTCGCACCGGGAGTCTGGATCGGGCCCTACTGTGTCGTTGGCCCCGAGGTTTCCATCGGTTCCGGGACCCGTCTTATCTCCCATGTCGTGGTCGACGGACGCACTGTGATCGGCAAGGGAAACACCGTCTTCCCCTTTTCTTCGATCGGCATGGTTCCCCAGGACCTGAAGTACCATGGGGAACCCAGTTCGGTCATCATCGGCGACAACAATACGATCCGTGAGTCGGTCACGATCCACCGGGGTACCGAAGGGGGTGGGATGGTTACCCGGATAGTGGACCAAAACCTCCTGATGGCCTACTGTCACGTCGCACACGACTGCCTTCTCGGTTCCAGGATCATTATGGCGAACGCGGCGAATCTCGCGGGTCATATCGTTATCGAGGACGGTGCCATCATCGGAGGGCTTTCCGGTATCCATCAGTTTGTGCGGATCGGAACATTGTCGATGATCGGCGGGATGAGCGGAGTTCCCAAAGATGTGCCCCCTTACGTGTGGGCTTCGGGGAACAGGGCGTTCCTGTACGGCCTGAATCTGGAAGGCTTGAAAAGGGCCAGAGTCTCCCCCGAAACGATTTCCCACCTGAAAAAAGCCTACCAGATCCTTTTCCGATCTGGAGTCCCGCAGAAAGAAGCGATCGAAAAGGTGGCGGAAACTCTTCCATCTTCGATGGAAATCGGCCATCTTCTCGAATTCCTCAAGCGGTCGGAACGTGGAGTCATTACCGCCCCGAAAAAGATCATCCATGATGACCCGCAGACCGGTGAATGAAAAACCGATTTCCACGATCGGTCATTTAGAAGTCCCGTTTCGTCCCCCGATACACGCCGTTCTCGATATCGTACCCCCGGGCCCCATCGGAATGATCGCGGGGAATGGCCTTTTTCCCCATCTTTTTCTCGATGCGGCGGTCCGGAAAGGATTCAAAGTCGTTATTGCGGCCCATCGAGGGGAAACATATCCCGGGATCGAAGAATGGGGCATGCCTGTTCAGTGGATCCGGGTCGGACAAGTCTCCCCGATCTTCGATCTTTTCCACGGATTCGGGGTTCGTTTTGCGGCGTTCGTCGGCGGGATCAAGAAACCCAAGCTCTTCGATTTTCGACCGGACTGGAAAGGGATACGGATTCTGGCCCGCGTCGCGGCCAACCACGACGATCAAGTGCTCCGAGCGCTGGCGGAAGAATTTGAGAAAGAAGGTATCTCGATTGTCCCTTCGACCCTTCTCCTGCCAAATCTGACGGCGGGAGAGGGGGTCCTGGGTACGATTTCTCCCCGGGAAGAAGACTGGGCGGATATTCGTCTCGGCTTCGAAGTCGGGACGGCCCTTGGAAATCTGGATGTCGGACAGTGCGTCGTTGTCCGGGAAAAAATCGTTCTGGCGCTGGAAGCGATCGAGGGGACCAACGAGAC
Source organism: Leptospirillum sp. (assembly GCA_027315205.1). Lineage (GTDB taxonomy): Bacteria > Nitrospirota > Leptospirillia > Leptospirillales > Leptospirillaceae > DAHUYM01. The sequence continues at coordinate 97,933 of DAHUYM010000003.1, read as the reverse complement.
CATCCGAAGGGGATCCCGATATGCGAAGGGCGTTGTGGTTGTCAAAATGGCGAAGCCGAACCAGGATCTTCGCTTCGATCTCCCTGCCATCGGTACCGAAACCTTGTCGGTCATGCAGGAGGTTGGGGCCAGGGTGCTTGCGGTCGAGGCCGGAAAAACCCTGATTCTTGATGCCGGAAGTGTCTTCGAAAAGGCCGACAAGGCGGGAATCGCTATTGTAGGAGTCAAATGGAACTGAAATTCGGGGTCATCGGAGTCGGTTATCTTGGGCAGCACCATGCACGCGTCCTGACGGAAATCCCCTGGTCCTGTTTTGTCGGGGTGTTCGATACCGATCATGCCCGGGCCGAAGAAGTTGCCGGCAGACTCAAGGTCCCGGTGTTTTCATCGATTTCCCGCCTTGTCGGGGAATGCGACGCGATTTCCGTCGTGACGCCAACCCGGACCCATGCGGACATTGTGGAAGAGATCTTTCGTTACGGAAATCCCCATCTCTTTCTCGAAAAACCCATTGCCGATACCCTGGAAAATGCCGAAAAGATACTGGGACTCGTAAATGAGCACAAAGTGACCTTGCAGGTCGGACACATCGAACGATTCAATCCGGGTCTCGAAGCGATCCTGGATGCCCATCCCCGGCCTGCCTACATCGAGGCCCAAAGGCTTTCCCCGTTCGGCATCCGGGGGACCGATGTTCCGGTCGTGGTCGATCTCATGATTCACGATATCGATATCATCCTTTCGCTGGTTCAATCCCCGATCCAGTCGATGAGGGTCGTGGGGACACCCGTCATCACGCCGCACATCGATATCGCGAACGCCTGGATAGAATTCGAGAACGGCTGTCTGGCCCAGGTCCTGGGAAGCCGGGTCTCCCTGGACAAACTTCGGAAATTCCGCGTTTTCGACAGGGAGGGGCGATATTTTTCCCTGAATTTCGATACACGGGGATTGACTCAGGCCAAGGTCACGCTGTCACCCGGATCCCTTCCAAAAATCGAACGCCACAGCCAGACGTTCGATGCGGAAGAGCCTCTGAAAAAAGAGTTGAAATCGTTCATACAGGCGATCCGTGAAAACACGGTTCCGAAAGTCACCGGGGAACAGGCGTACGAAGCTCTGAAAGTGGCGCTAGAAGTCAACAGGCTTGCGGAAGAGAGCCTGAGACGATTCCAGCAACTCAATACCTGAGCGTTCCGAGGCCATCGTGATCGATCGACTGCTGATAGTCGCGGGTGAAGCCTCCGGTGACCAGCACGGAGCCCATCTTCTCGACTGCTTAAAACGTCTTCGCCCCGACATCAAAACATGGTCCGTCGGAGGCGAGCGCCTCAAAATTGCCGGTTCGACCCAGATTTTTTCTCAATCCGACCTTTCCGTGATCGGTCTTGTCGAAATCCTGAAGAAATCCGGCCTTTTCATCCGCGCATGGAAGACCATCCTGGGAACTGTTAAAACCGAAAGCATCACGGCGGCGGTCCTCATCGATTTTCCCGACTTCAACCTGAGATTGGCCAAGGCGCTTAAAAAGCGGGGAGTGAAGGTCTTCTATTATGTCAGTCCCCAGATCTGGGCGTGGCGAAAAGGTCGGATACGGACGATCCGGGAGACGGTCGACCATATGTTCGTACTCTTCCCCTTCGAAAGAGACCTTTACGAAAACCACGGCGTTCCGGTTACCTTCGTCGGGCATCCGCTGCTTGACGAACCTTTCCCGGAACGGTCTGCCGGGGAGATCCGGACGAACCTCTTTGGCCGCACGGAGGAAGAAACACGAAAAAATTTCGTACTGGGCATTCTTCCGGGGAGCCGCGAATCGGAAATCGTTCGTCTTTACCCCCGCATGCTCGAAGCTTTCGATCTAATCCAGAGGTCACGTCCTGGAATCCGGGCTCTCGTTCCCCAGGCGCCGGCGATCGACGAATCACTTTTCCTCTCAATGGAGGCCAGATATCCCTGGACGAGCGATCCCGGAGTATTCAAGCGCGTCCGGGGACGCTTCAGGGAAACCGTGAAAGCGTGCGATCTCGTCATACTGGCCTCGGGGACCGCAACCCTCGAGACCGCCATGCTGGGTATCCCTATGATCATCGTCTACGTCATGAATCCTTTGACATATGTTGTCGCCCGTCTTCTCATCCGGGTTCCCGCGATCGGCATGGTCAATCTCCTTGCCGGACGGGAAATCATGCCCGAGTTGATCCAGGGAGAGGCCACGCCGAAAGCCATGGCCCTTCATGTAGCGGATCTCCTCGACACGCCGGGTAAACTTGAAGGAATGAGGGAGGACCTGGCCATGGTACGATCCATTATGGGAAATCCTGGGACATCGGAAATCCTGGCCCGGAAACTTCTCGCCCTGCTCGACGACGGGAACCCGGAAAAATCCCAGCCTGTGTCCAGAGCAGCTGCCTCTCCACAGCCCGAATACCGCGGGGGTCCCCAATAAATGCTCTTCTTCTGGAAGGATCCGACATACCGGAAAATCCGCAGGCGTCTGCATGACTGGATTCATCCCTACCGGCTTCTGATCGCCGGTGGGGTCGCGATGGCCTTTGTGAGCGCCGGCGTCTCGAGCGGAGTCCCGATCCTCTTGAAAGAGCTTATCGACAAGGTGTTCTCGGAAAAGAACCCGACTCTTCTGTTCGTTCTCCCACTGATGTTCTTCATCCTCTTTACCGTCAAGGGGCTGACCGGGTTTCTGCAAGCCTATCTTCTGAAAAAAGCGGCACTGTACATGATGAGCGATGTCCGTCAATCCCTTTTCGACCATCTGATCCGGATGCCGCTGTCGGCCTTCGGGCGGGAAGGGACCGGTCATCTGATGTCCCGGGTCACGAACGATACGACGATCCTTCAGCAGGGGGTCGCCGAGATTATCCGGGACCTTTTACGGAACGCTTTCACGGCTGTGGGGATGCTCGGAGCCCTTTTCTACATGAATTCCAAATTGACCGCGTTCATTCTGCTTTCCATTCCCTTCACCATCATCCCGATCCGTAAAATCGGGAAGCGGCTCCGGAAATCGTCGACCCATACCCAGGAACGGTTGGGGGATATCAACCAGCACCTTTCAGAGACCCTGACGGCCATCCGTCTTATAAAATCGGTCGGTTCGGAGATCCTCGAAATGGAGAGGTTCGGGGAATATTCCCGCTCCTATGCCCATTCCCAGTTCAAAATGGTGAAGTACGAAAATATGCTGTCTCCCATCATGGAGTCGCTGGGCGCCCTGGGAATCGGTATTGCCGTATGGCTTGGGGGATATTCGGTTATCCATGGGCACCTGACCCTGGGAACACTGGTGGGGTTCATTACGGCGGCACAGATGCTTTACCAGCCGATCAAGGGGCTCGCCAACTCCCAGGCCGGGATACAGTCGTCCCTGGGTGCGGCCGAACGCATCGTCTCCCTCCTGGATCGTCCCCTCGAGCCGTTGAATCCGAGGGGACAGGGTTGGACCGTCGGGCCACTTTCCAGGGGAATCGTATTCCGGGAGGTCTCTTTCCGATACCCGGGCATCGAAGAGTCCGCCCTTCGGAATATCTCGCTTTCCATTCCGGCGGGAGCCTTCGTGGCCATCGTCGGTCCTTCCGGGTCGGGTAAAAGCACGCTGGCCAACCTGGTACCGCTTTTTTACCGGCCGGAAAAAGGGGCGATCCTCTGGGACGGAGAGAACACCGCCGAAGCGGATATCGAATCGCTCCGGAACCAGATCGGAATCGTCACCCAAGATGTCATCCTGATGAACCAGAGTGTCCGGGAAAACCTTCTGTACGGGCTCAGAAGGCCCGTGAGCGACGACGAGATGACCGACGCGGCACGGGTCGCGCATGCCCACAGTTTCATCTCGAAATTGCCGGAAGGGTACGATACCCGTGTCGGGGAGAAAGGAATATTCCTGTCGGGAGGGGAACGCCAGCGTCTCGCATTGGCCCGTGTCGTCCTCAGAGACCCGAGCGTCCTGATCCTGGACGAGGCCACCAGCGCTCTCGATTCCGAGTCGGAGTACGCCATTCAAAAAGCGCTGGAAAAGATCATGCAAAGCCGGACGACGATCGTGATCGCCCATCGTCTTTCAACCATCCGGAACGCCCAGCGTCTTTATGTCATGGAGAACGGTTCCGTGACTGAGGAAGGCACCCATCAAGAACTGATCGCAAAGCCGGACGGACACTACAGGAAGCTCCTGAGGCTTTCCCTGAACCAACCGGATGACGAGGGGATGCCGGAAGAAACTCCTTTTCCAGGTCGCGCGTGAATCCAAGAACACGATTTTTTCTATTCCGCCTTGTAAACCGTCTTCTCTGGCCGCTTATTCTCCTGATCCTCGTGCTTGTCTGGGTGTTTTACCGAAAAGCGCGCCCCTATTTCGCGGAACGGATGGGGCTGTCCGCGGGAATGTCCGGACCCTCACGCATGTCGGCAGAGCCCCGGGACGGATGCGTTCTTTTCCATCTCGCGAGCCTTGGAGAAGCCCATGCTTCGAAAGGGCTCCTCATCCGTTTGTCGCAAAAACATCGACTCCTGGCCACGACGACGACGGTCACGGGTCGGGAATCGCTTGCCGTCCAGATGCCGGATTTGTCCGTATCGCTTGCGCCTCTGGATCTGCCCGATCTCTGGGATCCGTTTATCCGAAGCCGCGGCATCCGGGGCATCATCCTTTTCGAGACTGAAATATGGCCCATGATGCTTCTCACCGCAATAGTGCGCGGAATTCCCGTGGCGTTGGTGAACGGAAGGCTGTCCACGGCCGGTTTCGGGCGGATGAAAAGAATCAGGGGTATACTCGCCCCTCTCGTTTCCGGAATCGATCCCGTGTGCGTCCAGTCGTCCAGGGACAAGGAGAGGTTTATGGTCCTCGGGGCGAAGGAGGATCGTGTCTTCGTCACGGGTAACCTGAAATGGGATATCCCGGAACACGACGATCCGGATCTTTCGACTCAGCTCGATTCATGGCTTAAAGGGACAGAAGTATCGGCGTTCGGACAGCACGCGGGAAAACCGTTTCGTCTCCTTTTATCTTCGGTGCACCCTATTGAAACGGAGGCGGTTCTTGAAACCTTGTCCCACCAGGAACGATGGGCCATGCCGATCCATATCGTGATCGCGCTCAGGCATCTCGAGCGAATGAACGAGATCCGGCCTGTGCTCGCGCGATTTTCCCATGTCGCTTATCGGAAGAGGGGTGTAACGGATCGAAAGGACACAGAAACCCCCTCGATCGTTCTTTCCGTCCTGGACACCTATGGGGAACTGAACAGTCTTTATCCGCAAGTTGACGCGGCATTCATCGGGGGAACCCTCGATCCGGTCGGGGGACACAACCCCATTTACGCGGCAAAAGCCGGGCTACCGATTCTTATCGGACCCCATATCGATCATATCCGGGATCTGGTCGACGCTCTCGAAACTGGTATGGCCCCGATCCGGTTGTCCGGTGCGGACGGGATGTGCGAGGCGATCCGGAAAATGATGGAAGACCCGGGGTACCGGTCGCTTTTGGGAAAGAACGCCCGATCGGTGTTCCTGTCCCAAAATGGCGCCATGGAACGAACCCTAAACAGGCTTGTCCCGTTCTGGGAAAGAGCGGGAAAGGGATCGGTCCCGTCATGAACCGAACGATCGAGATTCCCCTTTCATTGGGATATGCGATGGGGATTCGTCTATGGAGACTGTTCTACGATAAAAAGGTCTTTCCGCGGAGACGCTCCCCCGTTCCTTCGATCGGAATCGGAAACCTCACGACCGGAGGTTCGGGAAAGACGCCCCTCGTCATCGCCCTGGCCTCCCTTTACACGGAAATGGGACGAAAGGTCGGGATCCTGAGCCGCGGGTACGGAGGGAAACGTCCCGGCGATTCCATGGTGTTCCGGGGGGGCGACGACGTGGATCCGGAGATCGTCGGGGACGAACCGGCCCTGATGGCAGAGAAGCTTCCCTCCTGCACCTTTGTTCTTTCTTCCGATCGCACTCGGGGAGCCTCGGAACTGGCCGCCGCCGGCGTCGATCTTGTCATCTTGGACGACGGCTTCCAGTCGCTCGAACTCATTCAGGATCGCCAATGCGTTTTTTTTCCCGAAGCATGGATTCGTGATCCAGACCGGGTCCGGATGGATTTCAGGGCCCTCGTGCCCTATGGATCCCTCAGGGATTACCCGCAGACATTGAACGACGCCGACGCAATCCTTTATAACGAGTACGAAGAGGCGGATGGAGCAGGAGAGAATACGGAGCCGGGCCTTGAGGAACGCATTCGGAATATCCTCGGGCGCATCGATCCGGCCCTTGCAAAAAAACCGGTGGTGGGACAGCGGATCTGTTTTGCCGGGATCGTCGACCGGAACTTCCGGCCGGACGGGGAGATCGAAGCGGTCCGTTCCAAAAAGGTGGCACTCGTCTCCGGGATCGGTCATCCCGAACGTTTTCACCGCCTGGTCGAACGGCTCGGAATCGATGCGGTGGACCGGCTGGTTTTGCCGGATCATGTCCGTTACGATGGCCCGACCCTTGCGACCATCCGGGAATGGCTGGCCCGTGCGAATAAAAAGACACGAATCGAAACGATCCTGACGACCGAAAAGGATCTGGTCAAATGGCGCAGGGTAAGCGGGGAGACGGCCGAACTCCGTGCCGTGTCGATCCGCTCGGAGCTGATCGACTCCGGCCGGTGGCTCTCGATATTGGGAGATGGGCAAAATCATGGTCGATAAAGAGTCCGTTCCGATGAAATCCGGGGATCGTTCCACCGAAATCCCGCCCGCGGTCCTTCACGGGTTCGCCAGATTCGTCCAGAGTCTTTCCCACCGGCGTGCCCTCAAATTCGGAGAGTCTGTCGGAAGTCTGCTCAACCTGGTTCTGCGGTCGAAGGCACGGATCACGAGAGACAATCTCGTCCTTGCGTTTCCCGAGTTGGACAATACTCCCGAACTGGCGTTTCTCGAAAAAAGGATCTTTCGCCATTTCGGACGGGTCGGGGTCGAATTTCTCCGTTTCCCCCTGATGGATTCCGAATGGCTGAGAAGGAATGTGTCCGTTGAGGGAATGGAACATGTGTTCGAACGTCTTCAGGCCGGCAAGGGAGTCCTCGTTTTATCGGCCCATTTCGGAAACTGGGAATTCGCCATGAAACGTTTGGCGATCGACCTTCCCAAGCAGATACATGTCGTCATCCGCCGCATCAAGGATCCGAACGTCCACGAATTCATCCGGGGCTATCGGGAAAAATTCGGGGGTGGCGTCTCCATCATCCAGGACAACGGGGCGCTGCCAATCTTAAGGGTTCTCAAGAAAAACGGGATCGTCGTGACCGTACTCGACCAGAATGCCGGTACGGTCGAAGGGGTCTTTTCGCCCTTTTTCGGTCGTCCTGCCGCGACGTATTCAAGCGTCGCCAGGATCGCCTATCACCTCGATATCCCTCTGCTGCCGGTCTTCGATGTGGCGCTCGAAGACGGGAAACACCGGATCATTATCGGTCCGCCCCTTACGACGTCACGACATTCGGAGCAAGAGTTTATCCAATCGCTGACCGATCGATGCAACGAGACGATAGAAAGAATGATCCGGCTCTACCCCGAGCAATGGATTTGGATGCATAATCGATGGAAGACGAAGAAACCGGATATTTCGTAGATTCGAATCCGGACACGGTGAAGCATTCGAACCGGTTCGATCCGACTTCGAGCAATCCGATCGATACCGGCTTACGACATCAACCGAATTGAAAAAAGGAGACCGGGGTTTTCGTGACCGAGCTTTTCTCACAATCCGCGGCTGTTCCGAAAGAAAGTGAATCGCCCGCGAGCCAATTTCCCGATACGTTGCCGGCAGGGTCGGAAATCCTGGTGGTCCTTTTGGGCCGGATCGGCGATGTCATCTTCACGATGCCTTCCATCCTGGCCCTGAAGAACGCCCGTCCCGACCTTCGGATCGACTGGGTCGTAGAGGACCGTTGTTCGGATCTCCTTGTCGACCACCCTGCACTTCGAAAAGTGATCATCTTTCCCCGCAGGCGCTTTCAGGATTTGCGCGGGTCAGGCAAACATCTCGAAGCCTTGGGAATTCTCTGGAAAACGGTTCAGAAAATCCGGGAATCGAAGTACGAAGCCGTCCTCGATTTCCAGGCGCTGCTCAAATCCGGTCTCCTGACGGGGCTGGCGCGTGGAAAACGGAAATTGGGGTCTCCGTCGACCTACGGCCATATGAGAGAAGGGTCAGGACTGTTTTCGAGCCAGGTCCCCCTTTACGACACGAAGGCCCATCTTGTCGACCGGCATTTCCGGGTCGTCGAAGAACTTTTAGGCTTTAAGCCCCGGATGGTGCCTTTTTCCTATGCGACCTCCGACGAAGAAAGGGAAAAGGTCGACTCGGCTCTTAATGAGGCCGGCTGGATCGGAGACAGAGGGGAAGCCCCGTTCATCCTGATCCACCCCTTCGCAAGCTGGCAAACCAGGTGTTGGCCGATCGATCATTACACGGAGCTTGCGATGGATTTTCTCCGTGCCGGGTTGGGGGTGGGGGTCATCGGAGGAGGAGGGGAGTCGCAGGAATCCGTATTTGCCGAAATGCATTCCCGGATCTCTTCGGCGCTGCCCACGATCGAGAAGAACCGCTTCGCGGCCTTTATGGGCCGTTTGAGCCTGAAGGAAACGGGACTCCTGATGAAACGGTCGCGACTCGTGATCGCCAACGATTCGGGGCCCATGCATCTGGCATCGGCACTGGGAGTGCGGACTGCGGCGATTTTCGGACCGACGGACCCTAACAGGCTCGGTCCGTATTTTCCGGAGACGGGCCTGGTTATTTCCAAGGGGCTGGAGTGCCAGCCGTGCATGAAAAGACGCTGCCCGATCGGGACCCTTTGCATGACGGAACTGGATCCGAAGGCGGTCTTCGAAGAATCGTTCTCTTTCATGAACGGCGGGCTTCCGGAATCGGTTCTTCGCGAAATGTCCGCGCCATGCTGAAACGCATCCTGATCGTGAAACCCAGTTCACTGGGCGATATCGTTCATGCCTTCCCCCTGGTGTCTTCGATCAAGAGTTTCGATTCCTCCATCCAGGTCGACTGGGTCGTAAACTCCGAGTTCCGGGATTTTGTGGGACGAAACGAATCCGTCGAACGGGTCCTTTCGTTCCCGCGGTCTTCTTGGGGGAAAGAGGGTTTCTGGACCCGTTTTCTCTCATTCGCGAACGACCTTAGGAAAACCCGATACGACGCGGTTCTCGATGCCCAGGGCCTCTTTCGCTCCGGGTTTCTGTCCCGACTTTCGCATTCCTCGCGGGTCATCGGTTTCGAGGATGCCCGGGAAGGGGGGAAATACTTTTATACAGAGAAGATCCCGGTCCCGGCACCGCTTCATGCCGTCAAAAAGAACCTCCTTCTCCTGAAACCGCTCGGGATTCGGGAAAAATTCACTGAGGCGACTTTCCAATACACACCCGCGGATCATGCGCGTCTCGACGAGATCCTCCGCCAGTCCGGACTGGACCCCGGAGAACCGTTCATCCTTGTCCATCCGGGTGCCAAAAGGGCCATCAAGATGTGGCCGTCGCTCTACTTTTCTGAACTCGTCCGGGGACTGGAAAACCTTCGAAAGGAAAAGGTCGTGCTCCTGGGGGGGGAAAGAGATGCTCCTCTGCTCGACGAAATACGGACCCGGGCGGGAACGGAGAACCCGGTATTGCCGGGAACCGTCCCGATCGATTTCCTTCCGCTTCTCATGAAAAAGGCGGTCCTTTACATCGGGAACGATTCCGGACCGCTCCATATCGCCGTGATGTCCAAAACGCCCACCATCTCGTTTTACGGTTCGTCGGATCCGTCGAGAACCGGACCGTTCGGTCCCTCCGAAGCAAACCTGGTCCTTTCGGATCCGGTCGAATGCTCCCCCTGCGGGGATTTCAAAAAATTCTGTTCGCATCAATCCTGCATGGTCGGGGTCACCCCGGGACGGGTGATGGAAACGATCCGGAAGATTACCTAGATGTTCGCTGATCACATCAAGAGAGGTCCGGCCCCGAATGGGGCTTGTTTCGTCATCTCTGGTGACATGATTGCGGGCAGGCTTTTTTTCATTCCATGACGGGGCAAAGGAAAGGAATACCACTTCTCGATTTTGAGCGAACCCCCCGGGATTTTTCAGGAGACGTGTATTTTGTGCTGGGGCAGGGCCTCGGCGATACGGTCAATGGTCTCAGAATTGTAAAAATCGTCCGGGAGAATTTCCGGAACGCCCACTCTATCGTCTTTGCGGACAAGCGATGGGAAAATATTCTCTCGGCGATCCCCGGCATCAGCATTCGCTGGTATCCCGAGGCGCTCGATCCCCGGCATCCCTCTCGGGGTGTGATCGGCCCATATCAGTTGGCCGAGAACGAGATGCGATCGATCCTCAAAAAGGGTGAACGGCAGATACTGTGGGCGTTCGGTCATTTTATCCTGCCCGATCAGTTCGCTCGCGGGGAAACGACGCTTGAATCGATTGCCCGAAGCATTGGCCTGGATCTTACTCCGGAGATCAAGCGCGCTTATGTCCCTTTGGATCCGCCGGATGGTTCGGACGCTCGTCTTTTGAAGGATTTTGGATTAGAGGGTGTTCCTTATATCGCGATCTGCCCTCACACTTGGCCGGCACGGATTTGGGGGTACGATCGATTCACCGAGCTGGGCATCCATATCTCCGCTTTAGGGTACAAGATCGTTGTGATAGGTTTGCCGGAGCTGGGAGAGTTGCCGGTTCCAGGCGTTATAAATACCTTTGGTCTCCCTTTATTGGATGTGGCGAAAATTATCAGGTCTTCCCGCCTGTTTATTGGCCACGATTCAGGCATAACTCACATGGCGGCAGCTTTCGATATCCCCGTAATCGGGATTTATACGAATGCGATCTTTCCCACGCCGGAAGTTCGTGCGTTGTCACCTTATGCGTCCCTTGTCGTTGAACCTTCCCCCCCAGAAAACCACAGGATTTCGGTCGAAACTCTATTCAACCTTTCAAAGGAACTATTGGGAAGAGAAATTCCCCTTCCCAATCCCGTATGCCCGGCATGTCTGGCATCGCTTGATTATGTTGTAGAAGCTGATGAAGAATTCGTCAACCGCATGTGCGTCTGCGGAGTTCAGCTCAAGGAAACTGCGATCGTTCCCATCATTGATTCCCGAGAAATTCGTATGATGGTGCCCTGTAATGCCCGAGATGGGGTGGGTAACTCGGATGAGGGATCATGGGTTCTTTATCCCATCGATGGCGAACACCTACCGGATGAGATAACGATGATTGTCCGGAATCCGTTCAGACCCATTCGTTTCCGGGAATATCCGGATTGGAAAGAGAGGGAAGCGATTTTCTCGGAAGACGGACTCCTGGCTCTTTATTCGAGAAACGGATTACACACGCTCGAAACCCGATTTCTCATGAAGTCGGACCATGGAGAGCTCTGGAGATTCCGATTTTCAAATGAAGAGCCGAAAGGGGAGTTGGAGTTTCCTTGGGGAGGAATCCTGATACGAACGTCTTTTTCTTTATACAAGGCTTTCTTTAGGTGGCAGACATGGTCTACGCCGCTCAGGTGGCGGGGTTTGGCCAAGGCGGCACTTGAATCCGGACAGGCTGCGGCCGCATTGGAGATCTCCCGGGTGGTATACCGTTTCGACCGGTCTTTCAAGAATCTCAAGAATCTGATTCGAAGCCTTTTGGCGAATTTAAGGTAATTGTTGGGCACTCCAGGGATTTTATGCTTGAAAAACGTTAAGGATGGCATAAGCCGTGAGAGTCTATAGAAAATTCTCATAAGATGTGTAATAATGATGTGTAATATTATGATGTATTTTGTCGCGTAACAAGGAGTGCTCATGAGCCATCGGATCAATGTGATGATCGAAGACGGCGTCTGGGAAGAGTTGAAACGGGTTCCTGACGGGGAGAGGAGCCGTTTCATCAATATGGCCGTGTCGAACGAAATCCTTCAACGGAAGAGACAGCAGGCCATACAGATTATGGACAGGCTTCGCCTGACCGGGAAACCTTTGGGGAAGCCTGCCGAGAGGTTGGTCCGATCGGACCGGAATCGACATCGGTGAGCCTTTTCGTGCCGGATGCCTCCGTTCTCCTGAAATGGGTGCTTCCCGGAATACGGGAACTCCATCTGGACAAGGCTTTGAATGTCCGGGAGAGTTTCCTGCATGGAAGAATCGATCTTCTCGTTCCCGATTTATGGATTTATGAGGTTGGAAATATATTGGGCCGGCATTTTCCGGAAGATGCCCAAGCGCGTCTCGAAGCTCTGATCCGCTTTGGTATTCCGCAAACGGGCAATACGGATGTATCTTGGAAAACGGCGCTCTGTCTGGTCGCAAAACACAAGGTCAGTTTTTACGATGCGAGCTACCATGCGTTGGCAGTTCTAAACAAGGGTATTTTCCTGACAGCGGACGAAGCCTATGTGCGAAAGGTCGGGACCGATTCCGGTGTGCAAAGCCTTTCCCAATGGCAGGACATAGGGTGAGAGCGGCTTCGTGTGTCAGCAATCGATAGGGGATCGTTCCCGCAAACGTAAGGATGGTACCTGAATGTTCGTTTCCGGATTTTCCTTTTGTCGCAATGTCGTAAAGCTTGACTATCCGTTTGAGGAGTCGATCCGATCTCTTCTGCCGATCGTGGATGAGTTCGTGATCGCAGTGGGAGACTCGGAAGATGAAACCCTCTCGAGGATTTGCAAAATAGGAGATCCCAAGATCCGGATCATCGAAACGGTCTGGGATCCCAATTTGCGAAAAGACGGTCTAGTGTATGCGCAACAGACGAACATCGCACTCGAGAATTGCCGCGCTGACGGGGATTGGGCCCTATACCTGCAGGCGGACGAGGTGATCCACGAAAAGGATTACGAGGGTATCGTCGAGTCCATGGAGCGCTATAAGGACGATCGTCACCTGCTGGGCCTGATGATGCAATACCGCCATTTTGTCGGAGATTATGAAAGCCTGGATCCCTGGGCCTACCGAAGGGCGCTTAGGATCGTCCGTCCGGGAGGCTCCGTGAAATCGATCGGAGACGCCGTAGGCTTTGCGAGATCGTCCGACGATCTCTATATCGGGAAAAAACAAAATGACCTTTGGCGGTACGCCAAGGGGCATATTTATCACTATGGCTGGGTCAAGAATCCCAATCTTTTGCGCGAAAAAGTCCTGACACAGGTCGCCTGGTACTGGGAAGGCAAACCGAACGAACGGGACGAGAAAGTTCTGGCTTTGAACGAATTCATGCCGGAGCACTACGAGATTCTGAAACCGTTTCATGGAGCGCATCCACGGGTCATGGCTGAACGGGTTTCGACCTTTCCCGAGCTTCCGAAAAAACGCATGCGGTGGCTGAACCCGAAGTTCTACGCGTATGTATTCAGGCACGGCTTCAAAGGATGACGATGACAAAGATAGACCTCGTCGTTCCGATTCACGGCGGCCTTCCTCTAAACAGGCTATTCTTCGAGTCTCTTCGGGAAAACACCCGTCATCCGTTCCGGTTGATCGTGGTCGACAACCACTCTCCGGATGCCTCGGGAGATTTTTTCCGGTCGCAAAAAGGGGACAATTTTGAAGTTATCGTTCTCTCTAACGACAGGAATCAGTGCTATCCGGTCTCGATGAACCAGGGATTGAGGAAAACCACAGCATCTGTCGTCGGACTCCTGAACAACGATATCGTTTTCGGTCCCGGATGGGACTTGGCTTTGGTTTCTGCCATCGAAAAAGGAGAGACCGAACTGGCGAGCCCTATCGGTCTCGAGCATATGCCGGACAAAGCGCTCGAGGATTTTTTATTTCGTCGCTGGAGGCTGATTCTAAAAAAGACCTACTCCCTTGATGAGGACATCGATCTTCGTTCCAAAATTCGGGCGATGTATGGAAATTTAAAACAGTTCTCAGGCCACATCCAATCCCGGTATCAAGGGGTTTCGTTTCCGGGGATCATGGGACATTGCCATCTGATGTCGAGAAGCCTTCTATCGCTTATCGGAGATCTCGATCCCAGGATGCAAGGTGCCGATTGGGATCTTTATCTGCGTGTTGCCGATATGAAAGAAAATGGGGTCCTAGCTACTCTTCCGCTCATTATTGGTGACTCCTATGTCCATCATTTCATTCGGGCGACACAGAATAAAAAAAATCGCGAACCGGTCACCTGCAGCCATTCTCCCCATCTTACAGTGGAAGAAAAATGGAAAAAGGGCGATATCGTGAGTTTCTGGCCGTTTCCTGAGCAGAGACCCGGGTATCGAAAAACCCTACGGGATCGCCTCAGGCGTTGGGATTCAAAATACAAGGCCTGGCAATCATTGAAAAAGAATGGAGACCTGACCAAGGTTCTGAAAATGTCTGGATATTTGTAAGTGACAAATCGCCTGATTTTCTCATCCGCATTCAGGACCTTTTATGGGAGTCGCTTTGATGGATGCGATTCCGGGGCACAATTCAATGAGTAACACTGGCGGTCTAAGCGAGACACCTTGAACAACCCAACGATATCCGTCGTCATACCCATCACCCGATACATATTCGAACTCGATGAGGCCCTTGATTCGGTTTTCAAGCAATCCTTTCAAGACTTCGAGGTTGTGATGGTCGACAATCAGGCGACGGCCGACACCCTCGAAGTAGCTTCCCGCTGGAAAACGCAATTCCCGGGTCGGATCCGGATCATTCAAGAACCAAAAAAGGGAGCTGCGTCAGCCCGGAACAGGGGCATCATTGAAAGTCGGGGGATTTTTGTCGCTCTTCTCGACAGCGATGATCGCATGAAACCAGAACGCCTTGCATGTCAACTCGAAGAACTCCGGAAAGACAACGCGATCTCACTCGTCGGATCGTGGAAAAATGACGTGTCTCCGGACGGACAGACCGTCGTACATCCCGATGCCAAGCCCGATATTCCACGCTGGGCCAAATATCTTTTCGCCCATACCGAAAGGTTCAAAACGGATCCGTTGTTCGAACCCCAGACTTCGACGTTTTTTTTCAAGAAAGAAACAGCTCTGTCCATCGGACTTTTTGATGTGCGATTCGATCCGTTCTGGCTTGAAGATTCGGAGTTCGTCCTCCGGATGTACGAAAACGGAAAAGTGGCGATCGTTCCCAGGTCCCTGATCGAATTTCGACTGCATTCGAAAAAGGACGCGAACCGGAGGGTCTATGATTTCAACCTTATTTTGAAACATGATCTCTTCTTTTCGGTCCTACGAGAAAAATATTTTTTGAAAGACGACCGGTTATCGATGAAAGGATTCAAAAAACTCCGATCCCGATGGATGAGGGAGTGCGGTATAAAGCTTTTGAACCTTCCTCATGGTGAGACTCTTGGAAAACAGATGATCCTAATGGCAGCATGCACCAATCCCTTTAATTACAAAAACTGGGAAACTTGCCTGTTTTCAATGCTGCCGCCGATTTTTCATCCGAAACCATTCGGCATCCAATCGAACCCTGGTGACACAATTCCGGATTTCGTCGATTCGATCTGGATATCGAGACTGTTTTCCCTTGAGACGCCTCCGTCACAAAGGAGCGGAGAAAATGTTCGGACTCCGGCAGGTCCCGAATGAAATCTCAACTCCAGGACCTGCTTGTCTACGGAGTAAACTGGATCGGCGACGCCGTCATCTCTCTAGCTACCCTCCAAGGCATACGGAAGGTCTCGCCATCGACACTCATCACCGTTCTTTCCTCTTCAAGTACGGCCGATATCTATCGCATGTCTCCGGTGGTCGAACGGGTCGTTGAGCGATCGGGATCGTTCAATCGCCCGGAATTGGGAAAGCGTTTTCCGTTGGCGCTCTGCTTTCCTCTTTCTTTTCGTTCCGCTATCGACCTCTGGTTGACGGGAATTCCCGAAAGGATCGGATTCACCCACGAATTCCGGTCGCTACTCTTGACGCGGTCCCTCGATTACCGGGAATGGAAAATGCGTGCTCAACATCAATCGACCTACTACAGGGCGATCGGCGAAGCGGCGTTTGGTCCTTTGCCGGTCGAACGCCCCGAACTGTTCGTCTCCGACGAACTTCTTCGCCGTACCGATAACTATCTCGAAAGGAACGGACTTCAAAAGAGCCCGCTCATCGGGATCAACCCGGGAGCCCATTACGGATCCGCCAAAATGTGGCCGGAAGCCTATTATATCGATGTGATCAACCGGATTTTATGCACGTTTCCGGATGCCGGGATCGTCATGTTTGCGGGCAAAAAAGACAGGGACGTCCCCGCACGGATCCAGGAAAAGATCAAAACAAGCCGGCTCTTGTCGACCGATGGTAAAATAGAGCTCATGCTTAGTGTTGCGGTTCTATCAAGGTGCTGCTTTGTCATTACGAACGATTCCGGCATGATGCATATCGGTGCGGCTCTTGGAAAACCCGGTGTGGCATTTTTCGGGCCGACCGACCCGGTCGCGACGGGGCCACAGTCATCGAGTATTCGCATACTCTCACACCCAGTCCGCTGTGCCCCGTGTCTCTTGCGGGAATGCCCGATCGACCACAGGTGCATGGAACGATTGACACCCGAGGATGTCTGGCCTTCCATACGTCGAGGTATTTCCGAGGCGCTCGGAGCATGACGGTCGAAAATCCTGTCGTCCTGGTCGACCGGGACGGGACGATCATCGAGGACGTTCCTTACCTGTCGGGTCTCTCCGACGTGAGGTTCCTGCCAGGAGTGATCGATGCGATACGGGAACTGAACCGTCGAAAGATCCCGGTTGCTGTCGTGACGAACCAGTCGGGTGTGGCTCGCGGATTGTTTTCCGAATCGTTCGTCCGGGAAACGCACGAATACATGAATAAAATGCTCGGGCAAGAAGGGGCCGCGATCGATGCGTTTTTCTATTGCCCACACCTTCCCGAGGCCATACTCCCGGAATACAGGACCGTTTGCCTGTGCAGAAAACCTGAGCCCGGGCTTCTCCTGGACGCGATGAAACAGTTCGGGGCACGACACGAATCCACGATCATGGTGGGAGATATGGTTCGTGATATGATCGCTGCACAAAAAGCGGGAGTGAAAGGGTTTATGATTCAGGGGGGGAACAAAGACAATCGATCCGAGGCCGGTCTTACCTATATTCGGGTCGCTTCATTTTCCGAAGCTGTCGACCGGTTTCTGGACACATTATCCATATAAGGGGATCTCTATGGCACTCGATCCGTTTCTCCTGTCCATCCTTGTTTGCCCGAAATGCAAGGGAACCCTGACAGAGGTCCATGACCCGGAAGGATTGGCGTGCACGAGTTGCCGGCTTCTGTACCCGATCCATGAAGACATTCCGGTGATGCTTGTCGAGGAAGCCTTGCCCCTACAACAATCAATCAAGGGATGATTTTTCGACAACGGGCGTCATGAGCGTGCACAAAATTCTTTTTGTCGGTCTCAGGGCCTTGGGGGACATGGTACTTTCCATGTCTGCCGTACAGGCTGTGAAAGATACTTGTCCCGACGCGGCAATCGATTATGTGATGGAAACACCCTTTGTTCCTCTCTTTTCGGAAGAATCCGTCTTTCGATCGGTCATAGGCTTGCCACGGAGCGGTTCGTCATCCTTTTTCCGCCGGCATGTGTTCGACGAAAAATATCTGAAGTTTCTCAAATCGATCCGTTCCGAGCGGTACGATGCCGTATTTGATCTTTTTTCAAGGGGACCGAGGTCCAGGATCATTACTTTGGCATCGGGAGCGAAAAGACGGATCGGAATTCACGGGCACCCTACCCTCCTCCTCGACCCCCATGTCTATACCGACCGGATTTTTCTTCCGAATGCGCTGACCCAAATGTCCGACCAGATGCTTCATATCGTAAGCCGCCTTGGATTTGCGACTGGGAGGACCAATCCCGTATTGACAGTCCGGCCCGAAAACGTCAAAAAAGCCCTCGATCTTTTGGTCGGATTCCCTGAGATCTGTCCCAAAGGATTTTATATCCTCTTCCCGGGCTCGGGCATGAAAAACAAGAACTGGCCGGCTCCAAAATACATGGGGCTCTCCCGGAGCCTCATGGAACGAGGATTCGGAGTATTGGCGCTCGGAGGACCCTCCGACTCCGAGGCCCTTGGAGAATTGAGCAAACGGATGCAACCCGGGACACACCTGTTCAAATCCATACTTCAATCCGACCTGCCGACCCTGAAAGGCCTGATTTCGCTCTCTCGAGGGGTGGTCGGAAACGATTCGGGACCGATCCACCTGGCTCAGGCGGTTGGAAAGAAGGTCGTCGCCCTGTTCGGCCCTGGGGATCACGTGTCCTACCGTCCTTTCAACGGAACCCTCGTGCGCTCGGATCTGGGGTGTTCTCCCTGTCAGACGTTCGGGAACCGATGCCCGGACAATCTTTGCATGCAGTCCATCACCGTGGAAACGGTCCTGGAAAAACTCGATCAATTGGAAACTCTTACGGCATGACGAACACATCCAGCGCTCCGGAACCCGTATCCCGGCCTCTCAAGATCGGAATCTACAAGACCCGATATGCCGGGGACGTGCTCCTCCTCGTTCCTTTATTGCACAAACTTCGCTTGTCCTACCCGGAGTCGTCCCTTTTCCTGGTCGTGAACGAAGGAACCGAGGATCCGGTCCGTCTTTTAGGAATTCCCCACATTCCGTTTCAAAACCGGGACATGCTCCGGAAATCCAAAAGTGTTCGGGAGATTCTCGGAAGGATCCGCCTCGAACCCTTCGATTATTGGTTCGACCTGACGCTTTCCGACCGGTCGCGGTATATTTCAAGACGCGTCGCTTCGAGACGTAAAATCGGGGCCGGATGGGAGTCCGACCACTCCGGAAGCGATCCGTACGATCTTTTTTTCCCGTTCGACTACGACAGGGGACCGGAACATATCGTGTCCTTCCATGAAAACGTTTTCCGGTCCGCGGGTCTGGCCCTGCCCGCGGGCACACCGGATTTTACGTTTCCCCTGGAACCGGAGGCGAGAGATCATGCCGGGGACTATCTTGAATCCCTCCGTTTCCATGACGCACCTATACTGGTTCTCCATCCGGGGGGGCGACACTGGTTCAAGCGGTGGCCGCCGGACCGGTTCGGCCGATTCGCGAACTGGTGGGGACACAAGACCGGAGGGGTCATATTTCTTGCCGGAACAAACTCCGAAGACACCCTTCTCGATTCGGTCGGTGCGGCGATCGGACCCAAGATCCGCTGGGCGAAATTGCAGGGTTCGCTCTCTTTCCTGCGCGCGATCCTTGCAAGATCTTCTCTCTTCATCGGAAACGACAGCGCTCCCATGCACCTGGCACGAAGCGTGGGTATTCCCGGGATCGCACTCTTTGGGTCAACCCTGCCTTCCGTCTGGGGGCCACTCGGTTCCGACCGTTTCCGAACGTTGTACAAATCCGTGGAATGTTCTCCGTGCCGGCATGTCGGGTGTACCCTGGGAGAGGAAAACTGCCTTCGGGAGATTTCCGTCGACGACGCGGTCCGGGCGGCTTCCGATCTTATAAATCGTTTCGGAAGCGCCGGACGGTGATACGGACGGTCGACGGAGACCTCCTTCCCCCCATTCTTTACTACCACCGGGTCGCTCCCGGAGTACATCCCGGCGTCGGGGTGGAGCCTTCCGAATTTTCCAGGCAGATGTCGCTTCTGAAACGGTTGGGATACGAGGGCATTTCCCTTAGGGACGTTAAAGGAGAGAACGGCGACCGGAAAACAGTCGTCATCACGTTCGATGACGGCTATCTCGACAATTTTCAGCATGCAGGGCCGATCCTTCAGGAGAACGGATTCAGGGCGACGATCTTTTGTGTCTCCAAAAAGACCGGGGGCCTCTCGGACTGGACGACCGATCCGGTCTGGTCGGGCCTCCCGCTCATGGACAAAGGACATCTTCGCGAGCTCCATCGTCTGGGGTTCGAGATCGGATCACATTCGAGGACGCATCCCGACCTCAGCCGACTTCCCGTTTCCGAGGCCAGGGAAGAAATCGAAGGAAGCCGGCGGGACCTGGAGGACCTCCTGGGAACCTCTGTCGAGACATTCTGTTATCCGT
Organism: Leptospirillum sp.; assembly: GCA_027315205.1. Taxonomy (GTDB): domain Bacteria; phylum Nitrospirota; class Leptospirillia; order Leptospirillales; family Leptospirillaceae; genus DAHUYM01. The sequence goes on along the minus strand of DAHUYM010000003.1, from coordinate 77,877 downwards.
ACGGGGCGTTTTCGGAAGCAGCCATAGAACTGGTCAGGGGGGCCGGGTATCGCTATGCGCGATCGGTGCTCCGGATGAAATGGGGTGCGAGATACAAACGACACCTTCTCCCTTGCCGGTCCGTTTCGGGAAAAATGCCGTTTATCCGGTTCGCAGGTTACTCTCTTCTTTATCGGGCTGGATTTTAACGTTCGAGTACCGAAAGGGGAAAACCGACTTGGATCAGGAACTTCGCATTCTCCACCTGGATTGTACGACAGGTTACGGGGGACAGGAGCGCGATCATATTTCCGAGGCAAAAGGATTTCTCAAAAAAGGACACACTTATATCCTCGGCGCCCGGACCGGAACCGCTTTCGCCAGGGAAGCCGGACAAGCCGCACGAACCCTGGAGCTTCCTCTCAGAAACAATCTGGACCTGGAATCGTTGTCGTTTCTCCGGAACTTTCTTCGGAAGGAAAAAATCGACGTCGTGGTCACGACGAGCTATATCGACAACTGGCTCGGGGCGATGGCCTCGTTTTCCCTGGGAAAGAACCGTCCTCTTCTGATCCGGCAAAGGCACATCATGAATCCCCCGAAAAACCTCTTTCCGTTTCGCCGACTCTGCGACCGTCTCGTTGTTGTCAGCGACGCCCTAAGGATTTTCTTCGTCGAATCGGGTCTTCCCTTCTGGCATGTCGTCACCATACCGAGGGGATCGGAATTCGAATCCGTACATGAAACCGGAAGGAAAACACGCACGATCCGGGAGGAACTGAACATACCCGAAGGGATGCCCGTCCTCTTGCAGATCGGTACGTTCCAGAAGGACAAAGGGCATTTCCTGATGCTGGACTCCTTGAAAATCCTCTGGGAAAACAATCCCGACATCGTCATGATTTTCCTTGGAACGGGCCCATTGTTCGATGAGGTCGTCGACCGGGCCAGGAACCGGTTTCCCGAGAAGTTCGAAAAGAAGCTTTTTTTCCCGGGTCAAAGGGATCCATTCCCGTTTTTTTCAATCGCCTCGGCGGTCGTCGTACCTTCGATCAGGGAGTCCTTTTCACTGGTCGCCCTCGAATCCATCGGGCATGGGGTTCCGGTCGTTTCATTCAGGGTGGGCGGGGTTCCTGAGATTTTTAACCGGACCCCAGGGGGAACACTCGTTCGGCCCTACAATACTCGAGCCTTTTCAAAAGCGGTCCAGGACATTTTGTTCGACAAGGCTCTTCAGGAAAAAACGAAAACCGAATATTCCAGGAAGATTCTTGGAGAGTTCTCCCTGGACCGGTGCGTCGAGAGGACGGTATCTCTTTACAGGTGGGGGATGGACCGCTTGCGAAGCGGCAGAATCCATCAAAACCCCTACCGCGATGTTGGAGGAAAGGCCGACTGTTTTGAAGGTCATGGCCTATAGTATTTCCTTGAATCGTCGACTATCCGAAGAACTCGGGTCGTTCGATACAAGGTCCTTATAAGAGGAGGGAACATGGCACGGCAAATCCGGATGAATCCCCGTATCGCGAAAGGACAGCCTTGCCTGGAAGGAACGCAAATTCCGGTATCTGTCTTCCTCGAACTCTTCAAGAAAGGTTATACGCCGGAACGTATCGTCAAGGAATGCTATCCCCAACTGAGCCCGGAAGACCTTGTTTCTGCGATCGATTTCATGATCGACTGGATCCGGAGAGCCCCGCTTTACCTTCCGGATCTCGTGGATCAGGGCAATTCATAACGTTTCGCCCCGGGGTTATTTGACGGATCCACTTTTTTTGATGTTCCGCTCGATCCCGTCGAGTACGGATCGGGAGAAAAGAAGCGTTACATAACGATCGGATGTGGCCAAGATTCCCTCCCCCTCCCACGTTTCCCCGTCGGTCTGTCCCCGTCCCGCCGCGACAAGCCGGATCGATTTTACACAGGTCCTGTACCCGAACCAGGGATCGGAGAATGGTTTTAGAAGACGATGCATAAGAAAGAGAAGGAACTCAAAACGGGTGTCACCCGAAAAGACCGTAAGGCCTAGTTGGTTTTCGAAGATGGTTCGATCCTTCGATAGGACGAGCGGGGGAAAGTACACGGGAAAACGGCTGGCAACCAGCCATAAAGAAGGACCGCGCTTTCTCGCCTTTCCGTTCTCCCGTTCGATCCAGTAGTTCTCCGTCATCTTCCACTCGAGCCATGTGTGAAACGCCGCTAGAAAATACGCAACGGACCCCAGAAGGTTTTTCACTTTTTTTGAAACATGACGTTCGGCGGCTCCGTCGAAACCTATCCCCGCCATCAAAAGAAAACGGCGGCTTTCCCAATGACCCAGAGGAAGGGTTTTCGGGACCGGGTCCGCGGGAATCAGATTGATAAGGGGCCAACGTGTGCGATACAGGCTATGGGACAGAATATTGGCCGTTCCGAGAGGGAGTATCAAAAGGGGGAGATCTTCGGGGAATTCGTGCTGGAGTAAGGCATTGACGGTCCCGTCTCCTCCACCGACCAGGAGCAAATCCGGTTGGAACTGTCGTATCCGCGAAAGGGCAGGAGAGACGTCGTCCGGTGATCCGGTGGGGATATAGAGTCCTCGGGGATAGAGTTCCGTGAATCGCCGTGCGATCCGGCGGTGCAGGAATGAACGGTAAAGGGGGCCCGAATGGGTGTTGTGCAGGAGCGCCGGTCGTGTGGGGGTGAAGATCATAGAAGGGTTCAATCCCCGGGAAGAAAGAGTCCCGAACGGCAATAACCGAAGTCTTGCCCCTGAAACGCGCGCTCTACCCGCATGATTTTTCCCAAATAACCCTAAAAAAGGCCGACCGGGAAAAGGGGCTCGATTTCCCCGGCACCGATCCGCAGACCCCATGTGTCCTAATAAAAGTAACGATTCAAGATTTCTTGATCTCAATCTTCTTGTAACCCGCCGGTACGTTAAAAAAATCCGGGGAAAAAGAGGTCTCCTTGATTTCCGTCACCCTGGCCTCCTCTTTTTGCATTGCCGGAATCTTGGACAAATCGTAGAGTCCGACCGTATTCAAGAGTTTCACGATAAATCCCGCCTGGTAATGGGTCGTCCTCTTGAGGTACAGGAAAAACGAATTCCTTAGCACGGGTTTTCCGGGAGAGGAAGGGGTTTTGGACGGGGATAGTTTCGCCATGTTCTCCTGGAACTTTCTGATGGCCTCGAACCCTGAAATCGAATCCGAGTTGCAAACGATGGTTTCCTGGTCGCCGTTGATCATGCCGACGACGGTCCCGCGGAACTTGTGGAGGATTTGTTCCGGCTGGCATGTGTAACCGCTGACAGTCATCGGGGAAGCCATGGTCTTTTTGACATCTCCCGGATTGCTTCCGGCGTGTTGTCCGATCAGATCGGAAAAATTCTGGTAGGCAAGGACCTTCCCGACCGATTCCTCCCGGTAGGTTTTGTGCACGGTGTCCAGGGCATAGACTTTACGAAGATCCAGCCTCCAGAGGATGATATCGAATCCTTTCCAACCCGGTTGATCGATCCTGAGAACGTTCGGGGTCATCGAATACATCAGCGTGTGTGTCGTCGGGGTTTTTCCGGTTTGTTCCGTGGACATCTTTATGGTCCATTCGACACCATCGAGATCCGGTCCCGGCAGGGAATCGGAAAATCCTTTTGCCGGTAACAGAAAGAGTGGGGAAGCGATCATCGCTCCCAGGATCCATTTCGTGAATTCAGGTTTGCCGGTCTTGATCAGACGCATTAAGTGTCCATCCCTTCTCGTTCGACAGGGGATTCCGGCCCCGGTCGTTTATTGAAAGTCAGTTCGTGGTGAATGTTTCCCTCATGGATTCTTCGAGAATCCCGCACATCGCTGAAAACTCCTTCCCGGTCACGGTCAGGGGAGGAATAAGGTACAGGGTGTTTGCGAGCGGCCGGACGATCAACCCTTTTTTCTGGGCCCTCATACGGATGGAATTCATCACTCCGGAATCGGCCGGCACTTTGGTGTCACCCGGGTCGAACACGTCGAACGCGAAGACCAGGCCGATATGACGGTCGTTTCCTATCCGGGGAAGGTCGTTCAAACGAGCTTGGAAATCACGGTAGATTCCTTCTTTTTCGGGAACTCCTCCCAAGGGATTTTCCTCTTTCAAGACGCGAAGTGTCGCCCGTGAAACCGAGACGGCAAGCGGATTCGCCGTATAGCTGTGGCCATGGTAAAAAATTCCGGGATTTTTAGACAGGCGGCGGTAAATCTCTTCTGAAAAAAGGGTCGCAGCCAGGGGAAGGTAGCCCCCGGTCAACCCTTTTCCCAGGCAGAGAATGTCCGGAGACACATTTTCACGCTGGCAGGCGAACAGGGTGCCCGTTCGTCCGAACCCTGTCGCAACCTCGTCCAGTATCAGGGGGATGCCAAGTTCCTGTGCGGTTTTCGAGACCCGTCCCAGGTAACCTTCCGGCCAGACGATCATTCCCCCCGCAGCCTGGAGGAGAGGCTCGAGAATGAATCCGCAGAGACTGTCGCGATGGGTCTTCATCGTTTCGACTGCGATATCCGCACAATCGATCGAGCAGGTTTCCCTTTTGAGATTCAGGGGGCAATGATAACAGTCCGGAGCCGGAGACTTTAGGGATTCCCGGACCATCGGCCGGAACATGTCGTGGAAGCGTTCGATACCCCCGATGCCGACCGCTCCGAGCGTGTCTCCATGATAGGAACAGGTCAAAGACAGGAACGTCGAGGAGGACGGTGAGGAGAGATGGGCATTTTGGGAAAGAAAGGCGATTTTGAGGGCGATCTCGACGGCGGTCGACCCGTTGTCGGAATAAAAGACGCGGGATAGGGAATCCGGGGCGATATCCAGGATTTCTTCGGCGAGAAGGATACCGCCTTCGTGGGTTAAACCCAGAAAGGTCGAATGGGCCATTTTGTCGATCTGTTCCCTGAGAGCCGCATCAAGTTTCGGGTGACGATGGCCCAGGAGATTCACCCAGAGAGACGAAGTTCCGTCCAAGTAGGATTTGCCTTCCAGATCGAAGAGATGGCACCCGCTCCCCCGATCAATGATGAGGGGAATTTCCTCTTGCCAATCGGAAAAACGCGTGAAAGGATGCATGAGAATCGACTTGTCCTTCCGGACAAGATTCTCCGATCGGTTAATATCCATCGTCCTGGACCGGAAAAACAAATGCGCGGGATCGATATAATGAAAAAGGTACGTGTCCCATTCGGTATTCGATCCTATCCAAAGAGGCCCATGTGAAATCCTCAGCCATCCTGTCCCGCATCCGTTCTGGGTTCCTGCTGGTTCTTTCGGGGGGTGCCGCCCGTGGAATGGCCCATCTGGGCTTTTTGAAGGCCTGCAGGGATTGGGGCGTCCCCATCAAAGCCCTGGTCGGAACAAGCTCTGGGGCGATAGCCGGAAGCTGCTACGCGAACCCAAAATGTAGCATAGATGAGATGCGAATTCGAATCCGGGATCTTTCCTGGAAAGAGATCTATCGTTTTGCTTGGAGTCGTTCGGGAATTTTCGACACACGAAATACCGAATCGCTCCTCCGGAACGCACTGGGAGAGGATACGACGATCGAGAGCCTTGCGCTCCCGTTTGCCGCGTCGGCGACCAGCCTGAAATCGAGGTCCCTCATCTTTCTGGATTCTGGCGATCTGGCATCGGCGATTGCCGCGTCTGCGGCGCTTCCGCCGATCTTTACCCCCCTGTGGCGCGACGATGACCTGTTGGTCGACGGCGGAGTGATTTCGATCCTTCCGGTGATGGGGGCTCGAACGCTTTTTCCGGAACTTCCCGTCGTCAGCGTCAATGTGAATGCCTACCGGGACAGCCAAGGCGCGCCTCGTCCTTTTACGACGGGTTGGCCGAATGCCTTTTCGAGGGAGCCTCTTTCGGGAAACTGGATTTCCCTTTCTCTTAGGCTCTATTTTCTTGGACTGGTGCGCACTCTTCAGATTGAAGCCTCGCAATCGGATTGGCATATCGAAATTCCGGGAGGGCAATTTTCCCTGAGAGACAGGTCTCGTATGGATATCCTCTTTGATTTGGGCTATGATGCGGGGGCAAAATTTGGAGAAATTCTTAAAGATTAACGAGCATTCAACGAACCCATCGGCCTGGTGAGAACGTCATGTCGACCTTGTTTTCAACAAACCCGTCTCCACCACCGCTTGAGGACCTCAGGAACAAAATTCACTTCCCTTTTTCTTCTTCGGTTCTGGCACAATCCCGCGTCGAACGGATTGTTTTTTTGTGCGCCTGGCTGTGCGTATTCAATTTTTCCTTTTCGGAGGCTGTGAAGGAGATCTCCCTTACGGTCGGATTCGTCTTTTCCCTTGTCCTCGTCGGCCACCATGGATGGAAGGCGTACCTGGCCCGTATCGTCCCCTGGACGTGGCCGTTTGCCCTGTTTGTCTCGCTCTCTTTCGCAAGTGGAATCCATTCGATTAACACCTTCGAGGGGTTGAGGGGAGCATGGGGCGATTTCGAAACACTGATGGGACTCGTTCTTTTTTCGTCTGCAATCGGACTTTCCGACCGTAAGGGCGAGGTCTTCCGGGGGCTTTTCGTGGCATTGCTGGGTGGGCTCCTGGCGGGAGGCTGTCTCAGCCTTTGGGAAATGGGCCACTATCACAAGGAAAATCTCGGAATCATGAACCTGGGCGACAAAAACTCGTCGGCCCAATTTTTGTCGTACGTATCGATCCTCGTTTTCTTTTTTCAAGCGAACAAAAGTCGGCTTTCCCTGCCCTACGCCGCCTTCCCGATTTCATACGCGCTGATCGCCGTTCTTCTCTATTTTTGCCACAGCCGAACCTTTATCTTGACGATTCCGTTCTTTCTGCTCCTCATGATCCTGATCCTCAAATGGTGGAAGACCCTGATCGCCTGGATGGCCGCTCTTTTCGTTCTTCTTGGCCTTTCCCTGGTCAATCCTTTTTTCAAATGGGAAATCACGTCGATTCTGAGACCGACGGCGGACGGATCCTTCGAGAGCCGGTATCCGACGTGGGAAGGGGCCATCCGGATGTGGAAGGCGCATCCCTTGCTGGGCATTGGACCGGACAATTTTCACATGCCCAATATCCACAAGATTTACAATCTTCCCGAATATGCCAGCCATGGCCATAACATTTTCTTCAATCTCCTTGGCGAATACGGTTCGCTGGGCGTCCTGTCCTTCTCCCTCTGGGTCGCGGTATGGGGAATTCTGACGGTCCGGAGCGTGCGGAAGAAGGAACTTCCCCTCATTTCTCTGGCGTTGTATATTGGCTTGATGGCCGATTTGGTGACGAGCGGGATTGCCCATCCCATGTGGGGCGGGACGGGGTCGCTCGCGATCATGCTCATCCTGGCCACAGCGATGAATGCCCGAATCGGTTCGAATGCCCCGACCCTTTCGAACGGGCAAACCGACTCCGGCCTTTCTCCGGCCGGACCTTTCCAAAATACGACGACGCGAGAAAACCGATGAACCGTTCCATGATCATGCAGATGCTTTTCCTGGTCATAACTGCCGTCTCCGGAATCTATGTGTTTACGATCATCCGGGGAGAACCATGGCCGGTGGGCCTCGGTATCGGAATGGCCGTCGGAGGATTCGCGATCCTGATCCAGTATCTGTTCGGCCGATTCCCGCTCAGGATCATCCTGGGCGGGCTGGTAGGCCTTTACGGAGGCTTGATCGCGGGCGGGCTCCTGACCTATTCGACGGGCACCCTGTTCCACATGACACGGGAACAAACGGCCCCGATGGACATTTTCGTCGGGATGATCATGGGGTATTTCGGGCTTGTCACGGGAATACGCGCCGGCCGTGAATTCCAGCATGCGGGATCGATCCTGTCGTTCTGGCTCGAAGGCTATCGCGCGATACCACCGAAAATCCTCGATACGAGCGTGATCATCGACGGAAGGATCGCCGATATCTGCGCGACGGGATTCCTGGAAGGCATTTTCTACCTTCCCCAGTTTGTCATCCTGGAACTCCAGTACATCGCCGATTCCCCGGACAGTCTCAAAAGGGCGCGCGGCAGGAGGGGACTCGATGTCCTCCAGCGCATGCGGACGATGAACCAGATCCAGGTCCATATCACCGACGAGGACTTTCCGAACATCAAGGATGTCGATGCCAAGCTTGTCGCCCTGGCCCGGCGCATGAAGGCGAGGATCATCACCAACGATCTGAACCTCAACAAGGTCGCGGAGCTCCAGGGCGTCCGGGTGCTGAACATCAACGATCTCGCCAATGCCGTAAAGCCAGTGGTCCTGCCCGGCGAAGTCATGAAAATCTATCTTGTCAAGGAAGGGAAGGAATACGGACAGGCGATCGCCTATCTTGACGACGGAACGATGATCGTCGTGGACAACGCCCGCAAGCTGATCGGAAAGAACGTCGACGTCATCGTAACATCGGTGCTTCAGACGTCGGCAGGACGCATGATTTTCGGGAAACTAAAGGAAGAGGGAGAAGCATTCCGGGAAAAGGGATCCGAACCGGGGGGAGACGAACACCGATGAGTCCTTCGGGTACCGGGATCGCCGCGATCCTGGCGGCAGGAGGGAAAGGCGTCAGGATGGGGACTGAGACCCCAAAACAGTTTCTGGAAATTGGCGGCCGTCCCCTTTTTTCGTATTCCCTAGGAACACTCCTCGGCTGGCCCGAGATCAAGGTGGTCGGAATGGGTGTGCCCGAAGCGTTCTTTACCGAGATCGCCGATTGCCTCATACGCCTTTTTCCTGAGGATACCCGGTCCGGTCGCCTGTTTCCCTTTGTCGGAGGAAGACGGAGGCAGGATACCGCAGCCATCGGAGTCCGGGCTGTCGCGCGACGATTTCCGGCCGTTCCCTTCGTCATGGTTCATGATGCCGCCCGGCCATTCCTGACCCGAAACGTCCTCGAAAGAATATCGGAAACCCTGGAATCCGGGAAAGCCTTCGGTGTTGGCATATCCTCGCCCGATACGCTCTGGAAAATGGGTTCCAGTTTTGAACCTGCCGTGCTGGAATCCCATCTGGATCGTGAAGGCGTCTTCAGGGCCCAGACACCTCAAGGGGCTCCTGTCCGTTCTTTTCTGGAGGCGATCGAAAAGGCCGAAGCGAACGGCGATCCGGATTTTACGGACGAAGCGGGCCTTTTAAGCTGGGCGGGATTCCCGGTTGTTCTGGTTCAGGGAGAGGAATCGAACCGGAAAGTGACGACTCCCGAAGACCTTTCCTGGGCGGAAGATTATTTGAGAACCATCGATACCGGGGGGGATTCGAAGAAAAATCTTATGGATAATCCGTATTCCCACACCCCAAAATGGCCCCGGACGGGACATGGATTCGATGTCCATCCATTCGAAAGCGGCAGGGAATTGTGGCTCGGAGGCGTCCGCATCCCGCATTCGAAAGGGCTGGCCGGTCATTCCGATGCCGATGCCGTGATCCATGCGCTCTGCGACGCGCTTCTGGGAGGATTGGCCCTTGGAGACATAGGACGCCATTTTCCGCCGTCCGACGAACGCTATCGGGGGCAGAAAAGCCTTTTCTTTCTCGAGCGTGTCGTCGGGATGATCCGGGAGAAAGGATATCGACCCTATCAGGTCGATTTGACAATCATGGCCGAGCGTCCGAAAATTTCTCCTCATGTGACGGAAATGCAAAATGTTCTTGCCAAAGCCCTGGGAATATCTCCGTCGGATATCAGCATCAAGGCCACGACAACGGAAAAGCTCGGATTCGTGGGTCGGGAAGAGGGTCTGGGGGCGATGGCGACCGCGACACTTGTCCCCGAGGTCTGAACGGAACGCGCGGCGCGGGGTACGAAACAGGGGAGCATCGGGTTCATGAAAGAAGGAACGTCAATTCTCAAAACCGTGAGACGGGATTTTCAGGCGATCTTCGAACGGGATCCCGCCGCGCGCTCGAAGATTGAAGTGATCCTGACCTACCCGGGGCTCCACGCCATACTCCTTCACCGCATCGCCCATAGGATCCACAGAGAGGGATTTCCACTGGTGGCCCGACTGCTGTCAGCCGTATCCCGGTTCCTCACGGGGATTGAAATCCATCCAGGCGCGTCGATCGGCCCCGGGTTCTTTATCGATCATGGTGTCGGGGTCGTCATCGGGGCGACGGCCGTGATCGGGTTGGACGTCACGTTGTTCCAGGGAGTCAGTCTTGCGGGAAACGGAAAAGACCGGGGACAGAAACGCCATCCGACTCTCGGGGACCATGTCCTGGTCGGAGCCGGAGCAAAAATCCTCGGAAATATCCGCATTGGTGAAGGGGTACGTATCGGGGCCAACGCCGTCGTCCTGCAATCGATACCCGCCCATTGCACGGTCGTCGGGATACCGGGGCGTGTCGTCCGAACGAAGGATGAAGGGTATCCCGAAGCCTATCTGAATCATCAGGACATGCCGGATCCTTTTCTCGAACGGATTGAGAGCCTCGAAAAAATCATTTCCGACCTTCGTGAGGAAATCGATTCGTCCCGTAAAAGCCGATCCGAGCCATAGAGGCTATCGTCCCCTTGTCCGACTGGTTCCACACCCTCGACTTCTCCATTTACAAAAGCGTTCTTTTCGCCCCGCATCCCCAGTGGCTCAACACATTCATGCTGTTCGTCACGAGACCCGAGAATTTCTTTCTCGCGATCGGGGTCGCCGCTGTTTTTCTCTGGGTCCGATATGGAACACGGGGGCGTTTCCTTGTTGTTTCCTGCCTGGTCGGTATCACCATTTCGGATCCCCTGGCGAGCCGGGTACTCAAAGAACTTTTTCACCGGATCCGACCCTGCCATGAAATCGATCCTTCACGGCTTCTGACAGGCTGTGCCAACTCGTTTTCCTTCCCATCGTCCCATGCCGTCAATATTTTTTCGGAAGCGACGATCGTGAGCCTTGTCTATCCGGCAGCCGCTCCATTCTCCTATCTGTTCGCGGGAATGGTGGGATATTCCCGTGTCTATATCGGAGTTCATTATCCCTTTGACGTCCTGGGCGGGGCCATGATCGGGATCGGGATCGGTGCAGTCATCGTATGGCTCCTCAAACGGTGCCCACCATTCAGGGGCCTGCGTTGACCGCTTCCGGACTCCGTGGAGGCAGCGGCGGGACTCCTCCGGTTCGATCCGGCACCGTGCGAAATCTTGAGGAAATCCTGAAATCGCATCCCGGACTCGCGATGGTCTGCGTCGTGGCCATTGTGCTCATCCCGTATATTCTCAGGCTATTGCTCATCGGCCGGTTCAATCTGGGGAACGATGAAGCCCATTACTACATGTACGCGGTCCATCCCGATTTGAGTTTTTTCGATCATCCCCTCATGATCGGTCTCCTGATCGGAAAATCCCTCGCCTGGTGGGGCCATACCGAGTTTGCCGTACGGTTCTTCGCCCCGACGTTGTTTGCCGTGTCCTCCGTCCTTCTGGGATTCTGTGCCTGGTCGTTCATACCTTCCTGGACTTTTGTTCTTTTCGTCCTTATTCTGCTGAATGCGGTCCCCTTGTTCGGGTTACTCGGGTCGACACTCATGATTCCCGATGATCCGCTGTCGGTCCTTTGGCTCCTCTATTTCTTCCTAACCCTGTCGATTTTACCGAGGATTGCCGACAAGACCGCCAGCGAGCGCTGGATTGCATGGTGTCTCATGGGCTCCGTTTTCGGGCTTGCTCTCCTGTCGAAGTACAATGCGATCCTGCTTCCGCTCATGACGGCGGGGATCATGTCGACACAGCGCCCGATGCGGAAATACCTTTTCGAAACCGCCCCGTGGCTGGGATTGGCTCTCGGTTTTGTCGTCGCATGGCCCCTTTTCTATTGGAATTACCTACATCAGGGAGCTTCTTTTTTCTTTCAGGCAAAGCACGGCATCGGAGGACTGTCATTTGATTGGGTTCCCTTTTATCAAATGGTTTTCGGTCAGATCGGATATGTATCGCCGATTCTCTGGGGGTTGATCCTGCTCTCCCTGGTCTACTCCGCACGCCGTTCCGGTTCGTTGCCCGACCCCGTTCAGGGAACACGGTGGCTCATACTGTCGTGGTTCGGACTCTTTCCCATCGGATTCTTCAATCTCATAGGAATCTTCCATCCGATTCTTCCGCATTGGCCGGCAATGGGATACCTGGCCGGAGTCCTCTCACTGGCCCTGATGGTCTGGAATGGAGGCTCGTCAAAGATTCGAAAATGGAACCGGGCGGGAATGGCTGTCGGGTTCAGTTTATCGGCTTTAGTCCTTCTCCAGCTCTTTTTCCAGATCGTACCTCTTCCAGGGACGTTTCCCAATAAAGTGGCCCTGACAAATCGATTCCCCTACATTCGTTCCGAATCGAAAGCGGTTCCCCGCTGGGTCGACATTACGAACGATCTCTTCGGGTTCAAGCGTCTGGCGCGCCACATTCGTTCCATCGAACCGGCCCCCCTGGTATCGGGATCCTTTTTCGTTTCGGACCATTTCAACACGGCGGACGAATTGGCGTTTTACATGAAGGCTCCCTATCGAACCCTGTGCCTCGAACCCGGCGCGAACCAGTTCGATTTCTGGACAGACCCTGCCCGGTTCCTGGGACAAAACGGTCTCTTCGTTTCGACAGACAAATACCCGACAGATCCCCGCTCCCTCTACCCAACGGGTACGTTCCGTGAGATCATTCCAGAAAAGCCATTTTCGATTTACAGGAAGGGCCGCCTGGCGCGAACATTTTACATTTATCGTCTCATCGGCTTTCAAAAAATACCATGGAAGAAAATCCCGAGGACGTCATGACCGATCAACCAAACAATCCCCCAAGAACCCCGGGTCCTTCCGAGATGAGGGATTTTTCGCGCGAATCGGGGTTGCCGCCTTTCCCCGTAGCCTTGGACTGTCGTTACTATATCGGGGACAGGCCCTGCATTTTTGTCCGCGAGTGTACGGGATGTCCCCATTACTCGCCACAGGGAACCCGAATCCTGATCATCAAGACAGGCGCGCTGGGGGATGTCCTCCGGACGACAATCTTGCTGGGGGGGATCAAAAGGGCCTATCCGGAAAGCCACATTACCTGGATCACGGCACCCGCGGCGGTGCCATTGGTTCCAGGATCCCTTGTCGACAGGATATGGCCCTTTTCCCACGAAACTCTGGCAAAACTCCAGGTCACGGAATTCGATCTGGTGTTTTCCCTCGACAAGGAACCGGAAATGGCGGCCCTTGCGATGATCGCACGATCGAAGGAAAAACGCGGAATGGGGATGAATCCGCACGGCGCCGTTTACCCGCTTAATCCGGAGATGGCCCTTTATTACCGTCTGGGACTCGACAATCATCTCAAGTTTCATGTCAACCGGAGAACATACCCTGATCTTCTTGCCGAAGCCGTGCGAATTCCTTATGATCCCCGGATAGACGATTACCATCTTGATCTCTCCGGGAGCGACCAGGAGTCTGCACGGAACCTCTTGGTCCAGCAAGGGTTATCCCCCGGGGATCCGATCGTCGGGATCAATACGGGAGCGGGAGGGGTTTTCGTCAACAAGGATTGGACCTTTCTCGGTTACGTCGATCTGATTCGCGAACTCGAGCGGGAGAAAATTCCCGTTCTCCTGTTAGGGGGGGACCGTGAATCGAAGAGAGTTTCGGATCTCCACAGAAGTTTTCGAAGCCCTTACGTGAAAGACATCGGGACGAATCATCCCCTGGGTGTTTTTTCCGCACTTGCGGCCCTGTGTCGTGTTCTCGTGACGGGGGACACCCTGGGCATGCACGTGGGGCTTGCCGTCAAGACGAGAGTCGTCGCGATATTCGGGTCAACACAACCGCACGAAATCGAAATGTTCGGGAGAGGGGAGAAAGTGATCACCCAGATCGAATGCGCACCCTGCTACAGACGGGCCTGCGACATCCATCCTTCCTGCATGGAATTGATTACCCCGGATACGGTTCTCCAGGCGGTCCGACGTCAACTATCCGCATCCCGTCTTGTCGGAGCCTGAAGAATTGGTCGAGAGGTCTGACCGAAACGCATCGACCGCACCTTCACCGGTCTTTTCCGGACCGCACCAGGTTCCCGACGGTCCGCTCACGCTCCTGATGATCATCCCGACCTACAACGAATCCGAGAACATCGTTCCCCTCATTGAGCGCATCCTCGCGTTGTCTCCGGATTATGGGGTTCTCGTGGTCGACGACCACTCTCCGGATAAAACATGGGCCATCATCGAAAACTACCAGAAAACCCATAAATCCCATGTCTACCTCCTGCACAGATTCCACGACCGGGGGAGGGGTCCTTCGGGTATCGAGGGGTTCCAGAAAGCGCTCGAAATGGGGATTCCCTTCATCGGGGAAATGGATGCCGACGGCTCTCATGCCCCGGAAGACATTCCCGCGTTGATGACCGGAATCTTGGGGCACGACGGAGTGATCGGCTCACGACTCGTACCCGGAGGGAAAGAGGAGGGCAGGCCTTTTTCCCGGACTCTTCTGACGCGGATGGCGAACATCTATATCCGGATCGTCCTCGGAATGAAATACCGGGATATCACGTCGGGCTTCCGCATTTTCAGAAACGAGGTCCTGAAAACCATCCCGTGGAACCGACTTGTGAGCCGGGGCCCGTCCGTCCTTCAGGAGATTCTCTATATTCTGTGTCTACGGGGTTACCGTCTGAGGGAAATTCCGATCACCTTTCGCGACAGGATCCTGGGCCAATCCACCCTGAACGGCAAAATCCTGCGAGACAGCCTCAAGAAGATGCTTCTGTTCCGCAAGAGCTACCGGTCAGGAACGTTCGTGTGAACCGCCTTTTGAGAAAACAACCCGGGAACCTCGCCATCCTTGTCGCGGTGGCCGGGCTCGCCATCCACACCATACTGGCTTTCACCACGGAACTCGCCGCGGATGAAGCCTATTACTGGACCTGGTCCCTGCACCCCGCGATGGGATACTTCGACCACCCTCCCTTTACCGGCTGGATCCTTTGGGCGACAACCCATCTTTTCGGGGTCAACCGGCTGGCAATACGCATCCTTCCCCTCCTTTCCGGCGTCATCCTGTCCTTTCTCCTCTACCAGCTGGCGAAATCGATCGGACGGGATCGCTGGGCCGGCTTCTGGACGGTTGTCCTGGTCAATGCCAATATCCTGTTTGCGGCCGGGGGATTTCTCCTGACTCCCGATACGCCCCAGGTTCTTTTCTATCTCGCCACCGTCTGGGCTTTTTACCAGGGGATCCAGAAAGAAAGCGGAATCTGGATATTGGTGGCCGGGGTCTTCTTTGGCCTTGGACTCATGACCAAATACACGATGGTGCTCCTCGGACCTCTCCTCCTTCTCTATCTTCTGCTCGTTCCAGAAAAACGGCACTGGCTGAAACGTCCGGTCCTCTGGATCGCGCTTGTTTTGTCCATCCTGATTTTTCTTCCGGACATTCTCTGGAACAGGGAACATCACTGGGTTTCGTTTCTCTTCCAGTGGCATCACGGAATGGAGGCCCATCAGGCCACCCCTTTTTCCACATTTCTCGAATACCTGGGAGGCCAGCTCCTTGTCATCAGTCCCGGGATCTACCTGATCGTCCTCTGGGCCGGAATCGTCGCTCTGCCAATGATCTGGCGATCCCGATCCCCAGGACAGACCCTTCTATGGGTGACTTCGTACCCCGTCCTTCTTTTTTTTGCCTATTCGAGCTTCAAGGCCAAGGTCGAAGCGAACTGGCCGGTCGAAGGGTATCTTACGGCATTCGTCCTGGCAGGGATTTTCCTTTCGGAGAATTTCGAACGGAGCGCATACTGGAGACGTCTGACCCTGGGGAGTGCGGCGATCGGGGGGTTGATGGTTCTGGTCGTTTTTGTCCAGGCCCTCTACCCCATCCTGCCGATCGATCCGAGAGTCGACGGAACCGGAAGAGTGCACGGGATGATTGCAATGGACAGGGAGATCCGGAGGGTGACATCGCATTTGGGAACCCAGAAAAAACCGGTCGCATGGGTCGTCGACGGTTATCAGAATGCGGCCGGGCTCAAGTTCCTCGAGTACGGGACAACACCCGTTTACCAGATACATCCAAAAAGACCCTTCAGGACGAGCAAGATAACACCCGAAGAGGCCCGTCTCCTTGTCGGAAAGCCCGTACTTCTCGTCCAGAACGGCCCCATGGGAGGGTTC
The DNA here is from genome assembly GCA_027315205.1 of Leptospirillum sp. Taxonomy (GTDB): domain Bacteria; phylum Nitrospirota; class Leptospirillia; order Leptospirillales; family Leptospirillaceae; genus DAHUYM01. Next base: position 61,786 of record DAHUYM010000003.1, on the reverse strand, counting down.
TACAAGGAACTCAGCGGGCTTTGGGGGACACCAAAATATCTGACAAGCCTCTCGATTCCGCGAAAATGGGCATCGTCCTCCGTTCCGGTTTATGAAGTCGATGTCTTTCTGATCCCATCCTTCCGGGACGGATTTTCCCCGCCGTAGAGTTTGTGGCAACATGGGTGGGTTCCTTCCCCCCATCGGTCATCTGCAAAAGTGTCCGGTCAAAAACATTATCAGGAGCGGAAATGAGAAACTCCAATCGTCGTGCGTTAATCAGCGTTTCGGATAAGACTGGGCTCGAGAGTCTTGGAAAGCGCCTGTCGGCCCTCGGAATCGAAATCCTGTCAACTGGGGGTACCTCGAAATACCTCCGCGAGAGAAATGTTCCCGTCATGGACGTATCCAAAATCACCGGGTTCCCGGAAATCATGGATGGCCGGGTCAAAACGCTTCATCCCAAGATCCATGGTGCCCTTCTCGGAAAACGGGATCTTCCGGAGCACCAAAAAGCCATGGAAACCCACGGGATCGAACCGATCGATCTTGTCTTCGTGAACCTCTATCCTTTTTCCGAGACGATCCGTAAGGTCGGGGTGACCACGGACGAGGCCATCGAACAGATCGACATCGGAGGACCGTCGATGGTCCGGTCGTCGGCAAAGAATCACGCGTTTGTCGTCGTTGTCACGGATCCGGAGGATTACGACGGGATTCTCAGCTCTCTCGAACGGGGTGAAGAAATCACACCCGAAAGACGCCGGGCACTCGCGTTGAAAGCATTTCGGATGACTTCGGACTACGACCGCATGATTTCCGATTACTTCGAAGGCCTTTCTGAACCGAAGGAAACCTTCCCGTCCCGCACGGAGATCCTCCTTTCCCGCGAACAGACCCTTCGCTACGGAGAGAACCCCCACCAGAAAGCCGCGTTGTACTCTTACAGAGGAAATCCGCCCGCCGGCATTGCCGGATCCCGGAAAATCTGGGGCAAGGAGATGTCCTACAATAATTTTCTCGATGCCGACGCAGCCTTCAAGCTGGTCTGGGAATTCACGGAACCCGCGGTGGTCATCGTGAAGCATAACAATCCCTGCGGAGTGTCGCTCGGACAAGACGCCAGGGAAGCCTATCAAAAAGCCAGGGATACCGACCCGGTTTCTTCGTTCGGGGGTGTCGTGGCCGTCAACAGGTCGGTCGACCGCGCCCTCGCCGAGGAAATGGCAAAAATCTTTCTCGAAGTTGTTGCCGCACCGGAATTTTCTCCCGAAGCCAAGGAAATCCTTATGAAAAAGAAGGATATCCGGCTTCTCGAAGTGTCAACTCCGGAACCGTCATACGATGCGGTACCGGAAATCCGGACGATTTCGGGTGGTGTCCTAATACAGTCTCCGGACCGGGTCGTCACCGACCCCGCCTCGGAGCTTCGCTTCGAAGGCTCCCCGCTCCCGACCGAAAGCCAGATCCGGGATGCGTTGTTCGCCTTTTCCGTGGCCAAACACGTCAAATCGAACGCGATCGTCTTGGCCAAGGACGGAACCACGGTCGGCATCGGGGCCGGACAGATGAGCCGGGTCGACTCCGTGAGACTCTCCGGGATGAAAGCCACACGAGACACCAAGGGATCGATTTTGGCATCGGACGCCTTCTTCCCTTTTCGGGACGGCATTGACGAAGCCGCTCGTCTTGGTGTAGCCGGCATCATACAGCCGGGCGGATCCATCCGGGATTCCGAAGTGTTCGAGGCGGTCCGCGAGCATCATATGTTCATGATACTGACCGGCATGCGTCATTTCCGCCACTGAACGGGAGAAATCGATGGAAAAAGCCGGAAAGCGCATTCTTGTCGTCGGATCGGGGGCTCGGGAACACGCCATAGCAATGGGAATCCGGTCGGGGGAGAACGATCGGGACGTGATCGTCGCTCCGGGAAACCCGGGGATGTCGGAGGATGTCACTGTTCGTTCCGATATTCCGGAAGACGTCGCCGAAGGCGCGGAATGGATCGCCTCCCTGGAACCGGACCTTGTTGTCATAGGACCGGAAAAGCCTCTTTCCCAGGGGTTGGGAGATCTCCTGAAGGAGAGGAAGATTCCCGTTGTCGGTCCGACAAGGGAAGCGGCACGGATTGAATCCTCCAAGGTGTTTGCCAAAAAGAGAATGCAGGCCGCTGGCATTCCTACGGCCCAGTACCAGGTCGTCTCCAACCCGGAAGAGACCCGGGAGCTCTGCCGGACCTGGGGATTTCCGGTCGTCCTGAAAGCCGATGGGCTGGCACAAGGAAAAGGGGTCTCGGTCATCCAGGATCCGGATGGACTCGAAGACGCCATCGAACGTTTCTTCGTGAAACGGGAGTTCAAGGAAGCCCAGGATCTCATTTATCTGGAAAAAGGGCTCTCCGGTCCCGAAGCCTCTTTCATCGTTCTTACGGACGGCAAAAAATTTATCCCTTTTCCGGTGGCCCGTGACTATAAAAGAATCGGAGAGGACGACAGGGGACCCAATACCGGTGGGATGGGGGCTGTGACGCCGCTTGATTTCTGGACCGATGGGGACCAGAGCGAGGCCTGTCATATTGTCGAACGGTGCCTTTGGTCCCTTTCCAAAGTCGGGTCGCCATTCGTGGGCTTTCTCTATGCCGGCCTGATGAAGACGGAGGAAGGTCTTCGGGTCCTTGAGTTCAACGCCCGTTTCGGGGATCCGGAGGCCCAGGTTCTTATTCCCGCCGCCGGAGATTCCTATTGCGACATGCTGATGTCGACCGCATCCGGAACCCTGGATACGGGCCACCGGATGATCGCTGATCCCCGGGTCGCCGTTGTGATGGCATCCCGGGGGTACCCTGAAAATCCTGAAACGGGATACTTCCTGGATGGTCTCGACACAGCTCGTCAAATCAAGGGTGCGAGGATCTATACCGCCGGCGTTTCGATAAAAGACGGCCGGATTGTCAGTTCCGGAGGTCGTGTCCTAACGGCGACGGGGGAAGGGGCACTCCTTCCGGATGCCCGACGGGTCGCGTACGAAGCCATCGGGAAAATCCGGCTTGAAGGGGGACAGTACCGACGCGATATCGGAATCGTCAATCCACGATGATTCCGGTGCTTCCCCTGTCGGATGCCTCGACATGGTCCGCTGCGAAGGGGATCCTTAAAAAAGGCGGGATTCTGGCCCTTCCGACCGAGTTTTCCTATGCCCTTTCAGAAGCGCCTGAATGGGGCAATCCGGCGTTATTCCCCTGGGAAAGAAACAGCCGGATCTACCGGCTGAAGGAAAGGGATTCCAGTAAACCCGTTCTTTATCTTGCCGGTTCCCTCGGGATCGTCGAGCGATTCGCATGCCTTCCCTCCAGTACAATCGGATGCCGGCTTGCTTTCCGTTGGCCGGCATTCCAGACTCTTGTCCTGAGGGCGAAACCCCTGGCCATTCGACTCGGAATGGCATCGAGGGATGGTGTCTCGTTTCGTATTCCCCATCAGACCCTCCTTCGCCGTTTTCTTTTGTTCCTGGGAACCCCGGTTTCGGGGACCAGCCTGAATATTTCGGGAAAAGAACCGATCACCGAAGTCCGGGAGGCCTCCCTCGTCTTCCCGACCCTCGATGCCGTCATCGATGGAGGATTCAAACCCGGCAAACCCGTTTCCGCCGTCGTCGATGTCCGGTATGGAACCCCGATCGTCATCCGGGAGGGGGGTTCTATTTGGTCCCCGCGGGCTTCTTTTCGGGAGAATTGCGCGAAGATTGTCTAATGTTCGACATTTCTTGACACTCAATCATCGTATTGTTATGATCCTGAACCGTACAAGCCTGTTTTCTGGGCTGGCCAGTCAACCCGACTCGGATTTTTGGGAGTCAAAGGAGGTGATTCGAACGATGGAGACGAAAGGTCGGTCATTTAAGATCATGGCGGCAACGGCCCTTGGTGGATTCATGATGGGTATTGTTGCTTTTGGCATGCCCGTCAATGGTGCTTTTGCGGATCAGCCCGCAGCGGCTCCGAGCACGCCGGCGGCTGCGCCTGCTCCAATGAAGCCTGCTCCTATGAAGAAGGCGAAAAAAGCCAAGAAATCGATGAAGCGGATGAAGATGGGCAAGAGGAAGCCCTCCGCCTTCACGATGAAGGTTCAAAAGGCTCTGATCGCAAAGGGTGCCAAGATCAAGGCAGATGGTTTCTTTGGCCCTGCGACCCGGAAAGCCATCGTGGCGTTCCAGAAGACCCACAAGCTGAAGGCAACCGGGCACGTGGATGCTGCGACGAAGAAGGCTTTGGGACTTTAATATCCTTTTATTCCCAAAAAAGGGGGCCATTTGGCCCCTTTTTTTTTGCCGATGATTCGTATCCAGACTGGATCGTTAAAGGGTATGGCATTTCCGTTCCGTCCGGGGACCCAAACGCGTCCCACGACGAACAAGGTGCGAGAAGCCGTTGCGAGTATTTTTCGCGATGATTGGCAGGGCGCCTTTGTCGTCGATCTTTTTTCGGGTACGGGCGGATACGGTCTTGAAGCCCTGTCCAATGGATCGAACAGAATCATCTGGGTCGAGAAGAATAAAAACTTCACTCGGGAACTCGAACAAACCCTGAGGGCAATCGATCGGATCCCGAAACAAATCGACCTTCGTTTTGTTACCGGAGATGTCTTGTCGTTTCTGGAAAACTGGCAAGAAGGTCCGGCCGACATTCTCACGATCGATCCACCCTACGGCTACATCCGGAAGAGGGAACTCTTGTCCCGTCTTCACTCTAGTGCTATAGTAGGGGCCAATACCCGCTTCATCCTGGAGTTTCATCACAAAGACTTTTATACGGCCGATTTATTGGCCACATACGATCTCGAGCTCATTAAAATGTACGCCTATGGCGAAAGCCGGGTTGCCTTGATCAAACGGCGTTTCGCGTGAAAAAAAAAGCAGTCTACCCCGGCACGTTCGACCCGGTGACCTTTGGTCACCTCGACATGTTGAACCGGGCACTCACAATTTTCGACGAGATTCTTATCGCCGTTGCCGAAAACCCTAGAAAATTTCCCCTCTTCTCGGTCGACGAACGCATTGCCCTCATCAGGCAGGTAGCCCCGTCTCCTCCGCCCGTTGTTTCTGTGGTGGGATTCCATTCCCTTCTCGTTGATTTCGTTCGTGAAAACGATTGCCACGTCATATTGCGAGGAGTCAGGGCCGTATCCGATTTCGATTATGAACTCAGAATGGCCCTCATCAACCAGACGTTGGCCAGGGATATCGAAACCGTCTTTTTGATGCCCAGCGAAAAATACATGTTCATCACATCGACGATGATCAGGGAAGTCTCGGAACTGGGAGGGGACCTTTCCATGTTCGTTCCTGGACCAGTAGAGAGGGCACTCAAGGAAAAATTTTCCCGGAGACATTCGGAATGACCGTTCCCAGTAAATTCCCTCTTGCAAGCCGGCTTACGCTCCTCAAGCCATCCCCCACCCTGCAACTCGCAGCGAGAGCCCGCGAATTGAAGGAACAGGGGATCGACATACTCGACTTCTCCGGGGGAGAGCCCGATTTCAATACTCCGGATCCGATCCGGGAAAAAGCCATTCAGGCGATCCGGGAAGGGTACACGAAGTACACGGCCGTCGGAGGCATCACCGAACTCAAAAGTGCGATCATCGAAAAATTCCAGCGGGATCAGAATCTGTCGTTCGTCCCGAAAGAAATCGTTGTCTCCTGCGGCGCAAAACACTCACTGTTCCAGATATTCCAGGCCCTGGTTAACCCGGGGGATCAAATCCTCCTACCCACTCCTGCCTGGGTATCCTACCCCGACCAGATTCTCTTGAACGGAGGCGAGCCGATCCTGATCCCTTGCAGGGAGGAAGATGGCTTTCGCCTGAATCCCGACGCTCTCGAGGCGTCGATCACCCCGCGCTCGAAAATTCTCGTCCTCAACTCTCCAAACAACCCGACCGGAGCCATCATCGGTAAGAGAGAGCTGGAACGGATCGGGGAAATTGTCCTGAAATACGGACTGATCGTCATTTCCGACGAAATTTACGAGAAGATCGTCTTCGACGGAAACCTTCCGATTTCTCTCGCCTCTCTGGACAAACGCCTTAAGGAATCGACGATCATTGTCAACGGAGTCTCAAAAACATACGCCATGACCGGGTGGCGCATCGGTTACGCGGCGGGTCCAAGGGAAATCATGAATGCGGTCGAAACGATCCAGAGCCAGACCACCTCGAACCCGACCTCCATTTCCCAGAAAGCGGCGGCCTTCGCGATCGAATCCGGCGACAAATACTTTCAGCCGATGCTGAACGAATACAGGAACCGGCGTTCCCGGATCGTTGCAGCCTTGAACGACGTTCCAGGCGTTACATGCCTCAACCCGGACGGGGCGTTTTATGCATTTCCGAACATTTCCGGAGTCCTGGGCCGTTCCTACCGGGGACACCCGCTCCTGAACGTCTATGAACTTGCGGAGTTTTTTCTGGATGTTGCGCGTGTGGCGATTGTCCCGGGAGCGCCGTTTGGTACCGACCGACATATGCGCATGTCTTTTGCCGCTTCCCTCGAGGTTCTGGAGAAGGGGGCACAACGGATCAAGCAGGCGACAGGTCAGCTGGACTGATCGGAAACTCCCGGAACACACTGGAAAAAACTTGAACGTATCTTGCGACTGGTTTATTTTTACTAGTGGAAGACGATTGGAATGTGAGAATGTTGGTTCCGGAAGAGGAGGATTTGATGCCGATATATGAATATCGGTGCGATAAGTGCAACACCGTAATCGAAAAAATCCAGAAATTCTCCGATCCGATCCTGACCGATTGCGAGGTGTGCGGCGGCCCCCTGGTCAAACTGCTTGGAAAGCCGGCCCTGCAGTTCAAGGGGAGCGGTTTCTATATCACGGATTATGTGAAAAAAACCGGATCCGAATCGTCCGGAGAGTCTAAAGAAGAAAAAAGCCCTGCACCGGCTCCTAAGGAAAGTTCACCTTCGGAAGGGGCTTCTTCGGGGGAAAAAAGCTCTTCTCCCACAGAGGCCAAATCCGCCTGAGGATCTCATGAAAGGATCGGCCCCGGTCCTTTTTCGATCACCAATCCATCCTCCATGTGAATGATCCGGTCGGCAAAATTGGCGAGAGCTTCATTGTGGGTCGCCATGATGAGGGTCATTCCTTCCTCCTGGTTCAGTTCTTTCAGGAGATGGAACACGTCCCCGCTCGTATGAGAGTCGAGATTTCCTGTCGGTTCGTCAGCCAGCACAAGACTCGGATGACGGATCAAGGCTCGCGCGATGGCGACCCGCTGTTGTTCTCCTCCCGACAGTTCCGCCGGCTTGTGTTTAAGTCTCCCCCCCATGTTCATTCTCTCCAGAAGACGACGGGCTCTTTCTTCGTAAGCGCGTTCGTCCTCCCCTCCGATCGCGACCGGCATCAGGACGTTTTCGATGGCGGAGAACTCCGGCAGCAAATGATGAAACTGGAATACGAAACCGATCGAACGATTGCGGATCAGGGCTCTTTCCCCTTCAGTACGTTCGGACATGTCCCAGTCACCCAGGAGAATTTTTCCCGACGTCGGGCGATCGATCGTGCCGATGAGGTGGAGAAGAGTGCTTTTACCCGCACCCGAAACTCCCGTCAAAGCCACCAGGGATCCCGCCTCGATCGAAAGGGAAATTCCCTTGAGAACGGGAAGTTCTGTCGAACCCATCGGATACGATTTGGTCAGGTTTTCCGTCCGGACCGTGATTCCCGTCATCATTCGTATCTGAGAGCCTGGATGGGGTCCAGGCTCGAGGCCTGAGTGGCGGGATAGAGTGTCGCCAGGAAACTGATCCCGATGGCCGAGAACGAAACCGCCAGGATATCCGACGCCCGGATGATGACCGGGATATGGCTGACGAAATACACGTCATTCGGAAGCCGGTAGAAATGCTCCAGCATGAAACAGATCAGATAGCCGATCGGTAACCCCAAAACCGTGCCGACAACTCCGATCAGGAGGCCGTCGATCATGAAAATTCGCCGGATCTGCCTTTGGGTGGCGCCCATGGTCTTCAAGATGGCGATCTCCTTGCCCTTGTCCATGACGATCATCGTCAACGTGCTCACGATATTGAAGGATGCGACAAGAACGATCAGGACGAGGATGACAAACATCACAGTTTTTTCGAGGAACAGGGCCGAGAACAGGTTCTTGTTCATCTGGAGCCAGGACCTGGGCCAGTAGGGATAGCCAAGCCGGTCGGAAAGGCTGCGGGCGATCTCGGAGGCTTTCATGATATGGGTCACCTGGATCTCGAGTCCGCTCACCGAGCCGGCGGGCAATCCCAGGAAACGGGCAGCGTCCGGCAAAGAAAGAAGGGCGAGGGTGTTGTCGTACTCGTAAAGTCCGGACTTGAATATCCCGACGACCGAAAAATGCCGGATTTTGGGGATCAGTCCGAATGCGGAAGGGGTCCCGTTGGGACTGATCACGTCCACGGAATCTCCCAGCCCCAGGTTCAGGCGATCTGCGAGATCCTTACCAAGTATGATGCCGGGCCTGGCGGGCTTCTTGGAGGGAACGAGGTCGGATAGCCGCCCCCGGATCATGTACCGGTCCAGGCTGGTGACCGATTTTTCCGCTCCGGGATCGATACCCCTCAAAACCGAACCCGAGACGATCTTGTCCGCGGAAAGCATGGCTTGTCCCAGGATAAACGGGGCTACGTGGGTGATGCCGGGCGTTCCTTTGATACGGGCAATCAGGACCTCCGGACGGGAGATGGGTATCCCGCGTCCGTCCGTCAGGACGATATGGGAATTGATGCCCAGAATCTTGGATCTGAGCTTGTGCTGGAACCCGGTCATGACGGCAAGCGTGGCCATCAGGGCCGCCACTCCCACTGTCACGCCGCTAACGGAGATGATTGTCTGCAGGGAAAGGGTCCTGGAGCGCCGGTTGGACCTGAGATAACGGAGAGCGACCTTCCATTCAAAACGTCCGGTCACTGTTCCGGCCTCATCTGCGGGAAAAGGAGAACATCGCGGATCGACGTCTGGTTGGTCAAAAGCATCACAAGCCGGTCGATTCCGATGCCTTCGCCCGCTGTGGGAGGGAGTCCGATCTCGAGCGCACGGATGTAGTCCAGATCGGGAGGAGGGGCTTCGAGATCGCCGGAAAGACGGGATTTCTGTTGCTCCATGAAACGTGTCAGCTGCTCGTCGGGATCGTTGAGTTCCATAAAACCGTTGGCGATCTCCACCCCTGCGACAAAAAGTTCGAAGCGGTCGGTAATTTCAAGGTCCTCTTTGGACGAACGGGCGAGCGGAGAGATTGCGCGAGGATAACCCGTCACAAAGGTCGGCTGGATGAGGGTTTTTTCGATCGCCTCTTCGAAGAGGAAGTTCTGGAGATCGGCGACATAGGGCTTACCTGCGCGTCTCGGGGGTGCCTGGAGCTTCCGTTCTTCCAGGAGCCGGATCAGGACTTTTTCATCCGAAAGGCGGACCTGATCGAGTGTATAGGTATCCCGTAGCGCCTCAAAATAGGAGATTCTTCTATAGGGGCCCTTCAATTCGATCTCGTGCTCTCCGAAAGGAACCCGGGATGTTCCGTGGAGGTCTACCGCGAGGTGCTCGAAAAGGGTCTCCGTCAGGATCATCAGGTCCTCCGGAGAGTGGTAGGCCATATAGAATTCCATCATCGTGAATTCGGGATTGTGGCGCGGACTGAACCCTTCGTTTCGAAAATTCCTGTTGATTTCGTAGACCTTTTCGAACCCCCCGACGATAAGTCTTTTAAGATACAATTCCGGAGCGATCCTGAGATAGAGATCGACCCCGAGCGTGTTGTGGTGGGTGACGAATGGACGGGCCAGCGCTCCCCCGGGAGCCGGGTGCATCATCGGCGTTTCGACTTCGATGAACCCTTCACCGTCCATGTATTTCCGGACACGCTGCAGAACTCGGGCGCGGCGATAGAAAACATCCCTTACCTCCGGATTGACGATAAGGTCGATATAGCGTTGACGGTATCGCTGTTCGATATCGGTCAGCCCGTGCCATTTTTCGGGAAGCGGGTGGAGCGATTTCGCAAGGAACGTGACCTTGAGCGCTTCGAGGGTCGGCTCCCCGGTCTTGGTGATAAAGAAGGTCCCGTCGACCCCGATATGGTCGCCTATGTCCAGAGCATCGCTCAGGAGGGCATATTCCCCCTCCCCGACCCGGTCCTGCCGGACGTATACCTGAAAACGGCCCGTGGCATCCAGAAGAGTGGCGAAAAAGGCTTTCCCGAATCTCCGAAGGAGAACGATTCTTCCCGCGATTCGGGATTCGATGGGAGTTTCGGGAAGGCCTCCGCAAAGAAACGGGGTGATTCTTTCCCTGAGCCCCGAGATCGTTTCCCGTCCCGGGAAGGGATCCCCGTAGGGATTCTTTCCCGCCTGCAGCAATCGGTCTCTTTTTTCGCGGCGGACTCTTTCCTGTTCGGAAAATTCAGCCGAACGGGGGTTCTGATTCTCTTCTTCGCTCACGCTATTCTCTCGGGTAGGGGAAAAATCAGAACGCCTTGGACCGTAATTCGGACGGCTTGAAGACCCCTTTTTCGGTGATGAGTGCCGTAACGAGGTCGGCCGGAGTCACGTCGAACGCGGGGTTGTAGACCGAAACCCCTTCGGGAGCGATCCGGACGCCAGGACCGATATGCGTCACCTCGTCAGGAGATCGTTGCTCGATGGGAATCTGGGAACCGGAAGACATATCGAAATCGATGGTCGAAAACGGGACCGCCACGTAGAACGGAATCCCGTGCGCTTTGGCCAACACGGCCAGACCATAGGTGCCGATCTTGTTGGCGACATCACCGTTTGCGGTGACCCGGTCGGCCCCCACGATGACGGCGTCGATCTTCTTCATGGCCATTAGGGAAGCCGCCATTCCGTCGGTGATGAGGGTCGTAGGGATCCCGTCTTCCACAAGCTCGTAGGCGGTGAGTCTCGCCCCCTGAAGATACGGCCGGGTCTCGTCGGCAAAGACCCGTATCGTTTTGCCGGCTTCCACGGCGGCCCTGATGACGCCCAGGGCCGTCCCGTATCCGCCTGTCGCAAGGGCTCCGGCATTGCAATGGGTCAGGATCGTCGAACCATCCCGAATCAGCTCCTGACCGTGCCCTCCCATGCGTCTGTTGAGATGAATATCCTCTTCCTTGATCCGTTGGGCTTCCTTGAAAAGTCCCTCCGTGATCTCCGGGGCGGTTTGCCGGCTTCCTTTTTCCCAAAAAGGCCTCATTCTTTGGATGGCCCAGAAAAGATTGACGGCCGTCGGACGGGTACCCGCAAGAATCGAGGAGACGTCCTCCATGTAGGGAACGAATGCGTCCTGAAGGGATTTTCTGAGGAAGGACTGAGCCCCCAGAGCCACCCCGAAGGCCGCGGAAATTCCGATCGCGGGGGCGCCGCGGACGACCATATCCCTGATGCCTTTCGCCATGTCGTCATGGTCGCGGCATACGAAAAACTCCGTTCGGACGGGAAGGGCTCTCTGGTCCAGCAAATGGACCTCGTGTGTACCATCGGGGTTCTTCACCCATTTCACGGCATCGACCATGAGCGAAATTGTAATAGCTGGCATCGCATGGGTCAAGGAATGTCCATCGGAATACCGGATTCCGGCGCTCGGGAGATCCGGTCGTACGCTTCAAGAACACAGCCCACGGACCAAGCCTGAAAAGGGCATCCACGGGGTGTATGCGGCGGTTCGCCGTCAAATATTTCGCTGATCCCCCCGAGTCCGGCATCCGAAAGGTGGTCTTCGATCGAACAAAATACCGAAAGGGACTTTCGCTTGTCGCCGTGAAGACGAAAGTGCGCCAGAGCATAGTGTCCGAGAAGCCATCCCCAGACGGTGCCCTGATGGTAGGCCCGGTCCCTTTCCAGCGGGGATCCTTCGTATCGCCCCCGGTATTCCGGATCCCGGGGAGACAAGGAACGAAGACCATACGGAGTGAGGAGGTGGCTGTCGATTTCTTCGAGGATCCTCTCCTGTTTCGGCCGGTCAAGAGGTGTATGGTCCAGGCTTAATGCAAAGACCTGGTTCGGCCTTATCGCGGGAATATCTCCCGTCGGGCCGTCCAGTATATCCCAGAGCGAACCGGTTCCGGGATTCCAGAACCTTTGGAACCCTTCCCGGGTTTTCTCGGCTTCACGTTCATAAAACGAGGACGATTCACGAAGTCTCCGGCAGAGAAACGACATTCCCTTCAACGCGTCAAACCAAAGGGCGGAGAGTTCTACGGGTTTTCCCGTCCTCGGTGTCACGGGAGTTCCGTCGACGACGGCATCCATCCAGGTCAATGCGGCTCTGTGCGGGCCGATACGGACAAGGTGATCGGAGGCGTCGATGCCGATTCCGAAATCCGTACCCTCGATATAAGACATGATGATCCCCTTGAGAGAGGGGAATACGGTCCTGAGAGTCGCTATGTCGCTCGATGCCCGGACATAGTGGACCCACGCCCTCAAAAACCAGAGAGAGGCGTCGGCTGAATTGTAGAGGGGCGTCCCTCCGTCTTCCGGAAAATAATTTGGAAGGAGACCGTTCCGGATGGTTCGGCCGAACGTCAATAGAACATCCCGCGCTTCCTCGAAACGTCCCGTGGCGAGAAGCAGGCCGGGGAGGGAGACCATCGTATCGCGGCCCCAGTCGCCGAACCAGGGCAGTCCCGCAAGGATCGTTCGGGACGTTGCCCCGGTGTCCTGTGCCGGGCGATCTGAAAGGAACGTGTCCGCCGATAGGATCAGGTGATGGATCCAGTCCGGAGCCGATTTCCAATGGGGAAAACGCAGGAAAGCGCGATTCAGGTGGGAACTGTCAAGGGCAAGGGTCTCGCTCCGCGATACCGTGACGGAGTCTTTTCCCATATTCTCCTGAAATCCCGTGCTTGAACACATAAGACCCGATTCAATCCCCGGCAAAAGATCCCATCGAACGGTCGACACGAGAAGAAGGTCTTCCCAGTCGTTCAGTCCCCTTTCACGTTCCAGGGGAAGCGAAAACCCCCTGTATGCCGAATGCTCAGGCTGGAAGAATCCTCCCGGGCATTGGAAATGCAGGGAGAGTTCGGGATATGAGATGCAGAGTCCTTCTTCGCGGATCTTTAAATCGGGTACCGGAATCTCTCCACGGGTGATTCCGTGGTGGTCCCGGCAGGTCACCAGGATTTTGGCGGTGATGGAGAGTGGTTCAGGACTCTCAAGGACGAGGGAAAGGACTACCGAACGGAGTGCACGGTCGAACCAGATTCTCTGGCGCAGGACCCTGTCTTTCCAGATGTAGGTCCAGAGGGGAAGACGTCCTTCCAGGCAAAAAGAGGCAAGAAAGTTATGGCCCTCCGGAGAACGGGAGCCATCCCGCCATAAATTGCTCGAAAGGGGAATTTCCTGGTCCCCGTCCTGCACGCAAGCATCCCATTTGGCCCAGACGAGGCGCCTTGCAAGCGGCGGGTGAACGGCCACCACGGATAATCCATGATAACCTCGGCTTCGAGACTGGATCACAGACCCGGACAGATATCCGCCGTCACCGGTTTGAAGCCACCACTCACGCTTTTCGGCGAACTCCGGATCCTCGAGTTCCTGGCGGGACATTCGGACGCGTCCGGGAAGCGGAAGGGAGTTCAAGGTCGTCATTCACTGCGTTGGGCAAGAATAGGACGGGCAGACACCGCACCGGCACGGACATTCTGCCGAAGCCACGCGTTCCGAAGAGAGACAATCCCGAACGAGGGACGCGAGAGCTCGTATGAAAATCGGGCGGGTATTGAGGGCGGGAGCCCTGACAAACCTCGGTATCCGGAGGGCATCGGCCATCTGCCCGTAAAGGATATCCATTTCGTAGAGGGTTTCCTGATGATCGGAAACGAAACTGACGGGAATCATCAGGATGTTTTTTATTCCGGCGGCGGCGAGCCTGGCCAGTTCCGACTTCGTGTCCGGTCCGAGCCATTTGAGGGGACCGACGCGGCTTTGGTAAGAAAGAGTGGCCCTCAAAGTTCTTTGGGGAAGGATTTCGGCCAGACGCTTCATGACCGATCCGAATGTCCTTTCCGTATCGATTTGATAGGGGTCCTTGTCTTTGTCCACCAAAAACTGGGGAATCCCGTGGGCCGAAAAAACAAGGTGCACGGGCTCCCCGTCGGGCATTTTCGAAAGCCCTTCAAGAATTGTGTCTGCCAGGGCTTCGATATATGGAGGATATTCCGGGTACGCGGGTACAGCGAGAACGGGGAGGTTCGGATCCTTGACTTCCAGGAGGGCGGCCGCTTCCCGGAACGACGATCCGGTCGTCGTCCGCGAACGTTGGGGGTAGAGGGGGAGGAGAACCAGTCGATCCGGATTGAATAACAGGAGTTCGTCGAGAGCCGTATTCGTTCTCGGACCTGCATATCTCATCCCGGTGAGAACCCGGAATCCCATTTCCTTCGAACCCGAATTGAGTTCGTTCTCGAGAAGGCGGGCCTGATCTTCCGTGATCCGTCTCAACGGGGACCCTCCCCCGATTTGCCGATAGTATTCCCGGCTTTTGGAAGTCCGCCTCCACGCAATGACTTTTGCGATGATCGGCTGGATCCGGCGGGGAACACGAAAAATCTCGGGATCGCTGAACAGGTTCAGAAGGAACGGATGTACGTCCTCGAGGGTTTCCGGGCCTCCGAGGTTGAAAAGAAGGACCCCCACCCGGGCATGTGAATCGGAGGAAGACGTAGTGGCAGTCGTGTCAGGCGTCATCGTCATAACCTTCTCAGCTCCGGCTTAAAAGGAGGAACTGCACCATGGATGCTCCAAAAACGATAATGTTGGCAAACCAGGCGCTGATCCAGGGAGTCAAGACCCCTCCCTCGCCCAATGCCAGCCCAAGGGAATATATGGTCCAGTACGCCATCGAAAGGAGGAGACTTATCCCGAAACCCTTTGCGATACCGACCTGGCGACCTTCCCGGATTCCAAACGGTATTGCCATCAGGATCATGAGGAAGGCCGCCATGGGAAATGCCACCATCCCGTTCCGGGTCACCTCGAAGGTTTGCACCGGAAGGTGGCTTTCCCTGAGAAGAGCAATATACCGCTTCAATTCCGGATAGGACAAATGGTTGACCCGTGTTTTTTCGTACGTGAAGTCGACCGGACTTCTCCTTAGGGGACTCTCCAGTTGCGCGAACGTCGCGACCTCGAGAGAACCGTCCTTGGCGAACGACACGCGCCGCCCCCGCTTGAAAAACCAACGCCCATCCCTGTAGAGGAGTTCTCTTGCCTGAATCTGCCAGACCAGATGGAATCCTTTGTCCACATGGTACAAAACAACATCGTCGATGTCTTGTCCCCTGTTTCGGATTCGGTGGGCACCGTAAATATCATGGTTTCCATGACGGAACCAGACATTGTCCAGCTCGATGGCGATTTCCCCTGAACGGCCAGCGTCGATTCGGACATCCTTGATGTAGTCCGTCATCCGGTAAGCTTTGGGGATTAACTGATAGTTCATTCCAAGAGAAAGAAGGGATATGAATGCACCCAGTGCCAGAAAGGGCTTCGTTGCCTTCAGAAGACTGATCCCGGCCGCCCGGATTGCGGTCAGCTCCTGGTTTTTTGAGAGAATTCCCAATGTCAGAAGTGTGGACAACAGTCCTGCCATGGGAAGGACCCGAAAACTCACGATCAGAAAGCGGTAGGCGAAATATTGCCCCATAAGGCCGATCGGCGCGTGATGGCTTAAAAAATCCTTGATCTTCTCAACGGAGTCGATGACCCCATATATGGCTTCCAGAGCCACGAAGCAAAGAAGAAAGATCTTGATCAATTCAAAAGCGATATAGCGGGTGAGAATCTTCACGGACGCGGCGACTGGATTCGAAACGGCCAGAAAAAAGCCGGAAGGGTCAGGGTGATTTCCTTGAAGACCAGGGTCAGAAGGACGATCATCAGGGATCCAAGGACAATATCCGGAGCGAGAGATCCCAGAAAAGGACTGATCATGCGCCTGGCCACCATGAGATCGTCGAGCGTGTTCAAGACATAGAAAAGAATCACCGAGGCGGTCGCAAAGACGAACCCCGCCAGTTTTCCGGACCGCTTGGCATAAATGCCGAACGGAATGCCGAGAAAGGCAAAGATCAGGCAGGAAAACGGATATGTATAATTCTTGTAGGCATCTTCCAGGGACCTGAGGAGTGCACTGTCCGGGTGGGAGTCCTTTCCGATCTGTCGTTTCAACGAAGCGATGGTCCGTGGGCCGGTCCTGTCCGTTTGGGAAAAATGCCCGATTATCGTCAGGTCGTATGTCTGAAATCGAACGAACTGCTGGGATTTTCCGGAACGGAACAAGGTTCCCGACTTGAGTTTCAGACGAATCCCCGGGGGAGATTTTTCATTAAGGAGCTCGCCTTGTTGGGCCATGATAATTGTCTTGGACTCGCCTTTCGCAGGTTTTTTATAGATAAAAACCCCCTGGAGACTGGAGAAGGTCGGCATCCGGTCAACGTAGATGACGAAACGGTCCATGAAGTTATTGAAAACCTGGGGTTTTATTCCCAGGGAAAGCTTGTTCTGGAGAACCCGGATAAGCATGTCCTGCAGGGACATCCCCTGGGTTTCCAGGGCTTTGGCGGACATATAGAAACTTCCGAGGAAACCTAAGAGCGCAAAGAAAAACAGCGGCAGTAGAAGGCGGGACAATCCGATCCCCGAGGCTTTCAGGGCCGTTATTTCTCCGTCCGACGCCAGCCGGTGGAACGTTGCGGTCGATGCCGCAAGAACCGATACCGGTATGATCATCGTGAGAAATTGTGGAAAAATGGCGAGGACAAGCCTGAAAACCGTTTGAACGGACAGTCCCTTGTTTACGAGAAGGTTCATGATCATGAGAGTCTGTTGCGTCAGGATCAGGACGACAAGAACCAAAAGGCCGATCGCGAAAGGGGGGAGAAGTTCCAGGAACACGTACCGGTCGATAATCTTCAAGCCGCACTCTTCCGGCATCCTGATGGGGAAGGGATGATCGTCATGAACACCTACCCGATGATCCGGATCGCTGTTCCCCTGATCCCGGTCTTGGACGAGCTTTCGATCCGTACCGAAATCAGATCTCCAGGAAAAGGGGGCGGGGTGTACCCGGATACTTTAGTTTTTACGTTTCTGAATTGAGGGGTCCTCCCGATGGCCACTCCGGTTTCGGGGTCCCATTTTTCGACCAGGACTTCGACGATGGATCCTTCCATCAACCGGTTTATTTCCGAGGATTGGCTTTCGATCTGGGCCTGAAGACGCTCGAGACGCTTCACCGACACATCCCTTGGCGGCATAGTGTCCAAGGCATATGCCGGCGTGGAGGGACGGGGGGAATAAATAAATGAAAACGCCCCGTCGAACCGGAACTCTTCGACCGCCCGGCAGGTTTCCAGAAACTCCTCTTCAGTCTCCCCGCAAAATCCGACGATCAGATCGGTGGTGAGCGAGATCCCGGGGATCTCGCGACGAAGGAGTTTCGCCCAGTATCGGTATTCCTCCACCGTATATCCCCGGCGCATCCGGCAAAGGACGGAATCCGACCCGGACTGGAGAGGAAGGTGGAGGTGGGGCATGATCCGGGGGAACGATTTCATCGTCTCCACCAACGCCTCGCTCATGTCGACTGGGTGGGAGGTCGTAAACCGGATTCGCTTCAGCCCCGGAATTTCATGAATCTTCTGAAGCAGGGTAAAAAAGGCGCCGTTCCCGTTCATCTCCTTTTTCCCGTATCCGTTTACATTCTGTCCCAGAAGAGTGATTTCCCGATATCCGAGATTGACGAGATCCCGTATTTCCTGAAGGATATCCTCAACGGGACGGCTTCTCTCAGGCCCGCGGGTCGAAGGAACGACGCAGTACGCGCACGCCTTGTCGCACCCTTCCTGAACGGTCACGAATGCGGTCGCCCCTTCGGGACGGAATGCTGGTGGAGTCGTCATCTCCGGTAGCGGAAGGACAGTCCCATCCACATGCTTTTCTCCCGAAGACGTGCGTTCGATCAACGGGATAAGATTGCGGATCTGGGACGGCCCCAGCAGAAGGTCTACATCCGGTACCATGCGGAAAAGCTCTTCGCCTTCCCTTTGCGCCATGCACCCTGTGACGGCGAGTATCCCTCCCTCTTTACGGATCCTTCTTAGGCGTCCCAGGTCGGACAGGGCTTTCTGATCGGCCTTGTCGCGAATCGTGCACGTATTGACCAGAATGATTTCCGCCTCTTCCGGATTCTCGACCGGTATCGCACCCGAATCCATCAGAAGACCGGACATGCGTTCCGAATCGTGGACGTTCATCTGGCATCCGAACGTTTTGATGAAGAATGTTTTCGGGTGTGGCGCCCCTGATCGTGATTCTTTCGTGTTCAAATTCAACTTTTCCGGTTCGGAAGGAATCATTTATCCATGCTCCTCATTTTCTTGCGCGTCCAAAAGCCTTGAATAGCGTATCAGGAACACATCGGACCAGGGAACCTTTTCAACGGGATCTCGTCCATGGAGCCCCAGGGCTTCCAACAGTTCGCGATCTCCCGGACACGATTTCAATAATTCGAGGAACGTTCCCGCATCCAGCCCGAGGAAGTTCAGAAGACTCTCGTCCATGGAGCACGGAAATTCATACTCGCCTAGAGTGCCGGAAAGGGATGCCCGGCCTTTGTCGATCATGCGGGCAAGCCAAGGAAGTCCGGCCATCTGATAGCGTCCGTCTCTTGGGATGAAATCCTCGTTGGACATCCGGTCGGCCTTTTGCAGGTTAACGTATGGCCTGTACGACGATGTGCCAGGAATAGACGTCCCACGAACGGATTTTCATAAATCCCGCCGACAAGAGATCATCGTAGATATCGACTTCATCCGCCCGTTCTTCCGGAGGGGGGCCTTTGGGAGTCTTTTCTTTTTTCCAGTCGACAACGAAAAGGGATCCGCCCGCTTTCAGGATCCGAAAAATTTCGGCCAATACTGATTTCGGGTTGTCCAGCTCATGGAAGACATTGACCATGAGGACATTTTCGATTGCCATCTCCGGCAGAGGAATCTTATGATCCTGGATCACGAGAGGGGAGATCGGTTCCTTGCCGTATTTTTCCAGACTTTTTTTCTTGAATATTTGGATCATTTCCGTCTGAATGTCCGCCGCATAGAAAGGGCCATGGTCAGAGAACCTGTCATAGGCTGGGAACGTGAAATAACCGGACCCGGACCCGAAGTCCAAGAAGCCCCCTCCCAGGTTGAACGCCATGAGATCGAGCACGACAGACGGATTCTGGAAATCCGTTCTTTCGGGATCTTCGAGCCGTTCGATATTTTTGGGGTCGAAAAGATGCGGCATAGTGTCCCCTCCCGATCTGTCAGATTCTCTTCACAAAGGTCATGTATTGGAATGCAGCCTCCAGCGGGGACCTCCGATTACAGATACCTCTTTCTGGGCTGGAACGAGATAGATGAGGATATCCGAATCCTGCAGGGGAGTATCCTGGGAAAGCTGGACTGGATATCCGTTTTTTAGGGCACCCAAAGCCATGAATCCCGGTTCATCGGTCTGCTGTCGAATGTCGTTCAGCGTCCATCCCTTGAAAGGGGAATCGTCACGAATCCAGTGGGCCCCCACTTCAAGCCGCTGGGAAGCGAGTTCAGCCGATAGGTTCGAAAGGACCCATATCAGCTGGGTTTCTTCGAGAAACTGGAAATCCCCCTGAAGTTTTTTTTCGAGTCGATCGATCACTTCTATTTTCTTGACAATCGATTGTATCTTTTCAGATTCTTTCAACCGGGCCATCAAGTCGCCATTCGGGGATGATTGGCCGTGAGCCATTTTTCCCAGTGTTTCGAGATACTCTTCCCTCTGGCTCTCCACCTGGATTTTCTTCAGTCCGATCTGGAGCTGTTTGATACGGGGACGCAACATCTCACCGACCCGGGTTGCGATGTCCCGTAAAAGACTGATCTGTTCGGAAAGAAAATATCGAATCGATCTGAGAAAAGCCCGTCCGTTCACACATTCCCCGCATGGTTTTCCGTGCTTTGTCTCCCTGTCCAAGCATCGCAACATCATAACAAATTCAAAATCGAATAGAACATATACAGAATGACGATTCGGTGAAAAATTTTTCCGTATATGGTAAAAAAGGACGTAAATCAATCACTTTGAAATCATAGTAATGAGCGGAAAAAACGAATACCCAAGCGAACAAGAAGTGCTTGCCCGAGGGAGGACGATGCGCATGGCCAAAAAAAACATCTTTCTTTCCGTTTTTTTCGCTTTAATTTTTTACACACCTGGAAACGGTCTTCTCGCACAGGACAGCAACGGGAACCTTGAGAATGGAAAAGCGATTTTCAGCCAAAATTGCTCAGTTTGCCACGGTGCAGGGGGGAACGGGCAAGGGATCGGAGCATCCGGGATGTCCCCCCCTCCAGCGAACTTTACGGATCCGGAATTCTGGAAAAACAAAACCGACACCTTTCTCGCCCATGTCATCTCGAATGGGATCGGCCAGATGCCTGGGTGGTCAGAATCCCTTTCGCCGGATCAGATACGCGATGTCATCGCCTACATCAAGACGCTAAAGAAATCCTGATCGGAGTCCGTTGTCGAGAGGGAGACGACGTTGAAAGATTTCCTGCATATTGCGATAATTTCACGATGCGATTTTGTTCTGCTCGACATTAAATCTCTGTAGGCACAAAGGCGGCGAACCCACGGAGGGTCCGAGGACCATTATGGAATTCAAGAGAATCAATCAATTGCCCCCATATGTTTTCAGTATCGTCAACGAGATGAAGATCGAGGCTCGAAGACGGGGAGAAGACATCATCGACCTCGGAATGGGGAATCCCGATCTCCCGACCCCGCCTCCCATCGTGGAAAAACTCATCGAAGCCGCCAGAAACCCAAGAAATCATCGCTACTCGGCTTCCAAGGGTATCCCCAGGCTGAGAGAAGCCGTTTGCGCATGGTACCTTCGCAAATACGGGGTGGCACTGAACCCTGAATCCGAAGCGGTCGTCACCATCGGTTCGAAAGAGGGAATAGCCCATCTGGCGCTTGCGACCATCGATCACGGTGACAAGGTAATCGTTCCCAATCCGACTTACCCGATTCACGCGTTCAGCTTTACGCTTGCCGGAGCCCATGTGTGTTCTTTTCCCATGCGACCGGACCGGGATGCCTGGGCGGATTTCCACGACGCCCTCGAACGGATGGGCGGGTTCCCGAAAGCGGTTCTGCTCTGTTACCCGCATAATCCGACAACCCTGACGGTCCAGGATGGTTTTTTCGAAAAAGTCGTGGCTCTCGCCCATGAACGCGGCTTTTTCGTGATCCATGACCTGGCATACGCCGACATCACGTTCGGCGATTACAAGGCCCCCAGCTTTCTCTCCGTTCCCGGAGCCCGCGATATCGGAGCGGAATTCTTTACTTTGTCCAAATCGTACAATATGCCAGGATGGAGGGTCGGGTTCCTCGTGGGAAACAGCCAGATCGTCGGAGCCTTGACCCGCTTGAAGAGTTATCTGGATTACGGCATGTTCCAGCCGATACAGATCGCAAGCATTCTCGCCTTGAACCAGATGGACGACGTTCCCCTCCATATTTCGCAGGTTTACGAAAAACGTTGCCATGTCCTCGTCGAAGGACTCAACAGGAGCGGGTGGGCAGTGACGATGCCGAAAGGTTCCATGTTCCTTTGGGCCCAGATTCCCCAGGCACATCGATCGATGGGTTCCCTCGAGTTTTCGAAACTCCTCATGGCGGAAGCCCAGGTAGGCGTCTCCCCCGGTATCGGGTTCGGGACGGAAGGCGACGAGTTTGTCAGGTTCGCCCTCGTGGAAAATGAAAATCGTATCCGCCAGGCCACAATGAACATCAAACGCTTCCTTTCCCGGACCGAAAAGGCCGGGGTGGGAGAGACCGGTTGACTCCGATGAAACTTACGAAAAGCCCTATTCACATGGCTCTGATCGTAGCCACGTTCGCCCTTGTTTTCCTGTCGCCCGGAAAAGCCTGGGGGTGGAGCTGGAAACTGGGCGACACGCCGCAGCAGATACTGACGATCTTCCACAAGGGCGACAAGACCATCAAACCTCGGGAAGGGTATTCGACAGCATTGCCTTGCGGAATCTTCACGGATTTCGATGCCCGCCCGGGAGATCGTTATCTGTTTTTTTCTCCGTTTCGGCTTTCTTCGGGAAAGTTTACTCCTGAATTCCAGTTCGAATTCCGCCGCGGAGCCCTTCAGGCGGTTCTTGTCACGGCGCCTTATTCGGGAACCAGCCATAGACCCTACTGGACCTTGCGCGATATCCTTCCGGACGAACTGAAGACGGTCCCTCCCCGTGTGGTGGCCTCCAGGGAACTCAAGGATAAAAAGGGTATCCGGCTTCCGAACGATGCCGTTTTAATCTGGGACTACAAGGACCGGGAACTCCAGGTCCTTGTGTTCAACATCGACCCCCATGCCCCGAATACCTGGATTGACGCACCGGTGGCCGCGTACTTGCGGGCCTATCGTTCCGTACTTGTCGACGAAGGAAAAACCATCCCTCTTCCGTTGAAAAATCCGTTTATGCAGTAAAGGTCGCCCGGGATCCTCTGACCGCCTGATGCAGGAGATGCCCGGGAACATGTAAATTATGATCATCCTTTTGCAAGGAAATCGATGAAATCGCTCAGCCCGTCCCCGGTTGTTCTTGGGCTTATCGGCCTCGGAACCGTCGGATCCGGCTTCCTGAAGCTTCTCCTGAAAGAACAAAAGCTTTTGGAGCGGCGACTTGGTTTTCCCCTCCATCTTAAATCCATTGCCGACCGACGCATCGGGAGCAAATCCGGTTCCGACCTGAACGGAATCCATCTGACCCCGGACCCCAACGAGATTGTCGAAGACCCGGAAGTGCAGATCGTCATCGAACTGATCGGAGGAATCGAGCCGGCGCGTTCGATCCTTCTCGAATCCATTCGGAAGAGAAAGTCTGTTGTGACGGCAAACAAAGCCCTTCTCGCCCTTCACGGGGAAGAACTCTTTTCGGCCGTACACGCGTCAAAAACCGATCTGGCATTCGAAGGCGCAGTCGGTGGTGGCATCCCGATCCTCCGTTCCCTCCGGGAAGGAATCGGGGGCAATCGGATCCTGTCCATTAAAGGCATCATCAACGGGACATCGAACTATATCCTCACCCGCATGAACTACGATCATCTCGATTTCGCGTCGGCCCTTGAAGACGCCCAGGCCCTCGGTTATGCAGAGGCCGACCCGTCCCTCGATATCGACGGAATGGACGCCGCCCACAAGCTTGCCATTTTGGGGACCCTTTCCTTTGGAGCTCCGATAGAATTTTCCGCCATCCCTGTCCAGGGCATACGCGAGATCCAGACGATCGATATCGAGTTCGGCCGGGAACTCGGGTATGTCCTTAAGCTCCTTGGCATCGCAAAAGATCATGGACACTCGATCGATCTCAGGGTTCATCCGGCTTTTCTCCCCGAGGAATCATTGCTCGCCAAGGTGGACGGTGTCTTCAACGCCGTCGAAGTAACGGGCGATGCCCTTGGACCCGTCCTGTTTTATGGGAGGGGAGCCGGTGCCGATCCGACTGCGACGGCGGTTATGGGAGACGTCATGGAGTTGGCCCGTGCCATACACACGGGATGTTTTCACCAGGTTCCTCCGCTCGGATTTTCCTGGAATGAACGAAAACCCAGGCCGATGACCGGACTCGCCGATATCCGGAGCGAATACTATCTGCGCTTCATGGCGCACGACCAACCGGGAACGCTTTCCTACCTTTCCGGAGTTCTGGGAGATCATGGGATCAGCATCGAATCCGTCATCCAGAAGGGTCGACAAAAGGGAGGAAGCGTTCCGGTCGTCATACAGACGCATACGGCCACCGAAGCAAGCATTCAGGCGGCTCTCCGCGCCATTGACCATTCTGCTCACGTGACAGAACCGACCGTCTTGATACGTGTGGAAGGAAAGACCGAATAATGCGTTTGGACTGGCCCGGAATCATCGACCATTACAGGGAATTCCTCCCGGTACTCCCTCATACCAGGCCCGTTACCCTTTATGAAGGCGGGACACCACTCGTTCCCCTTGACAGAATCCCTGGCCTGATCGGTGCCAAAATCGTCCTGTATGCGAAGATCGAAGGTCAGAACCCGACGGGAAGTTTCAAGGACCGGGGAATGACTCTGGCCGTCACCAAAGCCCAGGAAAGAGGTGCAAAAGCCCTGATCTGCGCATCCACGGGCAATACATCGGCTTCTGCGGCGGCTTATGGGGCCAGGGCGGGACTCAAGGTGTATGTTGTCGTCCCCGAAGGAAAAATCGCCAGGGGAAAGATGGCCCAGGCCGTCATGCACCAATCGGTCGTCATCCAGATCAAGGGACTTTTCGACGAAGCCCTTCAGGTCGTCCGCGACATCTCCGAAACCCATCCCGTCGCACTC
This sequence comes from Leptospirillum sp., assembly GCA_027315205.1. Taxonomy (GTDB): domain Bacteria; phylum Nitrospirota; class Leptospirillia; order Leptospirillales; family Leptospirillaceae; genus DAHUYM01. Next base: position 37,333 of record DAHUYM010000003.1, on the reverse strand, counting down.
GTCAATTCAGTCAACCCTGACCGTCTCGAAGGACAAAAAACGGTCGCGTTCGAAATATGCGATGTCCTGGGACAGGGCCCCCATTTTCATTTTCTGCCCGTCGGAAATGCCGGCAATATCACGGCCAGCTGGATGGGATATCGCGAATACAAAATGGCTGGAAAACTGCGGGACCTTCCCCGGATGGTCGGTGTCCAGGCCGAAGGTGCCGCCCCCATCGTGAGAGGACATGTCATCGAAAAACCCGAAACCGTCGCCTCGGCGATCCGGATAGGCAATCCGGCCTCATGGCAGGGGGCCGTTAAAGCCGCTTCCGAGTCGAAAGGGGAGATCATCGCTCTTTCTGATGAAAAAATTCTCGACGCCTACCGGATGCTCGCGAAAGAAGAGGGGATCTTCTGCGAGCCGGCTTCTGCGGCATCCCTTGCAGGAGTCATCGAGTATGCACGGAACGGGCATTTTTCCAGTGGGGAAATCGTGGTCTGCACCTTGACGGGCCACGGATTGAAGGACCCCGAAACGGCTCTTTCGACCCCTCATTCACAAATCTCTGTTCCTCCCGGAAAAGAAGCCGTTTTGCGCGTGCTCGGTTTCTCCTGATCCCCATCCATGAACAATGCATCGTCCCGGATGAGAAAACGACTGGTCCTGATTCTCGACGGTCTTGCCGAGCCGGACTCCCCTTCGACCCTTCAAAGGGCAAAGACGCCCTATTTGGATCGACTCGCCCAAAAGGGGTCCGTGGGGCTCCTGGACGTTCAGCCGTGCGACAGGGAAGGCGAGCCGACCCAACCGACCTCGGAGCGAGGGATCCTTTCCCTATGCGGATGGCCGGCCGATGAAACGGTTCCTTCCCGGGCACTCTTGCTGACCCAAACGCTGGACAAGCCCCTCTCGTTCGATTGTCCCCACTGGGTCTGGCTTCTGAATCCGGCAAAAATATCGGGAAACCGTCTCGAGCGATACGTGGAAAACTCTCCGGGAGCTCTTTTTTGGGAAGAATTTCTCCGGAGGGCGGCGCTCGATCCGGCCGCTTCTGAATTCACGTTCGTACCGTTGAGGGGATCGGACGGGATGCTGCCCCGTGTCCTCGCCTTTTCCCGGGACACAGGCGATGATCCCGGAAAGTGCTTCCCTCCCTCGAGAGGGCTCCAGATTCCCGGACAAGGACTGGCTGCCATGCTCGTATCCCTGTCCGGGAGATTGGTTCCTCCGAACAGCGAATTTAATTGCGTGTGGCCCTGGGGCATGGGAAAATGGCATCCGGAAACACGCTCCCCGAACTCGGATCCAAACCCCGCTAAATGGATGATCGGGGCCGTTCCGCTGGCGATCGGGATCGGACGTTCGCTGGGTTGGCACACCCAGGGCGTTCCTGGAGGGACCGGGGATGTGAACACCTCCCTGGAAAACAAGAGAGAAGCGATCCATTGCGCTCTCCAGACCCCGCATGTCTCCCATGTTTTTTGCCACATCGAAGGGTTCGACATGGCGAGTCACCGCCGTTTACCCTCACAGAAGAGAGAGTTTCTCGAACGCTTCGACCGTACAATCTCTCCCGGTCTTCTGGATTGGCTCGCAAACGGATTGCTGGACGACGTATGGATTACAAGCGATCATTTAAGTTCTCCGCGGACGGGGGATCATGCAGTCGGTCCCGTTCCGTATCTCCATGTCGGCCCCACGGAAATTGGCGGGAAAAATCACCGCTTTTCAGAAGACGATGCTTATCTTGGAAACCGGATGAGCCTCGCGGATTGGAACAGGGCACTCGAATGACATTCGGAGAAGACAAAAGAAGACCATGGCGTTAATTGTCCAGAAATTTGGCGGAACATCCGTCGGATCGATCGACCGGATCAAGAACGTGGCGAACATCGTGCGAAAATCCCGCGAAATGGGACACCGGATCGTTGTCGTCGTCTCGGCGATGAGCGGGGAAACCGACCGGCTGGTTCGTCTGGCGCAGGAGATTTCACCCGAACCCAACGAGCGGGAACTCGATATGCTTCTTTCTTCGGGTGAGAGGGTCACCAGCGCCCTCCTGGCCATCGCCCTCAACGAAATAGATATTCCCGCACGTTCGATGACCGGTCGACAGGTCGGAATCCGTACCGACAATGTCCATACAAGAGCCCGGATCGAAAGCATCTCTGCGGACAGGCTCCTTGAGACCCTCGAAGGTGGCTTTATTCCGATCGTCGCGGGATTCCAGGGGATCTCTTCCGAAGAGAACGTCACCACGCTTGGCAGGGGCGGATCCGACACGACCGCTGTCGCGCTGGCCGTCGCGGTGAAAGCAGACCGTTGCGATATCTATACCGATGTCCTCGGGGTTTATACCGCCGACCCAAACCTCGTTCCCAAGGCCCGAAAACTGGACTGGGTCTCCTATGAGGAAATGCTTGAAATGGCTTCCTTGGGAGCGAAAGTTCTCCAGACCCGATCCGTGGAATTCGCCATGAAATACAAAATGCCTGTCCGGGTCCGCTCGACATTCTCCGAAGACCCCGGTACCCTCGTGACGGAGGAGGAAAAACGGATGGAACATATTGTCGTTTCGGGAATCACCCTTGACCGGAATCAGGCGAAGATCACCGTCCAGGACGTTCCCGATAAACCCGGTCTCGCGGCCCGTCTCTTCGAAACCATCTCGAACCAATCGATCATCGTCGACATGATCGTCCAGAACGTCGGCCAGGACGGCCTTACCGACATCTCTTTCACCGTTCCAAGATCGGACGCCAGGAAGGCGGAACGATTGGCTACGACCGTCGCGACCGAAATCGGTGCCGGAGAAGTCCGGATCAAGGACGACATCGTGAAGATTTCGATCGTCGGGGTCGGGATGCGATCCCATTCGGGCGTGGCGGCCCAGATGTTCTCGGCCCTTGCCCGTGAAGGAATCAACATCCTGATGATCTCGACATCCGAAATCAAAATCTCCTGCCTTATCGATGAAAAATACTCCGATCTCTCGATAAAATCCCTCCACGCGGAATTTCGGCTCGACACGAAAGGGGATGGCTCGTGAAGACATCCCGTCCTTCTGCAAAAAAAAAATCGGATTCCGCGCCGGACAAGAACCGGGTCTCTCTCTACGACACCACTCTCAGGGACGGAAGCCAATCCGAAGATATCCACTTTACGATGGAAGACAAGCTTCGAATCGTGGGAGAACTCGATCGGCTCGGAGTCGACTACATCGAAGGGGGATGGCCTGGTGCCAATCCGAAAGATATCGAGTTTTTCCGGAGGATACGCACGGTCCCGCTGCACAACAGCCGGATCGCCGCCTTTGGTTCCACCCGAAAAGCGACCAGCAAGACATCGCACGACCCCGTCCTGAAAGCGTTGATCGCCGCCGGGACACCGGTGGTCACGATCTTCGGAAAGTCCTGGTCCCTCCACGTAAAGGACATCCTGGACATTTCTCCCGCGACGAATATCGAAATGATCCGGGAAAGCGTCGACTTTCTGAAACAGTCAGGTAGGGAGGTCGTCTACGATGCGGAGCATTTTTTCGATGGATTCAATGACGACCCGGAATTCGCCCTAAAAACCCTCAAGGCGGCCGAAGAGGGTGGGGCGGACTGGATCGTCCTTTGCGACACGAATGGAGGAAGCCTTCCCTGGAACGTCGAAAGAGCGGTGCGCGCGGTCGCCCGGGAAATCCGGGTCCCTATCGGGATACACGCCCACAACGATGGAGAACTAGCCGTGGCGAACTCCCTCATTGCCGTGAACAATGGGGCCCGTCAGATCCATGGAACCATAAACGGAATCGGGGAACGTTGCGGAAATGCCAATCTGATTTCTGTGATGGCAAACCTTGTCCTCAAAATGGACCGGGGAGGGGTCTCCCCGAAGAACCTGAAAAACCTGCGCCACGTGGCTTCGTTTCTTTTCGAACTTCAGAACCGCCCGCTCCCGAAAAATCAGGCCTTCGTCGGAGATTCGGCCTTCGCCCATAAGGCGGGGGTTCACGTCCACGCCATTCGAAAGAACAGCCGTGCCTACGAGCATATCTCTCCCGAAGCGGTGGGAAATACCCAAAGGATTCTTCTTTCGGAACAGTCTGGCCGGAGCAACCTGATCGAAAAAGCCCGCCAGTACGGAGTTCCCCTCGATTCGGACAGTCCGGAGATCGCTCGTCTCCTGGAGATATTGAAAAAGCTCGAAAATCAGGGGTACCAGTTCGAAGGCGCGGAAGCCTCCTTCGAACTCCTCATGAGGTCCGGGTCGGGCGATTTCAGGCCGTATTTCGAGATCGAATTCTTCCACATCCTGATGGACCAGAAAGGACACGATTCGGAAGGCTTATCCGAGGCGACGATCCGGGTCCGGGTCGGGAACCGCCATGAACATACCGCCGCTTTGGGAAACGGTCCGGTCAATGCCCTCGACAATTGTCTAAGGAAAGCACTTTCGGCTTTCTATCCGGAGGTCTCCTCGATCAATCTCCTCGACTATAAAGTTCGTGTCTTGAGCGGAAACGACGGGACCGCATCCCGGGTCCGGGTTTTGATCGAGTCCGGTTCGTCCTCCCAAAAATGGGGGACGGTGGGGGTTTCTGAGAACGTGATCACCGCAAGTCTGATGGCCTTGAAGGACAGCATCGACTACTGGCTTCTCAAATCCGGTATAAAGCCATTTTGAACGCGTCTGACATTCACGCTACCGCGATCATCGAATCCGGAGTGGAACTGGGGGAAGGGGTTTCGATCGGCCCTTATTGCGTCCTCCGCGCCCCGTCCCGTATCGGGGACGGAACCGAAATCATGGAAAGAGTCTCCATCGGACCGGGCGTCGAGCTTGGGCGGGAGAACCGGATTCACATGGGTGCGGTCATCGGACATGAACCTCAGGACCGGGCCTACAAGGGACAGATCACGAAAACCCGGATCGGAGACAGAAACGAGATACGGGAGTATGTCACGATCCACCGGGCCACGAAAGAAGGGACCGAAACCGTCCTCGGCGACGAGAATCTCCTGATGGCCCAATCCCATGTTGCCCACAATTGCCACTTGGGTAACCGCATCATCATGGCGAATGGCGCCCTTCTGGCCGGCCATGTCGTCATCGAGGATCAAGTCTTCCTTTCGGGGGCCGTCCTTGTACACCAATTCGTCCGTATCGGCCGTCTCTCCCTTCTGAGGGGTGGGGCACGTACCAGCCGGGATGTACCTCCGTTCTGCATCGTCGACGGAACGCACACGGTCAGGACCCTGAACCGGATCGGCCTGAGAAGGGCGGGTTATTCGGCCCGGGAGATCGATGAGCTCAGAAAAGCATTCCGCGAGATATTTCGGCAGAGATCCCTCGACCGGGCGTTGCTCGGAACCCTGACCGGAAGCGACATTCCGATCGTCCGGGAAATCGCGTCTTTTATCCTTTCCAGCAAGAGAGGTATTTGCCAATCCAGCGGATTTATTGACAGAGCCTCCGCAAGTGACTATGATTGATCATCTTCTACCCAGGGAAAAAAGTGAAAAGACTTGACATCGTTCGCCTTATCCTGCAGAAACCTGATAGAAAGACACACAACGCCAAAACCGTCGGTCGTGTTTTTGACGGATTCCTCGAAGAAATTTCCTCTTCGCTGGAAAATGGCGAAGACGTAAAAATATCGGGCTTCGGATCGTTTATCGTTCGCAGGATCAAGGATCGACCGGGGCGGAATCCCAAAACGGGGGAACCAGTCGTGATTCCTGCTCATCACACGGTCCTGTTTCATCCGAGCCGTTCCTTCTTCAAGAAGGAATCCGGGAAGAAAAAGGGATAAAAGAATAACGATCCCGTCCAATGTCTCGAAAATCCCGAAAAAGTACCGCATCGGAGAGGCCTGTCAGATACTTGGAGTAACACCGGCCACCTTGCGATACTGGGAGAAAATGTTCCCGGTTCTTTCACCCCAGAAGACCCGGGGGGGACAACGAGAATATTCCGAGGAAGACCTGAATTTTCTCGGAAAAATTGTCGGGCTTTTGAAAGTGGAAGGGCGCTCTCTGAAAGGAGCACAGTCGTTTCTGGATGGTTCCTTGCCCATCGAAGCGTCCCATCTTGCGGGAGAGCTTCTGGTGGAGGTCAGAAAGGCCCTTCAAATCATGGAAAAAACGGACGCAGAGATCGGGGCGTAGCGCAGCCTGGTAGCGCACTCCCTTGGGGTGGGAGTGGTCGAAGGTTCAAATCCTTTCGCCCCGACCACGAATCGCGTACGACTGAACCTTCACCCCTAAGACGAGATCCTCCACGGTAGACCTCGGTTGCCTTCCAAAAAAACATTGACCCGTCCCCTTATCCTCCTGTCCAATGACGATGGCATCGACTCGGAGGGGATAAAAACCCTCGAGGAAGCCGTCCGCGATCTGGGAGACATTTACGTCGTCGCTCCAGACGAAGAACGATCCGCCGCCTCGCACGCCCTGACGCTTCACAAACCCCTTCGGATCAACGAACGGGATCCCAGGCACTTTTCGATCAACGGAACTCCGACCGATTGCATCAATTTCGGACTGTATGTGATTCTTCCGAGAAAACCCCACCTGATCGTTTCCGGAATCAACCACGGAAGCAACCTTGCCGACGACGTCACCTATTCCGGAACGGTATCCGCAGCCTTTGAAGGTTCCATCCTGGGGACCCTGTCGATGGCCTTCTCCCTGGAAGCCCCGGAGTCGGACACCCTTCCGTTTCAATTTAAAACGGCCCGCCATTACGCCCGAAAACTGGTCGAACGCCAGCTCAAATACCCGCACGATTCCTCGGTCCTGCTCTCGATCAATATCCCAAACCGTCCCCTGAGCGCCGTGAAAGGAGTCCAGGTGACCCGGCTTGGCAAAAGAATCATCAACGAGACGAACATCATTCGAAAGGAAGATCCGAGAGGGCGCCCGTATTATTGGATCGGCATGGGCCCCAAGGATTTCGAACCCGATCCCCAATCGGACCTCCATGCGATCGATCAGGGCTTCGTATCGGTGACCCCCCTGCACCTTGATCTTACGCACTATCCGTCCATCCATCAGATGAAAGAGTGGGCAGAGGAGAATTCTTTTTCATCTGGAGATTCGGAGGACGCATGAAGACCGACCCCGAACGGCCCCATAAGGACAGGATCATTCAGGAGATTCTCTCCGAAATCCCAGGTATTTCCCCGAAACTCCTCTCCGCCGCCATCCGGATTCCCCGTTCCCCTTTCTTTCCTGGTGATCCCATAGAGGTTCTTTTTTCCGACCGTCGTCAGACAGGCTGGGGGAATCGTCCGGTCCCGACCGTGAAAGAAACCCTTCGAATCCTTGGAGAACTCGAACTCCAACCCGGAGACCGCGTCGCGGTGTACAGGCCCACCGATCCCTATTTTCTGCTTTTGTTGCTCGAGATGACTCACCGCGTCACGCTGATCGAGGAAAATGGCGATATGCTCCGAACGATGAGAATCGCTATGTCGGATCTCGGACACCCCTACGTCCGCTTCGCATTTTCCTACGACAAGATAAAGGAAGACCGGGAACCCTTCCGTTACTTCATTTCCCTCGGAGAGAGGGATCCCTCCACCCAACTCCCCGGAGAGGCGGACCCTCCGATCCCCCCGGCGAACTATCGCATATGGATTCTCTCGAAAGGGTTGGAAAGAGTAGTTCCAGGTGGGTGATCTCGCTTTTTACAACACCCTCACTCAGACGATCGAACCTTTCGTCCCGGTCCGACCGGGGCAGGTCAACATGTATGTCTGCGGCGTTACGGTCTACGACGACTGCCATCTGGGACACGCACGCAGCCAAATCGTCTTCGACACCCTGAATCGCCTCCTGGCGGCTCACAGCCTCGATGTCCATTATGTCAGGAATATCACCGACATCGACGACAAGATCATCCATAAAGCCAGGGAAACGGGACGTACGATCGGAGAGATTACCTCCTTCTATATCGACTCGTTCCATAATGACATGGCACGGCTCGGGATCCGCTCACCCACTTCGGAGCCCAGGGCCACACAGTACCTCGATAGGATGATTTCCCTGATCGAAACGATGCTTCGCAAGGGGGCCGCCTACAAAAAAAACGGGGACGTTTATTTTCGGGTCCGAAACTACAGGCATTACGGGGAACTTTCGCACCAAAAGATCGATGAACTTCTGGCGGGAGCCCGTGTCCAGGCAGACGAAGGGAAGGAAGATCCCCTGGATTTTGCCTTGTGGAAAGCCGCCAAGCCCAATGAACCCAGCTACGAGGCCTCGTTCGGTCCCGGCCGACCGGGTTGGCATATCGAATGTTCTGCCATGGCGCTTTCCGAACTCGGCGAGATTCTCGATATCCATGGCGGGGGGATGGACCTCATGTTTCCCCACCACGAGAACGAACGGGCCCAAAGCGAGTCGGTTACGGGTAAAACGTTCGTCCGGACTTGGATCCACAACGGGTTTGTGACGATCCATGACGAAAAGATGTCGAAGTCCCTGGGGAATATCTTTCGAATCCGGACCTTTTTCGAGACGTCGCCTTTTCCTGAAGAGGTGACGAGGGAATGGTTGCGCTATTTCCTTCTATCGACCCATTACCGCTCGCCCGTCGACATATCGGACGAAACGCTCTCCCATGCGAAGAATGCCCTGGACAGCCTCTACCTCTACCTGAATCTCCTGAACGGGTGTCCGGAGCTTTCGAATGACCAACAAGGGGGGGGAAAGGGAGCCGGTGAATTCATGGGAGCTCTTTCGCATGACCTCGATACGCCCGTGGGGCTCCGTATCCTGCATGAACAGAAAAACCGCTTGAACCCTGCCTTGAGCCGGGGGAAAGACTTGCCGGAAACCGACAGGGCCGATGCCTGGGCGACCGTCCGGCACGCCAGGAATATTCTTGGCCTCCTGTCCGTTCCTCCGGAACGGTGGGTCTACGGGAAGGGATCCGAAAGGGAAGAAAACGAGCCGCTTTCGCCGGAGATGATGGAGGCACTGGTTCTCGATCGGGAAAAGGCCAGGAAGGAGCGGAACTTCGAGAAGGCTGACCAGATTCGCGATCGCCTGAAAAAAGCGGGTTTTCTTCTCGAAGACAACCCCGGGGGGATGCCACGAATCCGGAGGATTTAGAGACCCCCGACGGTATCGGGGGCCTCCATGTCGTTCTTGAACTGCTGAGGAACAACCCTCGTCAGATCGCGCGCCTGTACCTGAAGGACGATTCGCGGCCCGACTCGAGACGGGGTGAGATTCTTCAACGGGCGCGCCAAAATGCCATTCCGGTCGATTTTGTTCCGAGAACGTCGCTCGACCGGATGGCCGGAGACATTGTCCATCAGGGCGTCTATGCCGCACTCGAACCGATCGCCCTGTGGGAGCTCGGGTCGTTTCTCGACACCCTTCCGGAAGACCCATCGCCGCTTGTCGCGGTCGACGGCGTGCAGGATCCGAGAAACCTTGGAGCCCTTCTCAGGACCTGCGACGCCTCGGGAGTCAAGGGCGTTCTCCTTCCCAAGCGCCGCGTCGCCCCGCTCTCCGCAACCTGTGCAAAAACGTCTGCGGGAGCCCTGTTCACTCTTCCCCTGATACGGGTGGGAAACATGTCCCAGACCCTTCTTTTCCTCAAGAAGAGGGGGTATGGCGTTCTATCCCTGGCCCTGGGGGGCGAGACACATTTCCGGGAAGCCTTCCCCCATCCCTTTGTCGTGGTCGTCGGATCTGAGGAAAAAGGGGTTTCCCGTCCTGTCCTCCAGCTTTCGGACTGGATCGTGTCGTTGCCGATGCACGGCAAGGTCGCTTCCCTGAACCTTTCCGTCGCCGCCGGGATCTTTTTATACGCCCAAACGAAACAGAGCCCGTAAGCCCCCATATTTGCTTGGTTCGGTGCCGATCCTTGTGTATCATTAATATAAGAAGGATCTGGAAGCGATAAATGAATACTCTTGAAATGCCGAACATCATCGTTTGACAGGAAAATTTAGGAAAACCAAATGCGAAAAACCGGATCAGCATCTATCCTCTTCTGGGTCATGGTTTTACTTCTTTCTGCTGTGCCGTTCCCTGTCGTCTCGTGGGGATCGGAAGTGCCGGTGAATCTCCAGAAAAGCCTTTTCAAAAAAATGGGTTTCATTCTCTTCGACGACCGGGAGAAAGCGCCAAACTTTTCCATCCCGGACCTTTCGGGAAAGACTGTCAGCCTTTCGGACTACCGGGGCCGCCTGGTCCTCCTGAATTTCTGGGCGACATGGTGTGTGCCCTGCCGGAAGGAAATTCCCACCCTGAACGTTCTCAGCCAAAAAATGTCCGGGATGCCCTTCGTCCTCGCCAGTATCGCGATGGATCACAACATCGGACGCATCCATGCGTTCATGAAAAAAGTTCCGATCGATTATCTGGTTCTGACGGGCAGGAACGGGAAGGTTGATGACAGGTATTTCGGTCTCGGACTCCCTCAGACCTACCTGATCGATCCCGACGGCTACCTCATCGGCAAAGCGTCAGGTCCGAGAAACTGGGAAAGTCCCGAAGCCTTGAAGCTCATGGGGTCCCTGTTGCCGAAGGCGACGGAGAAATCCATTCCTTCCACCCCCCGGGAAACGATCCAATGAGAAAGCTCAAGCTGGGATTGGGGCAGATGAACCCTACGGTCGGCGACATCGACGGTAATCTTTCCCACATACGGGACATGATCCAGCATGCCCGCTCCGAACACGCGGACATCATCGCGTTTCCGGAACTGGCTCTCACGGGGTATCCGCCGGAGGACCTCCTTCTGAAGCCCACCTTTATCGAGAAAAACCTGAAAGCGCTATACGAGCTCGTTTCCTTCGCTCCGGACATTCTCGTGATGGTGGGATTCGTCGACAAGAGAGACGATATCTACAATGCCGCGGCCGTCCTTTACGCAGGCAAGATCCAGGGTGTCTACCGGAAACAGTACCTTCCCAATTACGGGGTCTTCGACGAGAACCGGTATTTCCAGGAAGGAACCGATTCTCCGGTCATCCATTATCGGTCGATGCGGATCGGCATCAACATCTGCGAAGACATCTGGTATCCCAAAGGTCCGCTCTACACCCAAGCCCTGCTCGGGGACGCCGAATGTATCGTCAATCTTTCCGCTTCCCCTTTCTATGCCGGAAAGCGCGAGGTTCGCGAAGGGATGCTCAAAACACGGGCGGCGGATAACGCCTGCTATATCGCCTACGTCAATATGGTCGGCGGACAGGACGAGCTGGTCTTCGACGGGCAGAGCCTCGTCATCAGTCCCGAAGGCGGAATCGAAAGCCGCGGAAAGGCGTTCCAGGAGGACTTTCTCTTCACCGAGATCGATCTGGACCACGTCTTCAGGGTTCGATTGCACGACCCCAGGCGACGAAAGGACAAGTTGAGCCAAACCTATGGGCCGACGCACTGGAATCCGGATTCGCTTTCCGTATGGTCCATCGAGGAGACACAACGCGCCGGATCCCCGGAAAAAGAAAAGACTGCCCTTCGAAAAAGCGCTCTTTCCGAACCCATGGGCAAGATGGAAGAAATCTATGAGGCGCTTGTGCTCGGAGTCCGGGACTACGTCCGAAAAAATCAGTTTCGGGATGTCCTGATCGGCCTTTCCGGCGGCATCGACTCCTCGATCGTCGCTGCAGTCGCTGCGGATGCCCTCGGCCCGGAACAGGTGCACGGACTTTTCATGCCTTCGATGTATACTTCAAAGGAAAGCTACGAAGACGTCCTGAAACTGACATCCTCTCTTCGGATCCCGTTGGAGACCATCCCGATCGGCCCTATCTTCGAACAGTTTCTCCAATGCTTGTCCCCGCTGTTCGAAGGACGCGAACGGGATACGACTGAGGAGAATCTCCAGTCCCGGATACGCGGACTCCTGATGATGGCCCTGTCCAACAAATTCCACTGGCTGGTCCTCACGACCGGAAACAAGAGCGAGATGAGCGTCGGGTACCAGACCCTTTATGGAGATATGGCCGGAGGATTCGCGGTATTGAAGGATGTTCCGAAGACCATGGTCTACGACATCGCCGATTTCCTGAACATCCGGAGACCGGACACGATACCGGACCGGATTATCGATAAAGCCCCGACCGCGGAGCTTCGTCCCAACCAGAAGGATATCGATTCCTTGCCGCCCTATGAAATCCTCGACCCGATCATGGAATCCTATGTCGAGGACGATCAGGGGTTCGACGAAATCATCGCCAAAGGATTTGATCCTCGAACGGTTTCGAATGTTCTCAGGCTGATCGACAAAAGCGAGTACAAGAGGCGCCAGTCGCCTCCCGGCGTCAAGATCACGATGAGAGCGTTTGGAAAGGATTGGAGAGTCCCGATCACGAACCGGTTCAAAGACATCTGATGATTATCGGAAGCTAAGGATTCCGAAACAAAGGAGTTCCCTCTTGTCCACAATCACCATTGAAGATGCCATCGAACGCATCCGGAACGGACAAATGATCATCCTGACCGACGACGAGGATCGGGAAAACGAGGGAGATTTTGTCATCGGGGGCCAATTCGCGACGCCTGAGGCGATCAACTTCATGGCAAAATACGGGAGAGGCCTGATTTGTGTCACCCTGACGAAGGAAAAAGCGGAATCCCTGAGGCTTGAACCCATGACAACGGTCAACGAAGCCTCGTACGGAACGGACTTCACGATTTCCGTCGATGCTCGGGATGGGATCTCGACGGGGATTTCCGCCTTCGACCGTGCCCATACGATCCAGACCATTGTCCACCCCGATGCCAAGTCCACGGACCTCGTGCGCCCAGGGCACATCTTTCCGATCCGCGCCAAGGAAGGCGGCGTCCTGAAAAGGGCCGGACAGACCGAAGGCTCTGTGGATCTCGCGGTCCTGGCCGGAATCATCCCGATCGGCGTGATTTGCGAAATCCTGAACGAAGACGGCACGATGGCCCGTTTCCCGGACCTCGAGAAAGTCTCCGAGGAACACGAGATCCCCATCGCTACGATCCGGGACCTCATCGCGTACCGGATGCGCCGGGAAAAACTGGTGCACCAGGTCGCCGAAGCCGAACTTCCGACGGAATTCGGCGATTTCCGCACGGTCGTTTTCGAGGACAAGGTGGGACTGGGACCCCATATGGCCCTCGTGAAAGGCACCATCGACCCCTCGAAGCCTGTCCTGGTAAGGGTCCACTCCAGCTGCCTGACCGGCGATGTCTTTCACTCCCATCGCTGCGATTGCGGTCCCCAGCTGAGAGAGGCCATGCGGATGATCGAAAAAGAAGGAACGGGGATTCTTCTGTACATGAACCAGGAAGGCCGCGGGATAGGCTTGGCGAACAAGATCAAGGCCTACAAACTCCAGGACCAGGGATACGATACGGTGGAGGCGAACCTGAAGCTCGGGTTCAAGGACGACCTCAGGGATTACGGAATCGGCGCACAGATCCTCTACCAGCTGGGCGCCCGGAAGTTGAGGCTTATGACGAACAACCCCAGAAAGATCGTCGGACTCACCGGATACGGCCTCGAAATGGTGGACAGGGTCCCAGTGGAAATTGCACCCAGGGAAAAAAACAGGCAATACCTGAAAACCAAAAAAGACAAGCTCGGCCATTTGCTGAGCAAAATCTAGCAAGGATTCGTTTGGAGATCCGAAACCTCACTGCCAAGCCATCCCGTAGAGACGATCCGCTGAAGATCCTTGTCGTCATGAGCGAATTCAACGCGTTGATCACGGAACGGCTCCTGTCAGGATGCATGGAAACTCTCGCATCCGCCGATCCACCCGTCGATCGAACGGATATAGTCCGCGTCCCGGGCGCGCTCGAGATTCCCGAGACGCTCTCCCTTCTTCTTCCGGATTCTTCCTACGGAGCGGCCATCGCTCTCGGATGTGTCATACGAGGCGAAACGGGGCACTACGACGCCGTCGTCCAGGGTGCCACGGAAGGCATCGTACGGCAAAGCCAGCTCCACGGCATTCCCGTCGTTTTCGGAATCCTGACGGTCGACAGCCTGAAACAGGCGCTGGACCGGGTGGGGGGGATCGCAGGCCATAAAGGCCATGAAGCCGGCGAGACGGCTCTCCGTATGGCGTGCCTTTTCAGGGCCTATTCCAAGGGGAGCTCGAGATGACCGACCGTCCGGAGAGACGGGACCGGCAGATCGAACGCCGAAAGCAGTTCCGAAAGGCAAGGATCGATGTCCTCCAAGCCCTTTATGCGGATGAGTACCTTCCCGGACGGAAAAACGAACACGCCCCTTTTCCACACGATCGCCAGGTGCCTGACCAGAGCGGGGACCTCCGGAATCGCCTATGGCAGGGAATTCAGGAACAAAAGCCCCATATCGATGAAGTGATTCGTTCGCTGTCGTCCCAGTGGTCCCTGGAGCGGATGAGCCGTGTCGACAGGAATATCCTCCGGATCGGAACGTATGAAATTCTCTATGAGGAAACGATTCCGTTCAGGGTCAGCATTGACGAATCGCTGGAATTGGCCCACCAATTCTCGGATCCCGAGGCGGTTTCTTTTATAAACGGGATCCTCCACCAGGTCGGGGTTCGATTGAATCCCGGAAAAGTGTCCGTAGGGGCTCCGGAAGGGCTTGAAGTCACCCTCAACAATCGGGGGGAAAACGATGAAACCGGATGATTCGATTTCGGCCGCGACCCGGGATCAACCCGCCGACTCTCTTCCGGTCTGGGAAGGGGGGCTATTCGGGGAACCCAATCCGCTCCGAATCTATTTTCTCGACTGCACCCGGTCGGTCCTGAACGGAATTCTGGGTTGGCTGGACCTCTGGTACTCGGGCATTCTCACCCGGAGCCTGAAAACCTTTTACAGGACCGGGACGGATTTTCCCGAATCTTTTCTATTTTTTCCATCACGCCCGCCGCTTGCGAACGGCTTTCTTATCGTACCCTACCATCCATCCCGAATTGCCGGCTTGTCCGGAAAGCTTCAGGAAATCGTTTCCAATCTTAAAAGCGAACGCGTCATCATCGATTGTACGACGCTGACTCCGGAGCTTTTGAAAGAACTCGATACACCGAAAACCCGACCGGGTGGCAATATGTTTCATATCTCGGATCCTTCGGACATCCCTGCTTCATGCCTGATCCGAAATCCGTCCGGAGCCACCACCCATCCGAATGTCGTCCGGACGTCCCTTTAGGGGGGACGTAACCGGGGAACGGAGAAGACATACTCATGATCGACCGCTATGCCCGCAAAAGGATGAAGGAGCTGTTCGCCCCCAGTCATCGCCTCGATGTCTGGCTGGAGGTCGAAAAAGCCGCGACCAGGGTGCTTGCACGACAGGGCATCGTCGAACCGGAAAACGCCCGATTGTTCCTGGATTCAAAAGTCGAGCCGGATATCCGGAGGATGGAAGAGATCGAAGAGGAGACACGTCACGATGTCATCGCTTTTTTGACGATGGTCTCCGAAAAATTGCCGCAGGAAGCCCGTGCGATCCTCCACTTCGGAATGACGAGCCAGGACCTGGTCGATACCGCTCAAAGCCTGGTTCTTCTTGATGCCGTGGATCTTATCTACAAGGATATGGAACGGTTCATGGAAATCCTCCGGATCAAAGCGCTCGAGCATCGAAAGACGCTCATGGTCGGCCGTTCACATGGAATCCACGGAGAACCGATTGTGTTCGGAGTCAAGTTTCTGGCATGGCACTCGGAATTCCAGAGACATACAGGACGCCTGAAGCAGGCCCGGGAAAACATGAGGGTGGGAAAAATGTCCGGGGCCATGGGCACGGCCGTTCATATCGCACCCGATATCGAGTCCGACATCCTCGAAAGCCTGGGGTTGAAACCGGAGGACATGGCGACCCAGGTCGTTTCGAGGGACCGCCACGCGGAACTTATTTCCATGCTCGCCCTGATCGGTACGACCCTTGAAAAAATCGCGGTCGAGATCCGGCACCTTCAGAGAACGGAAGTTCATGAAGTGGAAGAACCCTTCCGAAAAGGTCAAAAAGGGTCTTCCGCAATGCCCCACAAGCGGAATCCTATCGGAACGGAGAACATCTCGGGATTGGCCCGACTCCTCAGATCCTATGCACAGGCCGCTTTCGAGAATGTCGCCCTTTGGCACGAGAGGGATATCAGCCATTCGTCCGTCGAACGGGTCATTCTCCCGGATTCGTTCCAGCTTCTCGACTACATGCTGGACCGACTCGGAGAGATCCTGGAAAATCTCGTCGTTTACCCGGAACGGATGAGATCGAATCTCGACCTCACCGGGGGGCTCGTGTATTCCCAGTCGGTCCTTCTGGCCCTGGTCAAAACCGGACTCTCGCGGGAAAAAGCCTACAAGATCGTTCAGGACGCGGCCATGCAGACGTGGAGCGGGGAAGGAAGTTTCAGGGAAACTCTCGCGCGTCATCCCGATTTTCCGGACGGACTCGTATCCTCCGTATTGGAGAAAGCTTTCGACCCGGAGCAATACATGCACAATATCGACGCCCTGTACAAAAGGGTCCTCGGAGAGTAAAAGGGCTAAAACCCGACCGGCGTGACCATGAGGAGTTCCCACGTGGAATGGACCCGTATTTACGAAGGCAAGGCCAAGATTCTCTATGAGACAGGCGAAAGCGAGTCCTTCGTCCAGTCTTTCAAGGATGACGCTACGGCGTTCAATGCCCTCAAAAAGGGCACGATTCTTCACAAAGGCCCAATCAATTGCCAATTCTCTTCGACGCTTTTTCCCATGCTCGAAAACAAGGGGATACCGACGCATTTTCTCGGAAGGGTTGCACCAAACGCAATGAAGATACGCCGGCTGAAAATGGTTCCCCTGGAAGTCGTGGTGAGAAACCGCGTCGCGGGATCCCTCGTAAAGCGTCTGGGTTTGAACGAAGGGACGGAGCTCCTTCATCCCGTCCTCGAATGGTATTACAAACGGGACGACCTCGGGGATCCCATCGTCAACAGGGATCATATCGATGTTCTCCGGCTCGCCTCCCATGCAGTCCTTGCGGAAGTGGAACGCCTGGCGCGGAAAACAAACGACGTTCTGGTTCCTTTTTTCGCCGGGAAGGATATCCTTTTGGTCGACATGAAGCTCGAATTCGGTGTCGGGGAATCCGGCAAAGTCTGCCTTGGAGATGAAATCAGCGCAGACACGTGCCGTTTCTGGGACTCAAAAACATTGGACAAGATGGACAAGGACCGGTTCCGGCAGGATCTTGGCCAAGTGGAAGAACATTATCTCGAACTTTTCAGGAGAGTCGTTGGACATGACCCAGAATTCTGAAGCTTCCCGTTCCCTGACCAAAGTCACGGTCCTCGTACGGATCCGCGAAGGGATACTTGACCCCCAGGGACAAGCGGTATGCCAGGCCCTGCACGACATGGGCGAGAACGACGTCTTTACGATCCGGATCGGGAAAATCATTGAAATTTTCCTTCCATCGTCGGAAGATACGGAAGAAAAGGTCCGTCTATGGTGCGACAGGATCCTTGCCAATCCCCTTGTCGAAAACTACGAAATCCAGGGAATCGAACCCGTCCGACAACAACCCATGAGCGTGTGATGGCCAAACGGAAGCCCCCATTGTTCACACTTTCCCGTCTGTTCCTGGCTGGTACGGGGGCCTTCCTGCTCGGTGTCCTTTTCCTTTTTTTCCTGATGATGTCCGCCGAAACCACGGCCCTCAGGAAAGCCCGACAACTGGACCTGGCGTCCTTGAATCTCCTGGAAGTCCTGATGGAATCGAGAATGCCAGAATCCTTTCCAAGCCAGGTCCGCGGCATCGGAAGGGGAATGGGCGGCAAGATCGTCCTCCTGGACGCCTCTCGAAAGCCGTCGTACAGGAATTCCCGGACTCTCGAAAAAATGCAGACGATCTCGCCGGTCCCCAAGGAATGGTTCAGGTCGCCCCACGGCCCCCTCATCTTTCCCTGGCCACCCTCTTCCATTCCCGAGAGGCTGGCCGACCAGATCGCCCAGATGTCCTCCCTGAAGGGAGAACATCACGTCCTGACGAACCGGGAAGGCCAGCTGACGCCCATCCAGCCGGTCGGAGGAATCGCCGTATGGTCTCTTCCGATTCCGAACACGCCGTCCTGCGCACAATGCCACGGGTTCGATTCGGAAATCTTGGGGCACATGGTCGCCTTCGTCCCCGTACCGTCTTTTCTTCCGGACTATCTGAAGACTTCGGTCTGGGGATTCTGGCCATTGCCGGAAATGAGCCAGAAAATCATCCTCGGACTGGTCTCGGGGATCGTCCTTCTGTTGGGGTTCGGGCTCGTATTCATGGATTCGTACAAGCTTTCCCATTCGTTCAGGAAACTCTCCGAGGCCCTGTCGCCGGACAAGGGAAAATCGAAGGACGATTCCAAAGGGCTGACCTTTTCCGCCGAAAAGGAAGGAATGGCGACTCCCTCAGGCTCGAATGACGACCTCCCCGTTGTCTCGGAGGAGAACAAGTCGACCCTTATTTCACGACTTCAAACATTGGACCGGGCTCTTGAAAAAGACATCGAAAGCCTCCCTCGCGCAGGGATTCAAAAGCAGCCGGATCTCGGCAAAGAAGAAAAGACCCGGGAGACGCGCGAACGATTTTCCGAGTGGACTGATCAGGTCGAGATCCTGATCCTGGACTTGAAAGCACGCGAAGAGGTCCTAAAGGATCCGACCGTGGCCAAAGCCCTGGCAAAACTCGATGAACTCAAAAACAGCGCCATTGAAATGAATACCGTCCTCGAAGAAATCGACATCGTTCCGATCCGCCATTCCCCGAACTTCGAATCTCTTCCGGAAACCGACAAGATCTGGGTCGAAGAACTCCAGAAATCCTTGAAACAGCTGCACGCTGAGTTGAGAGCCATTATCGGTATGGTCCGGGGCCTGCCCGTGATCCACACTCCCCAAGACGAAACCTGATGTTTCCCTTGATCCTGGTCCACGCCGGCCTGGGTTCCCGTCTGGAACCGGAAGCCGTTCAAGTCATCCGTTCACTGCTCGAGGAGGGAAGCCGGAGACTCCGGACGGGTACCTCCGCCCTCGAAACCTCCTGGTATCTGGTGGAACGGATGGAAGAATCGGGACTCTTCAACGCCGGTAAAGGAGCCATACCCCAGGAAGACGGAATCGTCCGGAGGGACGTCGGCACGATGGAGGGAACAACCCTTAAAAGCCTCGGCATCCCGGCCATCGTGAATGTCTCCTGTCCGAGCCGGATCCTGCCGGACCTCTTCCGGAACACGAAACACGTCCTCCTTTCCGGAGAGTCCGTATCCCGTTGGACCCGAAGCCGCCACCTGTCTGACCTGCCGGTCGATCCGGCTTTCCCCCAGGAATCCCTTTCGTATTGGAACGCACCGAAGGAAAGTACCGGAACCGGTACGGTCGGCGCCGTCGTCAGGGATCAGGAAGGCCGCCACGCGGCAACCACTTCGACGGGAGGGGCGGGCAAAATGCGGCCCGGCCGGATCGGGGACAGTGCCATTCCCGGGGCGGGTTATTACGCCGACGACAGGATCGGTGCGGTTTCAATGACGGGAGAAGGAGAGAGCATCCTGAAAACCATTGCCGGGTATCGCCTTCTGTCGCTCTCGGATTCGGCACCCTCGAGGGAGCATGCCGCCAGAGAAGGGCCTCTTTTCCTGGAAGAAATCCTTGGACGGACAGGAGGACGCGCCGGGGGAATCCTCATCTCCCGGAAAAACGGCCCGTTCATCTTTCATTCCCCGGCTCCGATGCTCGCCGGAGTCTGGTCTGCCAGGGAAGATCTCTTCGAGATCACCGACACATGGAATGAGGCAGGGCGGCGGATCCTCGAAGCCACAACCTGACGAAAAAGGGTTTCTCATGAATTCGCGAATGCTCGGAAAAACAGGACTATCCGTCTCGGAGATCGGATTCGGTGCCTGGGGATTGGGGGGTTCGCTGTGGGGCCCGATATCGGACGGAGAATCCCGGGCCGTTTTGCGGAACGCTTTTGAGCACGGAATCACCTTTGTCGATACCGCCCTGGCCTACGGGGACGGTACCAGCGAAAAACGGGTGGGCGATGCCGTCCGTGAGTTCGGAGGACGGATCACCGTCGCGACGAAAATCCCTCCCATGAACTGGGAATGGCCCGCCAGTCCGGGCATTCCGCTCGACCGGGTGTTTCCGGGATACTGGATCGAAAAATGCGTCCGTGAATCCCTCAAAAACCTGGGTGTCGGAACCCTCGACCTCATACAGCTCCACGTCTACGATCCAGGCTGGCTGGCCGATCCAGAATTCCTGGCACCCCTCGAACGCCTGAAAGCCTCCGGCGAAATCCGTTTCATGGGTATTTCCATCAACGACCATGAACCGGACACGGCGCTCGATCTTGTGCGCTCCGATCGCATCGATTCCGTTCAGGTCATCTTCAATCTTTTCGACCAGTCCCCCCTGGAAAACCTCTTCGGCGCCTGCCGGGAACACGACGTGGGGGTCATTGTCCGCGTTCCCCTGGACGAAGGAGGACTATCGGGAGCCTTGAACGAAAAGACCCGGTTCGACAAAGGCGACTTCCGGCACGCGTATTTCCGCGGGAATCGGCTGGGGGATACCGTCAAAAGAGCCGGAGTTCTCGAGACGGTTTCCCGATCAGAAGGGATGAGCCTCCCTGAGATGGCGGTCCGTTTCTGCCTGTCTCCCGAGGCTGTGTCGACGGTGATACCGGGGATGCGAAAATCCGCACACGTGTCTTTAAACGCGGGCTATTCCGGGAAGCCGAAACTGTCGCCGGGTCTTCTGGAAAAACTCTCGAAACACGCATGGGAACGGAACTTTTACCAATAGAACACCCTTTCCCAATCGACAATCTTTCCATCCCCTCTTGATTCTCAAGTTCAGGTCATTTCTAATAAAGTTTATTTGATGAATATTTGAATGCCTATTTTGAAAAAACGTTCACTTTAAACCGCCGTTTCCGCTACGCCCCAAACGAGACGGCAGATAAGGTCCGATGAAAATCGTCTCTTCCAACCATCCCCTGTTGGGTGAAGATCGTCGCAACTTCGGCCCCCAGTCTATTGAAGACGCGCTTGTCGATCCGACTCTGGGACTTCCCAGGGAATCTTGGCACATCGGTTTCTCGAAATCCGGGGATCTTCTTTACTGGACCGACAACCTTCCACCGTCCTTTCAGAAGCTCCCGACGATCAAGGGGTTCGATTCCTTTTCCGCCGAACTCGACCAGTTCGTCAACGCCCCGAACGGAAAAGAACTGGACCCGTTCCGGGCAAAAATCTTTACGGAACCAAAGTCCTCAGCGATCTTGAAGGTATTCCGAAGGGACCTGAATTCGCCCCCAAAGGTCGGTGTCGCGTCGCGCAAAACCGACGAAGGATATCACCTCGTTTTCGTTCCCGACGGCAAAGTCTCGGAGGCAGACTTTGTCCTGAAACCGGGATTTTTCTCGGGGGACCGGCAAATCCTGTCGAAGATCTCCGATTGGATGGAAATCGTCGACGAGGGGACATTCGCGAATGTGGCTTTGGATATCCTTAAAGAAGAAACCCAAAACCAGACTCTTCGCGATATCGTGATCCGGTCGGTCAGGGGCACGATCCTGAACCTTCCTCAACAAGCGGACCAGAGCCGAATTCCCCAGGCCCCCAAAGATCAAGCCGGAATGGGACGTTGGTGGGGGACCCTGGTCGACGGTTCGACGGACCCATCGGACGTATGGGTCCATACCACGCTACGATGCGCCAGAGTTCTCCCCGTCGTCACGGTGTCGGCCAGTGCCGAAGCCATCAGGAATATCGGAATCTCTCTCTTTCGAAAGGCCCTCGTCCGGATGTCGGAGAGGATCCTGGAGTGCGCAAAACTCTTCACATGGTCCGAACAGTATCGATACGCAAAACAATGGCTCCCGTCGGCCGGGTACGATATTCGACAAGCCGAACGGATCATCGACATGGTGGCGCATTCACGGGAATCGGCTTCGATCATTCCGGTCCATACCAATGTCAAGAACTTGAAGGAATTCGCCCGCAAGACCCGTATGGACGAGCCGTTTTTCTGGGACGAACGGGAGGAACAGGCCTGGGTTCTTCTCAGGAACACCTCGCTAGACAATGCCGAAAACAAGGTCAGACCCTCGTTCATGGCCCGAATGGAGACCCTGATCGGCACTCCTGTTTCCATCGAAACATTCATCATCAAGCACTGCCGGGGTTAGTTTCCCTAGCGTCAAGACCCGAATTCCATTCCACACGAAAGGGCGGACCAAACACCCACGAAAGACATCCATCAAAACAGACTTTTTCGAGGAGAGGGCTTGAAGGTGCGAACGAGCTGCCTTCTTTACGTTGGTATCAGACAATTATCCGGAGAATTGGTGAATCAGCGACGGTGATATTGGTGCCCCCGGGGTGATTTGAACACCCGGCCAAAGGTTTAGGAAACCTCTGCTCTGTCCACCTGAGCTACGGGGGCCCGCAGGGAGGAGGGGATCATTTCACAGTAAAAAGAGAAAGGGGTCAAGAGGCGGGGGATTTAGCCGATATTCGGCCCGTACCATGTCCCATTGCAGTCGATGCAGACATAATCCCCGTCAACTGCAAGAGTCGGATCACCGCAGAACGGGCAGTCGGGACCGTTCTTCTTGGGAATGACGAGAGGCAGTTCAAAATCGTCCATCGGATCGACTTCTTCGTTGGAATCCATATCGAAAACCTTTCGCTGGGTCAAATAGTGAAACGATTGGCACGTTCTCAGCCTAACACAGGTTCAACAGTCAAAACAAAGAGGATTTCACAAAGGTCCTGTCGGGAACGGATTTATTGATTCTGGGCCTGCATTTCAGGATGCACCCGACGGTAGTATTGGACGATACCATGGTAGAGCCCCACCGCAACATGTTCACGGTAGCCGCTGTCGGACATCAGCCGGGCATCGCTCCGGTTGCTCAAGAAATTGATCTCGGTCAGAACGGCCGGCATCGCCGTACCCATGATCACATAAAACGGAGCCTGGCGTATCCCCAAATCCTTGACGCTCGGGTATTTTCCCGACAGCGTTTCGGAAAGCTTCAAATCGACGTCCTGGGCGAATTCCCAGGAATGCTTCTTCTTGTGGTTGACACGAAGCGTCAGGAGGATCGCACCGAGATCTCCGCTCGAGAGCCCAAGTTCGCTGTTCTCCCTTTCTGCGACTTCGCGAGCCCTCGGATCGCTCGATCTGAGATTCAGCAGAAAGGTCTCGATGCCCCGTACGGACGGATCGGGATCGGCATTGGCATGAATCGAAAGGTAGAGGTCCCCCTTCCAGTTGTTGGCCATCCGGGTGCGATCCCTGAGGGGAATGAACACATCGCTGTCCCGTGTCAGGAACACGGAAAAACGGTTGTCGTCGTGAAGGAGCGTGGCGAGCCTCTGGGCAATATCCAGAACGAGGTCTTTTTCGCACCTCCCGTCCACACTCTTTGTTCCGCAATCCTTGCCGCCATGACCGGGATCCAGAACGACCCTGAAACGCGGCGAAACAGAATCGAACCCGACCGTTTTTTTGGATGCCAGAACGGAAGGAGACGTCTCGCTTCCGCTAAGTTTCTTGCCCGGTATGACGTAAACTTTCTGTCCCGGGCGTGTCGGGTTGGGGCCTTCGGATTGGGAATGGGTTTCGGCAGGGGTCGTCTTCGGTTTCGCGTGTCCGGACAACAATGCGGAAAATGGGAAATCGACGACGATCCGGTTCGGCCTCAAAAGGGAAAAGGAGCGGGGCGAAGAATCCGCTACCTGTCCTTCGACCGTGAAAACGGTTGCACGGCTCTGAGGAAGATAGTGGATCACGATTCTCCGAAGATGTTTTTTCAGCTCTTTCGATTGGATCACCAAACGCTCGTGAAGCGTGGGAGAGGGCATCACCCCCTTAAAGACGAGTTTTCCCACCGTTCCAGGCGTATAGTCGGGCTTTCCCGTGAACGGCGCATCCAGTTCGACAACGAGGCGAACCTTGTCCGAATGAAGCCCGATCCGGACTTTCTTTATGAATCCCGGGACGTTTTCAGCTTTTGAGATCTCGGGAGACAGGATTCCCAACATGAAAGCGGCGAGGCTTCCGATGATGCAACCTGTCAAAAACGTATGTCTCATTTCGATTCCTTTCTTGTTCCCTCTCTATGTAAAAGAAACAGAGAGTTTCATCAGATAGAAGGCAATCTATTCCATTTTTAAAAAAAGAACAAGAGGAAATCGCCCATTCTCCATTTAAAACCCTTTATTTCCCTCATCAGGCGAACGGCGATCCGGAAACCGGAAGCCCCAAAGGAACTTGAACGTGATGATTGATTGAACTGTTCTCGTGAATATTGATACTCTCAATACAAGCCTTCTCCAAGGATCGAAATCCGTTCCTGGATCTCGTAGGCAAATGGATCGGAAAACGTGCGGCAGATTGAATTGTCCCCTTGAACACACTCACCCAGACATACCGTGCCCATTCCCGGGAACCTAAGATCGCAGGGCTGATTCCGTCCGAGGGACAGAAAAGCGTCACTGTCTTTTGGAATGAAAGCCGGAGCGAAGGGATGTGCCAATTTCGATGAAGGGATGCAGCCTGCTCTTGAACACTCTCAGAGTATTTTTTCTCTTCGCCTTCTTTGCCCTCTTTCCGGCGGGGACTCGAAACCTTTCATACGGGGCCGACAGCGGGTCGATTCCCGCATTGGAAATGCCTGCCGTACCCGTCATCAACAGCGAAAAGCACAACCTTCCACAGGAATCGGACGTCTCGTTGCAGATTTCCTTCAGCGACGGACTGAAGGCTCTCGATGCCGGAAACGCTTCGCACGCGTTGCAGATATTCCAGGGGATTCTGCTGGATTACCCCCCCGACAAGATCCCCCTCGACCTTTACCTGGGCCTATCGAAAGCGTACAGAAGGTTGAACCAGCCGAACATGTCGGTCATCACGCTCCTTCCTCTCCTCAAATCGCAGAAGCTCGCCCTGTCCGATCCTGACGAGAAGATACAATACATGTTCGAGCTCGGGATCGCCGATGCCATGCTTCACAACGACACGGGAACGGAACGATTCCTGATCCCGGTCTTCACGTCGCTCGAAAGACCCGACCAGATCTATGAAGCTTCCACCGCGCTGAAACCCTATTTCAGCCGGACGAATCCTCTCTTGGGAGTCCAGTTGATGGGAGGGTCCCTCGACAAACTGGATCCGTCCCACCAAAAGAAGATCCTGTCGATGGCGCTCGACCTCATCCACGACCGGATCCGTTCGAAAAGCGACCTTGACTCGCTCCATCGATCCTTTCCCCACGAATTTCCGGGGGATTACGCCCTCTTCAGGATCGCACTCCTCGAGGCTGAAGCCGGACACACCGAGAACGCCGAACAGAACCTCCTGGAAGTTCTCGTCGAATACCCTTCATCGCTCTTTCTCTCGTCGATCCAGGACCGGCTGAACAGTCTCGTCTATTCGGGCGACGCACCGTCTGTCGGCATGATTCTCCCGCCTTTGTCGGACCGCATCAGGGGTCCGTTCGCACATTCCATCCTTACGGGCGTCGAATCCTTTTACCGCATACATGAAGACGCGCCAAGAATCATTATACGGTTTGCAAAGAATTCCCTCGAATATCGAAAAAAATACGAAGAATTTTTCGACAATCGCCATCTGATCGCATTGATCGGACCTTTTTTCACGGACGATCTGAAGGCGATCCGGAAAAACCTGCGAAACCGGCACTATCCGAGCCTGACACCGACGTTGCCTCCCAGTATTTCCCTGCCAACCCTGTTCAGTACGGCAACCCTCCCGGAAATGATGGCATCCGCTGCCGCGATCGAGACACAGAGGAAAATTTCCTCGCCTTCCGTCGTCATCCTCTACCCGGACCAGATTTACGGAAAAACCGTTTCCCGCGCTTACGGGGAGATCGTCCAGTCGGGTGGAGGGCGCATTCTCGCCATGGTGCCGTACCGGACCGACCACCCGGATCATCAGGCTACGCTCGAAAAGCTGAAGAAATACGGGAAAGTCCTCAGGATCAAGAAAGACCGTCCTCTCCCGGCAGGGACCTCGCGCGTTTCCGAGGATGCTGTCATGGTCGGGAATAAAATGTATTACCTGAACCAGAAGACCATCAAGGGAGTCACCGGGTATTTTCTGTTCTACCCGGCGTTCAACGCGCTCTACATTCCTGACACGTCCATGCATCCTTCTGCCATCCTGAGGGAACTGGCCTACAAGAATATCCAGAACATTTCCGTGTTCGGGAACGAAACCTTCATGTTGACCCGCAACCTGAACGGGGTCGAAGACCTCCATGTCTCGGTCTATGCCACAGGGGTCCCCACTTCTCCGAACCCGGGAAGCTTTGACCGGCGGGCCATCTCCCGGCCAACCGCTCTTTTTTCCCTTCAAACGTATGACGCCCTTTCCGTCCTGTACGCCGCTGCCAAGAACGGCGCAAAGGATAGCCGGAGCTTTTTGACATACATGAAATCACACCCGTCGTTCCAGGGACGCTCCGGGGACCTCTCGTGGGACGGACCAGGAAAATTCAGAAAAACCGTGGGGATTTACCGTCTTTCCAAAAATCGTTGGGTTCCGACGGACAAGATCGAAGTGTCCTATCCGCCTCCCGAGCAACCATAATGCAACATCTTTGTGCCTCAGAAAACTCTAGAAAAGGAGCGTTCAATCCGTGTCGATGAATTCGGGTGTCCAGTACCTGACACAGGTGGGGTTTCAGCTGACGACGATAGGGATACCCCTTCTCCTGGCTGTCACGTTGCACGAAGTGGCCCATGGCGCCATCGCAGACCGGCTGGGAGATCACACGGCAAGGATGTTGGGGCGGCTGACACTGAATCCTTTTCCCCATGTCGATCCGTTCGGTACGGTTCTTCTCCCGCTCCTCCTCTATTTCTCGCATTCGGGATTCATGTTCGGTTACGCAAAACCGGTCCCGATCGATCCCCACAACTTGGGAAACCCCAGGAGAGACATGGCTCTTGTCGCACTGGCCGGACCTGTCTCCAACCTACTCCAGGCCTTGGTCTACATGAGTCTTCTCCATCTGTTCGCCTACACCCTGATGTCGTCGGCATGGGACGGATCCAGCCCCTTCATGAACTCGCTCGCAAGACTCTTGGCAACTTTGTTTAAAATGGGGATCATAGTGAATTCTGTCTTGTTCGTTTTCAACCTGATTCCGATCCCCCCCCTAGACGGAGGCAGGGTTGCGACCGGCTTCCTTCCCATGGGTGCGGCCCGAATCCTGGGGAAACTGGAACCTTATGGAATCTGGATCCTCTTCGGGCTGGTCCTCCTCGACCCGTACCTCGGGATCATGTCCCGATTTGTTTGGCCCGTTGTCGACCTTGTCTCGAAGACGCTCCTCGGGTGGGCCGTAGGACCTCTCTCTACCTAACCTTAAAGGACAAAGGATTCGGCTTGACAGGAAAACCCGACCCAACGGTTATGACGGCATCGGCTTTGCCATCCGAGATCGGAAGGATCGTCAGCGGGATTCAGCCGTCGGGAAAACTGCACCTTGGCAACTACATGGGGGCACTCCGCAACTGGATCGAGTTGCAGGACCGCTATGAATGCTTTTATTTCATCGCCGACTGGCATGCCCTGTCCACGAATTACGAGCATACCGGGTCCCTGAGAACCAACATTCGGGAAATGCTGATCGACTGGATCTCTCTCGGACTCGATCCGGCAAAAAGCGCGATTTTCCTGCAATCCGACGTTCGGGAACATGCCGAGCTGTATCTTCTGTTCGGTATGATCACGCCCGTCTCGTGGCTGCTCCGGAATCCCACGTACAAGGACCAGCAGGAACAGATCGAAAATCGGGATCTCGCGATGTACGGCTTCCTGGGCTATCCGGTCCTCCAGACCGCCGACATCCTGATGTACCGGGCGGATCACGTGCCCATCGGCGCCGACCAGTTGCCCCATCTCGAACTGGCCCGGGAGATCGTCCGGAGGTTCCATCATCTTTACGGACCGGTCATTCCCGAGCCGCTTCCCCTCCTGACCCGGACTCCCAAACTTCCCGGCCTGGACGGACGGAAGATGAGCAAGAGCTATGGAAATTGTATCTTCATCTCCGACAGCGCCGAAGTCGTCTGGGACAAACTCCGGACCATGGTGACCGATCCTCAACGCGTCCGAAGAAAAGACCCGGGCAATCCGGACGTGTGTCCTGTCTTCGACCTTCACAAGGTCTTCACGGATGAACCGACCCGAAAGCTGATCGATTCGGGATGCCGTTCGGCGGGGATCGGATGCATCGAATGCAAAGGTTACCTGAAGGAGAATGTCGAGGTCCTCCTGGGGGAAACGCGCAAACGTCGTTCGGAAATCGAATCCGATTCGGCCTTCCTGGAGAAAGTCCTCAGGGAAGGGGCCCAGAAAGCCCGGTCAGAAGCCAAAAAAACCCTCGCCATTGTCAGGGATGCCATGAAGCTTCCCCAGGAAGGCCTTTCATGACCGGGATCGTCGATTCCGCCGTCGGACGGGCCTTCGCTCTTCTGGACCGATCTTCCGTCCTGTCCCGCAGGCTCATGGAAGTGGACCGGTCGACCGAATGCCTAATCCCACTAAAAAAAGACGACGGGGAGATCCTTTTCCTGAAGGGATTCCGCGTCCAGCACAACAACGCACGGGGACCCTACAAAGGAGGTCTCAGGATCCATCCTTCGGTCAACGGCCCTGAACTCGAAGTGCTCGCAAAGCTGATGACGTGGAAATGCGCCTTGCTGGACCTTCCGTTTGGTGGGGCCAAAGGAGGGATACGGGTGGATCCGTCGAATTTCTCTCGGCAGGAACGTTATCGCCTGGCGACAGAATATGCGAACCGGTTCTTCGATGTCCTCGGCCCGGGAACCGACATCCCCGGACCTGACATCAATGTCGATGCGGCAATGATGGGCTGGATCGCAACGGCTCTCTCCGAACGGTGCGGTTCATGGACCCCGGACTCTGCGTCGGGTAAGCCTCCTTCGCTTGGCGGACTGGATGTGCGGGAAGAAGCCACGGGGCTGGGAGCCGCCAAGGTCGTCGAAACCGTTCTCCGGCTCAACGGAGAAACGGTTCACGGAATGTCCTGTGTCATCGAAGGCTTCGGGAACGTGGGACAGAACCTTGCCCAGCATCTTTCCGAAAAGGGAATAAAGGTCGTGGCCATACAAGACAGCCGGTCCGGACTCCTGAACACTAAAGGGATCGATATCGAAGCCCTGATCGCCAGGAAACGACAAACCCACCGGGTGGACCACGCTGATTTGGGGGAAACGCTTTCCCGTGAACGCTTCGACGCTATCGAAGCGGATCTTTTTGTGCCTGCCGCCCTTTCCGACTCCGTGACCTCGAATCGGGCTGAAACGCTCAAGTGCCGATACGTCATCGAGGCCGCCAATGCCCCGGTGACAATGGAAGCCGAAAACTCCCTCGCCAAAAAGGGCATCGGGATCGTACCGGATATTCTTGTCAATGCAGGAGGAGTTACCGTATCTTATTTCGAGTGGTTCCTGAACCGATCCGGGGAAGGGTGGTCCTCCGACCGGCTGCGCCAAACATTGCTCGATCGGATGGAAGAGACGACGCGATCAGTCTGGGAAACGGCCCGGAAACACCGGGTCACCCTTCGGGATGCCGCCTATCTCTCGGCTGTCCGGAAGGTATCTGAAGCCCAATCGGCAAAGGAAGAGTGGTCCGAATGATCAGGGACGCCCGTTCCGTGCTCATCAGAACGTGCGTTCACTTAAGGAAGGTCCATGACTGAAACGAAGCTGAAAAAAAATAGCAAACGAAACATACCGCAACAGGAAAACAAGCTTTCCGTTTGGGAACGACTATTGCTGGCCCGCTCCCAGGAGCGGCCGACGGCAATGGACTTTATCCAGCGTCTTTTCACCCAGTTCGTTGAACTTCACGGCGACCGGAATTTTCGGGACGATCCGTCGATCCTTTCGGGAATCGCCTCCTTTGAAGGGAAGAGCGTTGCGATCATCGGACATCAGAAAGGCAAGAGCTTCAAGGACCGCGTGACAAGAAACTTCGGCATGTCACACCCCGAAGGGTATCGAAAAGCACTCCGGATCATGCGCCTGGCCGAGCGGTTCCACATGCCGATCGTTTCTTTCGTCGACACACCGGGGGCCTATCCGGGAATTGAGGCGGAAGAGCGTGGACAGGTGGAAGCCGTGGCCCGAAACATCATGGAAGCCTTCGATGTCAAAGTTCCGATCATCGTGTTCGTCATCGGGGAAGGTGGAAGTGGCGGAGCGCTGGCCATCGGGGTAGGGGACAGGGTGTACATGCTGGAAAACGCCGTCTATTCCGTGATTTCCCCTGAAGCGTGCGCCACAATCCTTTGGGGCGACTCAACCCGTGCGCCAGAAGCGGCGGAGCGGCTCCAGATGACGGCGCCGGATCTCCTGAGGCTCGGGATCATCGACGGCATCGTTCCCGAAGCGGAAGGAGGAGTGCATAAAGACATGAACAAGACTCTCTCCACGATGAAGGCCCTCATTTCTGAAACGATCGAATCTCTCTCGGCGAAAACTCCCCGGGAACTCCTCGACGAAAGATACCAGAAATTCCAGGGGATGGTGGCGTATCGGGAAAATGCCCGTACACATTTTCCTCCGGCTTCCCTTCTCACATGACCTGAATTTTTCCTTCCTGATCGCTTTCCGCGCTTTTTGATCGTCCGGTCATCGTTCCGTTTCGCCTCTTCTGTTCGATCAGGTAATTCTTGAGATCCGTGTCAAACTGCTCCCGGTAGGTCACAGCTCCTTTTCCGAATCGGGAAACCAATCGCCTTTCGAGCTCTTCGGAAGGGGACACGTTGACATGGAGGGGAATCACGACGATCGGGTAAGGCCTGGACATGATCTTGAGCTCGAGCAGCGCAGGGACGGAACCCGGAAACTCTGCCATGACCTTTTTCAAGTCGACCAGGTCATCCTTTGTCAGTCCGTCGCTCTGCAGGTGTATGCTGACCGTCTGGACAAGACTTTCGGTCACCTGGGCCACTGCCTCCACGCGCATCGCCCGGATCTTGCTTCCGAAATCATTCCGTTCCAGGGTTCCGGTCACAAGAATGGGGATGTCGGGTTCGAGAAGCGTCTGGAAGCGCGAGTAAAGGTCGGGGAATAAAACGACATCGATCCCTCCCTCCAAATCCATAAGGCTGAACTGGGCCATCTTGTCGCCCTTCCGGGTCTTCACTTCACGGACCGGCCCCACGACACCGAAGATGCGGACGACTTCCCCTTCGGTGACGGTTTCGAGGTTCCGGGTCGTACGGGTATCGAGTTTCAGGATCAGGTCACCGTACCGCGCCATCGGGTGAGAGGTCAGGTAGAATCCCAGGGCTTCCCGTTCTTCGCGGAGAAGGGTCCGTTCGTCCCATTCGGGAAGATCTTTGAGTTGGGGGCATTCGCTGTCAGGATCGACATAATCTTTGAAAAGGGATTTCTTCGGAGCCCCTTTCCCGGATTTTTTCTTCTCCGCCCACGCCATGATCTCGTCTAAAGACTCCATCGCGACCGATCTCCGGACATTGAGCGACCGGAAGGCGCCCGAACGAATCAAGGCTTCGACGATTCTCCGGTTGACCTTTTTCCCTTCCATCCGGAACAGGAAATCGGGAAAATCCAGGAACGGTCCTTCCAAGCGTCGATTTTCGACGATAACGTCCACGGCCTGTTTTCCTACGTTCTTGACCGCACCCAGTCCGAACAGGATCCTGGCCCCGGGCTTGATCGTAAAATCGAAATCGCTTTCGTTGACATCCGGTGGAAGGACCTGGATGCCCATCTCTTTCGCTCCGACCAGAAAAACACCGATCTTCTCCGTGTCGTCCAAAGCGTTCGTAAGGAGGGCCGCCCATAGCTCTACGGGGTGATGGGCCTTCAGGTAGCCCGTCTGGTAGGAGATGAGGGCATACGCCGCGCTATGCGACTTGTTAAAACCATACCCCGCGAAATAGGCCATCAGTTCAAAAACATGATCGGCTTTTTCCCTTGGGATTCCTTTAAGGACAGCACCCTCGATGAACTTGTCGCGCATCTTTGCCATCTCTTCGGGTTTTTTCTTCCCCATGGCGCGCCGTAGGAGATCGGCTTCTCCAAAAGTGAAGCCCGCGAGGACGTTGGCGATCTGCATGACCTGTTCCTGATAGACGATGACCCCATAGGTCTCTTTCAGGACGGGCTCGAGTTCCGGGAGTTCGTACCGGATCTCCGCCGGAGATCTTTTTCTCTTGATGAAGTCGTCCACCATGCCGCTATTGATCGGACCGGGACGGTAAAGGGCCAGGAGAGCGATCAAGTCCTCAAAGGTTTCCGGCTGCATCTTGACAATGAGATCGGTCATCCCGCGCGATTCAAGCTGGAAAATCCCGAGGGATTTTCCTTCCGACAGAAGACGGTAAGTCTTGGGATCGTCCAGGGGGATCCGGTCGATCGAAAACTTTGGATCGATGAGTCGGATGCGGGTTTCCGCATCCTGAACGAGAGTCAGGGTGGTCAGGCCGAGAAAGTCGAATTTGACCAGGCCGACCTTTTCAATGTCGTCTTTGGTGAACTGAGTGACGATTTCCCCGTTCGCCCCCCTCATGAGTGGAACATGTTCCATCAGGGGGTCCTTTGAAATGACGACCCCGGCCGCATGGACGGAGCTGTGCCGGGTAATTCCCTCGAGCTTCATCGAAAGGGAGAAGAGTTCCTGGATCCTCGGATCGTTACCGACGAGGTTCCGAAGCTCGGGATTCTCTTCCAGGGCCTTTTCAAGCGTCATTTCAAGAGCATTCGGGATCATTTTTGCCACCTTGTCCACTTCGGCATAGGTCATTCCAAGAACCCTGCCCACATCGCGGATGGAGCCCTTGGCACCCATCGTCCCGAATGTCGCGATCATCCCGACCCGATCCATGCCGTATTTCCCGACGACGTACTGAATGACCTCTCCGCGCCGGTTCATGCAGAAATCCACGTCGATATCAGGCAGGCTCACGCGTTCTGGATTCAGAAATCGCTCGAACAGGAGGCCAAAACGGATCGGATCGATATTCGTGATCCTGAGAGAATAGGCCACGAGGGATCCGGCCGCGGAACCACGTCCAGGCCCGACAGAAATTCCCAGTTCCCGGGCCTTTCTGATGAAATCCCAGACAATCAGGAAATATCCTTCATACCCCATGCTCTGGATGACCGAGATCTCCCTCTCCAGCCGCTCCGAATAGAAATTTTCCTGATCCTCTGACAGGTCGAGCTCTTTGAAACGTTCGAGCAAACCGTCATGGCTGACGCGCACAAAAAGCTCCGGGATGCTCGTGGTTCCAGCCCCTTCGGAATCGATCTTGTACGCCGGCATATGGATGGAATGCAGGTCGATGTCGAGATCGACCCGTTCTGAAATCTCAAGAGTGTTCAGGACGGCTTCGGGGAGTTCCGAAAACGAACGAACCATTTCCTGGGGGGATTTCAGGTAGAACTCATGCGACCCGAACCTGAGACGGTTGGGATCCCCCATCGTCTTGCCAGTCTGGAGGCAGAGGAGAATGTCGTGGGGAACCGCGTCTCCCTGCTCAAGGTAATGACAGTCGTTGGTGGCAACAAGCGGAATGCCCATTTTCCTGGACATCGAAACGATTTCTTTATTGGCCGAAAGCTGGTCTTCCAGGCCATTTCCCTGGATTTCGAGAAAATAATTTTCCGCCCCGAACAGATCCCGGAAGAGGCCCGCTGTCGCATAGGCGCGATCTTCGTCACCCCTCGTCAGCATATAGGCGATCTGCCCCTTTAGACAGCCGGACAGAGCGATCAGTCCGTCCCTGTATTGGGACAAAAGGTCGAAATCAATTCTGGGCCGATAATAGAACCCTTCCAGATGGGACAAAGAGACGATTTTCAGAAGATTCTTGTATCCTGCGGCATTTCGGGCCAGAAGAATCAGATGAAACGACGCGTTGTTGATTTTTTTCCCCTGGTGGACGCCGTCCCCCAGGAAATGAAGGTCCTGACGCTCGAAACGCGATCGAGGCGTGATATAGACCTCGCAGCCGATGATCGGCTTTACCCCGTGTTTCCTGGCGGCCTGGAAAAACTCAACGGCACCGAATAGATTTCCGTGGTCGGTCATGGCGATCGCCGGCATATTGTATGCCTTGGTTTTCTGCATCAATGGTTCGATCTTGTTGGCGCCGTCAAGAAGACTGTATTGGGTATGGACGTGCAGATGAACGAATTGGTCCGTCGATGACATGGGCTATCCTTAAAGAACCGAAAGTTCGATTGTGACGAAACGCTTTTTCACAGATGCCACGCTTCGTACCGTTGCTCACGGACGAATTCTTCCCCGATTTCGGAAAGGAATCGGGAAGGGTAGAGGAATTCCCCCCTCCCCCTTGAGGTCGAGCTTTCGGGAACGCACAAATAGAGATCCCGCCGCGCCCTTGTCGTCGCGACATAGAACAGTCTCCGTTCTTCTTCGAGATCTCCCTGCCGTTCAAGGGATCGTTCCGAGGGAAACAATCCTTCATTCAGAGAAAGGACAAAAACCGTGTTCCATTCCAGGCCTTTCGCCTGATGGATCGTGGACAAATTGACGCGCTCGTAGTCGTTTGTACCCGACAGAGCGATCTCTTCAAGATTCTCGAGCAGGGTGATCTCCCCAAGGAAATTCGCGAGATCGGTCTGTCCGGACAGCTGTTCCGCAAAGGCGGAAAGATCGTCTTCCCGGTCTTCCGGATTCTCCCTGAGATCGTAAAGGTCCTTCCGGTACCCGCTTTCGAGAACCTCCATGACGAGTCCCCCAATGCTCATGCCATCCTGATAGGCTTTTCTCAAGGCAACCATCCTTTTCCCGAGCTTTCGGATGCTGTCCCGGGCGGCCGCGGGAGATTTTCCGAGAAGCGTCTCCTCTTGCAGTCCTTCGAACGGGTCGGACGTTTCCCGAAGAAGTCCGATAATTTTCTCCGAGGAACGGTTCCCCACCTTCGGGATCATGCGAAGAAGCCGGTTCAGGGACAGAGGATCCTGAGGATTTTCCAGGAGCCTCAGATGGGAAAGTATATCCTTGATGTGGGCCTGCTCGTAAAACCTGAGTCCCGACGTGACGCCAAAAGGAATTTTCCTCCGGGCCAGCTCAAATTGAACCGGTAGACTCAGGAAGTGGGAGCGGTACAATACGGCGATCTCTCCAGGGGATACGCCCCGGTCGATCATGTTGCCGATCGTCGAGGCGATGAAATGCGCCTGGTCCGAATCGGAATAAAGGTTGACCCGAACGGGAACCTCGCCTCCTTCCGTGAAGAATGGACGCAAGGTCTTGTCGAGCCGTCGTTCGTTGGACTGGATGATCCGGTTCGCGAGATCGAGAATCGGGGGTGTCGACCGATAGTTCGTTTCCAGTCGGAAAATCCGCGTCTCGGGATACCTGTCGGAAAACGTGAGGATATTCTCGACATGGGCTCCCCGGAAGGAATAAATGCTCTGGCTGTCGTCCCCAACGACGAAAAGGCTCCCGTGAGACTTGGCCAGGAGATCGAGAATCCGAGACTGGAGGGGATTGGTGTCCTGATATTCGTCGACCAGTATGAACCGGAACCGATTCTGGAGAAGGGAGAGAACTTCAGGGTCCGTTTCAAGAAGCCGCAACCAGAACAAAAGAAGATCATCGAAATCGAGAAAGCGGAATTCCCTTTTTCGATCTTCGTAGGTCTTCATGAGCATGGGCAACTCGTCCCTGAAAGGGATCAGGGAATGGAACCTGTCGTAGACCAGGTCCCCGATTTCGCTTCCTAGGTTATTGGAAAGGCTGATCGCGTTCAAGAACGTTGCAGTCGGTGGAAACGCTTTACGCGTTGCCTCCGGAAACTGGTCGAGAAGGCTCTTCAATAGATCGATCTGATCTTCCCGGTCGATCACGGTTGGAGCGCCGGAAATCCCTATGCGGACACCAAACTCCCGGATCAGACGATACCCGACGTGGTGGAACGTTCCAGACCAGATCAGGGCCTGTGGGGTCGACAATAGGTCGGCCAGGCGGGTTTGCATGACGCGGGAGGCTTTCTTCGTGAACGTAAGGACCAGGATACGGTGTGAGGGAACACCTTTTTCCAGCAGATAGGCGACCCGGTGCGTCAGGACCCTCGTTTTTCCCGAACCCGCTCCGGCCAGGACCAATGAAGGTCCGTCCGGGGCCATGACGGCCTCTTTTTGCTCATGGTTCAATCCTTCAATGGCGCTTTTGTTCACCAAGAATCCCGATCGTTCCTACAATGGTGGTCGTCACAATGACTATCGAATGATCGATGCAGAAAAACCCCTTACAAAAACACGCGACATTTGTGTCCGGAAGTGATAGTTGGTATCATTTCAGAGATCCTGAATTCGCATGAACAACAGAGGGAACGGCCCGATGATTTTACTCCTTTTGGAATCCCTTGGATACGGCCTCCTGCATGGTTTGCTACCGGATGAACATACATGGCCGATCACATTCAGCTACGCTATTGGAAACGCCACGGGGCGCCAAGGCGTAAGGTCCGGATTCTTTTTTTCCCTGGCATTCATGATTCAACGCGCCATCGCTTCGGAATTTGCTTACCTGCTCTTGGCTCCCTGGTTGACCAAAGAAGCCACGAACCCGGCTGTCGACATTCTTGTGGGGGCCGTCATGGCACTGGCGGGCTGGTACATTATCCGGAAAAAGAAATACCCTCATCTCCACTTTCTGGGACACCATCACGAACAGACCGAAGCCGTTGAACAAAACAGGTCCATCTTTTCATTTCTGCACCGCTCTTCAAACGGTTCCGGGAACGATGCGATTCCTCCCCATTGGGCACTGATACACGGGTTTATCGCAGGTTTCGGTTTCGGACCGTTCGCACTATTCATCTATACGACCGCGGCGCCCCGCATGTCTTCGTCCTGGACAGGATTCTTGCCGGGGCTTTTGTTCGGACTCGGAACAATGATCATGCTGATGGTCCTCGGAGGGATCTTCGGGACCGCTCTCCGCGTAACACGCCGATTCAACGAAGAAGAAATCCGTACGATCGGATTCAACACGGGAAGCCAAACTCTTCTTTGGGGGGGACTGATATTTTTCCTGGGGGGAGTTTACTCGTTCGTCCAGCTTTCATTCGGCAAATCCGTCGACGTCGGGAATGTCCTGATCGCCTTGATTATGGTTGGCGTGGCTTTGCCGGTCTTGAGTTATTCCATCTGGAAAGTCGCCCATTGCCGAAAGACAGGAGAAAATCCGATCTTTCAGTAATATCTTGTCTTCATTCTTGATTGAAAGAGGATCGCGTCCTTGACAGAGGAGGGTGCGGTCGCTAGAATCGCCCCATGAATTTAGTCCGATTTCTTGGA
>DAHUYM010000039.1 GCA_027315205.1 Leptospirillum sp. | reverse complement strand
TTCTTTAAAGGATGGCTGCTTCTAAGCCAACCTCCTGGCTGTCTGAGCCTTCCCACATCGTTTTCCACTGAGCGCTGATTTTGGGACCTTAGCTGGCGGTCTGGGTTGTAGCCCTCTTCACGACGCACGTTAGCACGCGCCGTGTGTCTCCCATGCAGTCCGTACCGGTATTCGGAGTTTGCCATGGTTTGGTAAGTCGCGATGACCCCCTAGCCATAACAGTGCTCTACCCCCGGCAGGATACACATGAGGCGCTACCTAAATAGCTTTCGAGGAGAACCAGCTATCTCCGAGTTTGATTAGCCTTTCACTCCTAGCCACAGCTCATCCCCGACCTTTTCAACGGGCGTGGGTTCGGGCCTCCAGTGCGTGTTACCGCACCTTCACCCTGGCCATGGCTAGATCACTCGGTTTCGGGTCTACTGCCTGCGACTGTGCGCCCTATTCAGACTCGGTTTCCCTTCGCCTCCCCTAAATGGTTAAGCTTGCCACAGACAGTAAGTCGCTGACCCATTATACAAAAGGTACGCAGTCACTCCTTGCGGAGCTTCCACTGCTTGTACGCATACGGTTTCAGGGTCTATTTCACTCCCCTCTCCGGGG
>DAHUYM010000038.1 GCA_027315205.1 Leptospirillum sp. | reverse complement strand
GGAAAGGCGGTAGGTGGAACCCTTAGGCAAATCCGGGGGTTCATACACCGAGCACCGAGACGAGTCCCGCAAGGGACGAAGTCACTGATGCCACGCTTCCAGGAAAAACCTCTAAGCTTCAGATGACGACGACCGTACCGCAAACCGACACAGGTAGGCAGGGTGAGAATCCCAAGGCGCTTGAGAGAACTCGGGTGAAGGAACTAGGCAAAATGGTACCGTAACTTCGGGAGAAGGTACGCCCGCGGCTGTGGTGACGTGCGTCACTGAGCAGCTGCGGGTCGCAGTGAACTGGCCGTTGCGACTGTTTATCAAAAACACAGCACTCTGCAAACACGAAAGTGGACGTATAGGGTCTGACGCCTGCCCGGTGCCGGAAGGTTAATTGATGGGGTCAGCCGCAAGGCGAAGCTCCTGATCGAAGCCCCGGTAAACGGCGGCCGTAACTATAGAGAGTGACGCAGCTGCAGAGTATGACCGTATTGTAGTTACGTAAATAAACCTGGCTATATGCTGGAAACTCCGAGAATCCTCTGGTACTCGCGGCTCTGCCGCAGTGACAATCCGAGAGGTGCGGACAATCAGCAGGAAAGGCTCTTGGTGTGCTAGACGTCTCGCGAATCCCGCAAAACATCGGCCATTACTTGGCTGG
>DAHUYM010000037.1 GCA_027315205.1 Leptospirillum sp. | reverse complement strand
CCTCGCCGTGCTCTTCCTCGACCTCGACGACTTCAAGACCGTGAACGACAGCCTGGGGCACGGCGAGGGGGATCAGCTCCTGCGGCGGGTGGCCACGACCCTCGTCGAGGTCTTGCAGCCCTCCGACACCGCCGCCCGACTCGGTGGGGACGAATTCGCGGTATTGATCGAGGACCTGCCCTCACGGCAGGCCGCCGAGGAGCTGGCCCAGCAGATCCTCGAATCGCTCCGGCTCCCCGTCCGCCTCGGGACGAAGACGCTCAGCGGCGCATGCAGCATCGGCATCGCGTTCGACGAGGAGGGCATCACGAGCGAGCAGCTGCTCCGCAACGCCGACATCGCCATGTACCAGGCGAAGAAGCGGGGCAAGGACTGCTTCGAGGTGTACCGGGCCGAGATGCACACCTTCGTGCTCGCCCGCATCGAGCTGGAGGAGGAGCTGCGGGCCGCCATCTCCAACAACGACCTCGTCGCGTACTACCAGCCCGTCCTCGACCTCCAGACCAACCATGTCGTCGGTTTCGAGGCACTGGTGCGCTGGCCCCACCCCGAGGGCGCCCTCGTCGACCCGCGCCACTTCGTGCCGCTGGCCACGGAGATCGGGCTCATCGGCGAAATCGACTCGTGCATCATGCGCACCGCGTGCCGCCAGG
>DAHUYM010000036.1 GCA_027315205.1 Leptospirillum sp. | reverse complement strand
GGATCCGCCCCCCGCGCGATCGCCCGGGCCCAGTTCTTCAGATGCCGGGTCGACAAGGGTGCCGCCAGATGCCCCATCTTGTAGGCGTCCCTCAAAGACACCGCCACGTGCACCAGCCGGTCGGCCTGCTCTTTGCCCAGCCCTTCCGCGGCCAGGATCCGGCGTTCGAGCTTTGTCGAGTAGTCCACGAACAGAACCGACTGGAAGCGGTCCAGGAGCGACTCGTCCAGGTCGTGGGTCTGGCTGTAGGAGGCCCCCAGGTTACAGGTGGCGCAGAACTGCAACGCACCGATGGGGGCGTTCAGGATCTCCCCGCTGGTGAAGTCGTGGAGCTCGTAATGCCCCAGCACCGGGTCGATCGCTTTCAGGACCAGGTTCCGGGCCGACCGCGAGGCCCGGTTCAGCTCGTCGAACACCACCGCCAGACGCTCCCCGTTCGACGCCCGCCGAAACGCGGCTTTCAGGGGACCCTCCACACGGGTCCAGTCCCCCAGGGTCCGGGAGATCGCCGAGAAGTCCACCTCCGGGAACTGCTTCGACAGGTCGAGGAGCATCCGGACCTTCTCCTCCGGTCCGATGGGGATGGGCTTCGACAGGAGATCGTAGTCCTCCATGCCGTCGGTGCAGGGGATCAGGACCACCCCGTCGAGCCGGCCGGAGGCTTCGAGCTTCTTCAGATGGTCGAAGACGATCCCGAAGGTCTTTCCCGACCCGGTCGGTCCGTACAGGAGGACGGAAA
>DAHUYM010000035.1 GCA_027315205.1 Leptospirillum sp. | reverse complement strand
GAAGAATGCCAGGCGCTTGATCATGCGTCCCCTTTCAGGGTCGTAAGGAAAATAGGGCAAACGGCGTAAGTAGGGGCGTGCCGGAATCCCGGGGTATCCGTTGAAAAGGGTCGAAGCGGACGACAGCCCCGGGTTCGGATTCCCATGGAAATACGGGCTCGTTCCGGAAAACGAGCCCCCTTTAGGACCCATCATCATGGCACATTTTTTTTGCGACGCACAAGTCGATCTTGATCTTCGCAAGCAGACCATGGGCCACTGTCGATCGAGAACTGTTTGGACTTGTCCTGAACAGGCTCCATAGGAGGGAAGGCGGACTGTAACCGATGGACGGCGTCTCGTACGGGAGGGGTTCGAAAAAAAGGGGAGAGAGCCTTTGTCGACCGCCCTCTCCGCCCGATTGTCTGTTCTACCGATCAGCGTCCATGGACAATGGTGCAATACTTGCCATAAACATAAAGAACATTCGTGGATTCGTGGTCCACATAGGAGATCTTTGTGATCCCACCATCTTTCATCGCCGCCGTGATGCTCGCGTCTCCTTCGAGCGTGAATCCGAGTACTCCCGCCTGGCACGCAGTACCCACCTTGTCGCCAGGGGTCCCAGGGTTTACGGCCCCGTCCCATTTGGAGTCGGAATAGATACTTCCGACGAGGGGACTTCCGGCCATCACACAACCTGTCAGGGACATTCCAAGGAGGGTTCCCGCGAATGCAAGCCTTACCCATCTGATCAGTTTCATGAAATCCTCCACCCGTTAGTAAGAAAACGTTATGTCCAGATAAAACAAAGAATCATTCAAAAGATACCACACGAAGATAACACACGAATCTCACTGCAACTGTGCGGTATCGCACATAAGGATCAGGTCCGGGAAAGGGGAGGATGTTGACCAGAGATTCATCGGGTTTATGCGG
>DAHUYM010000034.1 GCA_027315205.1 Leptospirillum sp. | reverse complement strand
GAGCAATGGGCGATCGAGCGGGAGCTTCGAAATACTGCCTCCCACG
Source organism: Leptospirillum sp. (assembly GCA_027315205.1). Lineage (GTDB taxonomy): Bacteria > Nitrospirota > Leptospirillia > Leptospirillales > Leptospirillaceae > DAHUYM01. Next base: position 1,757 of record DAHUYM010000034.1, on the reverse strand, counting down.
GATATCTTTCAGAGGAAGAGGACTGGATAGAGTTCTACAACCTTCTGGTACAGCAGTCGCCCCGCGTCCTGGACTACAGGGACCGGTTGTTCCTCTACGCCGAAAAAGTTCTGGAACTTAAACCGCTCCGATCATGATTCGTTTCTGATACCAAAACCCATAACCAAGGAGGAAGGGGATGGTTGTCGTCGCCAACCGCATCCGGGTCGCCAAAGGGTACGAAAAGGATTTCGAGGAACGGTTCCGGAACCGGAGAGGTCTTGTCGAACATTCGCCGGGATTCGTCCGGAACATGATTTTAAAGCCCGTCGACAGCGAATATTACTCCGTCATGACGTTCTGGGAATCGATGGACGCTTTCACGGCCTGGACCAAATCCGACTCCTTCCGGGAAGCGCATTCGGGTCCGCGGCCTCCGAAAGAAATGTTCTCCGGCCCCAACGTGCTCGAGATCCACGAGGTGATCATGGATACGGAAGACACGAAAAAATGAAAGCCGTCCTTCTGCTGTCGGGGGGACTCGACTCCTCGCTGGCCGGAAAAATCGTCCGGGACATGGGGGTCGACCTCGTGGGGCTCCATCTCGAAAGTCCTTTCGGGTGCGACAACAATCCGGAACGCATGGCGGACGAGATCGGGATCGATCTCATCCGGCGCCCCAAGGGCCCGGAGTTCATCGAGGTCCTGAAGAACCCCGAATTCGGATACGGTTCCGTGGTCAACCCCTGCATCGACTGCCGGATCCTGATGTTCAAGATCGGGAAAGAGGTGATGGACCAGGTCGGAGCCACGTTTCTCGTGACGGGAGAAGTGGTCGGCCAGCGCCCGATGAGCCAGAAGAGGGACACCCTGTTCCTGATCGACCGGGAAGCCGGGATGGATGGATGGATCCTGCGGCCGCTCTCGGCCCGCCTTCTCCCGGAAACCCTCCCCGAAAAGAAGGGATGGGTCGACCGGGAGAAACTCCTGGGATGGGCCGGCCGGTCCCGGAAACCTCAGATCGAACTCGCGGCAACGTTCCGGTTCTCCCATGTTCCCAGTCCGGCCGGAGGCTGTCTCCTGACAGACCATAATTTCAAGGAACGGGTGACCGATTTCATCGCGCTGGACGGAAACCGGACGACGGCCCTGGCCCCACTTCTCCGCTACGGGCGCCATTTCCGGTTCGGAGAAACCTGGGTCATCGTCGGCCGGGACGAAGCCGACAACCGCCACCTGGACCGGCTGATCCGGGGAAACGGCATGGCCTTCCATCCGGTCGGCTTTTCGGGACCGGGAGTGTTCTTTCCCGACCCCTGCCCTTCCGACATGGAGGAGATCACGCTCGGGGCTTTCCAGGTCTATGGGAAGAACAGGCCCGATGGTACTGTGCACGCCAGGGCGGTCCTGGACGAGACCGAATACCCGGTCCAGTTTCACGACACCGGCAATGCGAACGAAACGTATCAGGATCCCGCTTTCTGGAACAAACATTGGCGACATTGAATTCGCTCTATACACGACACGACCGGACGTTCCGGTCGAACCGCTATATCTACCCGGTCCTCTCCCGCCGCTCGGGAGGAATTTCGGTCGGGATCAACCTGAACCCCGAGAAGGGGTGCACCTTCGACTGCGTCTACTGCCAGGTCGACCGGACTCCGGAAGGGATGAAAGAGGCTCCTCCCCTTCATACTCCGATCAAACCCGAGGACGTCCTGGAAGAGCTCGACCGCATGCTGTCCGAAATCCATTCGGGATCTCTTTTCCAGTCGCCT
>DAHUYM010000033.1 GCA_027315205.1 Leptospirillum sp. | reverse complement strand
CCGTCTCCTGATCGCGGGCATCCATCTTTCCGGCATTCCCTCCCTCGATTACGAGGCCCACCTGTTTTACGAGCGTTCCCTGGGGTCCGTGACGGCGAACACCCGCCGGGACGGACGTGAACTGTTCGACTGGATCTCGAGAGAGCCGATCACGCCCCATGTGACGGTTTACCCGCTCGGGGACGCGAATCGCGCTCTCGTGGACCTGAAGGAAGACCGGATAGAGGGGGCTGCGGTTTTGGAGGTGGGGACCTGACCCCCTTCCTCCCGGCCGGAGGTCGGGAGGAAGAGACGGTCGGGTCGGGGTGATCGGGCGCTATTGGACCGTGACGGTGACCTGGGCCTTGGGTCCCAGGAGATGATGATGCCTGGTCGCCGCCTTGATGACGATGAGGTGCTTGCCTGCAGGGAGGTCCATCGAGACGGGATTGTCATGTGTGGGCTTGTAGAGGTCCCCGTCGACGTAGACGTGAACATGGTTGGCCCGGGGACCCTTGTGGTAGATGTACTTGAGGTCGAACGGGCTCTTGACCGTGGCTCCGCTTTTGGGCGATACGATTTTAAGCGACGTTTCGGCGGCGCTTGCGGAAGGGAGCATCACCGGAGAGGCCAGAAATGCCGAAGTCACGATCGCCGCAATGGCAAGCCTTGCTTTTGTTCCAACCATTTTGAATCCTCCTGTCTGAATATGTTTGGACTGAAAAATGCTGAGGAATAGGACCCGTGTTCCCGGATTTTCCGTCGGGATCCCGGGCTTTTTTCATTCTAACATATCGGGGCGGAGCCCTTGATCCATTTTCCCGAGATACGGGTGTATCATGGAAATCGGGAGAACGGATCGAAACCACCCGGATGAAGGGGGAATACCATGACATCTTACGAAATCCTGAAGGACACGCTTCTCAAGATCGACACGGATGTGGAGCAGGACCATTTCGTTTCCGAAACCCGGTGGCTAGAAGTGGAGCGCGCCATCGAAGAACACGCGGGACGGGGGGAGCTCCTCCAGGATGAACTCCTCCAGCTCCGGGGGCTCCTGGACGAACTGCGGCTTGAACACGATCTCCGGATGAATCCGGGAACTCTCGGGAGTTAGGCGCGCGTGAAAGATCATTTGATTCGGGGACGGAAACGTCCGACAGGCTGGCCGGGATTTCTGTTCATTGCGGGTTGTGTGGTGTCCGGGGCGTTCCTCGCCTCCTGCCAGACCTCGCCGGCTGTCTCGTACGTGCCGCCCAAACCGGCCGAGATCGCGCCGCCGGAGAGGGCGTCGGCCGCTACGCTGGACGATCTCGTGCAAAAGCTCGACTCTGCGGTGCTCGGCGTCCTGGGAGCCAGCCCGTCCGCGGACGGACTTTTAAAGGTGGCGGTGATCCGCTTCACCGACATCGGCGGAGAATCCCATGCGCTCGGCAGGTACCTGGCCCTCAAGATGGGGACGGATATCGGCAAGGTCGGAAAGTACATCGTCATCGATCCGGGGCAGATCCACCAGCTCCTCCGGAGGGAGGCGATCGAACAGGGGATCGTCGACACCCGCTCCCTTCTCGAGATCGGCCGAAAGGTCGGGGCGGACCGGCTGGTCGTCGGAAACTATACCGACCTGGGCTCCCAGCTGGACGTGACGGTCCGCGTGCTGACCGTGCCCGAGGGCCATAACCTGGGGCAGGCGTCCGAAACCGTCGACCGGGACGCGGCGCTCATGAATCTGATCCATGTCGGTCCCTGACCGGCCGCCAACGGAAAAGCCATGACATCTTTAACATAAGACATCCTATAAGGTTCACAAGAGGGGAACAGGAATAAGACAGGAGTCATGAACGCCTCATCATGTTGGTTGCAG